>NZ_JBEYZU010000004.1:0-455694 GCF_040646235.1 Streptomyces sp. NPDC046261 | reverse complement strand
GGTCGCGAGGATCATCCTCGCGACCGCCCCGCGGCATGTGTGCTCGACACGGTGGGGGTTACGGCAATGGCGATATGGGAGAAGCTCTTCGGGAATTGGGGGAGCGCCGCCGCGCGCCAATTCGACGGCAGCGGCACCAACGGCGCGGTCGAACTGACCAAGCGCCGTCCCACGTTTTCGCTGACCAAGCAGGGTGCGGTGACCGGCAACCTGCGCGTCAACCTGTCCTGGCGGATGCGGACCTCGGACTTCGACGAGCGCCGCTCGTTCGGAGCCGGGCTGCGGCACCCGCTGCGCAAGTTCACGCCGCAGATGGTGCAGGCGCAGGGCCCCGCCATGGTCAACGTCGACCTCGACCTCGCCTGTATGTACGAGCTGCAGGACGGTTCCAAGGGCGTAGTCCAGCCACTCGGGAACATACTGGGCAGCGTCAACTCGCCGCCGTATGTTCAGCTCAGCGGTGACGACCGCTTCGGGTCGGGGTCGGGCGAGACGATCTACATCAACATGGACCACCGCGACGAGATCAAGCGGCTGCTGATCTTCGTCTACATCTACGACGGCACCCCCGCGTTCGACCGTACGCACGCCCTGGTGACGCTCTACCCCGGCAACGGCCCGCGCCTGGAGGTCTCGCTCGACGAGCGCGCCCCGGAGGCGCGCTCGTGTGCCGTGGTGCTGATCGAGAACATCAAGGGCGAGATCATCGTGCGGCGCGAGATGAAGTATGTGTACGGCTTCCAGTCGGAGCTGGACCGGCTGTACGGATGGGGACTGCAGTGGGGGCGGGGGTACAAGAGCAAGGTGTGACCACTCACACCTGGACCGGTGCCGGCGCCCGGGCGCCGGCACCGGGTCAGCGCCCGGGCTGGAACTGCGGCTGGAACTGCGGGCCCTGCGGGGGCAGCCGGAAGGCCGGGTCGGGCGCGGGCTGCTGCGGAGGGTAGCCATAGGACGGCTGAGGCGTCTGCGGCGTCTGGTGCTGTTGCGGATAGCCGTAGGACGGCTGGGCCGCCGGGGCCGCCGGGTACGGCGGGTAGCCGTAGGACGGCTGGGGCGTCTGCGGCGCCTGGGGAGCGGCTGCGGGCAGCGGTACGGACTGCGAGGGCGGCGGGATGACGGGCGGCGCGGAGGGCGGCGGCGGGTAGCCGTAGCCGGGCGCGGAAGCGGGCGCGGGCTGGGGTGCGGGCGCCGGAGCGGGCGCCGGAGCCTGCGCCGGTGGTGCGGTGGCGGCGGGCACGGGTGCGGGCGCGGGTGCCGGGTCCGGGGCGGCGGCCGGCTCCGGGTCGCCGGTGGCGCTCGCGCGGTCCGGGGCGCCGGAGGCGTCCGTGTCCTCCGTCTCCTCGACCGAGATTCCGAACTCCGTGGCCAGCCCCACCAGGCCCGAGGCGTACCCCTGGCCGAGCGCGCGGAACTTCCAGCCGTCCCCGCGCCGGTAGAGCTCGCCGCAGAGCATCGCGGTCTCGTCGCCCGTCTCGGCCCGTACGTCGAAGCGCGCGATGGGTGCCGTCTCGGTCGTCGCGGAGCCGCCGCGCGCCGTGTCGTACAGCAGGACGCACAGGTCCCGGACGAGGCCGAAGGGCCCGCCGTCGGCCGAGGCGGCGAGCACCACGCGCGTCACGGCGGGCTCCAGCGCCGACAGGTCGGCCTCGACCGAGTCCGTCGCGCCTTCGACCAGCCGCTTCTTGGGCAGGTGCCGGACCAGCCCGGAGGGGTGGCGGGGCTGGTTGTAGAAGACGAAGTCCTCGTCCGAGCGCACGCGGCCCTCGTCGCCCAGCAGGAGCGCGGAGGCGTCCACGTCCGGGACGCCCGGCCCTGGCGTCCAGCGCAGTACGGCCCGCACGGTCGGGGCCTCCAGCGGGATGTTCGACCCCTTCAGCATCGCGTGCGTCATGCCCGCAATCCTGCCCTCCCGCACGGCCCGGGGACAACGCAGGGGGTGTGCGGGACGGCTGCCGGGGGACGCTGAGGGGTGGTGGTCCTCTTTCGGTACCGCGCTCGCTTACCGGATGGATCCTTGCTGGTCATGAGCTTTTAACAGACTTGGGGAACTCTTGACCCACCCCCGGACGTACGATAATCGGCCACACTTCCGTGCCGGCCCGGCCGGAGGGGAGGCGCCCAGGCCGTGGCATTCGGGGAGAGCAATGAGGCATTTCGGATACCTTGCGCCTGCGGTGCGGAGCGCGTTGTTCCACAAGGAGCCGGGCGAATTCACCGCCGGTTCCCCCGCCCGTACGCTCGCCGCCGCCCTCGGTGCCACGCTCTACAGCCCCGCCACCCGCACCACGCTCGCCCGCGACGTCGCCAAGCAGGCGCGGCGCGGAGTGGTCTCCATGGTCCTGTGCCTGGAGGACTCCATCGGCGACGCGGACGTGGTGGGCGCCGAGGAGAACCTCGTCCGGCAGTTCACCGAGCTGGCCGCCGGCGAGGAGGCCGGGGACGACGGCAGAGGCGGCGAGCTGCCCCTGCTGTTCGTCCGGGTCCGCGAGCCCGCGCAGATCACCGACCTCGTGCGCCGGCTCGGCCCCGCCGGGCGGCTGCTGTCCGGATTCGTCCTGCCGAAGTTCACCGAGGAGCGGGGGCTGCCGTTCCTGGAGGCCCTCGCCGAGGCGGAAGCGGACTGCGGGCGCCGGCTGTTCGCCATGCCCGTGCTCGAATCGCCCGAATTGCTCCACCTGGAGACCCGGACCGAGACCCTCACCGGCATCGCCCGGGCCGTCGACAAGTACCGCGACCGCGTGCTGGCGCTCCGGCTCGGCGTGACCGATTTCTGCTCCGCCTACGGGCTGCGCCGGGCACCCGACATGACCGCCTACGACGTCCAGATCGTCGCCTCCGTCATCGCCGACGTCGTCAACGTCCTGGGCCGCGCCGACGGCAGCGGCTTCACCGTCACCGGCCCGGTCTGGGAGTACTTCCCCCAGCCCGAGCGGATGTTCAAGCCCCAGCTGCGCCGCAGCCCCTTCGCCGGGCCCGCCGAGGCGCTGCGCACGGCGCTCATCGAGCACGACATGGACGGCCTCCTGCGCGAGATCCAGCTGGACCGCGCCAACGGCCTGCAGGGCAAGACCTGCATCCACCCCTCCCACGTCGCCCCCGTGCACGCGCTGTCCGTCGTCAGCCACGAGGAGTTCAGCGACGCGCAGGACATCCTGCGGCCGGAACGCGACGGTGGTGGAGTGCTGCGCTCCGCCTATACGAACAAGATGAACGAAGTGAAGCCGCACCGGGCCTGGGCCGAGCGGACCATGCTGCGCGCCGAGGTCTTCGGCGTCGCCCGGGAGGACGTGAGCTTCGTGGAACTGCTGGCTGCGGGGTTGCAGGACGTATGAGCGAGGAGAACGCGCACGTGGTGTGGTCGGGACAGTGGGTCGCGCGGCGGCTGGGCGTCGATCTGGAAGGTGACGCCCGGCTGCCGGAGCTGCTGGGCCTGGCGCTGCGCCGCAACCCCAAGCGGGCCCATCTGCTCGTGTCGAACGTGCTGGGCAAGCACGTCCCGCAGCTCCCTTCCGTCGTATACGAAGCCGGCGCCGGGCTCGGCCGCCGGGTACGCGCGCTGCTGGGCGAGGCGGACGCCGCGCGGGCGGTCGTGCTGGGCTACGCCGAGACCGCCACGGGCCTCGGCCACGCGGTGGCGGACGGCCTCGGCCTGGCGCCGTACCTGCACTCCACGCGCCGCGAGGTGCCGGGGGTCCGCCCCGTGGGCGGCTTCGAGGAGGAGCACAGCCACGCCACGTCGCACCTGCTGCTGCCGGAGGATCCCGGCTTCTTCACGGGGGACGGCCCGCTGGTGCTCGTCGACGACGAGTTCTCCACGGGGCGCACGGTGCTCAACACGATCGCGGCGCTGCACCGGCGCTTTCCGCGCGAGCGGTACGTGGTGGTGGCCCTGGTCGACATGCGCGGCGAGCACGACCGCGCCCGGCTGACGGAGTTCGCCGGCGAGCTCGGCGCCCGCGTCGACCTGATCGCGGCGGCGAGCGGCACGGTGCGCCTGCCGGCAGGCGTGCTGGAGCGGGGACAGGAGCTGGTGGCCGAGTTCGAGGCGACCGTGGCGGCGGCGGGTTCGGCACCGCCGGGCCGCCCCACGAGGGCTGAGCTCCCCAGTCCCGCCCCTTCCCGAAACCGGGGGCAAGCCCCCGGGCCCCTGGGGTCCGGGGCGGAGCCCCGGGAAACGGCGAAAGGGCGGGACCGGGGCTCCTTCCCCGCCGCGACGGCGGGCAACCGTCCACCGGCGAGTCCGGCGGTGCCGAACCCACCGCAGGCGGCAGCCCGCGTCGACCTCGCCTGGCCCCCCGGCCTGCCCGACGGCGGCCGGCACGGGTTCACGCCCGCCCACCGGGCACGCCTGGAAGCCGCGCTGCCCGGCATGGCGGAGCGCGTCCGCGCCGCCCTCCCGGCGAACGCCGGGCGCGTCCTCGTCCTCGGCACCGAGGAGCTGATGTACGCACCCCTGCGCCTCGCACAGGCGCTGGAGCAGGAGTGCGCCGAGGTGCGGTTCTCCACCACCACCCGCTCGCCCGTCCTCGCCGTCGACGACCCCGGCTACGCCATCCGCACCCGCCTCGCCTTCCCGGCGCACGACGACCCGTCCGACGGGCCGGGCGAGCGCTACGCCTACAACGTCGCCCCCTCCGGCCACGGCGACGGCCACGGCCACGGCGACCGCTTCGACGCTGTCGTCGCCGTCGTCGACTCCGCCGGCGACACCCCCGCCCTGCACGCGCCCGGCGGACTGCTGGACCGGCTCGCCGCGCACACCGGGCACGTGCTGCTCACCGTCATCCCCTCCTACGCCCCCGACCGACAGGCCACACCCCCCATGCCAGAACCGCTCCGCGGCCCCGCCTTCTCCTCGTACGACCCCGAGGACGTCGGCTGGCTGCTCCAGGACCTCTCCGCCGTGGACCTCGAGGCACCCACCGAGGAGCGCGAGGAGGCCATCCAGAGCGGCGGCGCGCACTACGCGGAGTCGCTGCCGGTCGAGTACCAGCCCAGCGAGCGCTACCAGGCGCTCTACCACTCCGCCCTCGACGCCTCCGCCGCCCGCGTCGCCCGGGCCGTCGGCGCGGTCACCGAGACCGTGCTCGCCGAGCGGACGCCCCGCCCCGTCCTGGTCTCCCTGGCCCGCGCCGGCACGCCCGTAGGGGTGCTGATGCGCCGCTGGGCCCGGCACGCGCACGGCCTGGACCTGCCGCACTACGCCGTCTCCATCGTGCGCGGCCGGGGCATCGACCCCAACGCCCTGCGCTGGCTGGCCGCCCACCACGACCCGGCCGACGTCGTCTTCGTCGACGGCTGGACGGGCAAGGGCGCCATCACGCGCGAACTGGCCGACGCCCTGCGGGACTTCCCCGGCTTCGACCCGCGGATCGCCGTGCTCGCCGACCCCGGTCACTGCGTGGAGACCTACGGCACGCGCGACGACTTCCTCATCCCCTCCGCCTGCCTCAACTCCACCGTCTCGGGCCTCATCTCCCGCACCGTGCTGCGCGCCGACCTCGTCGGGCCGCACGACTTCCACGGCGCGAAGTACTACCGCCAGCTGGCCACCGCCGACGTCTCCCGCTCCTTCCTCGACACCGTCCGCGCCCGCTTCGCCGAGGTCGAGCAGGACGTCGCCCTCGACGCCAAGGAGATGGCCGCCGCCGACCGCACCCCCACCTGGGCCGGCTGGGCGGCGGTCGAGCGCATCAGCGAGGAGTACGGCATCCACGACGTCAACCTCGTCAAGCCGGGCGTCGGGGAGACCACCCGCGTCCTGCTGCGCCGCGTCCCCTGGAAGATCCTCGCCAAGCGCGGCGCGGGAGCCGACCTGGACCACGTGCGGCTGCTGGCCGAACAGCGCGGCGTACCGGTCGAGGAGGTCGGGGACCTGCCGTACAGCTGCGTGGGCCTGATCCACCCCCACTACACCCGCGGCGCCACCGGCGCCGACGGCAAGGCGGTGGCCGCGCAGTGACCCTCCTCGTCGCCAGCGACCTCGACCGCACCCTCATCTACTCCACCGCCGCGCTCGCCCTGTCCATGCCGGACGCGCAGGCACCGCGCCTGCTGTGCGTGGAGACGTACGAGCACAAGCCGCTGTCGTACATGACGGAGACCGCCGCCGCGCTGCTGGCCGAACTGGCCCGCACCGTCACCTTCGTGCCCACCACGACCCGCACCCGCGAGCAGTACGAACGCGTCCGGCTGCCCGGCCCCGCGTCCGCGTTCGCGATCTGTGCCAACGGCGGGGAGCTGCTCGTCGACGGCGAACCCGACCTCGCCTGGCGGGCGGCCGTGCGCCGGACGCTGGCCGCCGAGTGCGCCTCGCTGGAGGAGGTCCAGGAGCGGCTGCTGCGCACCACCGACCCGGCCTGGCTGCTCAAGTCCCGTACGGCGGCCGACCTGTTCGCCTACCTCGTCGTCGACCGGGAGCAGCTGCCCGCCGCCTGGGTCAAGGAGCTGGCCGTCTGGGCCGGCGAGCGGGGCTGGACGGTCTCGCTGCAGGGCCGCAAGGTCTACGCCGTGCCCAAGCCGCTCACCAAGAGCGCTGCCGTGGCGGAAGTGGCGCGCCGCACCGGCGCCACCGAGGTGCTCGCCGCCGGCGATTCGCTGCTGGACGCCGACCTGCTGCTGGCGGCCGACCGCGCCTGGCGCCCCGGCCACGGCGAGCTCGCCGACGCGGGCTGGACCGCCCCGCATGTGACCGCCCTGCTCACGCGGGGCGTGGCAGCGGGCGAGGAGATCCTGCGGGCCTTCGCGGAGCGGAAGGTTCCAGAGGGAGCGGTCCGGGAGGGCTAGTCTCGGGGGCGCGTCACCGTGTCGTCGTCGCAGCCCTCCGTCGTCCTCGACGAGCCAACGAGGAGATCGCGTGCCCGAGATCAAGAGCGCTCCGCTCACCCCCGAGCTGTACGCGTACGTACTCGCCCACAACCCGCCCCTCGACCCCGTGCAGCGCGCCCTGGTCGACTCCACCCACGCCCTCTACCCCGGCGAGGCCATCAAGCAGGTGGCCCAGGAACAGGCCCCCTTGCTGGCCTTCCTCGTACGGCTCACCGGCGCCCGGCTGGTGGTGGAGGTCGGCACCTTCACCGGCCTGTCCGCCCTGGCCATGGCGCAGGCGCTGCCCGACGGCGGCCGGCTGATCACCCTGGACGTGTCGGAGGAGTGGACGGCCCACGCCCGCCAGGCGTGGGCCACCGCGGGCATCGCGGACCGGATCGACCTGCGCATCGCGCCCGCGGCGGACTCGCTGCGCGCCCTGCCGGCCGAGCCGCACATCGACCTCGCCTTCCTCGACGCGAACAAGGACGGCTACATCGACTACTGGGAGCAGCTGGTGCCCCGGCTGCGCCCCGGCGGCCTGATCGTCGTCGACAACGTGCTGTTCATGGGCCAGGTCGCGGACCCGTCGGTGACCGACGGCACGGCCGCGCACGTACGGGCGTTCAACGAGCACGTGGCCGCGGACCGGCGGATGGAGTCGGTCATGCTGACGGTCGCGGACGGCCTGACGCTGGCCCGCCGGGTCGGCTGACGCGCGGCTACGGCCGGCTCAGCCGCAGCAGCCGCCTCCGCAGCACCCGCCGCCGCCCGCGCGGGGGGCCGCGGCGGGGGCGGCCGCACCGGTCACCGCGACGGTCGACAGCAGCTTCACGGTGTCCGCGTGCCCCTCGGGGCAGGTGGCCGGGGCCGAGGACTCGGACATCGGCCGGTTGAGCTCGAAGGTCTCACCACAGGCCCTGCAGCGGTATTCATAACGAGGCATGCCAGGCAGCATAGCCAGCGCCCCGCGCCGCGCAGAGGGCAGCGCGGGCAGCCGGCGTCAGCGCCCGTTCCCCGCGGCGCGCTCCTCGCGGATCTCCCGCACCACATGGGCCACGGACTGCCGCACGGCCTCCATCTCGGTCAGGAAGTGCCACCAGTCCGGGTGCCGGCCCTCCAGATCGCCCGTCGCCCGCTCCAGGCGGGCCACCGCGTCGTCGAGGGGGCGGGCGTGGCGCGGGTCGGGGGTGCTGCGTCCGGTCATCGCGAGCCGCTGGGCGTCGCGGATGGCGAAGCGGGTCCGTTCGACCTCCCGCTGGTGGTCGAACGCCACCTCGTCCAGCCGCCGCAGCCGGTCGCCGGCGGCCGAGACGCCCTCGTCGGTGGTGTTGAGCAGCGCCCGGACCGTGGTCAGCAGCGAGGTCGCGTCCGCCCAGCGCTGTTCGTCCCGGGCGGTGCGGGCCTCGGCCAGCCGCTGCTCGGCCTGGACGACCGCGCGCCCGGCCTCCTCCGGCACCTGTTGCAGGTCCTGCCAGCACGCGGCGCTGTAACGGCGGCGCAGTTCGCTGAGGACGGGGGTGATGCCGGCCGCGCGGGTGGCCAGCGCCTGGGCGCGGGTCCGCAGCGAGACGAGCCGCTTGTCGATCTCCGCCGCGCGCTGCGGCAGCTGCTCGGCGTCGCTGCGGATCGCCTCCGCCTCCCGCTGCACGCGCTCGGCCCGTACGACGGTCTCCTGCACCCCGTGCTGCCCCGCGCCCTGGTTGAGCTTGGTCAGCTCGGGGGAGAGCGCGGCGAGCCGCGCGGCCAGGTCGTCCGCCGTGAGCCCGGTCGCCCGGGCGGCGTCCAGCGCGTTGCTCGCGGCCAGCAGCCCCTGCCGGGCCCGCTCCACGGCGGGCGCGACCTGCGCCAGCTGGTTCTCCGCCCGCGTCAGCAGGGGGCCCAGGCTCTCCCCGAACCGCTCCAGGTCCGCCTTGGCCCGGACGAGCTCGTCCTTGGCCTTCACCAGGTCCGCGCGGGCCCGGCCGGCGGTCGCGGCGTCGAGGTCGTCACGGTCCAGGTCGTGCGTGTCGACGGCGGTGATGTACGTGCCGGAGACCTCGTCTATGCGGCGCCCGAACGCCTCGAAGTCGGCGGCAGCCTTGCGGGCGGCGGGCGAGGCGTCGACGGCCGTGATCGTCTCGATGGAGATCCGCAGCTCGCGCTGCGCGGTGTCCAGCTCGTAGAAGGCCGCCGCGGCGGCGTCCTTGGCGGCCTGGGCCTCCGCGCGCTGGTTCTCCCCGCGCCCCCAGCCCCAGCGGCGCGTGCCGCCCCCGGCGAAGGCGCCGTTCGAGCCGGCCACGGCCACGGCGAGCAGGGGAAGGGGCAGCAGGACAAGCGCGAGGGTCTCGCGGGCCGCAGCCGTCACCGTACGTGCGAAGGTCGCCGTCACTTGCCCTCTCCCGATGGATCGCCCCAGGCCCGGGTGCCATTCTCCCACCCGGCGAGGGCGAACACACAGGGCGGTCAGCCGCTGGTCCGCACGTCGATGGAGCCGTTGCCGCTGTGCGCGCTCACCGCGTGCGGGGCGGCGTCGTCGCGCGGGACGTCCACGTGGACGCTGCCGTTGCCGGAGCCGGCGGTCACCTTGTAGGGGGCGCGGGGCACGGTGATGCGGGTGGAGCCGTTGTTGGTACGGGTCGTGACGGTGTCGGGCGCGGCGGTCAGGCCGAGGCGGATCTCCCCGTTGGAGGTGGTGGCGCTCACCTTCCGGGAGCCGACCCCCTCGGCGGTGATCTGCCCGTTCGAACTCTTCAGCTCCAGCGGCCCCTTCGTGTCGCGGACCTCGATCGCGCCGTTGCCGGAGGTGACCTTCAGCCGGCTCTCGAAACCGCGCGCCGTGATGGTGCCGTCGCCGTCCCTGACGGTGACGTCGACGCCGCGCGGCACCTCGATCCGGTGCTTGGCCTCGCACCCGACGGTCACCCCCTTGCACTTCACCCGCAGCTTCAGCGTCCCGCCGTCCTCCATCGCCCACGTCACCCCGGTCGACCCGCCCAGCGCCCATCCGTCGAACCACCGGGTGACCTTGACCTGCTTGCCGTCCCCGTCGCCGGGCACGAGCTCGACGGCCGAGTTGTCCGTATCCACGGTGAGCTCCCGCCCGCCGAGCGAGAACGTCCTGCTCTCGGGCGTGGCGTCGTCGGCGTTGGCCGTCCCGCACCCGGTCAGCAGGCTTCCGGCGATCAGGGCTCCGCCGAGGACGGCGCTGACGCGGACGGCGCGGTGGGCGCGGGCAACCATGATGATCTCCATGTCGGGCGTACGGCGGGCGGGCCCATGCCCCCCGGCCGGTCGGTGAGTACCTGCTCGACGAGCCTATGCGCGGCAAGATCATCCGGACATCCCACCTGCTACCGGGTCCGTGGTGGGGTTAACCCCCGGGTTTGCGAGGACCGGGGGAGGGCAATGTAGGCTGTCCTTTCGTGCCAGGGCGCATAGCTCAGCGGTAGAGCGCCGCTCTTACAAAGCGGATGTCGGCGGTTCAAATCCGTCTGTGCCCACCGAAGATAACCGCTGTTCAGCGGTGATTTTGGCCCCTCGATCACTCATGATCGGGGGCCTCATGCATGACCGGAGTCCGCATACGGTCCACATCCCCTCAGGCACCGTGCCGCACGTCACCTTGCGAGGGACCTGTTCTACACCGCCCGCGTTGCGTCCATGCCAAACCGCCCCGACCCTTTGGAGGGCCGGGGCGGTGTGCACGGTTTACGATATTGACTTTCGATCATGATCGGCACACGGTAATCAGGTGCCGAAGACTTCACCGCCCGACTGGGTACTAACCCGCCGTCGGGCAGTGGGCAACCGCATCCGGGAGTACGGCTTGGCCGCAACCTCACGCAGGGCTGCTCGCCGAGCTGGTCGGCCGCGACTGCCAGGCGGTCGACCGCATCGAGGGGCGCGCCTCAAGCCCGCGGCTCGACTCTCTGCTGCGCATCGCTGACGCGCTGCACGTATCACCGGCTGCCCTGTTCGTGGACGTCTAACCGCGGCCGAGTTTCTTCCAGAGGCGGGCTCGGCTCGCAGCGTCTGCCTCACGCTCACGGAGTGGCGTGAGGCCGTGTGTGTCCTGGCATTCCTTGCAGGCGTAGACATGATGGCTCACCTGGTCACCGTCGACGGTGACTACCGCGGCCGCATCGGGCACGCGCTCTTTGTGCCACGAGCAATACATCATGGCCGTGCCCCCGCCCTGAGCAGCTTGCGCACGTTGGCCGGGTCGTTCAGCTTCTCGCGGCAGTCGGGCGCCGTCAGCAGCCAGTAGGCGCCCGGCCATGCCTCGCGCGTGGGATGGGGCACGGCCAAGTGCTTCCGGCGGTGACCGGCGCCGACGCACTCCACCCAAGGGATATCCCAGTCGCGTGTGCTGTCAGGGGTTACCAGCACGGTGTACTCCTGCCGGGTGCGGGTGACGATGACCGCATTGCAGATGCCGAACTCCTTGAAGCGGGCTTCGATCTCAGGCTCGTCCTTGGTGCCGCGGATTCCGCGCTTCACGTCAGTGGCGTTCAGGATGATGCCGTCGCAGTGGACGGCCACGGGGTTCCCTCCGCTGATGACCGATGGCACGTACAGGTGCAGGGCAGAGGTTCAGTTCTGGCTGTAGGAGCTGATGCGCCTACCCGCCGGATGGGCGTGGCGCCGGAGCATGCCGGGGTGTGCTGTCCGGTCCGGCACTCAGCAGTGGTGTGGGGGCTGGCAGGGCGGTTCACCGACACTTGGGCACCTGCCGCGCGTACCGAGGCGTTCTGCCATTACCAGAGCGTCGAGAAGCATGCGGGAGGAAGCACGCTGTACCCATGGGGATGTCCCAACTTCGATGTGGTCGAGGTGTGGGACCAGGGTGGCGAAGCGGGATCCCGCTAAGTGTCACTGCTGAGTGACACTCGTGACACCTGGCTCTAGAGGCCCACCCACGCGGCCATGTGGTTCAACGTGTCAGGGGTCCTGCGCTGGAGGTGGACGAGCCCCTTGATCGTTTCCCGGGCGCCAGGATGATAGCGGGTCTGCTGAGGAGCCGTCTTTCGCGCAGCCACCAAAGACTTCAGCGCTGCTTCCGTCCGGCCGATCTCCATCTCGGAACGCGCACGATCAATGTAGAAGTGGGCACGGCGTGACGCGGCCCAATTGTCGGGCAGCAGGACGCTCTTCGCCGTCTTCACCGCGTTGCCGTACTGGCGCATCTCGACCTGGGCGGACACCTCGTGAACAGCCACATTGGTGGGCCCGAAGGAAAGCCAGTGAATGTGGCCGGCTTCACCTGTCTGCCTGGCCAAAGCCTGTGCCTCGGCGAGATGCGCCTTTACCTTGCCCTCGTTCTGCGCGCGCAGCAATGACGGTGGCTCCTAGGTGGAGTTGGCCGGCCACAGCCCGGGATTCGAGACTCGTATAGCTGGGGCCGATGAGGTTGTGGCCGGCGCCGATGAGGCGCAGGCCAATGCTGTGCTCGCCTTCTCGGAAGTACACGAGCGCACGCATGTACTGACGCATTGCCGAGATGAGCGGGTCGGATGCGCGGTACGCAGCCCAGTCCATGCGGTCGAGCGCGACGGTTGCGAGATCGTAGAAGCCGAGCTTGATGGCGACGTCGTGAGCGGTGCGATAGGCGGAGGCGAGGGCTGACCAGAGCTCGGACGATGGACTACCCAGCGCGCTTGCGCTGCTCGGCGATGCGCCTACCCGTGTGGTCGTCCTCCAGCTTGGACATACTGGTCTCCGTCCCCGACTAGTCATCTGGAACGGTACCCCTGCTCGCCTGCGGGGGAACGGCGCCCGCCCCCGTCACCTGCCGGTGTGGGGGCGGGCGCCTGTGGTGTGATCCCCCTATGACCACTCCTGTGTTGTACGTGCTGGGAGCCGCAGCTCCTCCTGTCCTGGGCATCGCTGAGGCCGTTCATCGGGCACAAGCGGACGGGTGGGATGTCTGCCTGGGGTTGACGCCGACCGCTGCCAGCTGGGTGGAGGAGCAACTCCCGGTCCTGGAAACGTTGACGGGGCACCCGGTCCGCTCGAAGCACCGAAGGCCGACCGAGCCAGACGTCTGGCCTCCAGCGGACGTGGCGCTCGTGGCGCCGGCCACTTTCAACACGATCAATCAGTGGGCTCTTGGGTTCACAGCCAATTTTGTCGCCGGATTTGCGGCGGAGGCAATCGGAAAGAAGATTCCGTTGGTGACGATGCCCTGCGTGAATCAAGCCCTCGCACGTCACCCGCAGTTCGAGCGCTCGGTGGAGACGCTCCGGCAGGCCGGCGTTTCTGTCCTGTACGGGGAGAGCGGCTTCGTGCCGAACCCGCCTGGCTCAGGGCGCCCAGCCAGCTACCCGTGGGACATCGCGCTCAGTGAGGCAAAACGGATTCTGGAAACGGCGTAGTGTGTGGGGCCTGCCCTGCCCTGGCCACTGCGTGTGGAGTGGGGCGGTGAGTAGCAGCCATGCAGCTCCTCTGCCGCGCAGCGGCGGTCTCGGCGTCCTCATGAGGGCTGGCCAACGGCCAGTTCGCGGTGAGTATCCCCATCCACAGAAGCGAGCTGGCTGCCGGATGACAGCCAGCTCCACCGCATCGACCTGTTCGGACCCAGCCCGGTCCTGCTCAGTGCGCTCGGTCCCGCCAGCGTCGACGAGCAACGAAGAAACCGAACAGGGCAACCACAGGCAGAAGCGAAATGAGCGTGGGAACGCCTGTCGGCCAACCATTGCCCACGGCGAGCGGGAAGGTCAGGGCCAGGACCGGCGGCGGGAACGTATACAAGACGGAACAGCCCCAGGTCCACGCTGTTGAGACCTTTGGCCACCACACCTGCGCATGAAGCCGAGGCTCGGCGTACACAATGGCGACCGAGACCGGCCACAAGACAGCGGCTGCGATCAGAGGAGTGGTCGCAAGACCAGACCATCCCAGCAGTTCCCGCAGGAACGAGGCGCCGGGATAGGAGAGCATCAGGAAGAACAGCACGTTGAAGGTGCCGTACCCGATGGCTTCCTTCACCGTTCCCGGACTGTCTTCGCCCACGGGCTTTTGAAAAACGCTTGGCATGGCCCCTCTCCTCTCAACACGTCACGTCGTGTGGCCGGCCGTCCCTGACGTCAGAGCGTCAGCTGCACGCCTCTGCCACACCGCCAAGTCCGCTTACGGACATGACGAAGTCGGCAAACTCCTCGCCGGCCTCCGGGGGGACGTGCCCCTCCTTGATGTAGCGCCATGCGTACTTGGCGAACTTGCCATACCCACCGACCTTGCCGACGATCCGGGCTACCTTGGCAACAGGTATGGCGTTCTCCGCAGCGAACTTTCCGACGGCCAAGCTGCAGCTCAGCCAGTTGAGGCCCACAACCTTCGACGCGGTGTTGTGGCTGACGCCCTGGCGCTCCATGGCCTTGGTCAGCTGCTGAACGACCTCGGGGTCGTTGAGGTTCTTGGCCTGGAGGCGCTCCGGCAGGTTCTGGATGGCCAGGGCAAATGCCTCCAACGCGCGGACCGCGTCGGCCTCGCCGGTAAGTCTGGACGCTGTACCAGCAGCGCTGGCCGACACTGGCGCGGTCTGGCCACGGTTGAACTCAGCCGCAGAGGCGGCAGGTGCGGTGACACCGAAGGCGAGCGCTGCCAGGGCTGAGACCCCGGCGATGCGCAGAGTGCTTCGCTTCACTTACACTCCCAGATGCGTATGCCGGGGAAGAGGGCATGCGGGATCGCCGGTGCATTGGTTGGTAGCCCGCCCGGCTCTCGCTGTCGTCTTCCCCGTTTTCTTTCCCGGTCGCTTTTAGAAGATCGCTTCCGGGCCGACGAGCAGACGCTAGCGCGGCACGATGACCCGCTCAACGCATGATCGACTGACTGGCTATCCGCGCATTGGCGTGAAACATGGGCGTTTCTGCCGGATTTGGCGGGCGTATTCGGCCTTGAGGTGGCGGTAGAGCGTAACTCGGCTGGTTAGAGGCATGTAACGGATGAGCGTTTTAGCCAGCGGTATCGATAGAGGACTGGCTGAATCCGGGTGGATGTATTGGCCAATGAGCTACGGCGATCCAGGCGACGCGCTCCGCGATATACCCGTCCATGTGTTTGAAGCGGAAGTCGCCGATCCCAGACCTGTGATCACCAAGTCGCTGGAGACGGTCGCGTCCCGAACCCTGCCAGCCGTCCCGTCGGCGATCACGGTGCAGTCGGTTGGACTGCTGCTGCCCGACGTTGGGATGCCGGGCCGGGTCACGATGCTCGACGCCCAGGTCCCGGCGCCGCCGGTCGCTGTGGACTGAGCAGCGCCGGCGCTTCGACGTCACGCCCGAGGCGAAGGCCGGCTGGTTCGGGCTCAGCGACGTGCCGGCCACACCGCCGACACGCGCCCGGAAGGTAATCGTGGGAGTACCCCAGGCGAGTCGTGGGCCTGTATAGCAGGTCAGAGGCCCTTTCGCGGTGATCCGTGAAGGGGTCTTTGTTGCATTCGGCCCCGTTTACGCAAGCGCTGGAAGAGCCCCCGGCCCGGTCAGTGGCTGCCCACCGACGGCAGCAGGGGGCTGCCGTTGCGGTCGAGCCAGGCGCGGTAGACGGGGTTGTGGGCGGCGGCCGTCACGTAGGCGGACATCAAGTCGGTGAAGAGGGCGTCCAGTTCGCGCAGGGGCAGGGAGCCGGACCGGGAGGCGAGGGAGAGCTGGGTGGAGAGGGGGTCGCCCAGGAGGGGGCGGATGACGGTGCCCGGGGCGGGGTCGGCCGTGGGCTGGGTGGGGCGGACGGCCTCGCCGGAGGCGACGAGCTCGGCGGCGGTGGTGTTGTCGCGGACGTGGATCAGGCGGGGGTCCAGGCCGGCGGTCATGAAGACGCGGCGCAGGGCGGTGGCCTCGTCGTCGGCGGTCGGGTCGACGATCCAGGGGTCGGCCGCCAGCTCGGTCAGGCACAGCGCGGTGCGCGCCGCAGCCGGATGCGTGGCGGCGAGGGCGACGAAGCGGGGTTCGCACGCGATGAGGACGCGGCGCTCCACGCCCTCCGGCACGTGCAGGGGGAAGCCCGCCGTCTCGTGGACGAAGGCGACGTCGAGCTGGTTGGTGGCCAGCAGCTGCAGGAGGGTGTTCGAGGAGACCTCTATATGGATGGTGGTGTCCGTGTCCGGCAGCCGCTGGTGGATGCGGCGCAGCCAGCCCGTCACCGCCCGGCTGCCGATGCTGCCGATGCGCAGCCGCAGGCCGCCGACGCCGACTGCCGCGTCCCGGGCGGCCGTTACCAGCGCGGCCATCTCGGCGATGATGGGCCGCGCCCGCGAGAGCACGGAGTGGCCCAGCGGCGTGGGGCGGCTGCCGGTCTGGCCGCGCGTGAACAGCAGCCCGCCGACGGTGGATTCGATGCGGCGGAGCTGAGTGGTCAGGGAGGGCTGGGTCATGCCCAGCTGCACTGCGGCCTTCCGCACGCTGCCGGTGTCCGCGATGGCGCAAAGTGCACGGAGGTGCCTGACCTCAAGCTCCACGGGGGGAGCATATCCGCGCCCCGTACGTCACACCAGACACATGCCGGACGCACATGGACAGTTGGATGGCGCAGGATAGGCGATTGGATGGCGCTATGGCCAACTGGCATCATCCGCACCATTGATAACTCGTCAGAGACTCGAGGGGAACTGGAGTTCACCCGTGAGCCCCGGCCGCGCGTCCCACCGCGCACGGCCGAAGCGGCTCCCGGCACGAATTGGAGTCCCCCACATGACACGCTCCACGATGGTGCTCTCGGCCGCCCTCGGCCTCGGGCTGGCGGCCACGATGACCGCCGTCCCCGCATCGGCAGTGGCTCTCGACCGCAGTGGTCCGGCACAGGCGACGACCACCTCCTCGTACGTCGGCTCCGCCAAGGAGGAAGCCGACAACAAGGCCTTCTTCGAGGCCGTCATGAAGTCCGCGAAGGCCAAGCAGGCGGCCTCGCCGGGGCTCGCGGCCGTCACCGTCACCTACGACGCCAGCCGGGCGCCGAGCTTCGCGACGGAGATAGCCAGAAGCGCGCAGATATGGAACAGCTCGGTGCGCAACGTCCAGCTGCGCGCCGGCTCCAACGCCGACTTCAGATACTACGAGGGCAACGACTCCCGCGGCTCGTACGCCAGCACCGACGGCCACGGCCGGGGCTACATCTTCCTCGACTACCGGCAGAACGAGCAGTACGACTCCACCCGCGTCACCGCGCACGAGACCGGCCACGTCCTCGGCCTGCCGGACCACTACTCCGGCCCCTGCAGCGAGCTGATGTCCGGTGGCGGCCCCGGCCCGTCCTGCACCAACCCCAACCCGAACACCGCCGAGCGCAACCGCGTCAACCAGCTGTGGGCCAACGGCCTGAAGGCCTTCGACAAGGCGCCCTTCACCAAGGTTCACTGATCCGCGCCGGCTGAAGCACGTACGGCCCGGTCCCCCCGTGGGGCCGGGCCGTCGCCCATACTGGCGCGGTGACGGACAGGCTCACCTACCCCGAAGCCGGTGCCACCGCCGGCGATGCCCCGCTGCCCGGCGGCTATCACCACCTGCGCGTGAGCACCCGCGTCGGCCACGGCCCCGCCGCCTTCCGGGCCGCCGCCGACGCCGTCCTGTCCTGGGAGATGCACCGCGCCATGAGGGGCGTACGCATCCCCGCGGGCACCGCGGCCCCCGCGCCCGGCGTCACCGTGACGCCCGCCCTCGGCCTCGGGGCGCTGAGCGTGTCGGGCCCGTGCGAGGTGGTGTGGGCCGTGCGCGAGGAGCGGCGGGCCGGCTTCGGGTACGGGACGCTGCCCGGGCACCCCGAGTGCGGCGAGGAGGCGTTCGTCGTGACGCTCGAGGAGGCCACGGGGGACGTACGGCTGACCGTGCTCGCCTTCAGCAGGCCGACGCGGTGGTTCACCCGGGCCGTGGGACCGCTCGTACCGCTGGTCCAGCGGGCGTACGCGCGCGAATGCGGGCGCGCGCTGCGCCGCTTCACCGGAGCGTGAGCGACGCGGCCCCTAGTGGGGCTGGGGCTCCGGCTCCTCCGGGCGGCGCATGAGGAAGACCGCTCCCGATCCCGCCGCGAACAGCGCGAGCACCGAGACGGCCGTGCTGAGCCAACTCGCGCCCAGCCACTGGCCGCCGAAGTAGCCGAGGCTGACGCTGTACGCCGCCCACGTCAGGCCGGCCAGCGCGGACCAGGGGAGGAATTCGGCCACCCGGCGGTGCATCACGCCCGCGCCGAGGCTGACCACCGAGCGTCCCGCGGGCGCGAAGCGGGCCAGGACGACGAGCGGCCCGCCGCCGCGCAGCAGCGCCGTGCCGAGCTTGGCCTGCGCTGCGGTCAGGCGGCGGGAGCGGGAGATGGCGCGGTCGAAGCGGTCGCCGCCGCGCCAGGCGAGGCGGTAGGCGACCATGTCGCCGAGCACCGAGGCGGTGGCGGCGCACATCACGAGTGCGAACATGTCGGAGAAGCCCGCGTGGCCGCGCGCGGCCTCGTCCACGGCGCCCGCGGCGGAGCCCGCGGCGGCGGTGGCGGCGGCGATCACCAGGACGCCGCTCGGCAGCACCGGCAGGAAGACGTCCAGGAGTACCGAGAGTCCGACGATCACGTATATCCATGGGGTGTCGGCCAACGACCCCAACTGCTCCAGCACGTCCTGATCTCCCGGTACGGTCCCCCGCCGCGACGTCGCAGGGGAGCGGCAGGGGCGGCCTTCACAACCGTACAGCGTACGCCTGGAGCGACCGGGGGACGGTCGTGGGGCCCGCGATGTTGTTCGAATCACGTGCCGGGCGTGAGGCGGGTCACGTACCGGAGGGTGAGTCAGGTCACGTACGCGCCACGCGCGCAGGGGCCCGGATTCCGCCGGGCCCCTGCGCGCGCGTGTGTGTGGTGCGGCCGTGAAGGGTGGTCAGCCCCGCTTGGCCCGGCCGAAGAGGCGGTCGAGCGACAGCGGGCCCGGGCCGGTGAAGACCAGCAGCAGGAACGCCCAGCAGAACATGGCGGACGCTTCGCCGTGGTTCTGTATCGGCCACAGCGCCTCGCCCTGGTGCACGTCGAAGTACGCGTACGCCATCGAGCCGGAGGAGATGAAGGCCGCGGAGCGCGACCCGAGGCCGATCATCACGAGGACGCCGCCCACGAGCTGGATGACGGCCGCGTACCAGCCGGGCCAGGTGCCCGCGGACACGGTGCCGCCGGTGCCGGCCGCGCCGCCGAGGATGCCGAAGAGGGAAGCGGCGCCGTGGCAGGCGAAGAGCAGGCCGATGACGATGCGGAACAGGGACAGCACGTACGGGCGGGCCGCGTCGAGGCGCTCGGGGAGCGTCGGGGAGGACGTGGCCGAGGCGGACTGCCCGGTGGCCGGGGACGAGGCCGCCGTGGGCGTCGGGGACATGGGTCGAGCTCCTCGTGTCGGGGACAGGAAACGCCGAGAGCTCAAGGTTAGGCACGCCTAACGAGTACTTGCAAGTTCAAGTTTCTTGATTTCCCGCACCGCAACACGCTTGTAACCAGGCCCCTGGAGCCCCGCCCGGGGGCGCGCAGGGCCTCCCCGCGAGGTGGGAGAGGCCCTGCGCGCTGCTCAGCAGCCGTTGAGGATGCCGGTCAGGGTGGTCTTCTCGGCGGAGTCCACGGTCAGCTTGTAGTCGTACTTCACCGAGACCCACATCCGCGCGTACGTACAGCTGTACGACTTCAGGGGCGGCATCCACTGCGCCGGGTCCTTGTCGCCCTTGGCCTGGTTGACGCGGTCGGTGACCGCGATCAGTTGCGAGCGGGTGAGGTCGTTGGCGAACGCCTTGCGCTGCTCGGTCGTCCAGGTGTTGGCGCCCGAGCGCCACGCCTGCGCCAGCGGCACGAGGTGGTCGATGTCGATGTCCTGGGCGTCGTGCCAGGTGGCCCCGTCGTAGGGGGAGAGCCAGGTGCCGGAGACGGCCGCGCACTTGCCGTCCTGCTCCACGTTCTGCCCGTCCCGCTTCAGGACGACCTCACGGGTGTTGCACTGGCCGGACTGGGTGGCCCAGTGGGGGAACTTCGACCGGCTGTAGCCGTCCATCGAGCCCTCGGGCTTGACCGTCAGCTTGCCCAGGTAGGCGCGGGCCGTGGCGGCGTCCGGCGGGGTGGGCGGCGCGGCCTGGGCCGCCGGGCCGTTCAGTACCAGCGTGCCGACGAGGGCCGTGAGGCCCAGGGTGACGGCCGTACGACGCGCGTAGACGCCGCGCAGGGCCGAGGGGACGCGCAGTCCGGGCATGAGAACTCCCTTGGGGGTGGAGGGCTTTGGGCCGCCGAAGCGCGGCCAGGATCGCGGCGCCGGGTGTCAGGGGGGTGGTCGCCAGGTGACAGGATGGCGACGCGCTCATGCCAAAACAAGGGGTTGCGGACGTGAGATGTACCCACCTGCGCCCGCCAGTTGGCGGACCGTCAGAGTCCGTTTGCCGGGGGACGGACACGCCGCCGGCCGTACGGGCGCGCACCGGCGCCCGCCGCCCGTAGGGTGACCGGGTGCTCGCCGCCGACGTCCTGCTGCCCGCCAACGGCACCCTCGCGGTGGTCCTCGCCGTCATGCTGGCCGCCGCCGTGACCGTCGCGGCCCTCACCCGCCTCGCGGACGGCAAGGAACGCGGCTACGCCCGCGCGATCGCCCTCGCCGGGCTGCGCGCCGCCCTCCAGCTGGCCGCCGTCTCGGCGCTCATCGGCTGGGTGGTACGGGCGGTTCCGCTGCTCCTGGCCTTCCTGGCGCTGATGTTCGCCGTGGCCGTACGCACCGCCGGCCGCCGCGTCACGGACAACCGCACCTGGTGGTGGGCGGCCCTGCCGATCGCGGCGGGCGTCGTCCCGGCCGTCCTCACGCTCCTGCTCACCGGCCTCGTCCCGGTCAAGGGCGTCGCCCTCGTCCCCATCACCGGCATCCTCATCGGCGGCGCCCTGACCGGAACGGTGCTCGCCGGCCGCCGCGCCCTGGACGAGCTGCGCATCCGCCACGGCGAGGTCGAGGCGGGCATGGCCCTGGGCCTGCCGCCCCGCGAGGCCCGCCTGGAGATCGCCCGCCCCGCCGCCTCCGACGCCCTGCTGCCGGGCCTGGACCAGACCCGGACCGTGGGCCTGGTCACCCTGCCCGGGGCCTTCGTGGGCATGCTGCTGGGCGGCGCCTCCCCGGTCCTGGCGGGCGTGGTCCAGCTGTTCGTGCTCGTCGCGCTGATGACGGTGCAGGTGGTGGCGGTCGCGGTCGTACTGGAACTCGTCGCGCGCGGGCTGCTGCACCGATCCCTTACCCTGGGGGAAGCAGAAGGGGAGTAGCTCTTCGCCGGACCGTCGACATACTGCTGGGCCTCGCGCCCGGCCGGCGCCCGGAGGCCCGTCCGTCACGGAGGGGCCAGCGAGACCTTCGGCCGCAGTGTCCACGACGCTGCCGTGCCGAAGCGACCCCTGATCTGGATGTGCAGGTCACTGTTTCGGCGGGGCTGGCGTCACCACCCACCGACAGAGGAACCCACCCCTGTGATCAGCTTCACCGTCGCCGCCCTCGTCTTCGGCGTGATCTTCCTGGCCGAGCTGCCGGACAAGACCGCCCTCGCCGGCCTGATGCTCGGCGCCCGCTACCGCGCCTCGTACGTCTTCGCGGGCGTCGCGGCGGCCTTCCTCGTCCACGTCGCCCTGGCCATCGCCGCCGGCAGCGTCCTGACGCTGCTCCCGCACCGCCTGGTCCAGGCGGTCGTCGGCGCCCTGTTCCTGGCGGGCGCGGCGATGCTGCTGCTGAAGAAGGACGACGGGGACGAGGAGATCGCCAAGCCCGCCGACCAGTCCTTCTGGAAGGTCTCCGGGGCGGGCTTCATGCTCATCCTGGTCGCCGAATTCGGCGACCTCACCCAGATCATGACCGCCAACCTCGCCGCCCGCTACGAGGACCCCGTCTCCGTCGGCCTCGGCGCGGTCCTCGCCCTGTGGGCGGTGGCCGGCCTCGGCATCCTGGGCGGCAAGACCCTGATGCGGTACGTGCCCCTGAAGCTGATCACGAAGGTGGCGGCACTGGTGATGCTGGCCCTGGCGGGCTTCAGTCTGTACGAGGCGGTGGTGGGCTGACGGGCCCGTCCATCAGGTTGGTGATCAGCTTCCGCAGCCGCCCCTCGTGGACCGTCTGGACGCCGTGCACGAGCTGGGCGCCGTAGACAACGGCGGTCCCGGCGGGCGGCGCGCTGGTCCAGCGGGTGCGGGGGATGCCGGCGAGCGCGGCGACCGCCTGGGGCCCGGCATGGTGGGATATCTCCCGGACGAACCGCGTGCCGGGCGCGAACCCGCTGCCGGGGCCGGCGGTCCGCCCCGTCCACAGCGCGTCGGACGCGCACGTGTCGACGTAGAACTCCCCGCCCCGCTCCGCCTCCTGCAGGTGGAACGCCACCCGCGCCACCCGCTGCGGCCGGCTGTCGGGGTCGCTCACGCCGTGCACGTGCGGCTGGATCCGGTCGCCGGGCCCGAGGTCGTGGTAGTCCCACGCCGTCGCCGCGGCCACGGACGGGAACACCCGCCGGATCGACGGCAGCGCCCGCACGACGGCACCCGCCAGGATCTCCTGGACATCGTCGGGCGCCACCATGCCGTCACTGGGCCGGAGGGGGATCCAGCGGGTCGCCTCGATGTGATCGTCGAGCAGTTTGACGACCTCGGCCGTCTCGTCAGGGGTCAGGAAGCCCTCGACGGTGTGGACGGCGAGGGTCTCGGTCATGTGGATCACGCGGTCACCCACTTCTCTCGCGGTGCGGTGCGGTGCGTTTCCATCAGGGCATTCCACTGCGGGGCACGGTGGTTGCCAACCACCCGAGCGCGTGCCGTGGAGGCACCGGGGCGCATGCGCGGGCGCGTTGGGGGGCGCGCGGGTGCGGTGGATCTCCGGCACCGGATCTTCCGGGGGCGCGTCCCCCGATGTCCCATGAGGGGGCGCATCCGCGCAGGTCAGACGGTGGGGCAAGACGCTCGCCAACGGTCAGACCATGGTCCACTACTTCTTCGGCGGCCACTACCAGAAGACCGTGACCTGCTGATCGGCCGCGTTCCACCGGTAGGAGCGGGCAGTCGCTCCAGGCACAGGAGCATGCCGGGACCGTACGGCCTATCGTGAGAAGTGGGACAGCTACTCGGCCGGACAAAGGGGGTGGCTGCCGACGATGCAGCTCGAGTGGGCACGCCCGGGTGTGCTGCGGGTGACTTCGCACGCCTATGAGTTCGCGGCGCTCGTCGCCGCGGCCCGGTACGTCGCCGAGTCCGCTCCCGACGAGATGCCCGACGAGGCGCTGGAAGAGCTGCGGCGTCTCCTCGCCGACTACGACGCGCAACTGTCCGGCCTGCTCGAGAAGGCGCGAGAGGAGAGACCATGACGTCGACGACGCGTGAGGACACGCCGGTCGCGCTCGAGGGTGAGGGTGTCGAGGCGCGGCTGAAGGAGATCGGCGGGGGCATGAGCGTGATGTACATGCGCACCGCCAAGGGGACGGATCTCGCTCCCGTCCTCAAGGGCCTGCCCTACGACCTGTGCCAGTGCCCGCACTGGGGCTTCCTGACCAAGGGCCGCATCAAGCTGCGGACGCGGCAGGGCGAGGAGACGTACGAGGCGGGGCAGGCGTTCTACTGGGCGCCCGGGCACGCTCCTGAGGCCCTGGAGGACAGCGAGTTCATGGAGTTCTCGCCGACGAAGGAACTCGACCAGGTGATCGCGCACGCCAAGGCGCAGCTGGGCTGACGCCCCGTCGCGTACGCCTCAGCCCGTCGTCCCGAACCGCAGCGTGATGCCGCCGTCCGGGGCCGCTTCGACGCGTACTTCGCTCAGGTCCGCCACCGCCACGTCCGGGGCGTGCGCGGCGGCCCGCGGGCCCACGCCCACCACGCGCATGCCCGCCGCCCTGCCGGCGGCGATGCCCGCCTCGGAGTCCTCGAAGACCACGCAGTCACCCGGCGCGAAGCCGAGCTCGGCCGCGCCCTTGAGGAAGCCCTCCGGGTCCGGCTTGCTGGCGCCGACCGACTCCGCCGTCACCCGCACCGCGGGCATCGGCAGGCCGGTCGCGCCCATGCGGGCCCGGGCCAGGGCGCGGTCGGCGGAGGTGACCAGGGCGTGCGGCAGGCCGGCCAGGGCGGCCATGAAGGCGGGGGCGCCGGGGACCGGGACGACGCCGTCGACGTCGGCCGTCTCGGCGGCCAGCATGCGGCGGTTGTCCTCGTGGTTGAGCTCCATGGGGCGGTCCGGGAGCAGGACGGCCATCGTGGCGTAGCCCTGGCGGCCGTGGACGATCTTCATGGCCTCGTCGGCGTCCAGGCCGTGCTCCTCGGCCCACTGGCGCCAGCAGCGCTCGACGACGGCGTCGGAGTTGACGATCGTCCCGTCCATGTCGAGGAGCAGGGCACGTGCCGTGAGCGTGGTCATCGAAGGACTCCAGAGCGCCGCGGAAGAAGACAAGCGGCTCCACCCGCCGGTCAGGGAGTGCGGGCGGAGCCACTTTGTTTATCAAAGATACAAAACGGATCGGTACAAACGCCAACGGCCCTGGTCGCCGGGGTGCCGACGCCCCCGCGGGGCAGCCAATGGCCTACCCCAGCGGGCCGGGAACGCCCGCCCCGATCACGATGGGAGCAGCGGAACCGAGACCCGAGGAGAGCTCCCCATGGCCCAGGACACCCCGGGCCCCGCGGTGGCCGCGGAGCCCGCGCACGTGCCCGGCGAGGGGCAGAGCCGAAGCGGCGTGCTCGTCGCCATCGGCGCGCTGCTGCTCGGCATGCTGCTGGCCGCCCTCGACCAGACCATCGTCTCCACCGCCCTGCCGACGATCGTCAGCGACCTCGGCGGCCTCGAGCACCTGTCCTGGGTCGTCACGGCCTACATGCTCGCCTCCACCGCCGCCACCCCCCTGTGGGGCAAGCTCGGCGACCAGTACGGGCGCAAGAGGCTCTTCCAGACGGCCATCGTCATCTTCCTCGTCGGCTCCGCGCTGTGCGGCCTCGCCCGCGACATGCCCGAGCTGATCGGCTTCCGGGCGCTGCAGGGCCTGGGCGGCGGCGGGCTGATGGTGCTGTCGATGGCGATCGTCGGCGACCTCGTGCCGCCCCGCGACCGCGGCCGCTACCAGGGGCTCTTCGGCGCCGTCTTCGGCGGTACGAGCGTGCTGGGGCCGCTGCTCGGCGGGCTGTTCGTGGACCACCTCAGCTGGCGCTGGGTCTTCTACATCAACCTGCCCATCGGCATCGTCGCGCTGCTCGTCATCGCCGCCGTGCTGCACATCCCCGCCGACCGGACCCCGCACCGCATCGACTACCTGGGCACCTTCCTCATCGCCGCCGTCGCCACCTGCCTGGTGCTGATGACCTCGCTCGGCGGCACCACCTACCCCTGGTCGTCCTGGCAGATCATCGGGCTCGGCGTGCTGGGCGTGGCGCTGCTGGTGCCCTTCGTGCGCGTCGAGCGGCGCGCGGCCGAGCCCGTCCTGCCCCTGGGCCTCTTCCGCGTCCACACCTTCGCGCTCTGCTCGGTGATCGGCTTCGTCGTCGGCTTCGCGATGTTCGGGTCCATGACCTACCTGCCGACCTTCCTGCAGGTCGTCCACGGCGTCTCGCCGACGATGTCCGGCGTGCACATGCTGCCGATGGTGGCCGGCATCCTCATCGCCTCGACCGCCTCCGGCCAGATCGTCAGCCGCACCGGCCGCTACAAGGTCTTCCCCATCGCCGGCACCGGCGTGATGGCCATCGGCCTGCTCCTGCTCCACCAGCTGAGCCCCACGACCGGCACCACCGAGATGAGCCTGTACTTCTTCGTCTTCGGCTTCGGGCTCGGCCTGGTCATGCAGGTGCTCGTGCTGATCGTGCAGAACTCCGTCGGCTACGAGAACCTCGGCGTCGCCACCTCCGGCGCGACCTTCTTCCGCTCCATCGGCGCCTCCTTCGGCGTCTCCATCTTCGGCACGATCTTCGCCAACCACCTCGGCCCGCGCATCGCCGACGCCCTCGCCGGAATCCCCCTGCCGCCCGGCGTCACCCCCGGCGCCCTCCAGGCGGACCCGCGGGCCGTCGACCGGCTCCCGCCGGCCCAGCGCACCGGAGTCCTCGCCGCCTACTCAACGTCCATCACCGACGTCTTCCTCTACGCCGTACCGCCCGCCCTCGTGGCGTTCGCCCTGGCCTGGCTGCTCAGGGAGGAGCCCCTGCGGGCCAGCGTCACCGCCCCCGACACCAGCGAGGTCATCTCCAGCAACCCCGTCCAGCGCTCCTCGCGCGACGAGTGCGCCCGCGCGCTGTCCGTGCTGGGCAGCCGGGAGGGGCGCCGACGGGTCTACGAGAAGATCACCGAACGGGCCGGGCTCGACCTCAGACCCGCCGCGAGCTGGATGCTGCTGCGCATCAAGCGCGACGGGCACGTGGAGCCCTCCCTGCTCGCCGAGCGCGTGGACGTACCGCTGCGGGTGGTCACGGAGGGGGCCCGGCAGCTGGAGACGCGGGGCCTGGCCGTACGGGAAGGGCTGCCGCTCGTCCTGACGGCGGAGGGACAGCGGGAGGCGGACCTGCTGTTCCAGGTCCGCGAGGAGATGCTCGCCGACATGCTGGGCGACTGGTGGACCGCCAAGGACCGCCCCCACGACCTCCAGGCCCTCGTCCGCGAGCTCAACCGCGAGCTGTGCGGCTCCGACGCCGAGCAGCCCCGCGACGGCGACGCGCGCACCGGCCACCCCCACGACGACCACCGCCTCGACCACGGCCGCTAGCCGGCGGCTACAGCTCCTTGCCCAGCCACACCTCGGCATACGGCAACGGGCCGTCCGCATAGGCGGGAACGTCCGTGAAGCCGTGACGCGCGTACAGCGCCCGCGCCTCCACCAGGTCCCTCCGCGTGTTCAGCACGATCCGCCGCACACCCCAGGACCGGGCCGTGGCCTCGGCGGCGGCCAGCAGCACGGCCGCACCCCCCAGCCCCCGCCGGTCCGCCCGCACGTACATCCGCTTCAGCTCGGCCGTCCGCCCGTCCAGCCGCCGCAGCCCCACACACCCGCCCGGCGCCCGCTCCCCGCCGTACCGGCCCGCCAGCAGCACACCGTGCGGGGGAGCGAGGTCGTCGCTGGGGTCCTCGGCCAGATGCCGCTCGATCTCCTCCGGGGTCGTCGTACGCCCGTGGTGCAGCCGGTACCAGCGGTCGGCGACGTCGGTGAGATACGCGCGCAGCAGCGCGGCCGACTCCGGGGAGCCGACCGGCTGCGGCGCGACGCTCCACAGGGCTCGGGCGGGGGCAGTGGTCATGCGGGGGATCGTCGCACGCGGCCCCCGCGGGGATCAGCTGCTTTTCGGCGCCGCCTGCTGGACGACCTCGAAGGACCACACCGTGGACCCGGAGGCGGCGGGCCGCTGCTTGGGGGCACCCTCGCCACCGCCCTGGTGCGCCGCCTTCATCGGGCCCTCCATCCACGCCCGGAAGTCCTCCTCGCTGCGCCAGCGGGTGTAGACGAGGTAGTCGTCGGTGCCCTCGACGGGGCGCAGCAGTTCGAACCACTCGAAGCCGTCGGAGCTCTCCACGGTGCCGGCACGGGAGGCGAAGCGCTGTTCGAGGACCTCGCGCTGCTCGGCGGGGACGGTCAGGACGTTGATCTTCACGATGCTCATGCGCCCATCCTGCCCCAGTCGCCGGGCCCCGTTCAGCCCCGTTCGCCAGGCCGGCGGCCGCCGCCCGCGTCGGCCAGGGTCGCCTCCAGCTGATCCAGGGTCAGCGGCGGGGCCGGCAGGGGGCCGGCGACCTCGGTGCGCAGGCCGTCGAAGAGCAGGGTGAGGTAGCGGCGCCAGGAGCCGGGGGCCGCCGCGGCGGCGGAGGGGACGAAGCGGCCCAGGGCCGCCAGGGTGAAGAGCAGGTCCTCCGCCACCACCTCCGCGCGCATCGTGCCCTGCTCCTGGGCGCGGCGCACGAGCAGGGCGACCGTCTCGTGGTTGTGCTCACGCAGCGCCGCCAGCGTCGGGCCCGCGGGGACCGTGGTCGTCATCAGCTCGATGGCCCCCCGGTCCGCGGCCAGCCCCTCGAAGATCCGCTCCATGTAGCCGAGCAGGGACGCGAAGGCGTCCTCGCCCGCGCGGGCCTCCTCGCCCGAGGCCATGCTCCCGCCCAGGTGCTCGCCGAAGACCGCCTCGATCAGCGCCTCGCGCGTGGGGAAGCGGCGGTAGAGCGTGGCGTTGCCCACGCCCGCCCGGCGGGCGATGTCGTCCAGAGGGGCCTCCAGGCCCTGCTCGGCGAAGAGTTCCCGCGCCGCCGCGATCAGCAGCTCCCGGTTGCGCCGCGCGTCCGCCCGCAGGGCCGCGGGCTCCTCTCCCCTGCTTGAGCTGGTGGTCATGACACCGCACCCTAATGGCCGTCCGAGCGTTGGAATCAGGCCACCTGTGGGAGGTTGTCAGGTGACCTGGGGGTGACCTGCGTCTGTTCCGCAGGACTCAGTAAGGTCTCAAACAGCCCTACGAGGGTGACCGACTGGGCGACGGGAGGAGCGGCGGAGCGTGGCGGAAGCAGAGCGGGGCCGGCTGGGCAGTCCGCCGCGCGCGGGCTCGCGCACCGGCATGGTCCTGGGCGTCCTGTGGCTCCTCGCCGGGCTGCTGGCCGTGCGTCAGGCAGCGGTGGTGCTGCGACTGCCTCCCGAGCGCCGGTTCACCGACCTCGAGACCTGGATCGGCGACAACGGCGTCCTGCACGTGGGGGGCTCCCTCTACGAAACGGACAAGTTCCCCGGAACTCCCTTCTCCGGGCTTGTCCTGAAGCCGTTCACCAAAGCGGCCGAACAGAGCCTCGGCATCGTCTGGACGTTCGGCACCCTCCTGCTCGTCGTCGCCCTCGCGCTCGTCGCCGCCCGCGCCCTGCCCGGCCCCCTCAGCCGCCGCACCGCCCTGCTCGCCGCGCCCCTCGCGGTCATCCTGACCGTGCTCTCGCTGCCCGTACGCAACACCTTCACCCTCGGGCAGACCAGCATCATCCCGGTGCTGCTCGTGCTCCTCGCCTGCTGTCCGCCCCGGCTCACCCATGGCTCCGGCCGCACCGGCGGCATCCTCGTCGGCCTCGCGGCCGCCCTCCAGCCCACGGTGCTGCTCTTCGCCCCGCTGCTCTGGCTGACCGGCCGCCGCCGGGCGGCCGCCACCACCGGCGTCACCTTCGCGGCGTGCACGGCACTGGCATGGGTGACCATGCCGGACGATTCGTGGACGTACTGGGTGCACCACATCGCCGGGGCCGGCCTCGGCGAGAAGCCCGACGGCCTCGCCAACCAGTCCCTGCACGGCCTGCTGCTGCGCATCGGCCTGCACGGCCCGGCCGAGCTCGCGCTGTACGCGCCGCTGGCCGTCGCCGTCACCGTGCTCGGCCTGCGCCGGGCCGTGCGCTACGCCCGGGACGGCCAGCCGCTGCTCGCCACGGCCATCACCGGCTGCGTCGCGGTCGCCGTCTCGCCCACCGCCTGGCAGCACCAGCAGCTGTGGATCCTGCTGGCCGTCGTCGGCCGCGTCGGCCGGCGCCGTGCCGACCGGCTGGTGTGGCCCGCGCTCGTCGTGCTCGTCATGACGCTCACCAGCACCGTCCTCGTACCGATCAACCCCGTCCTGGGCCCGGTGGGCGAGAACGCCCCGCTGCTGGCGGCCCTCGCCGCCGCCTGCGCCGTGCCGTTCCTCTCCCGCTCCAGCGAGCTGTGGGACCGGCCCCTGCCCACCCCGGTCGCCGAGCCGCAGCGTGGCCGCTTCGCGTGGGTGCCGCTGCTGCCCTTCTTCAAGCGCGCCCTGAACCGCCCCAACCTGTTGCTGGAGTTGATGCTGATACGAGTGGGCTACTGGGTCTACTCGTACATCCGCGGCAACGCCCCGGACTCGCGCGTTCTCGCGGAGACCCACGGTCGTCAGATCATGGGCGTCGAGGAGTTCCTGCACCTGGACGTCGAGCACGGCTTCAACCGCTTCGTGGCGGGCGTGGGCTGGCTCAAGGACAGCATGAATTACTACTACGGCACCTTCCACTTCCTGGTGCCGCTGTCCCTGCTGGGCTATCTGTACCTGCGCCGCCCGGCCACCTACCGCTGGGCACGCACCGCGCTGGGCTTCGCGACGCTGATGGCGCTCGTCGGCTTCTGGCTCTACCCGCTGGCCCCGCCGCGGCTGATGCCGGGCCGCGGCTTCGTCGACACCGCCAACGGCCCGCAGGACCTGTCCAACCCCGACTTCGGGGCGCTGACGGAGCTGTCCAACCAGTACGCGGCGATGCCCTCGCTGCACATCGGCTGGTCGCTGTGGTGCGGGGTCGTGATCGCGACGGTGGCGCCGAAGCTGTGGATGAAGTGGCTGGGCATGCTGTACCCGCTGCTGACCTTCTCGGTCATCATCGGCACGGCCAACCACTACGTCCTGGACGCGGCCGGCGGCGCGCTGGTGGTCGCCTCCGGCTTCGCCATCCAGTACGCGCTGACCGGCCCCGGCCGGGTCGCCCTCGCCGTGATCCCCGGTGCCCGGGGCGGCAGTGACGACGACAGCGACGACGCCCGCAAGCCGGAGCCGGTGCGGGCCGGGGGCTGACACCCCGGCCCGCACCGGCCCGTTCGCGCGAAGCCGTACGGGACGCGCGGGCTCAGCCGCCCACGGTGATCTGCGACGCCGGATCGGTGACGTCCGTGACGTCGTACGTGGCGTTGAGCAGCGCGGTCGTCGCGGTCGTCGGACACCCGAAGCCGCCCTCGACCTTCACCGGCAGCGCGTAGTCGGTGACGGTGATCTGCGAGGGCGTGCCGTTGGTGAACGTCGCGGGGATGGTCGCGGGCCCACCTGGCGACGCGGTCACGGTGCAGTTGGCGAGGCCGCTGCTCTTGAGCACCATGCCCGCGGCGGGCGCCGTGAGCGAGGCCGTGCTCGGCGACCCGTGCTGCATCGAGACGCCCCATTCGCCGGACGTGGTGATGGTGACCGTCACCCCGGGCAGGCTGCCGCGGCAGTTGGAGTAGACGGGCGGGTTGATGCCGCTGACGACGGGACCGGCGGGGTTGGCGTTGTCCGGCGCCTGCGGTACGTGGTTGTTGGTGCTGCCGTCCGTGGGGGTGGAACTGGACGCCGTGCAGGTGATGGTCACGGACCCGGCCTTGAAGGTGGCGCTGCCGTTGAGGGTGGCCGCGAAGGCGTGACCGGCCGGCTCGACGGTGGTCGGCCCCGCGTCGCGCGTGGGTGCGGCGGTCGCGGCGGTCCCCCCGGTCAGCGCCAGCGAGGCGGTGACGGCGAGCCCCGCGCCCACGACGAGCAGGGCGCGACGGCGGGGACTGCTGGAGGGGCTGTGTGTGCTGTGGGAGGTCACGATCGCTCCTTGGGTGGGAGTGGGACGGGGGGTGCTCTGTGCCCGGTGCGTTGCGCTTGTGGCGCGAGGTGGGTGGGGTACGCGCGTGGTGCGGGGCGCGGCGGTGGCCGCGGGCTTGCGGTAAGGGCTTCGCGGGGCGCGGGCTGCGGATGCGGGGCCCGCCCACCCGTGAGCCGCTCGCGTACGGGATGCCGGCCCCGGCGGTGCGGGGTGGTGTCGTACCTGGCGGTGTCGGGGTGGTGCCGTGCCTGGCGGTGCGGGGTGGTGCCGGCCCGGCGGGCGGGGATGTGCCTGGTCAGGTGGGGCGGCGGTGGTGCTGTGGCCGGGGTTGTGGGCGGTTCGGCGGTGCCGTCTCCGGCGAGTGCGGGGTGGTGCCCGTGGTGCGGCGGTGCCGTCTCCGGCGGTGGCGGGTGGTGCTGTCCCCGGCAGGAGCCGGGGGATGCCGTTCCCGGCGTGCCGGGTGGGGCGTTCCCGGCGAGTGCCGGGTGGGCCCGTTTACGTAGGGCCGGGTGTGCGTCCCCGGCGGTGCCGGGTGGTGCGGGCCCGGCGAGTGCCGGGCGGTGCCGTTCCCGGTGGTGCCGGGCCGTGTCCGTGGTGCGGCGGGTGCTGTTGCGGGCCGGGGTGTGGGCCCTCTTGCGTGCCGGCGTCAGAGGTCGTGCCGCGCCGGGGGCCGGTCGTCGTCCCTCAGGACCGTCCGTCCGGGTCCTTCCGCAGGTCGGTTCGCCGGTTCGCCGGTCCGTTCGCCGCGACGGCATCCGCCTCGGCACCGGCATCCGCATCCGCACCGGGCGGGTTCCCCGGTTCCGGCGCCGCCTCGGCGGCGATCGGCTGCCAGGCGAAGATCATGCCGCCGCCGATGATGCCGACGATCGTGCCGAAGAGGAATCCGCCCAGGTTGGACATGACGAGCGCCGCCGTGGCGACCATGACGGTGAGCACCCCGGCGAGCGCCCGGTACTGCGGCGCGAACCACGCGGTCAGGCCCATCACGATCATGACCAGGCCCATCAGGACCGACGGGATGCCCGCGATCCCCTGCTCCAGCATGATCTTCAGCGGCGCCAGCGGGAGGGCGCAGATCTCCGCGCCCGCGACGACGGTGGCCAGGCCGCCCCAGAACGGGCGCCCCTTGCGCCACCGCCGCCACGCGGCCCTCGGCCGGGAGCGTTGCCGCACCCGTACGGGCTCGATGCCGCCCGCCACGTCAGAAGCACTCCTGCTTGCCGAAACCGATCTTCATGCTCAGGCCGGAGAGCTTGAACGAGCCGGCGTTGGTCGCCCAGGCGACCTGCCGCAGATTGGTCATCTCGACCCGGTCGGCCTGCTGCGCGAAGGCGTCCTGCAGCCCCTGCGCGGAGGCCGGGCCCTTGTCGAGGGTCGAGGCGTCTCGCCCGATCTCGATGTTCTTGAAGGTGGCGTCACCGGCGAGCTGGGTGGCGTCGAGGAAGAGGTTCTCCGCCTCGACCGGCTTGTCGCCCGTACCGGCGGAGAGCTTCAGCGAGATGTCCCCGAGCCCCGGCAGCGAGGTCACCACCGACTGGCAGAGGTCGTTGATCTCGGCTTTCTTGATGGCGGTGACGGCCACGGGCAGGAGTTTGCCGCGGACGTTCTGGTCCACGCTGCCGTACTGCGCGAAGCCCTGGCCCTCCAGGCTCCTCGCGGCGACCTTGAACTCCTGCCCGGACACCGCGAACGACGCGGCCAGCGCGCCCTGGGCGAGCGCGACGGCCAGCGCGGCGGTGGCCGCGAAACCGGGCACGGCCAGCACGGCGAACTTCCGCCACCTGACTCGTCCGGTTACCTGTCTTCCCTGAGCGTCCATGCGGTGTCCCCTCGAAGAGCTGTGGACAGCGCTGCCCGCGCTGTCGGCGGTGCGTGGGGTGCTGTGTCTGCCGGTGCACGAAGGGAGGCGCGCGCGGCTGTGCGTGCGCGGCGTGGCGCACAAGCGCCGTCCCAGAAGGTGTACCCGAGAGTAAGTCCGTCCACGGGAGCTGACAAGGGTTCAGGTACGGACCGATTCTCCCGAGACCCTTGATTTCAGGGGGAGTTGGCGGGTAGCCGACTCACGCGTAGTCGACCCGCAGCTCCTTGATCCCGTTCAGCCAGGCCGACCGCAGCCGGCGAGGGTGGCCCGCCAGGCGGATGCCGGGGAGGGTGTCCGCGATGGCGCCGAAGATGAGGTCGATCTCCAGGGCGGCGAGGGACCTGCCCAGGCAGAAGTGCGGGCCGCCGCCCCCGAAGCCGAGGTGCGGGTTGGGGTCGCGGGTGATGTCGAAGGCGCCGGGGGTGTCGAAGACCTCCGGGTCGTGGTTGGCGGACGCGTAGAACAGGCCGACGCGCTGGCCCGCCGCGATCGGCACGCCGCCCAGCTCGGTGTCCTCGGTGGCCGTGCGCTGGAAGGAGACGACGGGCGTCGCCCAGCGCACGATCTCCTCCGCCGTGCCGGCCGGGCGCTCGCTCTTGTAGAGCTCCCACTGCTCGGGGTGGGTGAGGAAGGCGTGCATGCCGTGGCTGATGGCGTTGCGGGTGGTCTCGTTGCCGGCGACGGCCAGCATCAGGACGAAGAAGCCGAACTCGTCGGAGGCGAGGTGGCCCTCGTCGCCGGCGGCCACGAGCCGGCTGACGATGTCCCCGGCCGGGCACTCGGCGCGGGCGGCGGCCAGGTTCATCGCGTAGGAGATGAGCTCCATGGCCGAGAGGGTGCCGATCTCCTCGGTGACGGCCAGCTCGGGGTCGTCGTAGGAGATCATCTTGTTCGACCAGTCGAAGATCTTCGTCCGGTCGTCCTGGGGGATGCCGATGAGCTCGGCGATGGCCTGCAGTGGCAGTTCGCAGGCGATGTCGGTGACGAAGTCGCCGCTGCCGCGCTCGCGGGCCGCCGCGACGATGGAGCCGGCGCGCTCGCGCAGGGTGCCCTCGAGGGCCCGTATCGCGCGTGGGGTGAAGCCGCGCTGGACGATCTGGCGGACGCGGGTGTGCTCCGGCGGGTCCATGTTGAGCATCATCAGCCGCTGGGCGTCGATCTGTTCGCGCCGGATGCTCGGGTGGAAGCGGATGACCGAGGTGTTGACGGAGGAGGAGAAGACCTCCGGCCGGGTGGACACTTCCCTGACGTCCGCGTGCCGGGTCACCACCCAGTAGCCGTCGTCGTCGAAGCCCGCGAGGCCGTGCGGCTGGGGGTTCCAGGACACGGGGGCCGTCCGTCTCAGGGCGGCGAACTCGGGCAGCGGGACGCGGACTTGGTAGAGGTCGGGGTCGGTGAAGTCGAAGCCGTCGGGCAGCGCTGGACAGGACGACATGGCCACCACTCCAGTTCTGACGAGTCATCAGAAACCTGTCGGTCGACGGTAGTGACGGGCCTCGGCACCGGCAAGGGAGGTGACGCCATCTGTTGCGGAGGCGGGGCGTGCGCGACCCTTGTGAACCGGGGGTAACGGTCGTAAGACTGCGGGGCGGAACTAGAACGCGTACCAGTTCCGCCCGGGGGCGCCGGGACGCCCCGCGGACGCGAGGAGAGGACGAGTCAGTCATGGCCGCGGAACCCGTCATCGTCGAAGCCGTACGCACTCCCATCGGCAGGCGCGCAGGCGCGCTCGCCAATCTCCACCCCGCCTATCTCCTCGGTGAGACCTACCGGGAGGTCCTGGCCCGCACCGGCATCCAGCCCGACTGCGTGGAACAGATCGTCGGCGGCACGGTCACCCACGCCGGAGAGCAGTCGATGAACCCCGCCCGCACCGCCTGGCTCGCCATGGGTCTGCCCTACGAGACCGCGGCGACCACGGTGGACTGCCAGTGCGGCTCGTCCCAGCAGGCCAACCACCTGCTCGCCAACATGATCGCGACCGGTGTCATCGACGTCGGCATCGCCTGCGGCGTCGAGGCCATGTCCCGCGTGCCACTGGGCAGCGGCTCCAAGCACGGCCCCGGCAAGCCCTTCCCCGACGAGTGGAACGTCGACCTGCCCAACCAGTTCGAGGCCGCCGAGCGCATCGCCCGCAGGCGCGGCCTGACCCGCGAGCACGTCGACGCGCTCGGCCTGCTCTCCCAGCAGCGGGCGGCCCGCGCCTGGGCGGAGGAACGTTTCAAGCGCGAGACCTTCGCCGTACAGGTGCCCACGACGGAGGAGGAGCAGCTCGCCGGCCAGGGCATGTGGCGGCTCGTCGACCGCGACGAGGGCTTACGCGATACGAGCACGCAGGCGCTGGCGGGCCTCAAACCCGTCATGCCCACCGCCGTCCACACCGCCGGCAACTCCTCCCAGATCTCCGACGGCGCCGCGGCCCTGATGTGGGCCTCCAAGCGCATGGCCCGGGCCCTGAGGCTGCGCCCCAGGGCCCGCGTCGTCGCCCAGGCGCTCGTCGGCGCCGACCCGCACTTCCATCTGGACGGGCCCATCGACGCCACCCGGGCCGTACTGGGCAAGGCGGGCATGTCCCTGCGGGACATCGACCTGGTGGAGGTCAACGAGGCCTTCGCCGCGGTGGTGCTCTCCTGGGCGCAGGTCTTCGAGCAGGACCTGGAGAAGATAAACGTCAACGGGGGCGCGATAGCGCTCGGCCACCCCGTCGGGGCCACCGGCGCGCGGCTGATCACGACCGCGCTGCACGAGCTGGAACGCCGGGACGGGGAATTCGCCCTCATCACCATGTGCGCGGGCGGGGCGCAGGCGACGGCGACGATCATCCAGCGGCTGTAGGAGGGGCTACGGGCACACGGAAGCGGCCGGCACCCCGGGGAGGGGTGCCGGCCGCTCGCGTGCCGGTCGGCCGATCGGTTCGATCAGTACCAGTTGTGGGCCTTCCAGAAGGACCAGGCGGCGCAGGGGCTGCCGTAGCGGTCCTTCATGTAGTCCATGCCCCACTTGATCTGGGTGGCGGGGTTGGTCTGCCAGTCGGCGCCGGCCGAGGCCATCTTCGAGGCGGGCAGGGCCTGGACCAGGCCGTAGGCGCCGCTGGAGGCGTTGGTGGCGGTGTGCTTCCAGCCGCTCTCATGCTCGACGATCTTGCTGAAGCACTGGAACTGCGCCTCGTTCGAGATCATCTTCCGCGCGATCTCCTGCGTGGCGCTCGTCGAGGGGGCGGCGGCCTGCGCCGGGACGGCGGTCAGGACGGCACCCGCGGTGCCCAGGGCCAGGGCGGCGCCGGCGGCGGCGACGAGCTTGCGGGAGGCGATACGGCTGATGGTCGAGAACGTCACGAAGGAGGACCTTCCGTCGGGGGCAGTAGCGCGCCGCCGGGAGTCGTGCTCCCTGGCGGCCCCACCAACCTGACCGACGCGGAAAGCGATGGCAACGACCCCTGTGCACGAAGGACCTTCGCACCCCGGCCGGGGCGGCCCGGCCCACCCGCGCGGGCCTGGGGCGGGCGGCTACGGGGCGCGATCGTATGTGACGGGGGCCATGTGCCCCGCCTCACCGGAGGCGTAAGGAGCGCCAGCCTTTCGATCTCTTACGAAGGGGGCCGCGTGTGGAGCGGGTCACGCGTCCTTGAAGGCCGCCGGCGCGTCGAAGGCCGCCCGGCGCGTGGCCCGCCGCAGGGCCTTGAGCACGGTGGGCCCCACGGTCAGGGTCGCGACGACCGTGACCAGGGCCCGGGGCAGGTCCCAGCCCAGGGAGGTGGCCAGGCAGTACGCGACGAACCGGGCGAGGTTCTCGGGCACCGGGTCGCCGGGCACGAAGGCGACGCCGGAGACGAGGGAGCCGATGTAGGGCCAGCCCTGGAGGTTCATGACCGTCCCGTAGGCGACGGACGCCACGGCCCCGTACCCCGCGAGCATCGCCAGCTCGTGCCGCCCCCGCAGCCGGTCCGGGCCCGGCAGCAGGCCCGCGCCCATGGACACCCAGCCCATGGCCAGCATCTGGAACGGCATCCACGGCCCGACGCCGCCGGTCAGCAGCGCGGACGCGAACATCGACACCGCCCCGAGCACGAACCCGAAACCGGGGCCGAGCACCCGCCCGGACAGCACCATCAGGAAGAACATCGGCTCGATGCCGGCCGTCCCCGCGCCGAGGGGCCGCAGCGCGGCCCCGGCCGCCGCGAGGACGCCGAGCATGGCGATGGCCTTGGCGTCCAGGCCGACGTCGGCGATGGTCGCGACGACGACGGCGAGCAGCAGCGGCAGCAGCGCCGCGAACAGCCACGGCGCGTCCTGGGAGTGGGCCAGGCCGGACGCGGAGTCGGCGAGCAGGGGCCAGCCGAAGGCGGCTACGCCGATGGCGCTGACGAGGGCCAGCGCCACGACGGAGCGGGGGCCTAGCCGGATGGCGCGCGTGACCGGGGTGCGGTTCGGCTTTCCGCCGTCGTCCGGTTGTGCCCACCCGTCCCGCCCTGCGGGACGATTGCCCACAAGCTTCACGATGCCTCCCGCAGGGACGCGCGCACCTGCGGCACTGTGAGCCAGGGCAGGGGGGCCAGGATCTTCGCCACCTGGGGGGCGAAGGCCGGGGAGGAGACCACGACCTCCGCCGTCGGGCCGTCGGCCACCACCTCGCCCTCGGCGAGGATCACCACCCGGTGGGCCAGCTCGGCCGCCAGCTCCACGTCGTGCGTGGCCAGGACGATCGCATGGCCCCGGCCGGCCAGGCCGCGCAGGATCTCGACGAGGCGGGCCTTCGCCGCGTAGTCGAGGCCGCGGGTCGGCTCGTCGAGGAGGATCAGCGGCGGGCGGGCCGTGAGGACCACCGCCAGCGCGAGCGCCAGGCGCTGGCCCTCGGACAGATCGCGCGGGTGCGTGGCGTCCGCCACCCCCGGCAGCAGCTCGGCGACCAGGGCGCGGCAGGTGCCCGGCTCGGCGCCCGCGTCGTGGTCGGCCGCCGCGCACTCCGCGCCGACGGTGTCGGCGTACAGCAGGTCGCGCGGCTCCTGCGGGACGAGGCCCACGTGCCGCAGCAGCTCGCGCGGGCCCGTTCGGTGCGGGACGGCGCCGCCCACGTGCACGGAGCCGCGGGCCGGCCGGTGCATGCCGACGAGCGTGCGCAGCAGCGTCGACTTGCCGGCGCCGTTGCGGCCCATGAGGGCGACGGTCTCCCCGCCCCGCACGGACAGTGCGACGTCGCGCAGCGCGTCGACGCGGCCGTGCCGGACGGCCAGGCCCTCCACGGCCGCGGCGGCGGGCTCCGCCCCGGCGGCCGCCGCGGGCCGCCCGGCCCCGCGCAGCAGCCGGGCCCCGCGCGAGCGCGGAGCCGGCGCCGGGGTACCGGCCGGGGCCGGGGCCCGGTCCGGCGGGGCGAGCGGCGCCAGCCGCTCCCGCAGGGAGGCGGCCTTGCGCCGGGCGTCCCGCACGGACAGCGGCAGCGGCGACCAGCCGGCGAGCCGGCCGAGGTCGACGACCGGCGGGTGCACCGGCGAGACCGCCATGACCTCGGCGGGCTCGCCGACGACGGGGGCGGCGCCGGGGGCGGGCAGCAGGATCACCTGGTCCGCGTACTGCACCACGCGCTCCAGCCGGTGCTCCGCGAGCAGCACGGTGGTGCCCAGGTCGTGGACCAGGCGCTGCAGCACGGCCAGGACCTCCTCGGCCGCGGCCGGGTCCAGGGCCGACGTGGGTTCGTCCAGGACCAGCACCTTCGGGTGCGCGGTCAGCACGGACCCGATGGCGACGCGCTGCTGCTGGCCGCCGGAGAGAGTGGCGAGAGGGCGGTCGCGCAGCGGGGCCAGGCCCAGCAGGTCCAGGGTCTCCTCGACGCGGCGGCGCATCGTGGCGGGCGCGATGCCGAGGGACTCCATGCCGTAGGCGAGCTCGTCCTCGACGGTGTCGGTGACGAAGTGGGCCAGCGGGTCCTGGCCCACCGTCCCCACGACGTCGGCCAGTTCACGCGGCTTGTGCGTACGGGTGTCGCGCCCGGCGACGGTGACGCGGCCGTGCAGGGTGCCGCCGGTGAAGTGCGGTACGAGCCCGCTGACGGTGCCGAGGAGGGTGGACTTGCCGACGCCCGACGGGCCGACCAGCAGGCACAGTTCGCCTTCGGGGACGGTGAGGTCGATGTCGGCGATCGCCCGGTGGCTTGCGCCGTCGTAGGAGACCGAGACCTGCTCGAAGTGGATCATCGGTGGGTCTCCTTGACGTCCGTGGTGGGTGGGGGAGCGGGCTGGGCGCCGTTGTTCCGTTGTGCCCACCCGTTCCGCCCTGCGGAACGATTGCCCACAACCAGGGCCGGTAGCAGCCCCAACAGAATCGATGCCGCCGGCCACAGCGGGAGGGTCGGGGCCTTCAGGGGGACCGCCGGGGGGTGGAGGGCCTGTGGGGCCCAGTCGCCCGCCCAGATCATCAGGGCCGCCACCGCCGCGCCCGACGCGGAGACCAGCCAGGCGCGGGCGCCCCAGCGGTCGGGGCGGTAGCGCGTACGGACCGAGCGGCGGCCGCCCAGCCGGAGACCGGCCAGCGCGGCGGCCAGACCCGCGCCCAGCAGCGGCATCCCGTACCCGCCCCCGGCGTCGCCGAGCAGGCCGTACGTTCCCGCGCACACGCCCAGCAGCCCGCCCAGGGTCAGTGCGCTCGTCGTGTGCCGCACGGCACGCGGGACCTCGGCGGTACGGCCGTAGCCCCGGGCGTCCATGGCCGCCGCCAGGGCCACGGAACGCTCCAGCGCACCCTCCAGCACCGGCAGCCCCACCTGGAGCAGGGCCTTCAGGCCCCGGTCCGGGCGGCCGCGCAGCCGCCGCGCCGCGCGCAGCCGCTGCACGTCCGAGACGAGGTTCGGGGCGAACGTCATGGCGACGACGACCGCCACCCCCGCCTCGTACAGCGCGCCCGGCAGCGACTTCAGCAGCCGGGCCGGGTTGGCGAGGGCGTTGGCCGCGCCCACGCAGCCCAGCAGCGTGGCCAGCTTCAGGCCGTCGTACAGCGCGAACACCAGCCCCTCGGCGGTCACCCGGCCGCCGACCCGCACCCCGCGCGCCCACTCGGGAAGCGGAATCTCCGGGAGGGTGGCGAGGACGTGCGTGCCGGGGATGGGCGAGCCGAGGACGATCGCGAAGACGAGCCGGATGCCGATGACCGCCAGCCCGAGCTTGAGGAACGCCCCGTACGAGCGCGCCCACGGCGCGTCCGTGCGGCAGACGGCGACGACGTACCCGGCGACGCCGACGAGCAGCGCCAGCAGCAGGGGGTTGGTGGTGCGGGAGGCGGCGGTGGCCAGGCCCAGGGCCCACACCCACCACGCGCCGGCGTGCAGCGCCCCGGCGCGTACGGCCGAGGGCGCGGCCACCCGGGCCCCGCTCGTCCCACCCATACCGCTCACTTCGCTCGCCCTGCTCGTCCCGCTCGCGCGGCTCATCCGCGCCGGCGTCGCCGTGTCTGCCACACCGCCGCGGCGCCGAGCGCGGCCACGATCGCGATGCCGCCGATCAGGCCGGCGGACGGGCCGCCGTCGCCCTCGTCGCCCGCCTTCTTGCCGTCCTGCCCGTCCTGCCCCTCCTTCGTCTGCGCGGGGGTACCGGCCCCGCCGTCGACCTTCTCCCCGCACCCGGTCCTCGGGTACCCCGCGATGGCGCACAGCAGGGCGTCGGAGTTGTAACGCAGCGGCTTCGCCACCGCCGCCAGCGCCTCGGCGGCGCTCGCGTCGGGGGCGACCTGGGCACAGGCGGTACGGGCCGCGGGCGGGTTCTCGCCGCCCGGGGCGTCGGCCGGCGTGCCGAAGTCGAGGACGACGGCGACGCGCTTGGCGCCCTCCTTGGCGGGCGTACGGTCGCACACCGCGCCGAAGTCGGCCGCCGTGCGCGGCTTCGCGGCCTCGGCGGAGTCCTTGCTCACCGCGAAGCGGAAGCCGACGACCTTGCCGTCGCCGGGCCGCAGCGTGGCCGGGCCCTGCGTGGCGTACGCCCAGTCCTGGCCGGAGCCGGCGGCCTGCTGCCAGAACGACCAGTAGCGGTAGCCGTCCGCGTGCGCGGGCGCCGCGCCCAGCACGGCCAGCAGGCCGGCGAGCAGGACGGCACCCAGGGCGCGCGTGCCGGTGAGGGGCCTACGGGTCACAGCTCGGTCTTCTTCTGGCGGCCGCTGAGCAGGAAGCCGACGCCGACGCTCGCGACGAAGAAGATGGCGACGAACCACCAGATGCCGACGCCGTCGTCGCCGTCCTTCTTTTTCTTCTCGTCCTTCTTCTCCTGGGCGGCGCCGGTGGCCTCCGGCTTCGGGCCCGTCCCGTTCAGCGCGGCCACCAGGTCGGTGCCGGCGAAGTCGCGCGGGTCGCCGCCGGCGGCGTGCGTGGCCAGGATGAGCTTGGCGAGCCTGCCGGGGTTGCCCTTGGCCCACTCGGCGGTGCCGCTCTCCTTGGAACGCAGCCACGTCAGGGGCTTCTCGGCGGCCTCGCGGTGGCCGCCCGCGGCGAGGGCGAGGGCGGCGTCGGCGGTGGTGCCGTGGTCGGGCTTGGCCGGGGCGCCGGGCATGGAGGGCAGGAGGTGGCCGCCGTTCTTGTCCAGCGTCGCGGAGAGGTAGCCGTCCACGGCTTCGGCGGCGGCCGCGGCGTCCTTGGGCCGCTTGTTGGTGTCGGAGGAGCAGTCCAGCGGCTCGACGGGCCGGTCCGAGCCCTTCTTCAGCGGCTCGACCTGGTAGCCCTTGCCGCGCGTGGCGAGCCCGGCGGCGGCGCTGGCGAGGTTGTCGGCGCGCAGGGCGTTCTGGTCCGCGAGGTAGGCGAAGGCACCGCGCTCGCCCTCCTTCGCCCCGCAGCCGATCTGGAAGGTCAGCAGCGTCTCGACGGGGTTTTTGCCGTTCTTGACGGCCGCCTTCGCCGGGTCCTGGCCGGCCGCCGCGAACGCGCCGATGGCGATGGAGGTGGAGTTGGCGTCGGTGGGGCTGCCGGCCTGGTAGCCCCAGCCGCCCAGGGCGGTCTGGTGGGCCTTGAGCCAGTCGAGGCCCTTCTTCACGGCTTCGTCACGGCCGCCGACGGCCGCCAGGGCCTGCACGGCGGCGGCGGTCGCGTCGGTGAACTCGTCCTTCTTCGGGTCGCACGCCTTGGTCGTGTCGGCCCGGTAGCCGGGGAAGCCGCCGTCCGCGCACTGCTGCCCGGCGAGCCAGTCCACGGCGGAGTCCGCCGGGCGCACGCCCATGGCGTCCTGCGCGAGGAAGGCGAGGGACTGCCGGAACACACCGTCGAACTTCGGGTCGCCCGTGCCGTACAGCCCCGTGGCCGCCGGGGACGGCGAGCCGTCGGCGAGGGCGGCGGGGGCCACGGCCACGCCCAGGACGGCGGCGGTGGCCAGGGCGGCGGCGCCGCGGCGCGCGTGAACGGCGAAGGAGGGGGCCATGGAGTGGTGCCTCTCGGTGGGTTCCCGGCGGGTGCCGAGGGTCGCTTTGGCGGGGGCTGAACACTTTATCCGGCCCATTTCCGGCGGCTCATACCGCCACGTACGTGCCCGCACACCCCAGCATGCGGTCATGCGCATGACCATCCCTGCGCGCCGCTCGCCTTCCGGTGCCCGCGCTCACCCACTACAACGGAATCCGGAGTGTTTCTGATGCAGCGTCAGAACCGGGCGGGAGGCCACCGCGATGAGCGAGCTCGTCGAGTACGGACACCTTTTCATCGGCGGCAGGCAGGCCGAGCCCGCCGCCGGCCCCCGCGGGGACGTCATCGAGGTCGTCTCGCCCCACACCGAGACCGTCATCGGGCGCGTCCCGCACGCCTCGCGCGCGGACGTCGACCGGGCGGTGGCCGCCGCCCGCGCGTCCTTCGAGTCGGAGGTCTGGGCCGGGCTGCCCCTGGCGGAGCGGATCGAGGTCGTCACCCGCATCAAGGACGGCATCGCCGCCCGGTACGAGGAGATCGCCCGGCTGATCTCCGCCCAGAACGGCTCCCCGTACTCCTGGAGCGTCATGGCCCAGGCCCTGGGCGCCGTGATGGTGTGGGACTCCGCCATCGCCGTCGCGCGCGGCTTCCCGCACGAGGAGCGGCGGGCCGGCGTCCTCGGCCCCCTGCTCGTGCGGCGCGAGCCGGTCGGCGTCGTGGCGGCCGTCGTCCCCTGGAACGTGCCCCAGTTCGTCGCGGCCGCGAAGCTGGCGCCCGCGCTGCTGGCCGGCTGCTCGGTGGTGCTCAAGCCCTCACCGGAGACGCCCCTGGACTCCTATGTCCTCGCCGAAGTCGTCACCGCCGCGGGCCTCCCGGAAGGGGTGCTCTCGATCCTCCCCGCCGACCGCGAGGTCAGCGAGTACCTGGTCGGCCACCCCGGGCTCGACAAGGTCTCCTTCACCGGCTCCGTCGCCGCCGGCCGGCGCGTCATGGAGGTCGCCGCCCGCAACCTCACCCGGGTCACCCTCGAACTGGGCGGCAAGTCCGCCGCCATCGTCCTGCCGGACGCGGACCTCGACGCCGCCGTCGCCGGCATCGTCCCCAGCGCCTGGATGAACAACGGCCAGGCGTGCGTGGCCCAGACCCGCGTCCTCGCCCCGCGCTCGCACTACGACGAGCTCGCCGAACGCCTGGCCACCGCCGCCTCCGCGCTGGTCGTCGGCGACCCGCTCGACCCCGCCACCCAGGTCGGCCCGCTCGTCGCGCGCCGCCAGCGCGAGCGCTCGCTGGCCTACATCGCGCTCGGGCAGCGCGAGGGGGCCAAGGTCCTGGCGGGCGGCGGCCGGCCAGCCGGGCGGGAGAGGGGCTGGTACGTCGAGCCGACGCTGTTCGGCGACGTCGCCAACACCATGCGGATCGCCCGCGAGGAGATCTTCGGCCCCGTCGTCTGCCTCCTGCCGTACGAGGACGAGGACGAGGCGGTCCGCATCGCCGACGACTCCGACTACGGGCTCTCCGGCAGCGTCTGGACGGCCGACGTCGAGCGCGGCATCGACATCGCCCGCCGGGTGCGCACGGGCACGTACTGCGTGAACACCTTCAGCCTCGACATGTTCGGACCGTTCGGCGGCTACAAGGACTCGGGCCTGGGACGGGAAGGCGGGCCGGAGGGCTACGCCGAGTACCTGGAGCAGAAGACGATCCACCTGCCCGCCGGACACCAGCGGCAGCCGGAGGCCGGCCGGTGAGCGGGGCGCCGCGCTGGCGGGTGACGGTCGACCGGAGCGTGTGCGTCGGCTCGGGCATGTGCGCGGGCACCGCGCCCGGCGCCTTCCGGCTCGACGCGGCCCGCCGCGCGCACCCGGTGGCGGCGGAGACCGAGCCCTCGCCGACCGTGCTGGAGGCGGCCGAGAACTGTCCCACCGAGGCCGTGGCCCTCCACGTGGCCGAAACGGGCGAGGCGGTGTTCCCACCGGAGGAGTAACGTCCATCGAACAACAGGTCCGTACATTTGTTTACTCATGCGTTCCGCACGGACTGTTCATGACACATGTGACTGTCCCGGCCCCCCGCGGCGTGGAAATCTCTTCCCGTCGCCGCCGAGGGGGGTCCGATGGAGAAGCGGTACGAGGTCTACTGCCTGGCAGACAGGCACTTCTACGAGATCCCCGAGCGGCTGTCCGCCCCGGCCGGGGACAGCGGCGCCGGCGCCCTGTTCGAGACGGCGCGCCGCCCCGTCCCCGAGGGCTGGAAGAGCTCCCGCAGCGGGGACTGGCTCAGCCTCACACCCGTGGACGCCACCGGCCGCCCCCGCCCCGGACAGCCGCCGCAGGGCTGGAAGATCCATGTGTCCGCCACCGCGCGGACCGCGGACCGGACCGCCGCCGCCGTGTGGGACTACTGCGTGCCGCGGTCGGTGCCGTTCAAGTTCGTCCCCGCGCCGCACCAACTGCACCTGCGCAACAGCAAGTACGCCGCCCGCGACGGCAGCGGAAAGTTCGTCACCATCTACCCGGCCGACGAGGACAGCCTGCACACCGTCCTCACCGAGCTGCACGAGATCCTCGCCGGCGGCCCCGGCCCGTACATCCTCACCGACCTGCGCTGGCACGAAGGCCCGCTCTACGTCCGCTACGGCGCCTTCGCCCGCCGCTACTGCACCGACGCCCGGGGCGCGCTCGTCCCCGCCGTCGAGGACCCCAGCGGCACCCTCGTCCCGGACCTGCGCAACCCCGCCTTCCAGACCCCCGCGTGGGTGACCCTGCCCGCCTTCCTCGAGCCCCACCTGGCCGCCCGCAACGCCACCACCGTCGGCGAACTGCCCTACCGCATCGAAAAGGCCCTGCACTTCTCCAACGGCGGCGGCGTCTACCGCGGCACCGACACCCGGGACGGCAGCGCGGTCGTCCTCAAGGAAGGCCGGCCGCACGCCGGGCTGGCGGCCGACGGCGCCGACGCCATCGCCCGCCTGGAGCGGGAGAAGGACGCCCTGGAGAAGCTCACCGGCCTCGGCGTCGCCCCCGGCGTCCGCGACTGGTTCAGCGTCGGCGACCACCGCTTCCTCGTCATGGACTTCGTCGAGGGCCGCCCCCTGAACTCCTTCTTCGCCGAGCGCCACCCACTGCTCACCGCCGACCCCGACCCCGGCGCGCTCGCCGGCTACACCACGTGGGCCCTGCGTATCCACCGGGCCGTCGAGGAAGCGGTCGAGGCGGTGCACGCCAGGGGAGTGGTCTTCAACGACCTGCACCTGTTCAACATCATGGTCGCGCCGGACGAACAGTCCGTCACCCTCATCGACTTCGAGGCCGCCGCCCCCGCCTCCGAGCACGGCCGGCAGATCGTCGCCCACCCGGGCTTCGTCGCCCCGCCCGACCGCACCGGCACCGACGTCGACCGGTACGCGCTGGCCTGCCTGCGGCTCGCCCTGTTCCTGCCCGTCACCACACTCCTGGCCATCGACCGGGCCAAGGCCGCGCACCTGGCCGGCTTCATCGCCGAGTACTTCCCCGTGCCCGGCGACTTCCTCGACGAGGCCGTCGCCGAGATCACGCGCGGCACGGGCCCCGGGCCCGCGTCCGCCACGGCGGCCGGCAGCCGTCCCCGCCGCCTCCCCGGAGGCGTGCCCGAGCCCGGCGACTGGCCGCACAGCCGCGACTCCATGATCCGGGCCCTGCTCGCCTCCGCCACGCCCGAACGCGACGACCGGCTCTTCCCGGGCGACATCGCCCAGTTCACCGACGGAGGCGGGCTGGGCCTGGCACACGGCGCGGCCGGGGTGCTCTACGCCCTCGCCGAAACCGGCGCCGAGCCCTACGAAGAGGGCGAGAAGTGGCTGCTGGAGCACACCGACCCGGTGCCGCCCGGCACCCCCCTCGGCCTCTACGACGGACTGGCGGGCATCGCCTACGGCCTCCACCGCCTCGGCCACACCCGGCGCGCCCTCGACATCACCGGCTCGCTGCTCGCGGAGAAGTGGCAGCGCCTGGCCACCGGCCTGCACGGCGGCCTGGCCGGCGTCGGCCTGGTCCTCGACCACCTCGCCACCGCCACCGGCGACCGCACCCTGCACGAACGGGCCGTCGAAGCCGCCCAGGTGCTCGCCGACCGGCTCGCGGCCGACCGCGCCGCCCCCGCCGCCCAGCGGCGCGCCGGGCTGATGCACGGAGCCACCGGCCCCGCCCTGCTCTTCCTCAGGCTCTACGAACGCACCGGCGCGCCCGACCTCCTCGACCTGGCCGGCACGGCCCTGCGCGCGGACCTCGAGCGCTGCGTGCGCACACCGGCCGGCTCCCTCGACGTCGACGAGGGCTGGCGCACCATGCCGTACCTCGGCGACGGCAGCGTCGGCATCGGCGCGGTGCTGGACGACTACCTCACCCACCGCTCCGGCGACGCCGGCGACGAGGACCTCACCGAGGCGCGCCAGGCCATCCTCCTCGCCGCCCGGTCCCGGTTCTACGCCCAGCCCGGCCTCTTCCAGGGCCGCGCCGGAATGATCTGGCACCTCAGCCGCACCACCGCCGCGGAGGCCACCGGGGAGTGGACGGCCGACCAGATCGCCGCCCTGTCCTGGCACGCCATGTCCTACCAAGGGCAACTCGCCTTCCCCGGACACCAGATGATGCGGCTGTCCATGGACCTCGCCACCGGAACGGCAGGCTGCCTGCTCGCGCTCGACGCCGCCCTCGGCGGCGACAGCCCGGCACGACCGCCCGCGCAGCTGCCCTTCCTGCCGCCCTTGCGGGCGCCCCAGAGCCGGTTCCACCGCGTGGTGGAGCCGTGACCCAACCATCACCACACCATCCGTCCCCATGAAAGGAAGAACCATGGCGCTTCTCGACCTGCAGAACATGGAGTCCGACGAGCTGTCCCACGGCGGTGGCGGCGGCAGCAACGTCAGCCTGCTCCTGTGCTGGAGCACGGCCAGCACCGCGCTGTGCCTGTGATCCACCCTCGCGGGTGACCGCTCCTGGTGGGCCCTCCCCGAGGGGGGCCCACCGGTTCGGCCGCCCGCCGACCGCACACCAGCCGGTACGAGGCCCCGACCCACGAGGTCCATCACCCATGGCAGTTACGGCCCCGCCCCGCGAGCCGAGCCCGGACGCCGCCCACACCGCCCCCGGCAGTCGCGGGGTCATGTCCGGTGCCGTCCGGCACAGCGCCGCCCGTGCCGTCGCCCTCGCCCTCGTCGCCACCGCGAGCACCGCCGCCGCCCTGCTGCTGCCGGCCGTCCTCGGCCACACCCTCGACCTGCTGCTCGCCCGCCGCGGCGGTGACGCGAGCCGGTGGGTCCTGCTGTGCGCGGGCCTCGTCTGCGTCCCCGTCGTGCTGGACGCCTGCGACGAGCTGCTCACCGCCACCACCGCCGCGCGCACCACGGCCTGGCTGCGCCACCGCGCGCTGCGGGACGTCCTCGCGGCGGGCCCGCGGGCCACCGCCCGCATCCCCCAGGGCGACCTCGTCACCCGCCTCGTCGGCAACGCCGCCCACGCCGGTACCGTCCCCGGTTCCCTCGCGGGGACCGTCGCCGCCGTCGCCGGACCCCTCGGCGGCATCGCCGCCCTCGCCCTGATCGACCCCTGGCTCGCCGCGGTCTTCCTCGCCGGGGCCCCCGTACTCGCCCTGCTGCTGCGCTCCTTCACCCGCGCCTCCGCCGACAGCCTCACCGGCTACCAGCGGCTCCAGGGCGAGCTCGCCGGGCGCCTGGTCGAGGCCCTGGGCGGCGCCCGCACCATCGCCGCGGCCGGCACCGCCGGCCGCGAACGGGCCCGCGTCCTCGCGCCGCTGGCCGCCCTCGCGCGCCACGGCCACCGCATGTGGAAGGTGCAGGGCCGCGCCACCTCGCAGGCCGCCACGCTCGTACCGCTGCTCCAGATCGCCGTCCTCGCCGTCGCCGGCCTCGAACTGTCCCGCGGCAGGCTCAGCGTCGGCGACCTGCTGGCCGCCTCCCGCTACGCCGTGCTCGCGGCCGGCATCGGCACACTGGTCGGGCACCTCAACGCCCTCGTGCACGGCCGCACCGCCGTACGGCGCCTCGCGGAGGTCCACGCCCTGACCCCGACCCCGTACGGCACGCGACGGCTGCCGCCCGGCGAGGGCACGCTGCGACTGCGCGGCGTCCGCGTGGCGCGGGGCGAGCGGCAGCTCCTGCACGACGTGGACCTGACCGTGCCGGGCGGCACCACCGTGGCCCTCGTGGGCCGCTCCGGCACCGGCAAGTCCGTCCTGGCCGCCGTCGCCGGGCGCCTCGCCGACCCGGACGCCGGCGAGGTCACGCTCGACGGCGTCGACCTGCGCGAACTGACCCACGAGGAGCTGCGCCGCGAGGTGGGCTACGCCTTCGAACGCCCCGCCCTGCTCGGCGGCACGATCGGCGGCACCGTCGCCTTCGGCGCCTTCACCCCCGCCCCCGGCGCCCTGACCGCCGCGGCGCGCGCCGCCTGCGCCGACGACTTCGTCCGCCGCCTGCCCGACGGCTACGACACCCCCCTCGCCGCCGCCCCGCTCTCCGGCGGCGAGACCCAACGCCTGGGCCTCGCCCGCGCCTTCGCCCACGCGGGACGGCTGCTCATCCTCGACGACGCCACCTCGAGCCTGGACTCGGTCACCGAACACAAGGTCACCCGCTCCCTGATGAACGACGTCACCGCCCCCACCCGCCTCATCGTCGCCCACCGCCCCTCCACGGCGGCCCGCGCCGACCACGTGGCCTGGCTCGACGGCGGCCGCATCCGCGCGGTGGGCCCCCACGAGGAGCTCTGGCACCTGCCGCAGTACCGGGCGGTGTTCGAAGGATGACCCCGGGGACCCCGCTGCGCCGCGAACCTCCCCTCGGCGGGCCCGCCGGCTTCCGGCACGGGGTCGCCTTCGTGCTGCGGCGGCGGCGCGTGCTGGCGGGGCTCGTGGGGTGGTCGGCCGTCGAGGCGGTGCAGGCGTTCGCCACCGGGTACGCGCTCGCCCGGGCGCTGGACGCCGGGTTCCTGGCGGGGCGCCCGGGCACGGGGCTCGGCTGGCTGGCCGTCGCCGCCGTCGCCGTGGTCGTCGGCGCCTACGGGACCGGGCGGACGTACGGGGGAGTGGCCGCGCTCGTGGAGCCGTTCCGCGACGCCCTCGTGCGGCGCGTGGTCGTGCGGGCGCTGAGCGACGGGGACGGCGCCGCCGTGTCCCGGCTCACCCACCAAGTGGAGATCGCCCGCGACGCGTTCGCCGGCCTCGTCATGGTGGCGCGCTCCTTCGTCTTCACCGCCGCCGGGGCCCTGCTGGGGCTCTTCCTGCTGGCCCCCGTGCTGCTGGCGGTCGTCGTACCGCCCCTCGTGCTGGGCCTGGCGCTGTTCCTGGCGACGCTGCGCCCCATGGCCCGCCGCCAGGAAGCCTTCCTGGCCGCCGACGAGGCCGTCGCCCAGTCGCTGGGCGAGGTCTGCGCCGGCCTGCGCGACATCTCCGCGGGCGGCGCCGAGCGGCGGGTGCGCGCCGATACGGGCGCCCTCGTCGACGCCGAGCCGCGCGCCGCGAGCGCCCTCGCCCGCTGGTCGGTCGTCCGCGTCGGGGCACTCGCCGTCGCCGGCCGCCTCCCCGTCGTCCCGCTCCTGGTGGCCGCGCCGTGGCTGCTCGACCACGGCGTCTCCGCGGGCGCGCTCGTCGGCGCCCTCGCCTATCTGACGCAGACCCTGCTCCCCGCCCTGCAGGGCCTCATCCACGGGCTGGGCGCGAGCGGCGCCCGGCTGGCCGTGGTCGTACGCCGCCTGACCGAACCCCCCGCCGGGCCGCCACCACCGCCCCCGCTCCCGCTCCCGGAAGGGCGCGCCCCCTCCGCGCCCGCCGTGGAGCTGCGCGGCGTCACCTTCGGGTACGGCGAACACGCCGAGCCCGTCGTACGGGAGCTGGACCTCACCCTTGCGCCCGGCACGCACCTGGCGGTCGTCGGGCCGAGCGGCGTGGGGAAGTCGACGCTGGCCGGACTGATCGCGGGGCTGCTGGTGCCGTCGGCCGGCGAGGTGAGCGTGGGCGGCGTGGCGGCCCGCGCCGAGGGCGCGCCCGCGCGCCGGGTGCTGATCCCGCAGGAGGCGTACGTCTTCTCCGGCACCCTCGGCGACAACTTCCGCTACCTGCGCGCCGATCCCGTCACCGAGCACGAGGTCATGGCCGCCGTCGACGCGATCGGCGCCGACGGCCTCGTACGGCGGCTGGGCGGCGACCTGGCCGCCCCCGTGGTGCCGGGCGAGCTGTCGGCGGGTGAGCGACAGCTGATCGCACTGGTCCGCGCGTACCTCTCACCCGCCCCCGTGGCGCTGCTCGACGAGGCGGCCTGCCATCTGGACCCGGCCGCCGAGGCGCGCGCCGAGCGCGCCTTCGCGGCGCGGCCCGGCGGCACCCTCGTGGTCATCGCGCACCGCGCGGGCTCGGCCCGCCGCGCGGATCGCGTCCTGGTCATGGACGGGCCCGGTACGCTCGCCGGCACGCACCGGGACCTGTCCGTCCGCTCGGAGCTCTACCGGGACCTCATGGGCGAGGCGTCCGCGTCGGCCAAAGCACGACCGGCGGGTCCCCCACCGCCCGCCCCGTCACACCCACCCCGCCCCCTGCGAGATGCGGATCGCGTCGACGCGGTTGCGGGCCCCGGTCTTGCGGGTGATGGCGGCCATGTAATTGCGCACCGTCCCGTTGGACAGGTGCAGGCTCCGGGCGATCTCGCCGACGGAAGCGCCCTCGGCCGCGAGTGACAGCACGCTTAACTCCCGCCGCGTCAGCGGGATCTCGGCGGCCTGCAGAAAGCCGAAGCCGAGCGACTCGTCGATATAACGCTCTCCCTTCGCCACATGCCGTATGCCCTCGACGAGCCGGTCCGGAGAAGCGTTTTTGCTCAAGTAGCCCAAGGCCCCCACCTCATAGGCCCGGCGCAGCGGGCCGGGCCGCCCGGCGGTCGCCAGCGCCAACAGCGCGCCGCAACAGCCTCCTTCACCCCCTGCACCTCCTTCTCTGACCTGCCCCAACTCCCCGATACCGCACTCCCCGCCCGCCTGGGGGCTGTCCATGTCCACCACGCAGACATCGGGGCGCAGCGCCCGGGACATGGCGACGGCTCCGGGCCAGGATGCCGAGGACACCTCGAGGTCCGGCTCTCTGCCGATCAGTACCGCCAGAGCCATGCGCAGCAGATAGGTGTCGTGTATCAGCAGAACTCGGGTCACGTACGGTTCTCCCCGCTCCATGTAGCAAGCCACCTCGGGTACGTCGATAAATTCATACCGGCGCGACCCACTGTCAGGGGTGCGGTTACCCCGTCCGCCGGGGGCGCAAGGACGCGGGCGGCTGCCGGGACCCGCCTCGGCTGCGGAGGGCTTGCGCCTACCGAGGGCCCGCCACCGCCACCGGCGGCCGGCCGATGAGCCCGCAGACCGTCTCGATGTCGATCTTCACCTGGGCGATGGACGCCCGCCCCGACAGCCAGGTGATCAGCGCGGAGTGCCAGGTGTGCTCGATGACGCGCACGGCCGACAGCTGCTCGGGGGTGGGCGGGCCCGCCGGGCGCATGGCGTCCAGGATGATCGCGGTGGTCAGCCGGGAGACCGTGTCGACCTCGGCGCTCACCGAGCGGTCGGCGAAGGTGAGGGCGCGCACCATCGCGTCGGCCAGGTGCGGCTCGCGCTGCATCGCGCGGAAGGCCCGCATCAGCGTCTGGGAGACGCGGGCCGCCGGGTTCTCGTCCGTGGGCGGGCGCTTGCGCAGCGTCTCGTGCAGGTGCTCCAGCTGGTCCTGCATGGTGGCGACCAGGAGGTGGACCTTCGAGGGGAAGTAGCGGTAGAGCGTGCCGAGCGCGACGCCCGAGGACTCGGCCACCTCTCTCATCTGTACGGCGTCGAAGCCGCCGCGGCTCGCGAGGTGGGCCGTGGCGTGCAGGATCCGGCGGCGCCGCGCCTCCTGACGTGCCGTCAAGGGAGCGGCACTCGTCATGGGTGCGACAGATGCCATGGCCGACCTGGGTTCCGTCGTCATATGTCCGTATGTCCCATTCCGTGGCAATCCATCCAGCGGCGCCTGTACGGCCCGGACGGCACAGCATGGCAGGGGTCGGGCCGTGGCGCGAATCACCCGGCACGGCTCTTTCGGCCCTCTGACATGCCGGTAGATTCAAGCCTCTGGACGACCCAGTCTGAAACTTGTTCTAGATTAGCGCGACCCGTTACGCTCCGGCGGAACAGCCAGCGAGAAGGAGGCCGGAGTGACCGCTGAGGCCACGGAGGCATCGCTCACGCGAGACCGCAGCAGCCTCCGGGACAGGAGCGGCGGCGGGGACGGCGAACGGCCGCTGCGCATCGCACTGCTCACCTACAAGGGCAACCCCTTCTGTGGCGGTCAGGGCGTCTACGTACGCCACCTCTCCCGCGAACTCGCCCGCCTCGGCCACACCGTCGAGGTCATCGGCGCCCAGCCGTACCCCGTGCTCGACACCGACGACGCCCCGGCCGGCCCGCAGGCGAGCCCCGCCCCCGGCCGCGTGACGCTCACCGAGCTGCCCAGCCTCGACCTCTACCGCCAGCCCGACCCCTTCCGCACCCCGGGGCGCGACGAGTACCGCGACTGGATCGACGCGCTGGAGGTCGGCACGATGTGGACCGGGGGCTTCCCCGAGCCGCTGACGTTCTCGCTGCGCGCCCGCCGCCATCTCGCCGCCCACCGTGGCAGGTTCGACGTCGTCCACGACAACCAGACCCTCGGCTACGGCCTCCTCGGCGGCCCCGGCGTCCTCGGCGCCCCCCTGGTCACCACCATCCACCACCCCATCACCGTCGACCGGCAGCTGGAGCTGGACGCCGCACCGGACTGGAAGCGCCGCGCCTCCGTGCGCCGCTGGTACGGGTTCACGCGCATGCAGAAGCGCGTCGCCCGGCGGCTGCCGTCCGTGCTCACCGTCTCCGGGTCCTCCCGGCAGGAGATCGTCGACCACCTGGGGGTGGATCCCGGCCGAATCCACGTCGTCCACATCGGCGCCGACACCGGCCTGTTCTCGCCCGACCCCGCCGTCGCCGAGATACCCGGCCGCATCGTCACCACCTCCAGCGCCGACGTCCCCCTCAAGGGCCTCGTCCACCTCGTCGAGGCGCTGGCACAGGTCCGTACGGACCACCCCGGCGCCCACCTCGTCGTCGTCGGCAAGCGCGCCGAGAACGGTCCCGTCGCCACCGCCATCCGGCGGCACGGGCTCGAAGGCGCCGTCGAGTTCGTCAAGGGCATCACCGACCGCGAACTCGTCGACCTGGTCCGCTCGGCCCAGATCGCCTGCGTCCCCTCCCTGTACGAGGGCTTCTCCCTGCCCGCCGCCGAGGCCATGGCCACGGGCACCCCGCTGGTCGCCACCACCGGCGGCGCCATCCCCGAGGTCGCCGGCCCCGACGGCGAGACCTGCCTCGCCGTCCCGCCGGGCGACGCGGGAGCGCTGGCCGCCGCCCTCGGCCGCCTCCTCGGCGACCAGGACCTGCGCCGCCGCCTCGGCGCCGCCGGCCGCGAGCGCGTGCTCGCCAGGTTCACCTGGCGCCAGGCTGCCATCGGCACCGCCGAGCACTACCGCAGGGCGATCGCCCGCGCGGGCGCCGCCCGCCGGGCCGGCGGCGCGTAGTGGCCGCCCCGGCACACCCCGCCCCGCCCTCCCGCCGTCCCCTGTCCCCGAGCGCCACCACCCTGTCCCGTCGGACGAAAGCAAAAACGTGCTGACCGTCGATTTCTCCCGCTTCCCGCTCGCCGCAGGCGACCGCGTCCTCGATCTGGGGTGCGGCGCGGGCCGGCACGCCTTCGAGTGCTACCGGCGCGGCGCCCAGGTCGTCGCCCTCGACCGCAACGGCGAGGAGATCCGCGAGGTCGCCAAGTGGTTCGCCGCCATGAAGGAGGCCGGCGAGGCCCCCGAAGGGGCCACCGCCACCGCCATGGAGGGCGACGCGCTCGCGCTGCCGTTCCCCGACGACAGCTTCGACGTCGTCATCATCTCCGAGGTCATGGAGCACATCCCCGACGACAAGGGCGTCCTCGCCGAGATGGTGCGCGTCCTCAGGCCCGGCGGCCGCATAGCCGTCACCGTCCCCCGCTACGGCCCGGAGAAGGTCTGCTGGGCGCTCAGCGACGCGTACCACGAGGTCGAGGGCGGCCACATCCGCATCTACCGGGGCGACGAACTGCTCCGCAAGATGGAGGAGGCCGGTCTCAAGCCCTACGGGACCCACCACGCCCACGGCCTGCACAGCCCCTACTGGTGGCTCAAATGCGCCTTCGGGGTCGACAACGACAAGGCGCTGCCGGTCCGCGCGTACCACAAGCTGCTCGTCTGGGACATCATGAAGAAGCCCAAGGCCACGCGGATCGCCGAGCAGCTCCTCAACCCGGTCATCGGCAAGAGCTTCGTGGCCTACGCGACCAAGCCGCACCTGCCCGTGGGCGCCGCCGAGTGACCGCTTTCAGCCGGGGCCCCGGCCGGACCGAACGCCTCGTCCTGCCCGGCGTCCTCACCGCCGAACAGGCCGAGCGCACCGTGGCGGGCATCGCCGCAGCCCAGCGCCCCGACGGCGCCATACCGTGGTTCCGCGGCCACCACCTCGACCCGTGGGACCACGTCGAGGCCGCCATGGCCCTGGACGCCGCCGGCGAGCACGTCCGCGCCGCGGCCGCCTACCGCTGGCTCGCCGACCACCAGAACCCGGACGGCTCCTGGTACGCCGCCTACGCCGACGGCGCCGCCGACGAGCCCACCGACCGCGCCCGCGAGACCAACTTCGTCGCCTACGTCGCCGTCGGCGTCTGGCACCACTACCTCTCCACCGGCGACGACGCCTTCCTCGACCGCATGTGGCCGACCGTCTTCGCCGCCGTGGAGTTCGTCCTCCAACTCCAGCAGCCCGGCGGCCAGATCGGCTGGAAGCGCGAGGCACCCGAGGACGGCGGCGAGGACGTCGCCGACGCCCTCCTCACCGGCTGCTCCTCCATCCACCAGGCGCTGCGCTGCGCCCTGGCCATCGCCGAGCACCGCGAGGAGCCCCAGCCCGACTGGGAGCTGGCCGTGGGGCAGCTGGCCCACGCCATCCGCCACCACCCCGAGCGGTTCCTGGACAAGAGCCGCTACTCCATGGACTGGTACTACCCCGTCCTCGGCGGCGCCGTCACCGGCGCGGCCGCCAAGGAGCGCGTCGAAAGCCGCTGGGACGACTTCGTCGTGCCCGGCCTCGGGGTGCGCTGCGTCCTGCCCAACCCCTGGGTGACGGGCGGCGAGAGCTGCGAGCTGGCCCTGGCGCTGTGGGTGATGGGCGAGTCCGACCGCGCGGTGGAGATCCTCCAGTGGATCCAGCACCTGCGTGCCGAGAACGGCATGTACTGGACCGGCTACGTCTTCGAGGACGAGGCGGTCTGGCCGGAAGAGCTCACCACCTGGACGGCGGGCTCGCTGCTGCTGGCCACGGCGGCGCTGGGCGGCGACGAGGCCACGACGGCGGTCTTCGGCGGCGAACGCCTGCCCGCTGGGCTGGAGCCCGACTGTTCGTGCGGCGGTCAGCGCTAGGCGGTGGATCGTGCCCCTGCCCCGCCCTGTCACCGTTTCTTGTCCTCAATCGCCGGACGGGCTGAAAATCAGCCCGTCCGGCGATTGAGGACCGGGGTCCGGGGCGGAGCCCCGGTTCGGGAAGGGGCGGGGCGGGGCAAAATCTCTCGAACGGCACCCGTCGGTCAACCTAAAGTGGCGTCATGACTCGCCTTTCTTATGACCGTTACTGCGAAGAGATCCTCACCCAGACCGATCTCCTGCGCGACGCCCTCCGCCGCGGCGACCTCACCGCCAAGACGCCGACCTGCCCCGACTGGACCCTCGCCCAGCTCGCGCTGCACGTCGCCAGCGCCCACCGCGGCGTCGAGGAGATGGTGCGCGAGCGGGTCAAGGAGTTCACGATCCCCACCGACGACACGGGCGGTACGGCCGGGGCCGAGAAGTTCGACGCGGACTCGCTCGACGCCCACCTGGAGGAGGGCGCGCGGCAGCTGGTGGAGACCCTGCGTGAGGCGGGCCCGGAGGCGGAGGTGTGGAGCTTCGGGGCGGAGCAGAACGCCAGCTTCTGGGTCCGCCGCATGACGCACGAGACCGTGATGCACCGCGCCGACGTCTTCGCGGCCGTCGGCGCCGAGTACACCCTCGATGCGGCCGTCGCCGCCGACTGCCTCGACGAGTGGCTGGAGATCGTCACATCCCCGCAGGCCGTCGCGTACAAGCCGGAGCTGGGGGAGCTCACCGGCCCGGGCCGCACCCTGCACCTGCACGCCACGGACTGCACCGCGGAGCTGAACGCCGAGTGGTTCATAGACGCCACCGGGGCGCCGGTCACCTGGCGCCGCGCCCATGAGAAGGCGGCCGTCGCGTTGCGCGGTCCGTTGACCGACGTCCTGCGGGTGTTCTACCGGCGCTCGCCCGTGGACGGCGGCGGGGTCGAGGTCCTCGGGGACCGCGGGGTCCTCGACTTCTGGCTGGAGCGGGCCAGCTTCTGATGCTCACCGGACGCCCGCTGCCCCGCCGCGCGCGGTCGGCCGCCGCCCTGCTGCTCGTCGCCGCGCTCGGCGCCGGATGCGGCGGGGGCGGTGAGGCCGGCGGCAGGCCCGGGGCGGCGGGCGCGCACGACGAGCTCTTCCCCCGCCTGGGCAACGGCGGCTACGACGTCGGCCACTACGGCCTGACCCTCGACTACGAGCCGGAGGGCAACCGTCTCCGCGCCACCGCCGTCATCACCGCCCGGGCCACCCAGCGCCTGAGCGCCTTCAACCTCGACCTCACGGGCCTGACCGTCCGCGGCGTCCGCGTGAACGGCGAGCCGGCCCGCTGGACGCGCAAGGGCGCCGAGCTGACCGTCGAGCCGGACAAGCCCCTCGCCAAGCACCGCACGTTCGAGACGACGGTCGTCTATGACGGGCGGCCGCGGGCGGTCAAGGACGCGGACGGCTCCACGGAGGGCTGGGTCGAGACGGACCACGGGGCGGTGGGCCTGGGGCAGCCCACGGGCTCGATGGCCTGGTTCCCCGGCAACCACCACCCCTCCGACAAGGCCGCCTACGACATCGCGGTGACCGTGCCGAAGGGCTTCACGGCCGTCGCCAACGGCGAGCTGAAGGGCACGCGGGACACGGGCACGGGGGACGCCCGGCGCACCACCTTCACCTGGCACAGCGGCGAGCCGGTGGCCAGCCATGTGGCCAGCGTCGCGGTGGGCGAGTTCCGGGTGACGACCTCCCGGACACCGGACGGCCTGCCCGTGTACGTCGCCGCGCACCCGGCGGAGACGGGGTCGGCGGCGAAGGTGGCCAAGCTGATCCCCGAGGTCCTTCAGTGGCAGAGCGGCCTGTTCGGCCCGTACCCCTTCTCGTCGACGGGCGCGGTCGTCGACCGCAATCCGTACATCGGCTACGAACTGGAGACGCAGCCCAAGCCGTACTTCCACGGCGCTCCCACCGACAAGCTCGTGGTGCACGAGCTGGCCCACCAGTGGTTCGGCAACTCCCTCACGCCCCGCGAATGGTCGGACATGTGGCTGAGCGAGGGGTTCGCGCAGTACGCCGAGTGGATGTGGGAGGAGAAGCGGGGCGGGCGGTCCGTGCGGCAGATCTTCGACGACTACTACGACGGCAAGGATCCGGAGAGCAAGGGCGAGGACGGGGAGAGCATCTGGGACTTCCCGCCGTCCGAGCCCGAGGCGGAGACGGTCTCCGGCCTGCCCGTGTACGGCCGGGGCGCCATGGTGCTGCACAAGCTCCGCGAGAAGGTCGGCGACCGAGCCTTCTTCGCCCTGGTACGGAACTGGACGGCGCGGTACCGCCATCAGAACGTCTCCACGGAGCAGTTCGTGGAGTTCTGCGAGGACGCGGAGGACGTCGGTGACGTCTTCGACGTCTGGCTGTACGGCGAGGGCAAGCCCGCCGTCAGGCGTTGAGCTCCGCGAGGAGGCGCAGGGTCGCGGGGTCCGGCGCGGTGACCAGGAGGTCGGTGACCGGGCCCGCGCGCCACAGCTCCAGGCGTTCGGCGATCCGCTCGCGGGGGCCGACCAGGGAGATCTCGTCGGCGAAGGCGTCGGGCACCGCCGCGACGGCCTCCTCCCGCCGCCCGGCCAGGAACAGCCGCTGGATGTGGCGGGCCTCCTCCTCGTAGCCCATGCGTGCCATGAGGTCGGCGTGGAAGTTGCGGGCGGCGTGGCCCATGCCGCCGATGTAGAGGGCCAGCATCGTCTTCACCGGCCGCAGCCCCTCGGTGAGGTCCTCGCACAGGCGTGCCTGGGCCATCGGGGCGACCATGAAGCCCTCGGGGACGCCGTCGAGGGCGGCGGCGTACAGGCCGGCGCGCGCGGGCGACCAGTACAGGGGGAGCCAGCCGTCGGCGATGCGGGTGGTCTGGGCGACGTTGCGGGGCCCCTCGGCGCCGAGCAGGACGGGCAGGCCCGGGCGCAGGGGGTGGGTGATGGACTTGAGCGGCTTGCCCAGTCCGGTGGCGCCGGGGCCGGTGTAGGGGAGCGGGTGGAAGCGCCCGTCGAGGGCCACGGGGGCCTCCCGCCGCAGCACCTGCCGGACCAGGTCCACGTACTCCCGGGTCGCCGTCAGCGGGCTTTGGGGGAACGGGCGTCCGTACCACCCCTCCACGACCTGAGGTCCCGACAGCCCCAGCCCGAGCAGGACGCGGCCGCCGGAGAGGTGGTCGAGGGTCAGCGCGTGCATGGCCGTGGCGGTGGGCGAGCGGGCCGCCATCTGGGCGACGGCGGTGCCGAGCCGGATGCGGCTGGTGTGCGCGGCGATCCAGGCCAGCGGGGTGAAGGCGTCCGAGCCCCAGGACTCGGAGGTCCACACGGAGTGGTAGCCGAGCCGTTCGGCCTCCCGGGTGAGCGCGAGGTCGCGCGCGCCGGGCCGGCGGCCCCAGTAGCCGAGGGCGAGACCGAGCCGCATGGAGCCTCCCTCATCCATCTGACGAAGCGTCAGGTAGGCGAGGGTAGGCCCGCCGGGCGCGGGGCGACAAGACGGCGGCCCGCCGGGAAGAACCCGGCGGGCCGCCTGACGGGAGGTGCGGGGCTCAGCCGCGCTGGATGCCCGTGGTGTCCTGCAGGAGGCCACGGCGGCCGTCCTGCGTCTGCGCGACGAGCGCCGGACCGCGCTGGTCGACCGCGAGGTACCAGGTGCCGGGCGCGAGCTCGGCGATCTGGCTGGGGGAGCCGTCCTCCGCGAACAGCGGGCGGTTGACCGGCACCGCGAACCAGAACGGGGCGAAGTCGCCACCGGCGGCCGGGGCCGGCTGACCCGCGGCGGCGGGCTGCGGAGCGGCCGCGGCGCCGCCCTGGTGGGGCTGGGCCTGCGCCGGGTCCGGCTGGGCACCGTACGGCTGCGGGGCCTGCGCACCGTAGGGCGCGCCGGCGCCCGGCTGCATGCCGCCCGGGCCGGGGTAGCCGTAGCCCTGGTTGGGGGCGACGCCGTACGGCTGCGCGGCGGCCGGACGCGGGGCGCCCATCAGCGGGGCCTTGAGCGCCGGGGTGCGCGGCGTGAGCAGGGCGACGGCGGCGAGCACCAGGTTCGCGATCAGCGCGAGGATCTGGCCGACGCCGGGCGAGATCTGGTCCACGTCCGGACCACCGAAGATCGTCCACAGCGAGGACCACGCGGCGAACACGGCGAGCGCCATGCCCCACTGGTCGAGGCCCAGGCCGATGACCTTGCGGCCCTCGGGCTGGAAACGGGCGACGACGACCAGCGCGGCGGCGATGATTCCGGCGAGGAAGATCGACGGCAGTACGGGGAAGAGTTCAGGCTTCCAGCCGATCGGCTCCTTGGGGCAGTTGATCGCCGACCCGCAGTCGTACGAGCGGAAGCTGAGGAACGAGGCGATGAACAGCAACACCGCTGCTCCGATCACCACGCCGTCGCCTCGAGTGAGGGAGCGGATGTTCACCTAAAATCCTTTGTCAGTGCTTGTCGGGGCTGTCAGTAATCGTCGCTGTCGCCGGTACGCGAGATGCGGGGGCGCGGGGGTGGCGGCCACCCATCGTACGGGGAACCTATCTCCTGGACGTCCCGGGCGTCCCCTTCGTATCACCCTCGTGACACGGCCGTGGCCTGCCGGTACTTACCCGCGGTACTTACCCGCGCAAGAAGTCCCTGATGCCGTCCGCGATTCCCTGCGCCGCCTTCTGGCGCCATGCCGCGTCGGTGAGCAGGGCCGCGTCCTGCGCGTCGCGCATATTGCCGCATTCGATGAAAACCTTGGGAATCGTCGACAGATTGAGCCCGCCGAGATCCCCGCGCGTGTCGAGTCCCGTGCCCTTGCCGATGTAATTCGACGGGGCACTGCCGGTGGTGCGGACGAAGTTCCCCGCGATGCGCGCCCCCAGTTCCTTCGACGGCCCGACGATGGCCGAGGTGTCCGCCCGTCCGCCGCGCACGGATGCGGGCAGGATCACATGGAAGCCCCGGTCCCCGGCGCCCGCGCCGTCCGCGTGGATGGACACCGCGGCGTCACCGTGCGCCGCGTTGCCGATCTCGGCCCGCTCGGGCACGCACGGCCCGTACGGCCGGTCCCCGTCGTGGGTCAGCACGACCTTGGCGCCCTGCTCCTGCAGGACCGCGCGAAGCCGGTGCGCCACGTCCAGGGTGAAGGCGGCCTCGGAGTAACCGGAGTTGGTCTCGGTGCCGGTGGTGTCGCACTCCTTGCGGCCCGTGCCGATGTCGACCTGACGGTTGATCTCGGCGGTGTGCTGGGCGTTGCGGGTGTTGTGGCCCGGGTCGACCACGACGACCTTGCCCTTGAGGGGGCCGTCGGCGGCGCCCTGGGGCGCCGCGGCCGGTGTCGGCTCCGCCGGCCCGGAGGGCGAAGCGGCCGAGGGCGCTGCGGGTGCCGTGGGCTCCGCCGGCCGCGAGGGCTGGGGCCGCGGCGCCGGGCGGGCCGTGGCCGGGGACGACGCGGCGGCCGCGGACCTCTCGCCGGCGCCCTCGCCGCCGGAGCCGTCGGAACAGCCCGCCAGCCCGGCCGCCAGGAACAGCACTGCCGCCCCGGCGACGAGACGCGGGGTCATCTGGGAACCGCTGCCGTTGGACACGCGGGCGATGCTAGCGCCGCCGCTCAGATTCCGAGACCCGTACGCCGCAGTACGCGCAGCGACCGCGTCACAGAGACCTCGGTGAACGCTCCCGACTCCACAGCCCTGCGGTACACGCGGTACGGGGCCTGTCCGCCGTCGGCCGGATCGGGGAAGACGTCATGGATGACGAGCAGTCCGCCGGGCGCCACGTGCGGGGCCCAGCCCTCGTAATCGGCGCTCGCGTGCTCGTCGGTGTGCCCGCCGTCGATGAAGACCAGCCCCACGGGCCGGCCCCACACCCGTGCCACCTGCGGCGAGCGCCCGACCACGGCGACGACGTGCTCCTCGAGCCCGGCCCGGTACAGCGTCCGCCGGAACGTCGGCAGTGTGTCCATCCGCCCCACGCCCGGCGCGTCGTCCACCAGGGACGCGTCGTGGTACTCCCACCCGGGCTGCTGCTCCTCGCTGCCGCGGTGGTGGTCGACGGTCACCACCACGCCTCCCGCCGCGCGGGCCGCCCCGGCGAGCAGGATCGTCGAACGCCCGCAGTAGGTCCCCACCTCCACCAGCGGCAGCCCCAGCCGCCCGGCCTCCTCGGCCGCCGCGTAGAGGGCGAGCCCCTCGTCCACCGGCATGAATCCCTTCGCCGTCTCGAAGGCGGCGAGTATCTCGGGCGTGGGAGCCATGGCTGTCCTGATCCTCCGGCTGCGTGGGGGCGCGTACGCCGCCCATGCTGCCGCACGGCGCGGCGGCGGCCGGGGGCGGGGGCCGCCCCCTTACAGCCAGCCGTTCTGACGGGCCGCCCGCACCGCCTCCATGCGGTTGCGGGTCTGGGTCTTGCCGATGGCCGCCGAGAGGTAGTTGCGGACGGTCGCGGGGGAGAGGTGGACCCGGGCGGCGATGTCGGCGACCGTGGCGCCGTCGACGGCGGCGCTGAGGACGTCGCGCTCGCGCTGGGTGAGGGGGTTCGGGCCGGCGCTCAGAGCGGCGGCGGCCAGCGCCGGGTCGATGACGCGGTCGCCGGCCAGCACCCGGCGGATGGCGGCCGCGAGGTCCTCGACCGGGCCGTCCTTGACCAGGAAGCCGGACGCGCCGGCCTCCATGGCACGGCGCAGATAGCCGGGGCGGCCGAACGTGGTCAGGATCAGCACCTTGCACCCGGGCAGGCGGGAGCGCAGGTCGGCGGCGGCGTCGAGGCCACTGCGGCCCGGCAGTTCGATGTCCAGCAGGGCCACGTCGGGGCCCGTGGCCAGGGCTTGGGGGAGGATGTCGTCGCCGTTGCCGACCTGGGCGACGATCTCGATGTCCTCCTCCAGACCGAGCAGCAGCGCCAGCGCGCCCCGCATCATCCCCTGGTCCTCCGCCAGCAGTACCTTGATCAGCTCGCTGCTCACGCGGCCCGCTCCTCCTCGTCGCTCTCGTCCACCGGAAGTTCCGCCACGAGGCGGAAACCGCGCCGCCCGTCGGGGCCGGACGTCAGGGAGCCGCCGGCGGCGGCCAGGCGCTCGGTCAGGCCCTTCAGACCGGTGCCGCCGGTGCCGCCAGTGCTGGCCGCCGCGCCCGTCGGTCCGTCCGACCCTACGCCGCGCCCGTCGTCGGTGATCTCCAGATGGACCCGGTCCGGCTCCCCCCGCACCTCGACGACGCACGTGTCCGCCCCGCTGTGCCGTACGACGTTGGTGACGCCCTCGCGCACCACCCACCCGAGCAGGGCGGCCGTCTGGGGCGGCAGCGGGGGGCCGGACTGCCGGACGTCGGCGGCTATGCCCGAGGCGTCGAGCAGGGACCGGGCGCGCTCGAGCTCGGTGGTCAGGCTGCCCTCGCGGTAGCCGGTCACGGCCTCGCGGATCTCGGTGAGGGCCTGCCGGCCCACGGCCTCGATGTCCGCGGCCTGGCCCAGCGCCGCGTCCAGGTTCCGGGGCGCCAGGCGGCGTACGGCCTCCGCCTTGACCACGACCACGGACATGGTGTGGCCGAGCAGGTCGTGCAGGTCGCGGGAGAAGCGCAGGCGTTCGCGCTCGACGGCGGCGTGGGCCAGCTGCTCGCGGGTGGCGCGCAGCTCGGCGACGGTCTCGGAGAGGTTGAGGATGGCGGAGGCGACGAGCCCGGACAGCGAGGTGCCCCAGGCGATGGCCAGCACGTTCTGCGTACCGGTCTGGACGGACAGGATGACGCCGACCGTGGTGCCGTAGAAGCCCATCGCGACCGACAGCCAGCGCCCCCTGTCGCGCAGCGCCACCCCGGCGGCCAGCGACAGCAGCGGGAAGCACAGCAGCCAGTCGCCGCCGTAGCCGATGGACATCGCGTAGGTGAGAAGGGTCAGCCCGCCCAGCGTGACCAGCGGCGTGCGGCGCTCGCGGCGCCGCGGGTCGAGGCCGGTGACGACCGTGACGAAGTAGAGCACGAGGAAGGCCAGTACCCCCGCTCCGCCGAGCCAGGGCAGGGCGACCTCGCCCTGGAAGAGGTCGATGACGTCCCCGGTCAGGATGAATATCCAGGGCAGGAACGTCCGCCACGTCGGCGCCTTGAGCCGGCCCGTCCCCGCGAGGCCGGGCCTGCCGCGCCCGGACCCCTCCATGCTGTGTTTCATGCTTCGACCCTAAGGAACGCCACCGGCGCGGGGCAGTCGCGTATGTCCCCGGTCGCTCATGACATTTGTCTTTCCCCACCTGACATTTGTCTTCCCACGCCCCGTGCCATCGGCTATACATGGGCGATTGGGTAGAACGCGTTCTAGTCCTCGTCAGACGGGAGAACGAGACCTCCATGCCCATCGACCCCGCCAAGGCCCTCGCCGCCGCGCCGCGCGTCGCCCCCCTCGCCTGGGGCCCGAAGGACATCCTGCTCTACCACCTCGGCATCGGCGCCGGCATCCCCGCCACCGACCCCGACGAGCTCCGCTACACCCTGGAGAGCCGCCTCCACGTCCTGCCCTCCTTCGCGACCGTCGCCGGGGGTGGCATGGCCGGGTCCGGCCTGGCCACCCCCGGCATCGACGTCGACCTCGCGGCCGTCCTGCACGGCGGACAGACCCTCACCCTCCACCGTCCCCTGCCGGTACGCGCCACCGCCGCCACCCAGACCGCACGCGTCGCCGCCGTCCACGACAAGGGCAAGGCGGCCGTCATCGTGCTGCGCGCGGACGTCACGGACGACGACGGGCAGCCGCTGTGGACCAGCGTCAGCGACATCTTCGTCAAGGGCGAGGGCGGCTTCGGCGGCGAGCGCGGCCCCGCACGACCGCCGCGCCCCGAAGCCCCCGCCGCGGCACCCGACCTGACGGTCGAGCGGCACGTCCGCGAGGACCAGGCCCTCCTCTACCGCCTCTCCGGCGACTGGAACCCGCTCCACGCCGACCCCGAGTTCGCCAAGCTCGCCGGCTTCGAGAAACCGATCCTGCACGGCCTGTGCTCGTACGGCATCGTCCTCAAGGCCGTCGTCGACACCGCCCTCGGCGGCGACGTCGCCCGCGTGCGCTCGTACACCACCCGCTTCGCCGGCGTCGTCCACCCCGGCGAGACCCTGCGCGTACGCATGTGGCGCGACGTGCCGGGCCCCGGCCGTATCCAGGTGACGGCCACCGCCGTCGAGCGGGCGGACGCCCCCGTCCTCACCGACACGGTCGTCGAACACAGCTGACAGCCCCCGTGACGCAGCCCGCTTCGCCCGCGAAGGGAGCACCCCCATGCGCGCCGCCGTACAGCTCGAGACAGGCCAGGACAAGCTCGAAGTCCTCGACGACGTCGAAGCCGTGGGCTTCGGCCCCGGCAAGGTCAGAGTGCGCCTGCGGGCCGCCGGGCTGTGCCACTCCGACCTCTCCGCCATGTCCGGCGTCCTGCCCCAGCCCGCGCCCTTCGTCCCCGGCCACGAAGGCGCCGGCGACGTCGTCGAGGCCGGGGACGGCGTCACGCACGTGAGGCCCGGCGACCGGGTCATGCTCTGCTGGCTGCCCGCCTGCGGCAGCTGCCCCTCCTGCCGGCGCGGACAGAGCCACCTCTGCCTCGCCGGGTTCATGAACTCCGGCACCCCCAACTTCCGGCGCCGCACCACCGACGTCTTCGGCTTCGCCGGCACCGGCGCCTTCGCCGAGGAGGTCGTCGTCGGCGCCGGATGCGCCGTGCCCGTCCCCGACGACGTGCCGTACGAGATCGCCGCCCTCATCGGCTGCGGCGTCACCACCGGACTCGGCGCCGCCCTCAACACCGCCCGCGTCCACGCCGGTTCCTCGGTCGCCGTCATCGGCTGCGGCGGCGTCGGGATCGCCGTCGTCCAGGGCGCCCGCGTCTCGGGCGCCGCCCGGATCGTCGCCGTCGACCCCGTCGCCTCCCGCCGCGAGGCCGCCCTGCGGTTCGGGGCCACCGAGGCCGTCGCCCCCGAGGGCCTCGCGGACGCCCGGACCCGCGTCACCGGCGGTGAGGGCTTCGACTACGTCTTCGAAGTCGTCGGCACGTCCGCCACCGCACGCGGCGCCTACGAGGCCACGCGGCGCGGCGGCACGCTGTGCGTCGTCGGCGCCGGGGCGCTGGACGACCACTTCCGGATCAACATGTTCGAGCTGTTCTTCGACGAGAAGAAGATCCTGCCGTCGCTGTACGGCGGTGGCGACGTGCTGCGCTCCTACGAACGCGCCATCGCCCTGTGGCGGGCCGGCCGCATCGACCTCGAGGGCCTGATCACCCACCGCGTCCCGCTCGCCCACATCAACGACGCCATCGACCAGATGCGCACGGGCGAGGCACTCCGCACCTGGATCACGCTGTGACCGGCCCCGCCCCGCACCGGGCCCTACTGCACGGCAGGACCGCGATCGTCACCGGCGCCGGGCGCGGCCTCGGCCGCGCCGAGGCCCTCGAACTCGCCCGCCTCGGCGCCGCCGTCGTCGTCAACGACTACGGCCGGCCGGGCCGCGACGGCTCCGGCGAGGCGTCCGCCGCCCCCGCCGAGGCCGTCGTCGCCGAGATCCGCGCGGCGGGCGGCCGAGCCACCGCCCACGTCGGCGACGTGGCCGACTTCGACCAGGCCCGGGAACTCGTCCGGCTGGCCCTGGACACCTACGGCTCCCTGGACATCCTCGTCAACAACGCCGGCATCCTGCGCGACCGCATGGTCTTCTCCATGACCGAGGACGAGTGGGACACGGTCGTCCGCGTCCACCTGAAGGGCCACTTCAACACCGTCCGCTTCGCGGCCGCCCACTGGCGGGAACAGTCGAAGGCGACGGGCGGCGCGCCCGTCCACGGACGGATCGTCAACACCTCCTCCGAGGCGTTCCTGGCCGGCTCGGCCGGTCAGCCGAACTACGCGGCGGCCAAGGGCGGCATCATCGGCCTCACCACCTCCACGGCCCAGGCGCTGCGCAAGTACGGGGTCACGGTCAACGCGATCTGCCCACGGGCGCGGACCCGCATGACGCAGGACGTCTTCGCGGGCACCGCCGCCCCCGCGGACGGTGGAATCGATCCGCTCGCACCCGAGCACGTGTCACCGCTGGTGGCCTATCTCGCGTCACCGGCCGCGGCCGGGGTGAGCGGTCAGGTCTTCGTGGTGCACGGCGGGACGGTCGCCGTCATGGAGCGGCCCAGGGTGGCGGCGAAGTTCGACGCGAAGGCGGAGGTCTTCGGAGTCGAGGAGCTGGACGCCGTTCTGACGCCGTATTACGCGGCGCGCCCGCCGCGCGAAGGCTTCGCCGCGCCGGAAGTGCTGGGGCTGAGGCGGGGGTGAACTTGCCCCTGCCCCGCCCTTTCACCGTTTCTTGTCCTCAAACGCCGGACGGGCTGGCTGTGCCGTGTCCTCAAACGCCGGACGGGCTGGAAAATCCAGCCCGTCCGGTATTTGAGGATCAGCCGGCGTCGGCGCGGCGGTGCTTGCCGAGGGCGGGGGCGCGGTTCTCGTCCGGGGACGCCGGACCGCGGTGCCTGCCGGTGCCGGCGGCTGCGGCCTGGGCGGACGCCTCAAGGGGGCGCGCCTCGGTCGTGTCGGTTCGGGCATCGGGCATGGGGAAGTCACTCCGTCGGAAAGGGGATGCGTGCTCTGCGCGTCGGGGCCACAGCAGTGGCGCACGGCGGCGCGGGCAACACCGGAAATCCGGATGTCAACACGCCTTCCACGCATGACCGTTCCACTCACCTCGGTTCACCCGGGTGCCCGGACGGTACGGCTGTGCGGCCCCCGCCCAAGTCTAACGGGACCTTGATCACCGAGCCACCCGCACTCGCAGGTGTGTCCGCTTATTACGGCGTACGGGTCGTCACGGCGTACGGGCGCAGGGCGCCTGCTGCAACGGCACGGGCCGGGGCGCCGGCACCGTCCCCGCCCCCTCGGCCTCGCCGGCCTCCGCGTCGCTCTCCGTGTCCGCGTCCAGGTCCGTCGCCGCGGACGCCGTCGTCCGTCCGTCGGTCCCCGCCACGAGCACGTCGCCGTCCTCCGACAGCCGCAGCCGCGCCAGCCCGCACGGCACGCCCGGCGTGACGAACGGCAGTTTCAGCTCCCCCTCCGCCGTCCACAGCCCGGCCCCCGCCAGCCAGCCCGCCGGGCCCTGGAACTGCTGCAACTGCTTCTTCGCCGGCCGCCACACCCCGAGCCAGCTGCTCACCGGCCCCCGGTCGATGCGGAACGCCACCGAACTGGCCTCCGGCGCCAGCCCCTGCCCCGGCTGCGCCGCGAAGGGCGTCAGCGTCGCGTCCGCCAGCAGCAGGCACTCGGGGAAGCGCACCGGCCGGGCGGAGCCGAGCACGCCCCAGCCCAGCCGGTCGATGCCCGGCGCGTCCGAGCGCACGATCAGCAGGCCGCTGTCGGGCTCGGCCAGCAGCAGCCGGTCGTTGCTCTTCTCCGTGATCTGCAGCAGCGGGCTGGTCTCGCCGCCCCGGCCCAGGTCGACGACGACGGCCTTCGTCAGCCCCTCCAGCTCCCGGTCCAGCGCCAGCAGCCGGCCCGTGCGGTCCAGCCAGGCCCCGCCCTCGCACCGGCCCGGCACCGTCGCCAGCAGCTCGGGCCCGCTCGTGCAGCCGTAGACCCGCCAGAGCGTGGTCTGCTGCTCGCCGTGCACGAGGGCGAAGGCCGACGAGCCGTCCGGCGCGGGCGGCAGCAGGGACAGCCGCGGGCACTCGATCGCGCCCAGCGGCAGCTCGCCGGTGCCCGGCCCGGTGGGGTAGAGCAGCGAGAGCGCGTAGCGCTCGGCGACGCGGCGCCTGATCAGCACCCGGCCGTCGGACAGCGGCAGGACCTCGCTGTCGGGCTCCTCCGGCTGGGTGCCGGGCAGGGACACGGCGTAGGGCTCGGGGCCGTCGAGGGTCCAGCGCTCCGGGAACCAGCCGTCCGTGCCGCGCCCGAGCGCCAGCCAGGCCGCGTACGAGCCGTCCGCCGTGACGGTGAACGCCGGCCGCCGCGCCTCCACCGGCGGGCCACTCCGCAGGGTGGTTTGAGCGGCGCTCTGGGCACTGTGGGGAGCACAGACCGTCATGAGAAACGTCACCTCCGGCACAGAACGTAGTTATCGCGGTCGCAACGCGACCCCGCCACCCCCGGCGCTTCACGCGTAAGGGTGTGGCTTATCCGGTTCGCCTGAGGGGCGGGGGGTGGGTGTGCTTCATCCGTTCCGGCTGTTTAAGGTAAGGCCAGCCTAAGTGGCCATCCGAGTGGCTGACCTGGGCCGACCCGGCATGCCCTGAGCCGTCTGTGCTTGCCGGGCTGCTTGTGTCTCCCCGCTGGCCCCACCCCCGGCGCCCGGCCCCACCCGGCCGCCGGCCCCCCCACCCCGTACAGGAGTCCCCGATGTCCCTGCGCCGCCGCGGTACCGCCGCCGTCGCCCTGTCCATAGCCACCGCGCTCTCGCTCACCGCCTGCGGTTCGTCCGGTGACGGCGACGACAAGGCGGGCAAGGACGGCGGCGCCGGTTCGAAGTCCGTCGCCCAGGGCGGCAAGGACTTCGGGAAGGCCGCCGAGGAGACCGCGAAGATGGGCACGGACGCCCAGCCGGGCCAGTTCCCGCGCACCGTCACCCACGCGCTCGGCAAGACCGAGATCAAGGCGATGCCCCAGCGCGTCGTCGTCCTCGACGTCGGCGAGCTCGACAACGTCGTCTCCCTCGGCATCAAGCCCGTCGGCTGGGCCCCCAGCGAGGGCAGCAAGGACATCCCCGAGTACCTGAAGAAGGACATCGGCGAGCCCAAGAGCGTCGGCACCATCAACAACCTCAACCTCGAGGCCATCAACGAGCTCAAGCCCGACCTCATCCTGGGCAGCAAGCTGCGCGCGGAGAAGAGCTACAAGGACCTCTCCAAGATCGCCCCGACCGTCTTCTCCCTCCGCCCCGGCTTCACGTGGAAGGAGAACTACCTCCTCAACGCGGCCGCCCTCGACAAGACGGCCGACGCCAAGAAGCAGCTCGCCGACTACGAGGCCAAGGCGAAGAAGCTGGGCGAGGACGTCGGCGAGAAGAAGCCGACCATCAGCATGGTCCGCTACCTGCCGCAGTTCACCCGCCTGTACGCCCAGCAGTCCTTCATCGGCACCATCCTCAAGGACGCCGGCCTGCCCCGGCCGAAGATCCAGCAGGCCGACAAGCTCGCCGAGGAGATCAGCCCCGAGAACATCGACAAGGCCGACGGCGACTGGATCTTCACCGGCGTCTACGGAGACGTCGAGAAGACCAAGCGGAGCTCCGCCGAGGACAACCCGCTGTGGAAGAACCTCGAAGCGGTCAAGAAGGGCCAGGCCAAGGACGTCCCCGACGAGACCTGGTACCTGGGCCTGGGCGTCACGGCCGCCAACAGCGTCCTGGACGACCTGCGCGGCTTCCTCGTGAAGTAACGCCTGACGTAACGCCTGACGTAACGCGTGAAGTAACGCGTGAAGTGAGCCGCCGCACCGGATCCCACGGATCCGGTGAACAGCGGGAGTCGTACGGGCACGGGAGCCAGGTAGCCTTTCCCCGTGCCCGTACTGTCTGAAGTCATCGCCGCCCTCGACGCCCTGTGGCCCCCGGAGCGGGCCGAGCAGTGGGACGCCGTCGGTACGGTCTGCGGCGACCCCGACGCCACCGTCGGCCGGGTCCTGTTCGCCGTCGACCCCGTCCAGGAGGTCGTCGACGAGGCCGTACGGCTCGGCGCCGACCTGCTCGTCACCCACCACCCGCTCTACCTGCGCGGTACGACGACGGTCTCGGCCGCCACCTTCAAGGGCCGCGCCGTGCACACCCTGATCAAGCACGACATCGCCCTGCACGTCGCGCACACCAACGCCGACCGCGCCGACCCCGGCGTCTCCGACGCCCTCGCCGGCGCCCTCGACCTGCGCGTCACCGGCCCCCTCGTGCCGGACTCGTCCGACCCCGCCGGCCGCCGCGGCCTCGGCCGGATCTGCGAGCTCGACCCGCCGATGAGCCTGGCCGACTTCGCCGACCGCGCCGCCAAGCGCCTGCCCGCCACCGCGCAGGGCATCCGCGTCGCCGGCGACCCCGGGCGCACCGTGCGCACCGTCGCCGTCTGCGGCGGCTCCGGGGACTCCCTCTTCGACGAGGTACGGGCCGCCGGCGTCGACGCCTACGTCACCGCCGACCTGCGCCACCACCCCGCCTCCGAGGCCCAGCAGCACAGCCCGCTCGCCCTGGTGGACGCCGCGCACTGGGCCACCGAGTGGCCCTGGACCGAGCAGGCCGCGGCCCAGCTCGACGAGATTTCCGACCGCCACGGCTGGGGCCTGCGCACCCATGTCTCCCGCACGGTCACCGACCCCTGGACCGCCCACGCGGCGTCGTCCGCCCATCACCACTAAGAGGAGCCCCCAAATAAACGCCGCGCCCGCCGACCAGATCCGCCTTCTCGACCTCCAGGCCCTGGACGTCCGTCTCACCCAGCTCGCCCACAAGCGCACGAGCCTGCCCGAGCACGCCGAGATCACCACCCTCGAGGGCGACCTCGCCCAGCACCGCGACCTCCTCGTCGCCGCGCAGACCGAGGAGAGCGACTGCGCCCGCGAGCAGAAGAAGGCCGAGCAGGACGTCGACCAGGTCCGCCAGCGCGCCGCCCGCGACCAGCAGCGCCTGGACTCCGGCGCCGGCATGTCCCCCAAGGACCTGGAGAACCTCCAGCACGAGGTCGTCTCCCTCGCCAAGCGCCAGGGCGACCTGGAGGACGTCGTCCTCGAGGTCATGGAGCGCCGCGAGTCCGCCCAGGAGCGGGTCAAGGAGCTGACCGGCCGCGTCGAGTCCGTCCAGGCCAAGGTCGACGACGCCGTCGCCCGCCGCGACGCCGCCACCGAGGGCATCGACGCCGAGATCACCACCGTCACCAAGGAGCGCGAGCTGATCGCCGCCTCCATCCCCGCCGACCTCATCAAGCTGTACGACAAGCTCCGCGCCCAGTCCGGCGGCGTCGGCGCCGCCCGCCTCTACCAGCACCGCTGCGAGGGTTGCCGCCTGGAGCTGAACATCACCGAGCTCAACGAGGTCCGCGCGGCCGCCGCCGACGCCGTCGTCCGGTGCGAGAACTGCCGCCGCATCCTGGTCCGTACGCCCGAGTCCGGCCTGTAAGCCCCATGGCGAATCGCTTCATCGTCGAGGCGGACGGCGGCTCCCGGGGCAACCCGGGCCCCGCCGGCTACGGCGCGGTGGTGCTGGACCCCGTCACCGGCGAGGCGCTGGCCGAGGCCGCGGCGTACATCGGCACGGCGACGAACAACGTCGCCGAGTACAAGGGCCTGATCGCCGGCCTCGAGGCCGCGAAGGCGCTCGACGCGGACGCCGAGATCCAGGTCCGCATGGACTCCAAGCTCGTCGTCGAGCAGATGTCCGGCCGCTGGAAGATCAAGCACCCGGACATGAAGCCGCTGGCCGCCCAGGCGCAGCGGATCTTCCCGGCGGGCCGGGTCGCGTACCAGTGGATCCCGCGCGAGAAGAACAAGCACGCGGACCGGCTGGCCAACGAGGCCATGGACGCGGGCAAGGCCGGCCGGAAGTGGGAGCCGGGCCGCTCGTCCGCCGGGCTCGCGGTGGCGGCCTCCGCCGCCGCGGCCGCTGTGGCCGAGCCGGTCGCGGAGCCGCTCGCCGAGCCGAAGGCGGTGCCGGTCGGCTGGGGAGCCGCGGCCGACCTCGGAACGCCCACGACCTTCGTCCTGCTGCGGCACGGCGAGACGGCCCTCACCCCGCAGAAGCGCTTCTCCGGCAGCGGCGGCACGGACCCCGAGCTCTCCGCCTCCGGCCGCCGCCAGGCCGAGGCGACGGCCGCCGCGCTGGCCGCCCGGGGCACCGTCCAGGCCGTCGTCAGCTCGCCGATGCGGCGCTGCCGGGAGACCGCCGACGTGATCGCCGCCCGGCTCGGCCTCGACGTCCGCGTCGAGGAGGGCCTGCGCGAGGCCGACTTCGGCAAGTGGGAGGGCCTGACCTTCGCGGAGGTCAAGGAGCGTTTCCCCGAGGACCTCGACGCCTGGCTCGCCTCGTCGAAGGCCGCCCCCACGGGCGGCGGCGAGAGCTTCGCGGCGGTGGCCCGGCGGGTCGCCCTGGCGCGGGACAAGCTGCTCGCCCGTTACGCGGGCCGTACGGTGCTGCTGGTGACGCACGTGACACCGGTCAAGACGCTGGTCCGCCTGGCCCTCGGCGCGCCACCGGAGTCGCTCTTCCGCATGGAGCTCTCGGCGGCCTCCCTGTCGGCGGTGGCCTACTACGCGGACGGCAACGCGTCGCTGCGGCTGCTGAACGACACGTCGCACTTGCGGTAGCGGAGGCTACGGGAAGGGGCGGGACTGGGGGAGACCCACCCGCCCCGCCCTAAAGCGCCAGCGTGGACGCGACCTCGTCGCAGCTGGGGCACTCCCACCGGTCCGGCGCACTGATCCGCGGCGGCGTCATGTCGACGTGGCACTGCGGGCACCGCATCGTGATCGGCTCCACGTGACCGCACGTCCCGCAGACCCACAGCGGGCCCTCGCAGTCGTGCTGGCGCCACGCGGTCCGCCGGCACCGGGAGCAGCCACTGGTCACGATCCCGGCCCGGGGGCTTATGACGGGCGGTTCCGGGGTCGTGTCCGCGTACTCGATGATCTGCGCCCTGAGGCGGTCATCGGTCGTATTGGCCATCCGGAGCAGATGTGCGACTCGCGAGCGTGCTTCGTCAACGAAATCGTTCATGGCGGCAGCAGGTTATCGCCCTGCCGGTCACCCGCGTTCACATGTTGTCAATAGGCCGCCCGTCGGTGTCGCCCCATGGGTGACCGACCGCCGCTACAGCTCCGTCACCACGACGTCGAGCGCCCACGGCTTTCCACCCTTGGCGGGGGCGTCGTCGCCCTCCACCGCGTAGCCCAGCTCACGCAGCGCCTCGGCCAGCTCGCGCGGCGAGGAGGGCTCGTGGCCGGCGGTGAGCAGGTCGCGGACGAGGCGCCCCTTCGTGGCCTTGTTGAAGTGGCTGACGACGGACCGCTTCTCCACGCCGCCGACGACCTTGGACTGCAGGACGCGCACCGTGGCCGTCCGCCCGGCGAGTTCGCCCTTCGGCTTCCAGGCGGTGGCGTACGCGGCCGAGCGCAGGTCCAGGACCAGGCCGTCGCCGGCCGCCTCGGGCAGGACGCCGGCCATGGGGCCCCGCCAGTACGCGCCGAGCGCGCCCAGGCCGGGGAGCTTGACGCCCATCGAGCAGCGGTAGGAGGGGATGGCGTCGTCGACGCGGACCGCGCCCCACAGGCCGGAGAAGACCAGCAGCGAGCGGTTCGCCGCCTGCCGGGCGGCGTTGCCCAGGGTGGCCAGGCCCAGGGCGTCGTACAGGACGCCGGTGTAGATCTCGCCGGCCGGGCGGGTCGGTGCCGTGCGCAGCTCCGCGTTCTTGGCGATCTCGCCGCGCAGGCCGGGGCTCAGGCCCAGGACCTCGGCGGCCTTGTCCTCGTCGCCGCGGCTCAGCTCCACCAGCTCCGCCAGTACGGCCTCCCGGGCCTCGCTCAGCCCCCGCAGGGACAGCGCCCCGGTCTCCAGCGGCTTTCCGGTGCCACCGGTGGCCTTCCCCTCGGACGGCGGCAACAGCACGAGCACGGTTCGGTCTCCTCACGGCGTGGACAACTCCTGCACCCTAACGCCGTCCGCCGCGCTCGCCGTGCCGCGAGCCGCCGGCGCCCCTAGGCTCGGGGCATGCCCCGCCGCCCGATCCATGTGACGGACACGGAGCGCACCCCGCTCCTGGTGGCGCTGCGCGAGCTGCGCGAGAGGACGCATGTGCCGGAGGGCTTTCCGGAGCGTGTGCGCCAGGAGGCCGAAGAGGTGGCGCGGCGGCCGCGCATGCCCGCGTACGACGCGACGGACGTGCCGTTCTTCACGATCGACCCGCCGGGGGCGAGGGATCTCGACCAGGCGATGTTCCTGGCCCGGCGGACGGGCGGCTACCGCGTGCACTACGCGATCGCGGATGTGGGCGCCTTCGTGGTGCCCGGCAGTGTTCTGGACGAGGAGGCGCACCGCCGGGTGATGACCCTGTACTACCCGGACGTCCGTATTCCGCTGCATCCCGAGCGGCTGGGTGAGGATGCCGCGAGCCTGCTGCCGGACCACGACCGGCCCGCCGTGCTGTGGCGGCTGGACCTGGACACGGACGGGCAGGTGGTGGCGGTCGACGTGCGGCGGGCGGTCGTACGCAGCCGGGCGCGGCTGGACTACGGCGGGGTGCAGCGGGTCATCGACGCGGGGACGGCCGAGGAGCCCCTGTCGCTGCTGCGGGAGATAGGCATGCGGCGGGAGGAACTGGAGCGTACGCGCGGGGGGATCTCCCTCAATGTGCCGGAGCAGGAGGTGGTGCGGCGGGAGGACGGCCACTACGCACTGGCGTACCGGGTGCCGCTGCCGGCGGACGGGTGGAACGCGCAGATCTCGCTGATGACGGGGATGGCCGCGGCCCAGCTGATGCTGGGCGCCGGCACGGGCGTCCTGCGCACGCTGCCCGCCGCGCCGGAGAGCGCGGTCGAGCGGCTGCGGCGGGTGGCGAAGGCGCTGGGCGTGGCGTGGCCGCCCCGGATGCCGTACGCCGTGGTCGTACGGGCCCTCGACCCCAGGAACCCGCAGCATGCCGCGTTCCTGCAGGAGTGCACCGCCCTGCTGCGCGGCGCCGGCTACACCGTCTTCGACCGCGACCGCCCGACCACCCACCCGGCCCCCACCGACCCCGGCCACGCCGCGCTCGCCGCCCCGTACGCCCACTGCACCGCCCCACTGCGCCGCCTCGTGGACCGTTACACCAGCGAACTGTGCGTGGCGGCGTCGGCGGGACGGGACGCCCCCGAGTGGGTGCGGGCGGCGCTGGACGAGCTGCCGGGCGAGATGGAGCGCGGCGCCCGGCGGGCCGGCGAGGCGGAGCGCGAGTGCGTGGACCTGGTCGAGGCGGCGCTGATGCGCGACCGCATCGGGGAGGTCTTCGAGGCGTACGTGGTCGACGTCGTGCGGTCCCGGCCGACGGCGGGCACGGTCCACCTGTACGACCCGGCGGTCGTCGGCCACGTCGAGGGCGACGGCGACGGACCGCCGCTGCCGCTGGGCGAACGGACGCGGGTCCGGTTGATCCAGGCGAACCCGGGCCGGGAGAAGGTGTGGTTCGTCCCCGCGTGAGCGGCCGGTAACATGGTCGTCACGGCGGACGAGCCGGCCGGGCGGCCGCGTGGGATCCTCAACGGATCCCCCGAGGAACGTCCGGGCTCCATACGGCAGGGTGGTGGGTAACGCCCACCCGGGGTGACCCGCGGGACAGTGCCACAGAAAACAGACCGCCGGGGATCTTCGGATTCCCGGTAAGGGTGAAACGGTGGTGTAAGAGACCACCAGCGTCCGGGGTGACCCGGACGGCTAGGTAAACCCCACCCGGAGCAAGGTCAAGAGGGGCGGCCGCTTCACGGCGGCGGCCCTGCGCGGACGACCGAGGGCTGCCCGCCCGAGTCCGCGGGTAGACCGCACGAGCCTGCCGGCAACGGCAGGCCTAGATGGATGGCCGCCGCCGCGGCTCCCGCAAGGGACCGCGCGCACAGAACCCGGCGTACAGGCCGACTCGTCCGTCGCCGGACCGAAGCGAAGCCCTTGCCCTGCCAATGCGCGGGGCGAGGGCTTTTGCGTGGGCAGGATCAATACGCGGTGACGCTGACCACGACGAGTTTCAGGAGCCGCGGTGCGATCAGGTACTCGAACATGCCGCCCGCAACGTAGGCGACCTGCGCTTCGGAACCGCCTTCATGGCGTTCTCCGGAGATGTACAAAGTCTCTGCGGCCCGGAGTAACTCCTCGCACCGCACCTTGATCTGGACTGCAAGCCCCGGGCTGAGGTCCAGCTCGGTCTCGGGCCACCAGTACTCCCACGTCCAGCCGTCGCTCACCCGCCGACCGCCCGCCTGGCGGCTGCCCTGATGTCGGCTGCTTCGCGCGCCGCGGCGCGCATGGTCTCTTCGTTCGAGGCCGTCCGCACGAGATGCTCTGCCTCCCGCAGCCGACGGGCCGTCGCAGGATGCCGTTCGATCTCGACCGCCATCGCCCAGCGCAGCAGGAACCCGTTGACGGGGCCGACAGACTGTGTCTCCGCCGCCAGCATGAGCACCTCGTCCCGCTCGGATTCCATCAGTGGGAGCTTCGAGGGCGCCACGCGAGCCAGGGCCTGTCTGAGCGCGGAGACGGTTCTGTCGGGGCGTTCGATGACCGGCTCATCACCGTGTTCCACCGGGTGCGCGCTCATGTGGGCTCCCTTGCGTGAGCGATACCGTGACCGACTCCTGCTGCGTGAGTCCACAGTAGCTAGGTGCGAGGGCGCGGATGTGCCGTATTGCGGTGGCGGTCGGAGGCGCTGCGGTGGCCGGGTCTCGGGGGCCGAAAAATGGCTGGTGGGCTGGGGGCGGGGCCGGGAGTCTGGTGTGCGCCGTGTGATCAGTGCGGCTCTTAACGGGAGGACATTCATGCAGAACGCTGTGCGGGGCCTTCGTGCGGGACGCCGGAGATCTGTCGTCGCCGCCGGTTGCCTGGCCCTGGTGGCCTTGTTCGCGCCGGCCGGGACGGCGCGGGCGGCGGCGGATCCTGTCGAGGCCGGGGTGCCCACCTATCTGGTCGCCACCGCGTTCGACCGCGGGCTCACCTCGGGGGCCGCGGGGACGTACGGGGACCAGGCGCGGTTCACGGACCGGGCCGGGCAGTACGGGCAGTCCCTGACGTTCGAGAAGACGACGGGCAGCGGCCCGTACGACAACGGCTATGTCATCAGGATGAACCGCCCGGGCAACGAGAACACCCTGTGCCACTACTACGGCCGCATCGTCCTGACCTCCGACGCGAACTGCCGGCGCAACCCCTGGGTCGTCGAGGTCAAGGGGGACGCCTTCCTGCTCAAGACGCGGTGGGACGGGGAGTACCTGTACCTCGCCGCGGCGGGGTCGGTCGACGCCGACAAGCAGCTGTACGCGAAGTCCCGGTACGTCGACGACGGTCGCCGGTTCGCCGAGTTCAAGGCGGTCAGGGCCCGGTAGGGCGCGCCTTGCGGGCCGTGACCGTCTGCGCCATCCCCGGCAGGAAGTCCGTGAACAGTTCGTGCACTTCGTGGACCAGCGGGCGCAGCACCCGGAAGCGGGCCAGGGTCACGCCGCGGGTGGTCAGCCGGGCCCCGCGGTCGGCCAGTCGGCGGCTGCGCTCGCGGCCGGGGGAGCGGTCGAAGACCCAGTACAGGACGAGGCCCATCTGGGAGAGCCACAGCAGCTCCGGCAGCACGTCCGCGAGCTCGGCGGGCACCTTCGCCCGGGAGCCCGCCAGCACCTCGCGGTGGACGTCGATGGCCGCCTCGCGTGCGTGCGCGGACTCGGGTGAGAAGGGGCTGAGGGGGCTCTCGGGGTCGGCGGCGTTCTTGAAGAACTGCGCCGCGAACTCGTGGTACGGCGCGGCGATGTCCAGCCACGCCCGCAGCACCCCGGAGATCCTCGCCTCCAGGTCGGTCTCCCGGTCGAGCACCTCGCGGACCGCCGCCTGGTGCTCGGCGGCGATCCGGTCGTAGAAGCCCTGGATGAGGTGTTCCTTGCCGGCGAAGTAGTAGTACGCGTTGCCGACGGAGACCCCGGCCTCCTTGGCGATGGCCCGCATCGTGGTCTTGTCGTAGCCACGCTCCTGGAAGAGCCTCATCGCGGTCTCCAGGATGAGGGTGCGCGTCTGCTCGCTCTTGGCCGGTCGGGGCTCGTTCTCTGCTGGCACGGTGCAGAGCCTAATCGGGCACGGCGCAGCCGCTGTCGCAGGCCGACGGGCGCCGCTGCCACCGCGCCCCGCGGTACTTGGCCGCGGCCAGCACCGCCCCGCGCGCGAGCCGCTGCCCGGAGGGGGTGCTGAACTTGTGCGCGAGCGGCCGGTACCCGTCGAGCGCCCACAGGCAGACGACCCAGGAGCCGGCACCCCGGTACACCTGGCCGCCGTCGCCGACCACGGTGATCTCCTCGAGGGTGGCTCCGTGGTCGAGCCGCGGAAAGCGGTGCCGGGCCTCGGGCGACCCGGCCGGCACCAGGTCGAGCGGCACGAGTTGGCGCTGGCGTACGAGCCAGTCGCGCAGGAAGACGCAGAGCCCGCACCCCGCGTCGTACAGCACGGTCAGCCGGCGGACCGGGACGCCCAGGGCGTTCCGGCCGGCGGTCGCGGCGGTGGCCACGGGGTTCACTTCCCGGCCGGTGCGGCCCAGGTGTAGCCCTGCGGTGCGACCGGCGGGGTCTGCTCTCGGTCCATCATTCCGCGCCGGCGGAACTTGTTGAGGGCGTAGACGTTGCCGAGGTGCATGACGCCGAGCACGAGCAGCACCACGCCGAGCTTCCGCGACAGTGCCTCGAACACCCCCCGGGTGTCGGCGATCGTGGTGTCGTCCTGCAGGTAGAGCGCGATGAATCCCAGGTTGACCAGGTAGAAGCCGACCACCAGCAGGTGGTTGACGGCGTCCGCGAGCTTCTCGTTCCCGTGCAGGACGTCGGCGAGGAAGACCCGCCCGTTGCGGCTGAGCGTGCGCGCGACCCAGACCGTGAGTCCCAGGCTGACCAGCAGGTAGATGACGTACGCGACGACTGTGAGGTCCACGTTCCCGCCCTTTCTTGAACGTGTTCAAAACCCTGTTGGTCGTGACTGTAGACCTGTTTTTGAACGCGTTCAACCCGGTGGGGAGGGAGGGATCGGGCTGTCCGCCGCGCATCGTCCGGCGGGGCTGGCTACCGTGGATGGAGGGAGCAAGCCGCCGGAAGGGGGCAGGACGATGTCCTTGCTCATGTCAGTGCTCGCCGCCTCGATCGCCGTCGCGTCGCCCGCTGGAGGCATGACGTGCCCGGGGGTGGTGGTGAACGCGGAGTTCAAGTCGGCTGCCGCCGGGGAGGATACGCGGCCCGCGGTGACGTTCGATACGAAGGCGATCCCGGTGGGCAGCCACGTCTCCGTGGTGGAGCGCACCGGCCAGGACGGCACGCGCGTCGAGCTGCGCGTGCAGGGGGTGGAGGCCAACCGGACCTTCGGCGCCCATGTGCACACCAACGCGTGCGGCACCGTCCCCGACGCCTCAGGGCCGCACTACCAGAACCTCAAGGACCCCAAGCAGCCTTCCACGGACCCCAAGTACGCCAACGCCCGCAACGAGGTGTGGCTGGACCTGACGACCGACAAGGAGGGCGACGGCGGTGCGGAGTCGAAGGTGAAGTGGAACTTCCGCGCGGGTGAGGCCCGTTCGGTGGTCATCCACGAGCACGCCACCGAGACCGCGCCCGGCCGCGCCGGCATGGCGGGCGAACGGCTGGCCTGCGTCGACGTGCCGTTCAAGTGACGGGGCGGGAGGGGCCCCTGGTTCAGGGGCGCTTCTCGAACGGGCTCGGCACGGGGAAGTAGCCCTCCAGGAAGGGGCCTATGAGCGCGCTGGTGCGCTCCATGTCCTCGGCCGTCGAGACGGTGTCGTTGATGCAGAAGACGTCCATGTCCCGGTTCGCCAGCAGGCGGTTGAGCCTGCGCGAGGTGTTCGGGTGGGCCAGGTCCATGTAGACGTAGCGCATTTCGGACGGTATGGCGCGGGCCTGGTGGTACGCGTAGTAGTGGTGCAGCGAGGAGGCCACGGAGAGGTCCTCGGGGCTGCGGAAGCGGGCGCGCGAGGTGGCCTTGTGGGCGTCGGCGTACCGCTCCTCGATCTCGGCCAGCACGCTGCGGCTCAGGGCGTGCGGCACGTGCCGCATCTTCTGCGTGAAGGTGGTGGCGAAGCCCTCCTCCACCAGCGCCCTGTTGTTCTTCGCGGCCGCCGCCACCGGCGGGTCGGCGGGGTCGTGGGCGCCCAGCGGTATCAGCGCGGGGGAGGGGAAGAACTTCGTCAGCCCGTTGGAGAAGAAGAAGGTGTGCGGCGTCAGCGGGCTGCCGAGGAAGACGTCGTCGTTGAAGTAGAGGAAGTGCTCCGACAGGCCCTCGATGTGGTGCAGCTGGCTCTCGATGGCGTGCGAGTTGAACGTCGGCAGCGCGCTCGGGTCGGAGAAGATCTGCTTGTGGCTGACCACGCGGATGCCGGGGTGCGAGGTGTCGAGCCACTCGGGGGTCTGGTCGTCGGTGACCAGGTAGACGGTGCGCACCCAGGGCGCGAACTGGTGCAGCGAGCGCAGCGAGTACTTCAGCTCGTCGCGGCTGAGGTAGCGCGCGTCGTTCGCCGCCTCCTCGTGGCGGGTCTCCGCGCCGCCCGCGTCGCGCTGGGCCTGGGCCCGGCGCTGCGCCCAGACGGGGTCGCTGCCGTCGACCCAGGTGTAGACGACGTCGATGGGGAAGGGGATGTCCTGCGGCAGCCGGAGGGTGAACTCCGGGCGCGTGCGCACCGTGCGGCGGGCCGGGCTCCGGTCGCCCGCGGCCGTGCCGTCGGACTCCCGCGTGCCGTCCGCCGCGTCGAAGCCGTGCCCCAGCGGGCCGGTGAACAGCTCCATGGGCGCCTCGACGCCCGGGGCGGAGACGGGGAGCTCCTCGACGACGCCGTTGCGGCGCGGGGCGACGAGAACCGGGCCGTAGGGGCCCTCCTCGCGGGCCCAGAACTGGATGTCGCAGCCGTGTTCCTGGCCCAGGACCAGCGCGCCGTCGGCCGTGGTGCGGAACCACGTGACGCGGGTGACGTCGCTCTTCTCGACCTGGCGCCAGGTGTTCGCGACGAAGCCGGGCAGCGCCTGTCCGGGGACATTGTCCCGGTTCACGGGCGCCACGTAGCCGGGTATGTGGCCGCACAGGCGGGCGAGCTGCTGCAGCACCCGGCGGCGGTCGGCGGCGGCCACCGCCACGGCGGGAGTGGTGCCGGCGGTCGCCGTGCGTACGCAGAAGTGCTCGACGCCGGCGTCCTCGAGCGTGGAGCACACCAGGGCGAGGGTGTCGGCGCGGGTGCCGTGCGGGGTGAGGGCGGGGTCGACCAGGGCGATGTGCGCCTTGCCGTCGACGAGGACCACGCGCGGCAGGGCGTCGTCGAGGTGGCCGGCGTAGCGGCGCTTGAGCCGCCTGCCGCGGATCTTCTGGCGGCGCTGCTGGAGGTCGAGGGAGTTCGCCATGTGCTGCATCAGGGCCCCGCGGGTCTCCACGGACACGCGCTGGGCGATCGCCCGCCGGGCGCTCTCCGGCAGGACCCTGCGGTAGGCCTTGACCAGCCCGGACTTCTCGGGGTTGGCGCGCGGGGCGGGGGTGCGGGCGGCGGAGGCGGCGGCCGGGGCGTCCGAAGTGCCTGCGGCGGCAGGAATGTGCACGCCGTGGGCGGCTGGGGTCGACGGCTCCCGTGACATGATCGATTCAACCCCTCGGTCGTCCTGGATGGGCGTCCATCCGCTCTCCCGGTGTAACTCCTACCCGGAACGCTCAGAACAGCACGTCACCAGCCCGACAGTGAAACCCGGCAGTACCGGAAAACAGAGAGTTAAGTAACTACCAGAGATATTTATGCGGAAGCAATCTCTCGCATACCCGCAAAGCGGGACAGGGCCGAAAGCCGTACCGGGCCCGCACCCCGGTGGCCCCAAGGGACCGGGCATCCCGCTCCTTGGACCGGGCGGACCATCGATTTCCAGCCGCCTGTGAAGAAATTCACCCGTCCGTAACCCACCGGTAGAGGTCGAATGCCACAGCGGTACGGTGCCGGTCTGCCGCACGCGGGCCCGAGATCCGTTTACCCTGTTTGGGTGTACTTCCAGATCATGACTCCCGGGGACCGGCGAAGCCCGCGCGACGATTCCGGCCGCGTGCCGGCGGCGGGCGGCCGAGGGGTGCGCCGGTGACCGCGCCCCGTCACGCCCTGCGCGTGATCAAAAAGTCCGCACGCATCGCGCTGCGCCGCAGCCCGGTCATGAAGGTCGGCGCCACGGTACGCCGCCGCGCCGCCTCCGGCCTCGCCAGCGGCCGCACCACCTTCGTCGACTCCGTCCTGATGCCCGCCTCCCAGGGCAGCGCGGCCCGCGTCCAGTACGCCGCCGTCCTCGACGGCCACACACTGAACCTGCACGCGACCCTGCCCGCCGGCACCGAGGCCGCCGACGAGGCGGGCGCCCGCGCCCACCTCCTCCTCGTCAACGGCGACACGCGCCTGCGCGCCGAGGCCCGCATCGAGCGCGACGCCGCCGGCCGGACGTCCGTCGCGGCGACCGTCCTGCTCGGCGCCGAGATCGGCGGCCTGCCCGTCACCGCCGGCCGCTGGACCCTCGGCCTGGAGCTGCGCGACGAGCACCCCGCGCCCGTACGGCTGCGCCTGCTCGGCGACGGACCGCCCCCCTGCACCGGCCCCACCCGCCCGCTGGCCACCTGCCCGCGCACGGGCCGCCGGCACCGCCTCGGCCTCACCCCCGCCGGCCAGCTGCGGCTGACCGTCGCACCCCCCCAGCCCAGGGCCGAGGTCCTGCGCATCGACCGTTCGTTCACCGGCGCCCGCCTGCTGTTCGCCGTCTACGGGCCGGCCACCGCCGGCGACGGCGCCGCACAGCCCGTCGTCGAGCTGGTCGACCAGCACCGCCAGGTGCGGCGCCGCGCCGCCGAGCCCCTGCCCGGCGACGACGGCGCCTGGCAGGTCACCCTGCCGCTCGCCAAGCTGCTGACCGCCGGCTCCGGCCGGCAGACCTGGTCGTTCCGCTACGTCTCCGGCCACCGCGGCGCCAAGCCGCTGGAGCTCGGCCGCCACGAGAACGACCTGACCGCACCCCGCAAGGTCCTCACCCCGCCGGTGTTCACCGTACGGACGGAGGACGGCACGTTCGTGCAGGTCAAGCCCCAGTACACCCGCCGTGGCGCACTCCAGCTCGTCTGCACGCCGAGGGCCCTCGGCGCCCCTTGAGGCAACCGAGCAGACCAGCAGCCCGTCTAGTCCACCGAGGCCACCGCATCCGGACCGCCGCACTCTTCGAAGGCCGCACGTGAAAATCACCTTTCTGCTGACCTCCGCCGACACCATGGGCGGCACGGAACGCGCCACCATGACGCTCGCCGAGCTGCTCGCCCGGCAGCACGAGGTGGAGATCCTGAGCGTCTTCCGCACACGGAGCGAGGCGTTCTTCGACAGCGGCACGGTGCGCGTGCGCAACCTCGTCGACAAGCGCGGCCCCCAGCGCCCCGTACGCGCCGCCCCGGCCGGCGGCCCCGACCTGACGGCCGCCCACAAGCGCCTCGCCGCCACCCCCAGCGAGCTGATCCGCCCCGAGTGGGAGTCCGCCTTCAACCGGCTGACCGACCTCGAGCTGGCCGAGGCCCTGCGCACGATCGACGCCGACGTGCTGATCTCCACCACCCCGGCGCTGATGGCCTACATGGCGCAGTACGCCCCCGAGCACGTGCTCACCGTCCACCTGGACCACCGGGTCTCGGAGCTGCGCGGCACCTCCGGCGAGCCGCTGCGCATGTTCACCTCGGCCATCGACGGGCTGGTCTCGCTCACCGAACGCACCCGCGAGTGGTTCGCCGACACCCTCGGCGACTGCGCCCCCCGCCTGGCCACCATCGGCAACGCCCTGCCCGACGGCTTCCGCCCCCGCTCCACCCTGGAGACGCGGACCGTGGTCCTGGGCGCCCGCCTGGCCGCCGAGAAGCAGATCGAGCACGCGATCCGCGCCTTCGCCTCCGTCGCCGCCGACCGCCCCCGCTGGACCCTGCGCATCCTGGGCGACGGCCCCCGCATGCGCGCCCTGAAGGCCATAGCCGGCCAGTACGGCGTCGCCGACCAGGTCCAGCTCGTCGGCAGCACCCCCAACATGGCCGAGGAGTGGGCCAAGGCGTCCGTCGCCATGCTCACCTCGCGCGTCGAGGCCTTCGGCCTGGTGCTCGTCGAGGCCCAGGCCGCCGGCCTGCCCGTCATCGCCTACGACTGCCCCAACGGCCCCGCCGAGATCCTCACCGACGGCCAGGACGGCCTCCTCGTCCCGCTCGGCGAGGAGACGGAGCTGGCCGCCGCCCTCGCCCGCCTCATGGACGACGACGCGCTGCGCCACGAGATGGGCGCCGCCGCCCTCGCCAACGTCAGCCGCTTCACGGACAGCACCGTCGGCCAGGAGTGGAACCAGCTCCTCGAGGAGCTCGCCGCCTACCGCGCCGGCGGCGACCGCGCCGCCGACAAGGCCCGCCGCCGCACCCTCCAGGCCGCCGCCGACGCCCAGGGCGGCATCCCCGCCGCGGCCGTCCCCAAGGGCGTCGACCGCCGGCAGTCCGACGTCGCCCACAAGGCCCAGGAAGTCCGCATCGAGGCGGCCCGCCCCGACGTCAAGCGCGCCGGCGGCCAGATCTGCCTGGTCCGCGAGGACACCACGCCCTTCGAGGTGATGCAGGACAACCTCGACCTCGCCGTCGACGTCCTGGAGGCCCTCGGCGTCCCCTACGCGCTGACCCCCACCACCCAGCTGCGGCACAGCATCGCCATCGACTCCGCCGGCCGCGACGCCTTCCTGACCGCGCTGGCCGAGCGCTACCGCGACGAGCCCGTCTACGTCGCCTTCCTCAACGCCCGCGGCGCCATCCTGCGCACCGTCCTGGCCGGCTTCGTCAGCCCGCACGCCGTGCCGCTCGCCTGCACCACGGTCCGCGTCTTCCAGCCGGTCCTCACCGGCGGCGGCCAGCTGCGCGTCAGCGGCGTCTACGGCTGCAACGTCGACTTCTGGAAGGACACCGAGGACGACGAGAGCACGGTGACCTTCCCCGGCGGCAACCGCTACGGCGGCACCCTGCCCCGCGCCGAGCTCGCCAGGACCGCCTCCATCCGGCTCGGCGAGCGCGACTACGCCAGCTTCGAGGCGTACACCAAGACCTTCGTCGAGCAGGTCGACTTCCCGATCGACGTCGTCTACACCTGGGTCGACGGCACCGACCCCGCCTGGATGGCCCGCAAGCAGCGGACGCAGGCCGAGCACGGCATCCTCGCCGCCGAGTCCGCGGGCGCCGCCGCCCGCTTCCGCAGCCGCGACGAACTGCGCTACTCCCTGCGCTCGCTGGACCTGCACGCCCCCTGGGTGCGCAACATCTACCTCCTGACGGACGATCAGACGCCCGACTGGCTGGACACCGACCACCCCCGGGTGCGCGTGGTCAGCCACCGCGAGGCGTTCGGTGACACGGGCCGCCTGCCCTCGTTCAACTCGCACGCCATCGAGAGCCGCATCCACCGCATCGAGGGCCTCGCCGAGCACGTCCTGTACTTCAACGACGACGTCTTCCTCGGCCGTCCCATGCAGCCCGAGTCCTTCTTCCACGGCTCCGGCGCCGCCAAGTGCTTCATGTCGCCGACCGCCATCCCGGCCGGCGACCCCTCGCTCGACTCCGACCTCGTCTTCGCCGCGGCCAAGAACAACCGCGCGCTGATCGAGAAGGAGTTCGGCAAGACCGTCACCAACACCTTCCTCCACACCCCCCACCCGCTGCGCCGCAGCGTGCTGGCGGAGCTGGAGGAGCGCTTCCCCGAGCAGATGGCGCTGACCGCGGCCGCGCAGTTCCGCGCCCGCACCGACCTGGCCGTCGCCTCGTCGCTGCACCACTGGTACGGGCTCTTCACCGGGCGCAGCATGCCCGGCTCGGTCAGCTCCGCCTTCGTCAACGTCGGCCTGCGCGACCACCACGTCCGGCTGCACCGCCTGCTGGCGAACCGCTCCCACGACGTGTTCTGCATCAACGACTACCACGACGGCGACGTGCCGGAGGACGAGCAGGCCGACGCCCTCGCGGTGTTCCTGGCAAGCTACTTCCCGGTCGCCTCGCAGTACGAGAAGGGTTCGGTCCGCAACAGCCGCCTCGTCCACGGGGCCCGGTGACCAGGATGGCGGGCCCCAGCAGAAGGAGCGTGCTCGCGGCCATGCTCGCCCTCAGCGTCGCCGGCTGCACGGCCTCCGGCGGTGACAAGCCGAAGCCGTCCGCCCCGGCCGCCGTGCCGCGGGCGGAGGTCCCCGCCCGCAAGGACGGGACCGCCGGCGCGGTCACGCTGCAGGTCGTCGCCCACCCCGACGACGACCTGTACTTCATGAACCCCGACGTCCATCAGTCGATCGACGCCAACCACCGTGTGGTGAGCGTCTACCTGACCAGTGGCGAGGCCGACGGCCGCAACAACGTGCCCGGGCAGAAGCAGAAGCCCAAGCCGGACTTCGGCGGCTACGCCGGCTCCCGGCAGCAGGGGCTGCGCCAGGCCTACGCCCTGATGGCGACCGGCAAGCCGCTGGCGCAGTGGAAGCGGACCACGCTGGAGCTGCCCGGCGGGTGGCAGGCCGAGACGGACAGCCTCGTCGACCACCCCGGCATCACCCTGGTCTTCCTGGGCGTCGCCCAGCACACCGCGGACGCGCCCGGCCACGACGTCCGCCTGCAGAAGCTGTGGGCGGACCCCCAGGCCGTCGGCCGCACCCGGGTGGCCACCGGCTCGACCGTGCGCGAGTCGCGCCCGATCACCGGCGCCGGGGTCGTCGACGCGCTGGCCGCCGTGCTGGAGCGGTTCAAGCCGACGCTGGTGCGCACGATGGACCCGGACCCGGACGCGCAGATCCACGACGCCCGCAACCGCAAGCACCACGACCAGCCCGGCTTCTCCGACCACCCGGACCACACGGCCGCCGCCCAGTTCACCTACGCGGCGCTCGACCGTTACAAGGGCCCGGGCCAGGGCAAGCACTACACCGTCGCCGCCTACCGCGGCTACTACAACGAGCGCTGGCCGTTCAACCTCACCCCGGCCGCGGTGCGCGGCAAGGGCGACGTGCTCAACGCCTACGGTGGCTCCCCGGACATGGGCTGCGGCTTCGCCGCGGGCTGCGGCGACTACGACGTCGGCCGCGACCGCAGCTACGGAACGGGCTGGCTGCAGAGCACGGTCCACCGCTACCCCGGCACCACCACGTGGCTGCAGCGCGGCCCCGACAAGCGCCTGACCGCCTTCGGCGTGCTGGACCGGCAGGCGGCGATGTGGACCGAGACCGCCCCCGGCAGCGGCCGCTTCGACGGCCCGAAGCTGCTCGGCGGCGGCCCGCTCATGCCGCACCTCGCCGTCTCGCAGACCAAGGACGGCCGCTGGCAGCTGTTCGGCGAGCGCATCGCCGGCCTGGGGCACGGACCGGAGAGCAACCGCCGCGAGATCGTCGCGGTGGAGCAGGAACGTTCCGGTGGTGCGTTCGGATCCTGGACCTCCCTCGGCACACCCGACGCGGGCCCGGCGCGGGACCGTTTGACGGGCGCGCCGGTGGTGGCCCGTAACGCCGACGGCAGCGCCCAGGTCTTCGCGCGCAACGCGGCCAAGGGCGTGAGCACCCGGCGACAGGCGCCCGACGGCGGCTGGGGTCCGTGGCAGGAGCTCGCCGACGCGGCGCCCGGCGGCGTGGGTGGCGAGAGCGACGACCCGGAGCGCACGCCCCGGCGCGACGCCTCCGGCGGCTCCGGCCCCGGCGGCCTCGGCGGCCTCGCCGAGGGGCCCCGCAGCGGCCCGGGCGCGAAGTACGGTGCGGGCGGCGGCCCGGACGAGGTGCAGGAGGGCCTCAGCGCGGTCACCGACAAGGACGGCCGCATCCATGTGGTCGGCTCCGGCCACGGCACGATCCTGCACTGGGCGCAGGAGAAGCCCGGCGGCGAGCTCACCCCGTCCTACGACGGCCGGCTGCCCACCCCGGCCGACCCGCCGACGCTGTTCGCCCAGCCCGACGGTTCGCTGCTGCTGACCTACCGGGAGCCGAAGACGTCCAAGCCGCTGGCGTTCCGCCTCCCGGACGCCGTCGGCAACCAGTGGCAGCCGCTCCACCTCGGCCTCGCCGGCCGCGGCTACGGCGTCATGGCCCTGGCCGGCGACCCGGCCGACAAGTCCCGCGCGGTCCTGGTGACCCGCAACAGCTCGGGCACGCTGAGCGCGACCGGCGTCGGGACGGGCGCCCGGCAGCGGTGGTCGACGTTCGGCACCCACGTCGTGGGCCCGCCGGCCGTCGCCGTGGACGCCAAGGGCCGGCTGGTCGCCGCCTCGCTCACCCCGGAGGGGACGCTGCAGGCGGGGCGGCTGGAGTTCAAGTAGGTCGTACGGCAAAGGGGTTGGCCCCCACCACGCGATGTGGTGGGGGCCAACCCCTTTGCCGTACGCCCGGTCAGGAGCTGACGGGCCAGACGGAACGGCCGTCGGCGAGGGCGCCCTTGCCGTCACCCACGTACAGGTGCGGGATGCCCTTGCCGCTCCAGCGGGAGACGATGTCGGCCTTGCCGTCACCGGTGAAGTCCCCGCCCAGGACGAACCGCATGCTGCCCCAGCTGTCGTCGCGCCACATGCCGCGGGCGTCGTCGAAGGAGCCCTTGGCGTTGCCGGCGTACAGGTGCAGCGCGCCGGTGGCGGCGACGGCGGCGATGTCGTCCCGGCCGTCACCGTTGAAGTCGCCGGTGGCCAGGTACTTCTTCGTCCACGTCTTGTCGCGCCACACCTCCTTCTTCTGGCCACTGAGCGTGCCGTCGGGGTTGGTGGTGTAGGCGAACAGCGACTTGTCGTCCCACTGGGCGATCAGACCGTCGCGGCTCGCGCCGGGCGCCTTGTAGCGGGCGATGACGTCGATCTTGGCCCAGGAGGTGTCCTTCCACGCCTTCACGGCGGTGGCGAGCTTCCCGGTGTCGGTGCCGGCGTACAGGTGCAGGCTGCCGTCACCGGCGACGGCGAGGATGTCGGCCTTGCCGTCGCCGTTGAAGTCACCGCCGATGATCTTCTTCTTGCCGTCCCACGTCTTGTCGTGCCACAGCTCGCGGCCGTACTGGAGCGTGCCGTCGGGGCCGGCGTAGAAGGCGTGCAGCGAGCCGTCCTTGAGGACGGCCGCGATGTCGGTGCGACCGTCGCCGTTGAAGTCGGCGGAGGTGACGACGTCGGTGAACCGGGCGAGCACGCCCGTCAGCCGCTGCTGCTGGATCCAGCCGTTCACGTCGTCGACACGGGTGGCGGTGGCGCCCTTGCGGGTCTCGCTTTCGTCGGCGCCCCAGCAGCCGCCCTGCCAGGATGCGGTGCTCAGGGCGGCGAGCTCGGCCTTGCCGTTCTTCTCGCGGAGGACGGGGCCGCCGGTGTCGCCCTTGCAGAGAGAGGCGTCGGCGCTCTTGCCGGCGAGCTCCAGGGTCGCGCCGGTGACGGCGCCGATGCCGAAGGCGGCGGTGTGCAGGCGGTCGGGGGCCCACTCGTCCTTGGTCCGGCCGTAGCCGGCGACCTGGACGTCCTCGCCCTGGCGGGGCTCGGCGGTACCCACGGTGACGGGCGTGACGCCGGTGACGGGGGTGGCGAGCTTGACCATGACGAGGTCGCGGTCGCCGCGCGGGACGAGCTCGACGGCCTCGACCGTGGCGCCGGCCGTCGAGGTGAGGTCGGTGCGGCCGACGGTGACGGTGGTCTTCTCCTTGGGCTTGCCGCCGGTGATACGGAAGCCCTGCCCGGGGTCGTCCGCGAAGCAGCTGGCCGCGGTGAGGGCCCACTGCGCGTCGACCAGCGCGCCGGTGCAGCCGCGCTTGCCGCCGATGTCGAACTTCGCGGTGAACGCGTACTGGCCGTCCTTGGCCGCGCCGCCGACGACGGCCTGGGCGGGGGCGGCGGTGAGCGCGGCGGTGCCGATGGCCGACGCGAGAACCGCGGCCGTCCACCCGGCGCGGGAACGCTTGATCATGGTTGCTCCTGGGGGATGTGCTGGGTGCGAGGGGCCGCGTCAGCCGACGAGCTGGACTTCGCCGTGCAGGGCGTTCGCGTCCGCGCCGGGGTAGTAGCTGAGGTCGGTGGTGTTCCAGCGCACGAGGATGTCGTTGAGCCGGCCGTTGGGCCGGGTGAAGGAGCCGACCGTGAGCTGGGAGGCGTTCTTCCAGTGCGACTTCTCGGGCGTCAGCTGGATCCGGCCGTGGTAGCCGGCGGTGTCGACGCCGGGGAAGACCTGGGTCTGGCCGTCGTTCCAGCGGATGAGGAGGTCGGCGGTCTTCTTGCCGGTGAACTCGCCCGCGGCGATCTGGACGGCGTTCTTCCAGCCGTCGTCGGCGTTGGTGAGCTGGGTCTCCTTCTTCACCCCGTTGGCACCGGTGTCGGAGTACATCGAGGTGGAGCCGTTGTCCCACAGCACGAGCAGGTCGTCGCGCAGGGCGTTGTCCGTGTAGCGGCCGGCGGTGATGAGGCGGGCGTGCTGCCACCAGCTGCCCCGCTCGGCGAGGGTCTTCTCGTCGTGGAAGCCCTTCTCGTCGACATGGGTGTACGTCGAGAGCTTGCCGCTGGCCCAGCGCACGGTCAGGCCCTCGGAGCCGCTCTGGGTGAACTTGCCACCTGTGACGGCGCGCGCGTCCTTCCAGTAGCTGCCCGCGCCTTCGAGCTTGTGCTCGGCCGAGAAGGGGAACTTGGGGTCGTTGTGCTCGGCGCCCTGGAAGAGGCTGGCCGAGCCGTCCTTCCAGACCACGAAGAGATCCATGCGCCGCTTGCTGTCCGCCGTCACGCCGCCGCCGGTGAAGTAACCGGACGCCAGGTGCACGGCGTTGCCCCAGTCGGCCCGGGGCAGGAGCGTACGGGCCAGGGTCTCCTGGACCCAGCCGGAGATGTCGTCCACCCGGGTACCGGTGGCGCCCTTGCGGGTCTCGGCCTGGTCCGTACCCCAGCAGCCGCCCTGCCAGGAGGCGGAGTTGACGCCGACCAGCTCGGCCTTGCCGTCCTTCTCGCGGAAGACCGGGCCGCCGATGTCGCCCTTGCAGAGGGAGGCGTCGGCGCTCTTGCCGGCGAGGTCGAAGGCGGTGCCCGAGACCGCGCCGACGCCGAAGGCGGCGGTGTGCAGGCGCTCGGGCACCCACTCGTCCTTCGTCCGGCCGTAGCCGGTGACCCGGACCTCCTCGCCCTGGCGCGGCTCGGAGGCGGCCAGGGCGGCGGGGGCGATGCCGGCGACGGGCTTGGCGAGCTTGACCATGACCAGGTCGCGGTCGCCGCGCGGGACGAGCTCGACGCCGTCGACGGTGGTGCCGGTCTCCGTCGAGAGGTCGGTGCGGCCGACGGTGACGGTGGTCTTCATCTTCGGCGCGCCGCCGGTGATGCGGAAGCCCTGCTCGGGATCGTCGGCGAAGCAGCTCGCCGCGGTGAGCACCCACTGGCTCTCCACGAGCGTGCCGGTGCAGCTGCGCTTGCCGCCGCCGAGGTCGAGCTTCGCGGTGAACCGGTACGCGCCGTCCTTGGCCTCGTCACCGACGACGGCGTGGGCCGGGGTGCCGGTCAGGACGCCGGTGGCGACGGAGGTCGTGAGAAGTCCTGCTATCCACGCTGCGCGCGGACCTCTGCCAGACATGTGGTTCCTCTTGGATCGGGTCGTGCTGGAGGGAGAAGGGGAGAAGGGGGACGGGAAGGGCAGGAGCGGCTACTTCTTGGCGACGATCTCCAGCAGGGTGAACTCGCGACCCTTGGGGTCGGCGCTCTCGCCCACGGACGTCCACTTGTTCTTGTCGAGGTCGAAGGACTTCTCCTCGTTGGCCGTGACCATGTTGACCTTGACGGCGTAGTCGTTGCCCTTGGCGCCGTAGACGGCCGGCAGCTCCAGGCTGAGGTAGCCGGTCTTGCCCGTGACGCGGAAGCAGAACTTGCCCTGGCCGACCTTGTCGATGTCCTGCATGCCGCGCGCCTGGACCTCGATCAGGCCGGGACCGCTGTCGCACGCGGCGAGCACGATGTGCCCGTCGCCGCGCTTGAGCTTGATCCCGCGCTCCTTGAAGATCTTGTCGGCCTGCGGGTACGCGAAGTCCTCCACCGCGGGCGGCGGGGTGTCGGCGGCCGCCGCGGCCGCGGCGACGGCGGTGGTGGAGCCGGTCAGCGCGATGGCGCCCACGACGCCGGCGGTCAGAACTCGGGAGATCAGCTTCATTGTTTTTCGCCCCTTGTGATCTATGACATCCCGTCACCGTGCCGGCCACGTGTGCGCGCGGGGCACGCGTGCCGTGCGGCACCGACGGGATGGGAAGAACGCGCATGCGGAAGCACACACGCATGCCTGTCCGGCTGTTTCAGGGCATGACAAAGACCGGATGGACGGTCTGAACCCCCGCTTCCCCGTTGCCTGGCCTGATGGCGCCTCGACTGCCCCCTGCGGCTCGGACCGGCGAACTATTGATATCACCTGCCCCCTTGGGAACGAAAGTGCCGCTGGTTCCCTATCGCAACCTTGATATCGAAGGTCCACTTAGCCCTTGAAATCCAACCGCATGTCCTGTTTGGCTGGACGGTCGCGAACGCGTTCGTGCCGGTGGCATATGCCGCCGGGGTGTGACGGGTCCTCAGGACCCGGACAGTTTTGAGGGGATATGACCAACAAGAGACCAACAGCGAGCCCGCGGCGCGCCCAGCATGTCCGTACCAGGCTCACCGCGCTGACGGCCCTGACGCTGGCGGCGACGGTGCTCGGCACGACGGTGGCGGGGGCCGCCCCCGCCGATCCCGACGGTCCGCCGCTCGCCGAGGGCGCACGCGCCCAGGCCGTCGACGCCTGGCGCATCGGGGGGACGTCGACCAAGGACGCCGCGGCGAAGGCCCTGGCCGGATCCGACGCGGACATCAGCACGTTCCTGAAGTCCGGCCTCGAGCGGGCGTCGGCCGAGGACGAGCGGTTCGCCGTCCTGAAGATGCTCAGCTCCTCCGGCAAGGGCGTGCGTGACGCCGCGTCGAAGGCGCTGAGCGGCTCGGACGCGGACGTGCACGAGTTCGTGAAGTCCGGCTTCCAGGCACCGCTGGCCGACGACCGCCGCGTCGAGGTCCTCAAGGCCATGAACGACGGCGAGCGCGGCGTCCGCAACGCGGGCCAGAAGGCGCTTGACGACGGTTCCGCCAAGGCACTGGACGAGTTCCTCACCAAGGGCCGCTTCACGGCCCAGGAGGAGGACGACCGCGTCCAGGTCCTGAAGATCATGCAGGCCGGCGGCCCCGAGGTGAAGAAGCTCGGCGACCGGGCGATGAACGGCACGGCCCAGGACCGCCGGGAGTTCCTGGAGTCCGGGCAGTACCTGGCCCGCAGCCGGGACCAGGAGAGCGCGACGGTCGCCCAGCTGGCCGAGGTGGCCGAGCAGGCGGGCAAGCGCGCCAAGGTCGAGACCGACGCGGCCAAGGAAGCCGGCGCGCGTGCCGAGGTGGCCGCGGAGAAGGCCAAGGAAGCCGCGCTGAAGGCCGCCAAGGAGACCGAGGCGGCCAAGAACGACCTCAACAGGGCCGGCCAGGCCGCCAACCGTGCCGCTCAGGCCGCCCAGGGCGCGGCAGCCGCCGCGCGTACCGCCATCCAGGCGTCCAACACGGCGATCTCGGCGGCCCGTACGGCAGCCAACGCCGCCCAGGCCGCCGCCGCCGCGGCCGCCGCCGCCGGTCAGGCAGCGTCGCGCGCCTACAGTGCCGCCGCCGCTGCCGCCGGCAACGCCGGCGAAGCCGCTTCGGCCCGCCGCGCCGCCGAGGCCGCCCGTGACGCGGCGAAGGGCGCCCGTACCGCCGCGACGGCGGCTCTGCACGCCGCCGACGCCAGTGCCCAGGCCGGCAACGCGGGTTCCGCCGCGGCCCGCGCCGCGCAGAACGCCGCCGCCGCGGCCGACGCCGCCGCGGACGCCAGCAGCTCGGCCGGCGAGGCGTCCGCGCAGGCCCGTCGGGCCCGCGAGGCCGCCGCCGTCGCCCGCAGCGCCGCCGGCTCGGCCACCGCGGCGGCCGGCCGGGCCCAGTCGCTCGCCGGCCAGGCCGCCACCGCCGCGCGCGAGGCGCACAAGGCCGCCAACAGCGCCGCCGACCACGCCGAGAAGGCCGCCGCGGCCGCCGACAAGGCCGCCGCCGAGGCCGGCAAGGCCCAGGACGCGGCGAACCAGGCGACCCAGCACGCCAACAAGGCCATCGAGGCCGCCAAGACGGCGTCCGACGCGGTCGAGCAGGCGCAGAAGGTCGAGAAGCTCGCCCGCGAGGGCGAGAAGGCCAAGCTCGAGACCGACACCCAGATCGGCGTCGAGGAGGCCAAGGCCCTGGCGAGCGCCGACCAGGAGGACCGTGACGAGGAGGCCCGCCTGCGGACGCAGGCGACCGCCACCGACGCGGCGACCAGGGAGCTCCTGCAGAAGGCCGCCGGCTCGGACGACACCAAGGTCGTGGCCGACCTCGGCCGCAAGGCCGCCGTCAACCTACTCGGCAGCACCGGAGCCTGGACCCGAGGCTCGGCCGAGACCGCACTCGGCGGCACCGAGAGCGACGTCGTCACCTGGGTCAAGAAGGGCTACAAGCAGGCCCTGGAGCAGGACGACCGGGAGAAGGTCCTCTACCTCGCCAAGATCGGCGGCCCCGCCCTGGCCCAGGCGGCGCAGAAGACGCTGGAGACCAACGACGCGGGCAAGGTGGAGGGCTTCCTCACCCAGGGCGTCTACGACGTCCAGGCCGAGGACTACCGCGTCCGGATCCTCAAGCTCATGAACGGCGCCGGCAAGGCCGTCAAGGCGGCCGGCGACAAGGCGCTGAGCGACGGCAGTGTCAAGGCCATGAGCGCCTTCATGCTCAACGGCTACCGCCAGGCCGTCGTCGAGGACGACCGTGTCGAGACCTTGAAGGTGATGAACACCGGCGGCGCCAACGTGCGGTCCGCCGCCCAGGTCGCCATGGCCGGGCCCGCCTGGATGCAGCACGACTTCGTCACACGCGTCCAGTACAAGGCCGCCCAGCTCGACCAGGACACCGCCACCCACGTGGCCTCCGTGCGTGCGATGATCGCCACCGCCGCCGGCCACGCCGCCACGGCGAACCAGAACGCCTCCCTGGCCTACGAGGTGGCCGCCAAGGCCCGCAAGGACGCCAAGGAAGCCGCCAAGTGGGCCGACAAGGCCCGCGACTCCGCCAACACGGCCAAGGGGTACGCCGACGAGGCGCTGAACAAGGCCAAGGAGGCCGACAAGTCCGCAGCCGCGGCGGCCAACTCGGCCAAGCAGGCCAAGGACGCGGCGGCCACCGCCCGTTCCGCCGCCCGCCAGGCGAACTACTCCGCCAACCAGGCCACGGCGTCGGCGGCGCAGGCCGCGGCATCGGCGTCGAGCGCCCAGGCCTCGGCCGCCAATGCCGCGCAGTCCGCTCGCGCCGCGGGTCAGGACGCGCAGGCTGCCTCCGCGGCCGCGAGCGAGGCCCACGCCGCCGTCGCGCAGAAGCGCCAGGCGGAGCAGGCGGCAGCCGCCGCCAAGGCGGCCGAGCAGGCCCGGGAGAACGCCAAGAACCGCACCGACCCGGCCGACAACGCGGGCAACGACAAGGTCGACGCCCCCGGCACGGGCTCCGGCTCCGGCTCGGGCGGCGACGGTAAGGACGGGTGGCGCGACTTCGCCCTGAACATGGGCCACGCCAGCACGGCTCTGGGCCTCCTGGGAGTGGCCTCCCTCGCCATTCCCGTGGTCGGCGAGGTCGCCGCGCCCATCCTCGGAGCGGCGTCGCTCGTCACGGGGGCCATCAGTGCCGGTGTCTACGCCTGGACGGACGGATTCAGCAGCCAGAACTTCAAGAACTCCGCTGCCGGCGTCGCGCTCAGCCTCATCGGTGGCGGCGTCGGCAAGGCGATTTCCGCCTCCGGAGTCAAGTCGGCCGCCGCGACCGCCGCGAAGGTCGGCCATGACCTGATTTCGCCGGTGGTGGGTCTGTTCACGTGGTAATCGCGTAAGCAGTACCCTTCACGGCCGAAAGGCCACCACCGACGCCAGACGAGAACTGTGGGGCCCGCCGCACTCCGTGCGTACGCACCGGCGGGCCCCGCAGAACCAAGGACAGTGACATGCAACCTCCCTCCATCCCCACTCCGGCGTGGTGGACCATTTCCGTCTTCGCGACGGTGGCGTTCCTGATGGTCACCGTTCCGATCATGCCGACCACCCGATCCAGAGTTCAGGTCTCCCTGGCCCCGGTCCTCGCCGCGCTGTTCGCCGTGGCGAGCGCCTACGCGAAGCACTACGGCCCCGAGACCCTGCTGCCCATGTACACGGCGGCGATGCTGGGCATCCCGCTGGGTCTTCTCGGGCATCAGCGGGAACTCAAGCAGAAGATCCTGGACCGTGAGGCACACGGTGAGCGCCCGGAGAACAAGCCGTCGGGCGCCGCGGTGGCGCAACTGGTGGGGGTGCTGATGGTGATGGCCGCGCTGGCCGTGTGGATCACGTCGGACACGTGGTGACCGGCCACGAGGGGTGCCCCAGGGGCCCCCTTCCGTGTCCTACCGCACCGTCACCGCGAATTCCGGCGACACCGCCCCACCACCCGTCACCCGCAGTGCGTTCTTGCCCTTGATGCCGAGCTTGACGCGCATCGAGTAGGCCGACGACTTGTTCACGGAAACGCTCGCCGGCAGCGACACCCACTTCCGGCCCTGCTTCTGCTGCAGCGTCACCGTCGTTCCGGCCGCGATATCGGTGGCCTTGCCGCTGACGCGGAACTCCTGCCAGGCGTTGACCACGCCGGTGCTCGCCTGGGCCGTCAGGGCCGGTTTCGGGGGCGCCGCGGCGGTGGCGGTGGCGGCTCCTCCTATGAGGAGGCCGGCGGTCGCGGCGCCGGTCGCGGCGAGTCGGTATACGCGGGGGATCATAAGGGTGTTCCTCCCTGTGACGTCATTGCACACACGGGTCATGAAGGAACACGTGTTTGGCAGCTCTCCGGGTTGACCGCGAACAGGCCAAGTCTCACGAGTTGGTGCCCGTCGACGAATTGAACGTGAAGTTCGAGTGCCCCGTCGCCAGCTGGGTCCCGTCCGGGGCGTACGCCGTCACCTGGAGCTGCCAGTGGACGCTGGGCGTCGGGACGATGAAGGTCGGCTTCCAGTCCGTGCTGTCCCAGTTGAGGACGGGCGAGCTGATGGTGCTGTCCTCGCTCATGGTGAGCTTGGTGGCGTCGTTGTAGGTGTGCCACTTGATGTAGGCCGACTTGCCCTTGAGGCCCGCGAAGGTCACGTTGACCTGCACCTTGGTGACGGTCGGGGTGACCGCGCCCAGGGGCGTGACGCTGTTGATCTTCGCGGAGACCCGGACCGGGGTGGTCGTCGACAACGCCGGGGCGGGGCTCCGCGAGGCGTCGGACGTGGCGGTGGGGGTCGGTGTCCCCGGGGGTGGGTCCGGGTGGTCGTCGGGGGCGAAGGGGCCCGCCTTGGCCAGCACCGGGATCACGGCCGCCAGGACCACCGCCAGGCCGCCGGTGACCCAGTACGTCCACACGCGCGACCAGAAGCGGCCCTCGGGCGGGCCGGGCGGGTGCGGGGGCGGCGGGGGGCTGGGCGGCGGTGGTGGAGGGTCTCCGTCCGGGCTCATGCGGCCACCCCCCTCGGTGTTCCCCGTCGCATGGGAGGAAGTTACACCCGGAACCGGCCATTCAGCCCTGGGGCCACGGACGTTGAGGGCGCAAGCGGGAGGCGTGCGCCCCCTGTTCGTACGCGCGCCACCGTACGCCATGAAACGTTCGGCACCACGGGCCTTCACAGTCACCCCAGCCACGCGCAATCTGTGGGCATGACCCCCCTCCCAGCAGCAAACCCGTTCACCCTCGGTGTCGCCTCCGGCGATCCGCTCCCCGACTCCGTCGTCCTGTGGACCCGGCTCGCCCCCCGGCCCTACGAGCCGGGGGGCGGCTTACCCGGGGACGGCGCCGTCGACGTCCAGTGGGAACTGGCTCACGACGAATCGTTCCGCCGGCTCGCCCGCAACGGCACCGTCCCCGCCCCCGCCGCCGACGACCACACCGTCCACCTCGACGTGCGCGGCCTCGACCCCGGCCGCGACTACTGGTACCGCTTCCGCACCGGCCGGTGGATCAGCGCCGTCGGCCGGACCCGCACCGCCGCGGCCCCCGACGCCCGGCCGGACGCCGTCGCCTTCGGGCTCCTGTCCTGCCAGCAGTACGACGAGGGGTACTACACCGCCCTCGCCCACCTCGCCCAGGAGGACCTGGACGCCGTCTTCTTCGTCGGCGACTACATCTACGAGAACCCGATCAACGCCCAGGCCGGAGCCCGTAACTACACCGACACCCCGCTCCCGGAGGTCTTCGACCACTGGACGTGGAACCTCACGGACTACCGCCTGCGCTACGCCCTGGGGAAGTCCGACCCCGACCTGCAGGCCGCCCACTCCGCCCACCCCTGGTTCGTCACCTGGGACGACCACGAGGTCGAGAACAACTACGCGGCCGACGTCTCCCGCAACAACGACCCCCGGGACACCTTCCGCGCCCGCCGCGCCGCCGCCTACCGCGCGTACTGGGAGAACATGCCGCTGCGCGAGGCGCACCGCCCCGTGGGCCCCGACATGTCCCTCTACCGGCGCTTCTCCTACGGGCGCCTCGCCCAGTTCGACATCCTCGACACCCGGCAGTACCGCTCCGACCAGGCGTACGACGACGGCTGGAAGTACCCGGGGCCCGAGTCCGAGGACCCGGCCCGCACGATCACCGGTGACGCGCAGGAGCGCTGGCTGCTCGAGGGCCTGCGCGCCTCCACCGCACGCTGGAACGTCATCGCGCAGCAGGTCGTCTTCTGCCGGCGCAAGAACACCACCGCCGCCCGCTCCCGGCTGTCCATGGACGCCTGGGACGGCTACCCGGCCTCGCGCTCGCGTGTCCTGGCCGGAGCGCGGGAGGCGGGCGTGGAGAACCTGGTCGTCCTCACCGGCGATGTACACGTGCACTACGCCATGGACATCAAGGCGGACTTCGACGACCCCGCCTCGCGCACCCTGGGCGTCGAGGTGGTCGGCACCTCCGTCTCCAGCGGGTTCGACGGCCAGGCGAGACCGGAGGACTGGAATCTGCTGCTCGCCGCCAACCCGCACATGAAGTACTACGACGGCCGGCGCGGCTACGCGGTCGTCACGCTCGACGACACCCGCCTGCAGGCCGACTTCCGCACCCTGAACGCGGTCGTCACCCCGGGTGCCCCCGTCGCCACGGCCGCCCGCTTCGTCTCGGAAGCCGGAAAGCCCGGATTCAGCCGCGCCTAGCCGCCCCGGGGCGGCTGGGGCAGTAGCGCACATCACCCCGTGTAAGGGCCACGGATCGGCGGCGCTCATGACACCATGGGACAAGTTGAAAGTTTGAGATCCCTGGAGTGGTGACGCATGACGGACCCCGGCCTCGCGAGGACCGAGCCCCCGGAGGGCTCCGACGAGGTCCGGGCAGCCGACGGAGCGGCGCCCGCCGCCGCCCGCCGCACCGGCCTGGTCCTCACCCTCGCCCTCGGTGGCCTCACCGCCCTGCCGCCCCTGTCCATGGACATGTACCTCCCGGCCCTGCCGGAGGTCACCGACGCCCTGCGCAGCCCCGCCGCGACCGTCCAGCTCACCCTCACCGCCTGCCTCATGGGCATGGCGCTCGGCCAGCTCGTCGTCGGGCCCATGAGCGACAAGTGGGGGCGCCGCCGCCCCCTCCTCGCCGGCATGGTGATCTACGTCCTGGCCACCGCCGTGTGCGCGTTCGCGCCCACCGCCGGACTGCTCATCGGCTTCCGCCTGCTCCAGGGCCTGGCCGGGGCCGCGGGCATCGTCATCGCCCGCGCCGTCGTCCGGGACCTCTACGACGGCGTGGCCATGGCCCGGTTCTTCTCGACGCTGATGCTGATATCCGGCGTCGCCCCCGTCGTCGCCCCGCTCATCGGTGGCCAGATCCTGCGGCTGACCGACTGGCGGGGCGTCTTCGTCGTCCTCACCGCCATCGGCGTCCTCCTGACCCTCGTCGCCTGGCGGTACCTGCACGAGACCCTGCCGCCCGCCCGCCGCCAGGAGGGCGGCCTCGGCGCCACGCTGCGCGTCATGCGCGGCCTGCTCGCGGACCGCGTCTTCGCCGGCTACATGCTCGCGGGCGGCTTCGCCTTCGCCGCGCTGTTCGCCTACATCTCCGCGTCGCCCTTCGTCGTCCAGGACATCTACGGCGCCTCCCCGCAGACCTTCAGCCTGCTCTTCGGCGTCAACTCCGTGGGCCTGGTCGCCGTCGGCCAGATCAACGGCAAGCTGCTGGTCGGGCGGGTCAGCATGGACAAGGTCCTGGCCGTCGGCCTCGCCGTCATCACCCTGGCCGCCGCCGCCCTGCTCGTCATGGCCTCCGGGGTCCTCGGCGAGGCAGGGCTGGTGCCGGTCTCCGCCGGGCTCTTCGTGCTGATGTCCGCGATGGGCCTGGCCATGCCCAACACCAACGCCCAGGCCCTGATGCGCTCCGCCGACGCCGCCGGCTCGGCCTCCGCGCTGCTGGGCACCTCCACGTTCCTGCTGGGCGCCGTCGCCTCCCCGCTCGTCGGCATCGCCGGCGAGAGCACCGCGGTGCCGATGGCGCTCGTCCAGCTCTGCTGCGCGCTGGCCGCCGTCGGCTGCTTCGTGGGGCTGTGCCGCCCGTGGCAGCGCACGGGCGCGCCGCGGGGCGCCTAGAATTCCTCCAATGCACGCCCCCGCACCCGCGCCGACCGGCGAGAACCTGCGCACCGCCCTCGCCGGCCTCCTCGACGGCCTGCCGCCCAGCCAGGCCACCCAGGCCGTCGAGCGGCTGATCGCCAACTACCGGGGGCGCACCCCCACCCACACCCCGGTGCTGCGCGACCGCTCCGACGTCGTCGCGTACGCCGCGTACCGGATGCCGGCCACCTTCGAGGCCGTGCGGTCCGCGCTGGAGTCCTTCCGCGACCGCCTGCCCTCCTTCACGCCCGCCACGCACGTGGACGTGGGCGGCGGCACCGGCGCCGCGACCTGGGCGGTGGCGGCGGCCTGGCCGGAGGGGCGGCACACCACCACGGTCCTGGACTGGGCCGAGCCGGCGCTCGCCCTCGGGCGGGAGCTGGCCCGCGGCGCGCAGTCCGAGGCGCTGCGCACCGCGTCCTGGCAGCGGCAGACGATCGGCAGCGGTCTGGCGATCCCCTCCGGCACGGACCTGGTCACCGTCTCCTACGTGCTGGGCGAGCTCACCGAGGCAGGCCGCGCGGCGGTGACCGACGAGGCGGCCCGCGCCGCGCGGGCCGTCGTCCTGATCGAGCCGGGCACGCCCGAGGGCTATCTGCGGATCATCGAGGCGCGCGACCGTCTGATCGCGGCCGGCTTCCGCGTCGTCGCGCCCTGCCCGCACAGCGCCGCCTGCCCGATAGAGCCGGGCAGCGACTGGTGCCACTTCTCGGCCCGCGTCAGCCGCTCCTCGCTGCACCGGCAGGTCAAGGGCGGTTCGCTGCCGTACGAGGACGAGAAGTTCTCGTACGTGGCGGCGGTACGGGACGAGGAGGTGCCGCCGGCGCCGGCCCGGATCGTCCGCAGGCCGCAGATCCGCAAGGGCCAGGTCCTGCTGGAGCTGTGCACGCCCGAGGACGGGCTGGAGCGCGCGACGGTGACCAAGCGGCACGGCGCCCTCTACCGGTCCGCGCGCGACGCGGACTGGGGCGACGAGTGGCCGCCGGCCGGTTCCTGAACGACGACGGGACGGGCACGGACCCGGGGCTTCCGGGCCCGTGCATGACAATCAATGCTCAGCGCAGCTCCTGCGTGCAGCACTTGACGCTGCCGCCGCCCTTGAGCAGCTCGCCGAGGTCCATCCCGATCGGCTCGTAGCCTCGTTGGCGCAGGGGTTCGAAGAGCCCTACGGCGGCCTGGGGCAGCAGCACGTGCCGCCCGTCGCACACCGCGTTGAGGCCGAGCGCCGCCGCGTCCTGCTCGGTCGCGATCAGCGCGTCGGGGAAGAGCCGCCGGAGGACCTGCCGGCTGCCCGGCGAGAAGGCGCCGGGGTAGTACATGACGTCGTCCTCGTCCCCGTCGAGGACGGACAGTGCCGTGTCCAGGTGGTAGTAGCGCGGGTCGACCAGGTCCAGGCCGATCACCGGGCGGCCGAAGTACTCCTGTGCCTCCGGGTGCGAGAGCGGGCTGCTGCGGAAGCCGCGGCCGGCCAGCAGCCAGGAGGCGGTGACGGCGAAGTCGCCCTCGCCCTCGTTGATGTGCTCCGGCTCGCGCACGTCCGTATAGCCGTGCGCGCGGAACCACTCGCGGTGCACCCCGGCCTCGGCCCACCGCTCGGGGTGGGCGAAGCGGGCGCCCAGGACGCGGCCGTCGACGACGGTGGCGCCGTTGGCGGCGTAGACCATGTCGGGCAGGTCCGGGCGGGGGGTCAGCTCCTCGACCGTGTGTCCGAGGGCGCGGTAGCGGTCGCGGAGTTCCTCCCACTGTGCGAGGGCCAGCCGCAGGTCGACCGGCTTGCCCGGGTCCATCCAGGGGTTGATCGAGTACGTCACCCTGAAGTACGTGGGCGGGCACATCAGATAGCGGCGAGGGGTGGATGCACGCGGGGCTGTACGCAAGTCGCGCTCCTCACAGTGGCGTTGGGCACGCAGGTGGTTGTCGTGCGTGCCCAAATGGTCCATGCTGCGCGACCTTCGCGCATGAACCGTACGGGTGGTTTACCCGCGCCGCCCGGTCAAGCACGCGCGGCGCCCTTGCGCCCTTCCTTCAGGGCGCGCAGGAGCTCGCGCTTCTGCGCGTTCGCATCGATGCCACCCCCGGCGCCCCGGCCGCCCCGGCCGCCGCCGCGCAAGGCGGTGCGGGAGAGGTTGCTGCGGGTCCCGCCGACGCCCAGCATCTTGCCCGAATTACCCCGAGTCATAGGGATTCTCCTCTCGCTAGATCGAGACGGTCCGTCTCGCGATGACTCCACTTTGAACGAGACGTATCGTCTTGTCAAGGCGGTTGAGACGATACGTCTCGCCTCAATGTCTCGCTACACTGCCGCCATGGCGACCCCCAAGACCCCCGACTCGACCCGGCGCAGCGAGCGTTCCCGCCGCGCGATCTTCGATGCCTCCCTGGAGCTCATCGGGGAGGTGGGCTACGACAAGCTGACCATCGAGGGCATCGCGGCCCGGGCCGGCGTCGGCAAGCAGACCATCTACCGCTGGTGGCCCTCGAAGGCGGCGGTGCTGCTGGACGCGTTCCTCGCGGACGCGGGCGACGAGGAGATCGAGCTGCCCGACACCGGCGACCTCGCCGCCGACCTCAAGGCCGTGCTGCGCGCGAGCGTCGACGAGTTCAACAACCCCGCCTTCGAGGCGCCCTACCGGGCGCTCGCCGTCGCCGGGGCGAACGACCCCGAGCTCTCCGAGCAGTTCGTGACCCGCCTCCAGGAAACCGGCTACCAGGCCTACGTCAACCGGCTGCGCCACGCCCAGGAGGCCGGCGCCATCGCCGCGGACGCCGATCCGCGCATCGCCACGGAGATGCTCCTCGGCCCCTTCTTCCAGCGGTGGCTCATGCGTTCCCTCCCGCTCACCCACGACTTCACCGACACCCTCGTCGACATGCTCATGAGGGCCCTCGCCCCCCGCTGAGGCCCCCCGCGCGCGGCGCCGGCGCGGCCGGTCTCACACCCCCCGGATGCGTTCGGCGGTCACACCAGGAGCAGGATGGTGGCAGCATTGACCGGAGACCGCGGTCGAAGTGAGGGGATAGATGGAACGCAAGAGCAGGTTCTCCCAATGGCTGCGCCGCCCCAGGAGCGGAGCGGGCGGCGATACGGGGGCGGGGGCGGCGAGTGCCGCCGCCCGCGAGGAGCTGCTCCTGGCCGCGGCCGCGGCCGGCTTCCCGCTGGCCCCCGCCGCGCACCCGTCCGGGTACGGCTGCTCCTGTGAACGCATCGGCTGTCCCACCCCCGGCCGCCACCCCGTCTCGTTCGCCTGGCAGACCCTCGCCACGACCGACGCCGAGAAGGTCGTCAAATGGCTGCGCGGCCAGCCGGAGGCCAATTTCGTCACCGCCACCGGCATCGCCCACGACGTCCTCGACGTCCCCGCCGACGCCGGCCGGCAGGCCCTGGACCGGCTGACCGCGGCCGGTGTCGAGGTCGGCCCCGTCGCCACCGTCGCCCCCGACCGCATGCTGTTCTTCACCGCCACCCGCGGCACCCCGGACGACGAGGACGAGTGGTGGCCCTGCGAGCTGGACTGCCATCCCGAGACGATGGACGAGCATCCGGGCCTGCGCTGGCACTGCCGCGGCAGCTACGTCCTGCTGCCGCCCTCCCAGCTCCCCGGTGACGAGGGCGTCGCCTGGCTGCACGGCCCCGAACGCCCGCTGCCCGACCCGCTGACCCTGCTGGAGACCCTCACCGACGCCTGCGCCCAGTACGCGGGCGAACGAGCGGACCACGAGCCGGCCCACCCCTGGCCCATCGGCCGCTGAGCCCGGCCCCTACTCGCCCCTGGCGGCGGTCAGCGACTCGATCCGGTTGAGGAAGACCACCTGGCCGCCGGCGGCGTCCCGGGCCGGCACCCGCACCGCCGACTCCGAGACCCGGGTGTAGGTCACCGCCTGCTTCAGCTCCCCGCGCAGCAGCGCCTTCGTCCGCGGATCGGTCACCTCCGCGCGCACCCCCTTGACCATGGTGCGCCGCTCCCTGTGGTGAGCGGTGAAGAAGGCCAGCGCGCCGCCGCCCTCGGTGCGCAGCGCGAACGACGGGAAGCCCGGTGCCTTCCCGGGCGTGTCGATGTACTCCGACCAGAACGTGGGGGTCCGCGCCAGCTTGGCGCGCTCCTCGCGCAGCAGGGTGGTCGCCCCGCCGGGAGCGAACGTCTTTCCCTTGCCGGTGCGCAGATAGTCCGTGTACGAGGCGCTCAGCCCGCCCGGCTCGGCCATCAGGCCCGGGCCCGCCCCCGCGGCGTCGGGGGAGCCCTTGCCGTCGACGGGCACGGCCTCGGCGTAACCGTCCTTGCCGACGGTGAACCGCGGCACCTTCGCCTCGTTCAGCAGCGAGAGGTAGGCCGCCTTCCAGGGCTCCTTCGCCCCGGCGCGCGTGAACACCAGGACCCACCGGTTGCGGTCGCGGTTGCTGCGGGTGTCGGCGACGAAGAACTTCGGCCAGCCCGCCATCTTCGGGATCGTGAACCGGGCGTCCCCGAGCGTCAGCGCGGGATAGCCGGGGTTGCCGCCCGGCGTCACGGCGCGCTGGGCGACCAGGTCGGCCCGGCCTATCTCCGCCAGCGCACCGGTCTCGACCCGGTCCACCAGGGCCGTGTCGAGCTTGCGGTACGCCTCGTTGTAGCCGTCCGTGAAACGCTGGAGGACCTTGGGGGCCTCAGCCCTGCTCACCGCCGGGACGACCGCCCGTTCGCCGTGCACCGTCACGCATCCCGTCAGCGTCAGCAGCGACGACATCGTCAGAGCTGCTGCCAGAGCCGGGAACACTGGACGTGGCGGCCGGCGTCTCATCGCGCTTGGACTCCTTGGTGACTGCTCGGGACGGCGCAACCCTACCCGGCCTGCCCGGCGCGAAGAACAGCACCAGGGTCGGGACCAGATACAGGGTCCACACCGCGACCTGCACCCACGTCGGGTCCGGCTGGAAGTTGAAGACGCCCTTCAGCAGCGTGCCGTACCAACTGTCGGCCGGGACCTGCTCGCTGACGTCGAATGCCCGCTCGTGCAGGCCCGGCAGGATGTCGGCCTCCTGCAAGTCGTGGAAGCCGTAGGCGAGCACGCCCGCCGCGACCACGACGAGCATGCCGCCGGTCCAGGTGAAGAACCTCGCCAGGTTGATGCGCAGCGCGCCCCGGTAGAACAGCCACCCCAGCACCACCGCCGTCAGCAGCCCCAGCACCGCCCCGGCCAGCGGCCGTACGCCGTCGTCGGTGGCCTCCGCTGCCGCCCAGACGAACAGCGCCGTCTCCAGGCCCTCCCGGCCCACGGCCAGGAAGGCGGTGAGGACCAGCGCGCCCGTGCCCATCGCGAGCGCCGCGTCGAGCTTGCCGTGCAGCTCGGCCTTCAGGTGCCGCGCGGTACGCCGCATCCAGAAGACCATCCACGTCACCAGGCACACCGCGACGATCGACAGCGAGCCGCCGAGCATCTCCTGCGCCTCGAACGTCATGGTCCGCGAGCCGAACTGGAGCACCGCGCCGAAGCCCATGCTCAGCACCACGGCCACGCCGATGCCCAGCCAGACCGGCGGCAGGGCGTCCCGGCGCCCGGTCTTCACCAGATACGCGACGAGGATGCAGACGACCAGGCTGGCCTCCAGGCCCTCGCGCAGGCCGATCAGGTAATTGCCGAACACGCGGCCTCCCCTTCCGTGAAACGTCCGCCGGTCACGCGAACAGGGCCTTGCCCCACCAGTCGCCGGAGTCCCGGACGCCCGGCGGGACGGCGAAGATCGCCGAACCCACGTGCTGGATGTACTCGTTCAGCGCGTCGTTGCGCGCGAGGTTCGTCTGCAGCGGGATGAAGGCGTCGCGTACGTCGCGCTGGTAGGCGATGAAGAACAGGCCCGCGTCCAGCCGGCCCAGCCCGTCCGTGCCGTCCGTGAAGGAGTAGCCGCGGCGCAGGATCGTGGCGCCGTTGTTGCTGTCGGGGTGGGCGAGACGGACGTGGGCGTCCGGCTTCATCGCCTTGAGGAGGGGCTCGTCCCGCTCCTTCTGCTTGCCGACGGGGGCGCCCTCGGCCTTGTCCCGGCCGAAGATGTCCTCCTGCTCCCGCAGCGAGGTGCGGTCCCAGGTCTCGATGTGCATCCGGATCCGGCGGGCGACCAGGTAGGAGCCGCCGGTCATCCAGTCGGGACCGTCCTTCGCGCTCACCCACACGTGCTTGTCGAGGGCGGCCTTGTCGGTGCCCGAGACGTTTCTGGTGCCGTCCTTGAAGCCCAGCATGTTGCGCGGGGTCTGGGCGTCCGGGGTCGTCGAGGACGTCTTGCCGAAGCCCAGCTGCGACCAGCGGATGGCGACCTTGCCCATGCCGATGCGGGCGAGATTACGGATCGCGTGCACCGCGACCTGCGGGTCGTCGGCGCATGCCTGGACGCACAGGTCGCCGCCGCTGCGGGCCGCGTCGAGGTTGTCGCCGGGGAAGACCGGCAGGTCCACCAGGGCCTTGGGACGCCGGGACCGCAGCCCGAAGCGGTCCTTGCCGTCCTTCTCGAACAGGCCCGGGCCCACCCCGAAGGTCAGGGTCAGCCGGTAGGGCTTGAGGCCCAGCGCCTCGCCGGTGTCGTCCGGCGGCAGCTCCTCCTGGCCGCCGTACGCGCCCTCGCCGACCGCGTGACCGGCCGTCATCCGCGCGGCCGCCGCCGTCCACTCCCGCAACACCTTGACCAGCGCGGCGCGGTCGGTGGTGGTCACGTCGAACGCCGCGAAGTGCAGCCGGTCCTGAACGGCCGTGGCGATGCCGGCCTGGTGGGTGCCGTGGAAGGGCACCGCGTCACCGGAGGCGGCGGCCGGTGCGGCACTGTCGCCCGCGCGCAGGGCGGCGGCGGTGCCACCGGCCGCGACAGCGCCGAGCGCGAGCCCGGCACCGCCCCAGCCGATCACCGAACGGCGGGAGGGAGCGGTCCGTGCGGCCTGGCGCGTGGCGCTGCCGTCGGCCAGGTCCGCGTCCGTCACGCTCTCGTGCGTCTCATCAGCCATGGAAAGCCCGTCCCCCTACTTGGCGACCGCGCCGGCGAGCTTGGAGAGCGGCTCGGCCAGGGCGTTGACGGCGTCGGAGAGCTTCTTGCGGTCGTCCTTGCCGACGGTGTCGTACGCCTTGAAGCCGTCGCCCTCGCGGTAGTCGCCGAGCAGCTTCTTCAGCTCGGCGAACTGCCGGTCGAGCTCCTTGGCGAGCACGGCGTCGTTCTTGGCCGCGACCGGCTTCAGCAGCTCGTAGGACTTCTCGGCGCCCTCGACGTTGGCCTGGAAGTCGACGAGGTCGGTGTGGCTGTAGCGCTCCTCCTCACCGGTGACCTTGCCGGTGGCCACCTCGTCGAGCAGCTCCTTGGCACCGTTGGCCATGCCGGTCGGGGTGATTTCGGCGGAACCGACGACCTTCTGCCAGCCCTTGAGGTCCGTCATCAGCTGGTCGGCCAGCTTCTTGTCGTCCTCGGTGATCTTCTTGTCCTCCCAGAGGGACTTCTCCAGCTTGTGCCAGCCGGTCCACTTCTGGTCCTTCTCCAGGCCGTCCTCGCGGACGTCGACCTTGGGGTCGATGTCACCGAAGGACTCCGCCACCGGCTCGGTGCGCTCCCAGCCGACGCGGGAGACGGCGTAGAGCTTCTTCGCCTCGTCCACGTCGCCGTTCTTGACCGCGTCGGCGAACTTCTGCGCGGCCGGAATTGTTTCGTCCGCCTGCTGCTGCACGTACTTGCGGTATTCGGCGACCGCCTTGTCCAGCTCCGGGTCGCTCTTCTCCGCCTTGTCGCCGCCCGTGACGGTGATCTTCTGGCGGATACCGTCGCCCTTCATTCCGGGCTTGCAGGCGATTTCGTACGGGCCGGCCTTCTTGATCGTCGCGGTGATCTCGGCCTTGGTGCCGGGGCCTATGTTCTCCCGCTCGGTGACAATGCGGTCGCCGGGGGCGTAGACGTACACCTCGGTGACCTTGGCGCCCCGGTTCTCCACGTTCAGCCTGACGTGACCGGCCGGGACGGTGGTCGCCGAGACCTCGCACTTGTCGTCGGAAGCCGTGACCTTGATGGCGTCCGAGCCCTTGCCGTCCGACTTCTCGGCACAACCGGACACGGCGGTCAGGGCCGCGGCCGCCGCGACGGCGGCGACGGCGGAGGAGCGGAGAACTCGCATGCAGGGCTCCAGCTTGCTGGGAGAGCGGAAGGGGACGTGGCCGAAAACGACATGGTCAAATTAGGCCGCCCTAACTTATCTGAGCCTTGCCTATCCTGTTCCCCGATCGGCGCGTGATTCTGCTCTCACGGGGAAGGATTTCGACTCACGCGTCTCGGGATCACCAAAGGCTCCCCGGTCAATGGGTGATCAATTACGTCGACCGGTTGCGCATAGACACGGCTGAGCAATTCGGGCCCGTAGACGCGGTCCGGCGGACCCTCCGCCGCGATACGTCCCTCGTGCAGGACCGCGACCCGGTCCGCGTAGGCGCCGGCGAGGCCGAGGTCGTGCAGGACGACCACCACCGCGTCGCCGGCCGCGGCCCGCTCGCGGCAGACCCGCAGGACGAGTTCCTGGTGGCGCAGGTCCAGCGCGGCCGTCGGCTCGTCGAGCAGCAGCAGCGGGGCGCGCTGCGCGAGGACCCGGGCCAGGGCGACCCGGGCCCGTTCGCCGCCGGACAGCGCGGCGAACGGGCGGCCGGCGAACCCGGTCACCTCGGTGGCGGCCATGGCGGCCCGTACCGCCGCGTCGTCCTCGTCCCGGGCCGCCGTCCCGGCCCAGGGCGCGCGCCCCATCCGGACGACCTCCTCGACCGCGAAGGGGAACGACAGCTCGGCCGACTGCGGCAGCACGGCCCGGCGCAGGGCCAGTTCGCCCGCGCTCCAGGCGGCGGCGGGGAGCCCGTCGAGGACGACCTCGCCGGACTCGGCGGGCAGATCGCGGGCGAGCGCGGCGAGCAGCGTGGACTTCCCGGCCCCGTTCGGCCCGACGAGCGCCACGACCTCGCCGGCGGCGACCCCCAGGTCGACCCCGTCCAGCACGACCCGCCCCCCGAGCCGCACCCGCAGACCACGGGCCTCGGCGAGGACGGTGCCGAGGGGGACGGCAGCGGGCAGCCGCCTGGCCCGCTGGGCGAAGAACGAACGCATCATGCCCAGCCCCTTTGCTGACGGCGTGTGCGGGTCGTCATGCCCAGCCCCCTTGTTTGCGGCGCGTCCTGCGCAGCAGCCAGAAGAAGAACGGGCTGCCGAACAGGGCCGTCAGGACGCCCAGGGGCAGTTCCGCCGGTTGGGCGGCCGTGCGGGCCGCCAGGTCGGCGGCCACCAGGACCAGGGCGCCGCCCAGGGCGCTGCCCGGCACGAGGAAGCGGTGGCCCGGGCCCGCCGCCATGCGCAGCAGGTGCGGCACCAGCAGGCCCACGAACGTGATGATTCCGGCCACGGCCACCGCGGCCGCCGTCAGCAGGGCCACCACCAGCACCAGGACGAGCCGGAGCCGCTCGACGTCCACGCCCAGGTGACGCGCCGGGCGCTCGCCGAGGGCCAGGAGGTCCAGCTTCCGGGCGTACCAGGGGGCGACGGCCAGCCCGGCCAGGGCGCACGGCAGTACCGCGAGCACCTTCGGCCACGTCGCCTGGGCGAGCGAGCCCAGCTGCCAGAAGGTGATCTGCGTGATCTGCGCGTTGTCGGCGAGGAAGACGCACAGCCCGATGAGCGCGCCGGCGAAGGCGTTGACGGCGATGCCGGTGAGGATCAGGGTCACCACCTCCGTGCGGCCGCCCGAGCGCGAGAGCGCGTAGACGAGGAGGACGGTCACGAGACCGCCGGCGAACGCGCAGGCCGTCACGGTCCAGTTGCCGAGGAAGCTCAGGCCCAGCGCGATCGAGGCGACCGCGCCGACCGCCGCGCCCGAGGAGACGCCGATGACGCCGGGTTCGGCGAGGGGGTTGCCGAACACGCCCTGCATCAGCGCCCCCGCGCAGCCCAGCGAGGCCCCCACGAGCAGCGCCAGCGCCACGCGCGGCAGCCGTACGTTCCACAGCACGCTCTCGCCGACCCGGTCGAGCGCCGCGCCGCCCAGCCCGGTGCGGTGCAGGAGCGAGCCCACCACGTCCCCGACGGGGATGTCGTACGCGCCGAGTCCGGCCGACAGCAGGCACAGAGCGGCGAGTGCGACGGCCATGCCCAGGGCGAGGAGGCCGGCGACCCGGGGACGGGGGCTCGGCCGCCGGCGGGCCCCGGCGGCGGGGGCGGCGTCGGGGTTTCCGGCCGCCACCGCCGGCGGGCCGGGCGCCGTGGCCACCGCGGGGGCCGGCGTTCTGACGGGGCGGCGGCCCATGTCAACGGCCGCCTTCGTGGATCTGCTCGACGAGGGACTTGAGCACCACGTCCGTGCGGGGCCCGAAGTTCAGCAGGACGCCGTCGTCGACGGAGGCGACGCGGCGGTCCAGGCCGGCCGGGGTCTGGCCGACGCCGGGGATCTTCAGCAATCCGTCGACCCCGCCGACCGATTCCAGCCCCTTGCTCATCACGAGGACCACGTCCGGCGCGGCCTTCGCCAGCGCCTCGCTCGTGATCGGGGTGAAGTCCTTCTTCAGGCCGGACTCCTTGCCCGCGTCCACGCCGCCGGCTGCCTCGATCAGCGAGTCCGCGCCCGAGCCGGCGCCGCCCAGGAGATAGACGGAGGCCGAGCCGCGCAGGTAGAGGAAGGCGACGCGCGGCTTCTTCGCACCGCCGCCGGGGATGCCCTTCTTCGCGGCGGCCAGGCGCTGTTCGGTGCGTCCGCGCAGCTCGTCCCCGGCGTCGCGGACGCCGAGCGCGGCGGCCACCGTGTCGATGCGCGTGGCGACGTCACCGATCTTCCGGGCCGGGTCGAGGACGACGAGGGGGACGCCGGCGGCCCGGATCTGGCCGATGGCCTCGGCGGGGCCGGTGGTGGCCTCCGCGAGGACGAGCGTGGGCTTGAGCGAGAGCACGCTCTCGGCCGAGACGTCGTGGCCGCGCGTGACGACGGGCAGCCGGCGCGCCTGCTCGAACGTGGCGGTGATGTCGCGGGCGACCACCCGGTCGCCCAGACCGAGGCCGAAAACCACCTCGGAGATCGAGCCGGACAGTGGGACGATCCGGTCTGTGGCCTTCACCTCGACGTCACGGCCGTCGGCGGACCGCACGCTGACGGGCAGTCGGGGCTTCGGTGTCCCGGCCAGGGGCTCGACGCGGTCGGCCGCGGCGCTCGGCCGCTTCGTGGCGCCGCCCGGCTCGCCGGACGGGCCGCCGCCGGCGCCGCAGGCGGTGAGAACGGTGGTCAGGGCCAGCAGGGCGGCGAGGGTGCCGAGGGTGCGCGGCAGGCGCTGCAGGCGTATCGCCCCGCCCACCGACTGGCGTTGAGACACGTTCCCGCCTTTCCATAGCGAAGGATTCCGGATATAGCTTAGGTTAGCCTTACCTAAATTGCTATCGCCCGAGAGGGGTCCTTGATGCTGCCGTTCAGACCTGCCCGCGTGCCGGTCGTCGCGCTCTTCGGGGCGTTGCTGGCGGCGTTGCTCCCCGCGGGCGTCTCCCATGCGGCGGAAACCCGTGAGGTGTCCGGCGGACGGCTGGACTGGGGCATCAAGACCTCCTTCCAGAGCTATGTCACCGGCCCCGTGGCACAGGGGAGTTCCGAACTCCAGGGCGGCGCGGCGACCGTCGGCGGCAACCGGTTCCGCTTCCACTCCGCCAAGGGTTCGTACCGGCCCGGCAGCGGCGACTTCGAGGCGGGCTTCTCCGGCGGCGTGCACTTCACCGGACACCGCAAGCCCGACGGCTCCCACGAGCTCGACCTGACAATCAGCCGGCCCGGCGTCCGCCTCTCGGGCCGCGGCGGCACCCTCTACGTGGACGTGACCAGCAAGGCCAAGGGGACGGGCGAGGTCACCACGGCCTCCCGCGTCCCCTTCGCCTCGCTCGATCTCGCCGGCATCGACCTGCGCGGGGGCGGCGCGGCCGTCACCCTGGCCGACGTTCCGGCCACGCTCACCGCGCAGGGCGCGAAGGCGTTCGCCGGCTACTACACCGAGGGCACGGCCCTGGACCGGGTCAGCCTCTCCGCCGACGTCGTCGCGGGCGCGAAGGCGTCGCCGAGCGCGAGCCCCTCCGCCGCGCCGGAGGAGGAAAAGGACCGGCCCAAGGGCGAATTCACCGGTGCGGCCGTCGACTGGGGCGTCCGCCGGACGTTCCGGGAGTACGTCACCGGGTCCCTCGCCCAGGGCTCCTGGAAGCTGAGCGACGGCGCCCAGGACGGTGGCGCCCTCTTCCGCTTCCCGGCCGGGAAGGGCTCGTACGACGCCGGCGCGGCGAAGCTCGACGCGGCCTTCTCGGGCACGCTGCGCTTCACCGGCAAGGACCTCGACCTCGCGCTCGGCGGAGTGAAGGTGGCGGCCGAGGACGGCAAGGGCACGCTGTCGGCGGACGTGACGCGCGCCGGCGGACAGTCGGAGAAAAACGTTCCGCTCGTCACCTTCGACGCCTCCGGCCTCAAGGAGAAGGGCGGCCTCCTCGCCGTCGCCGGGGCCCCGGCGAAGCTGACGGCCCAGGGGGCCAAGGCGTTCGCCGGCATGTACCAGGAGGGCGCGGACATGGACCCCGTCTCACTGGCCGTCCCCCTCGACGCCAAGGCCCAACTGCCCGCACTTCCGGACCTGGGCCGCGCCGCCCCGGGGCCGACGCGGTCGGCCCCCGCACCGGCCGCCACCGAGGCCGCGTCGTCGGATTCCGCTTCTTCCTCTTCGTCCTTTCCGGTGCTTCCGCTGTCGATCGGGGCGGGGGTGCTGGTGGTGGCGGGAGCCGCGTATGCGCTGACGCGCAAGCGCCGGGCAGCTGCCGGAAGCTGACGCCCCATCGGATGTGTCGCACTCCGCACGCCGAGCCCCTGCCCGGACCTTCCCCGCCCCTCTGCCTCCCTGATGTCATGGAGGCCGCACATTTGTCTCACATATCTCACGTCCCTCTAGGAGAGAACAGACGATGACCGCCACCGCACGCCGCGCCGCACTCGCCGCGCTGGCAACGGCGACCGCCCTTGGTGCCACGATGCTGACCGTGCCCGCGTACGCGGCGGACGCCCCTGCCGCGACGGGCGGACAGCAGCCGTCGAAGCTGGAGATCAAGGACGGCTCGCTCGAGTGGGGGGTGAAGGAGTCCTTCCGTAACTACCTTGCCAAGTCGAAGGGCAAGATCGAGCTGGGTGACGGTGCCAAGCAGGCCGAGAAGAACGGCGCCTTCACCTTCGTCGAGGGCAAGGGTGACTACGACTCGACCCACGCCGTCACCACCACGTTCAAGGGCAGCGTGCGCTTCCTGTCGCATAAGAAGGGCGACAGCTACCTGCTCGACCTGAAGTTCTCCGACCTCAAGGTCGTCACCGACGCTGCCACGAAGGGTGCGACCGGCAGGATCACCGCCGATGTCACGCGCGGGGGCAGGACTGAACAGGACGTCGCCATCGCCTCGCTCGAGGTGAAGCCTGAGCAGATGGGTGAGGGCGCCGACGGCGCGATCACCTTCACGAAGATACCCGCGAAGCTGACAGCCGCCGGTGCGAAGGCGTTCTCCTATGAGGAGGACGGAGCGACGGTGGAACCGTATGCGGAGAATGAACCTCTCGACCCGGCCACGCTCTCGGTGAAGGTGGGCGCGAGCGACCCGAAGACCGACCCGAAGACCGACCCGAAGACCGACCCCAAGACCGACCCGAAGACGGACCCCAAGGCGGACCCGAAGACCGATCCGAAGACGGAGCCCGCCGCAGGAACGGTCCTCGACGGCAACCTCGACTGGGGCGTCAAGGAGTCCTTCCGTAAGTACGTCACCAAGAGGAAGGGCAAGATCGAGACCGGCGAAGGCGCCAAGGAGCACAGCGCCGGCTTCCGTTTCCCCAAGGGACACGGCAAGTTCGACGACAAGGCCGGGCTCGAAGCAGAGTTCAACGGCAGCGTCCGCTTCACGGCGCACGGCGGTGCGATGGACCTCAAGTTCAGTGGCCTCAAGGTCAAGGCGACCGGCACCTCCGGCGTGCTGACCGCTGATGTCACGTCCAACAACACCGTGCACCAGGACCTCCAGCTCGCGACCCTCAAGCTCACCGAGGGCTCACTCAAGGCCAAGGACGGCGTGGTGTTGCTCTCCGCGATCCCGGCGACGCTGACCAAGGAGGGCGAGAAGGCGTTCGCGGGTTATTACTCCACGGGCGAGGCCCTCGACCCGGTGACTCTCGCCGTCGCTCTTGACGCCAACGCCAAGCTGCCCGACCCGCCCACCGGGGGTACGGGTGGCACGACCGGCGGCAAGGGCACCACCGGTGGCTCCACGACCGGCGGTTCCACCACCGGCGGTTCCACGACCGGTGGCGGCTCCACCACCGGCGGCTCCGGTACAGGTGGTTCCACCACCACCGGCGGCGGTACCACGGGCTCCCTCGCCTCCACCGGTGCCAACACCCCCACCGCCCCCCTCCTCGGCGCGGCCGGCGCGATGGTTCTCGCCGGCGGTGGCGCCGTCTACGTCGCGCGGCGCCGGCGCGGCACCCAGGGCTGACGCCCGCGGAAACGGCCCGCGCCCCCCGGTACGGTCACCGGGGGGCGCGGGCTTCGGGCGGCGTCAGGCGCTGAGGGGGAATTCGCGGGCCAGTTCGTGGAAGACGGCCGTGTTCAGCGCGAACGCGCGCTTGCACTCCTCGATCACCCGCTGCTTCTCGAGGTCGTCGACCGGCAGGGCGTCCAGCAGCTCGCGGTACTCGCGCTTGAAGGCGGCCGGGTTGCCGATGCCCTCGAAGACGTAGAAGCGGACGCCGTCGCCCTTGCGGGCGAAGCCCCAGGTCTTCTCGGCGGTGCCGCGGATGATCTGGCCGCCGGAGAGGTCGCCGAGGTAGCGCGTGTAGTGGTGGGCGACGTAGCCGGCGGGCCAGTCGCGGGCGCACTCCGTCACCCGGGCCGCGTAGGCCGCCGTCGCGGGCAGCGGCTCGAGGCCCGTACGCCACCGCGGGCCGCCGAGGTGGGCCAGGTCGCGCTCCAGCTGGGCGGTACGGGCCAGCTCGGGGCGTATGAACGGGCCCGCCACCGGGTCGGTCGCCAGGGTCGCGGAGGCGGACTCCAGGGCGTCGTAGACGAACCACAGCTGCTCGGTGTAGCGGCGGTAGGCCGTGACGCCGAGGCGGCCACCGAGCATGTCGCTCATGAACGACGAGTTCTCGGCTTCCGTGTGCTGCTCGTGCGAGGCGGTGCGGATCAGCGTGGAGAACGGAGTCGTGGCGGGCGAGTCCAAGGCGGACCTCCGGTGACCGAGGGGACGGGAGACAAACGGAGAAAACAGGCGGTAGCGGGCGCGCCGGGGCGCGCCGCCACCGCCCATCCTCCCTACTTAGGCTTACCTAAGTCAATTGCTTCCCGACGTGTTGTCGGTAAAAACCCTACGGGAGCGTCAGGATCTCCGCACCCGTCTCCGTCACGACGAGCGTGTGCTCGAACTGCGCCGTCCGCTTGCGGTCCTTGGTGACGACCGTCCAGCCGTCCTCCCACATGTCGTACTCGTACGTCCCCAGCGTCAGCATCGGCTCGATCGTGAACGTCATGCCGGGCTGGATGAGCGTGTCGTGGTGGGGGCTGTCGTAGTGGGGGACGATCAGGCCGGAGTGGAAGGACGAGTTGATGCCGTGACCGGTGAAGTCGCGGACGACGCCGTAGCCGAAGCGCTTGGCGTACGACTCGATGACCCGGCCGATGACGTTGATGCGGCGCCCGGGCTTGACCGCCTTGATCGCCCGGTTCAGGGCCTCGCGGGTGCGCTCGACCAGCAGCCGCGACTCCTCGTCCACGTCGCCGCACAGGTAGGTGGCGTTGTTGTCGCCGTGCACGCCGCCGATGTAGGCGGTCACGTCGAGGTTCACGATGTCGCCGTCGCGCAGCACGGTGGAGTCGGGGATGCCGTGGCAGATGACCTCGTTGACCGAGGCGCACAGCGATTTGGGGAAGCCGCGGTAGCCGAGCGTCGAGGGGTAGGCGCCGTGGTCGCACATGTACTCGTGGGCGACGCGGTCCAGCTCGTCGGTGGTGACGCCCGGCGCGATGTGCTTGGCCGCCTCCTCCATCGCCCGCGCGGCGATGCCGCCGGCGATCCGCATCTTCTCGATCGTCCCGGCGTCCTGGACCTCGGGGCCGGTGTACGGGGTGGGGGCGTCCTTCCCGACGTACTCGGGCCGCGGGATCGAGGCGGGGACGGGGCGGGCGGGGGAGAGCGTCCCCGGGACAAGAAGCGACTGGCCAGACATGTCAGCGAGTGTAGCCAGCGGACATCGGGGACCATGTGGGCGAGCACCCACGCTGGAGGAGACCTGATGGCACTGTTCAAGCGGCGTACGGCCGGCAAACCCGGCGAGTGGTACTACTGCCTCAAGCACGGCACGGTCGAGGAGGGCCCCGAGTGCAGGGCCGCCGACCGCATGGGCCCGTACGACTCGCGCGAGGAGGCGTCGCACGCGATGGAGCGGGCGCGCGAGCGCGAGGAGGCGTGGCGGGAGGACCCGCGCTGGAACGACGAGCGCGGGGGCGGGGGCGAGCGGACGTAGGCGGGGTCCGGGCGGGCGGGCCGGAAGCCGGCCCGCCCTGCGGCGACGCCTACGCCGCCTCCGCCACCTCCGCGCGCTTCGCGCGCATCCGTACCGCGTGCTCGTCCGTCCGCTCGTCGTACGACATCAGCTTCGGCAGCGAGACGGCCAGCAGCCCCACCGAGGCCACGCACGCCAGACCGCCCGTCCACACCGAGGCGCGGACGTTGGTGAGCGAGGCCATCCCGCCCGCGCGGACCTGGCCCAGCTGGGGGCCGACCGAGTAGGAGAGCAGCTCGATGCCGGCCAGGCGGCCGCGCAGCTCGTCGGGGATCGTCTGGTCCCACATGGCGGAGCGGAAGAGTCCGCTCACCATGTCGCTGCCGCCCGCCACGGCCAGGAACAGCAGCACCAGCCAGATGTTGTGCAGCCAGCCCGCCACGGCCATGGCCAGACCCCAGGCGGCCGCCGCCAGGACGACCATGCGGCCGTGCCGGTGGACCCGGGAGACCCAGCCGCTGGTCAGGCTCACCACCAGCGAGCCGACCGCGCCCGCCGCGTACATCAGGCCCAGCGCCCACGTCGCGTCCAGATCGTCGGCGAGGAACGGGAAGATCGCGGTGGGGTAGGCGAAGAACATCGCCGCCATGTCGACCGCGTACGTACCGAGCAGCTCCTTGCGGCTCCACGCGTAGCGGGCGCCCTCGAGGATGCCGCGCAGTGACGGCTTGTCCGCGTCGTGCGAGGCGGGGGAGGGGGCCAGGCCCACGGTGAGGGCCACGGAGACGGCGAAGGAGACGATGTCCAGGAAGTACGCCCACGGCAGCCCGGCGAAGGCGATGACGACGCCGGCGAGGGAGGGGCCCGCGATGGCGCCGATCTGCCAGCGCATCGAGTTCAGGGCGATCGCGGCGGGCAGCTGCTCGTGGGGGACGATCCGCGGCACGATCGCCTGCAGGGCCGGGCGCTGCAGACCGGTCAGCGCGCTGACGAGCGCGGCCACCACGTACAGCGGCCAGATCATCGGGTGCGGCAGCAGCGTGTTGAGCAGCAGCATCCCGCTCAGGACGCCGAGTCCGGCCTCGGTCCACAGGATCAGCTTGCGGCGGTCGAGGGCGTCGGCGAGCGCGCCGCCGTACAGACCGAAGACGATCAGCGGTACGAGCTCCACCGCGCCGATCGCGCCGACCGCCAGGGTCGAGCCGGTCAGCTCCTTGAGCTGCAGCGGCACCGCGATGAACGTCAGGAAGCCGCCGAAGACCGTCACCAGCCCGGCGATCCACATGCGGCGGAAGTCGGGGGAGGAGTGCCAGGGGGTCAGGTCGGGCAGCAGGGCGCGCAGACGGCTCGTACGGGACGCGGGGGGAGGGTGGTGCTCGGTCACGGGGAACCATGGTCCGGGTCAGGGGTGCGGCCGGGCAAACGATTTTCCCGACAGGTCGCTTTCGGCCGGGTTCGCTGACGGCGAAGAGGGGGCGAGGGGCGGTGCTCACCAGCGGCTCGGCGGCGGCGCGGACAACTGGTCGGCCAGGCGCGAGAGGCGGTCGCGGAAGCGGCGCCCGCGCGGCGCCGGCCGGCCGTTCTCCCCGGCGGCGGCGCTGACCAGATGCTGGACGGTGTCCAGGCCCAGCTCCGCCGCGCCCGGCACGCTCAGCGCGTCGTGCGCGAGCGCGCGCAGGTCGGAGTGGCGGGCGGGAGGCGTGCCGTCCAGCGCCAGGACGGTCGCCCCGCCGCGCCGGGCGTCGTGCACCCGCTCCAGCAGCCCCTCCCCGGGCCGGCCCTCCGCCACCACCAGCAGCGTCTCCCCGCGCCGGGTCACCTCCAGGCGGCCGAGACCGACCGCCAGGTGCGCGGGCGCGCCGGGCGGCACCCGGTGCCGTACGAGCGTGGGGGACAGCTCCGGCAGCCCCGACCAGGTGGCCTCGTCGTCCAGGTGCGCGGCCAGGTGCCAGGGCTCGTACTCCGCCGTCCCGACCAGGAGCAGGCCGCCGCCGTGCGCTTCGACGGACGTCCGTAGCGCGCCCGCGAAGCGGCGGGTGGCCTGCAGCAGCTCGGTTCCGGCCAGCGCTTCGCGCAGCAGCGCGACCCGTACGGCGTCCATGCGCGGCATCCTGCCCCAACCGCCCCGGGGGCAAGCCGAGTTGTCCGGTGGCTCACCCGTTCGGGCGCCGGGGGCGCTCGCGCCGGGCGCACCGGCGCCACCGGGCGCGGCAGGCGCGTGACAGTATCGCTGTCATGACTACTTCTGATGACGTGAAGGACGTGAAGAAGGCCCCCGCAAAGGACCCTTGGGACCTTCCCGACGTTTCCGGCCTGGTGGTGGGCGTGCTCGGTGGCACCGGCGACCAGGGCCGCGGCCTCGCCTACCGGCTGGCCAAGGCCGGCCAGCAGGTGATCATCGGCTCGCGCGCCGCCGAGCGGGCGCGGGCCGCCGCGGACGAGCTGGGCCTGGGCATCGAGGGGCTCGACAACGCCGAGTGCGCCCGGCGCAGCGACATCGTCATCGTCGCCGTGCCCTGGGACGGCCACGCCAAGACCCTCGAGGCGCTGCGCGAGGAGCTCGCCGGCAAGCTCGTCATCGACTGCGTCAACCCGCTCGGCTTCGACAAGCAGGGAGCCTACGCCCTCAAGCCGGAGGAGGGCAGCGCCGCCCAGCAGGCCGCCGCGCTCCTGCCCGACTCCCGGGTGACCGCCGCCTTCCACCACCTGTCCGCGGTGCTGCTCTCCGACCCGGAGATCGCCGAGATCGACACCGACGTGATGGTGCTCGGCGAGAAGCGGGCCGACACCGACATCGTGCAGGCGCTGGCCGGCCGCATCCCCGGCATGCGCGGCGTCTTCGCGGGCCGGCTGCGCAACGCCCACCAGGTGGAGTCGCTGGTCGCCAACCTGATCTCGGTGAACCGCCGCTACAAGGCGCACGCCGGGCTGCGCGTCACCGACGTCTGATCCACCGCTGATCCACCACTGATCCACCGCTGATCCACTGGGGCGTCCCGCCGGTCGATGTCCGGCCGGCCCGGGGCGTGGGGGACAATGACCGGGATCGTACGCACATGCGCCCCGGACGCCGGACAGGAGCCGCCCCCATGCCCCGCCTCGCTCTCTACGCCCTCGCCGTCTGCGCCCTCGCGGTCGCGGCGGCCGTCGTCTCCTTCGCGCGGGGCAGCTGGCTCGGCGTCGTGTGGATCCTGCTGTTCGGCGTCGCGTCGAACATCGCCTGGTACTACGTGCGCAAGGCGAAGAACGACCGCGCCGCCGAGCAGTCCGCCTCGGCCGTCTGAGGCCGGTCAGCCGAGGTCGATCCCGTTCAGTGACGGGATCTCCGGCGTCCCCTCCCAGAAGCGGAACAGCTGCTGGCCATAGAAGGTGTCCCACTCGGTGACGCCCAGGGCGCGCAGGATCGCGTTGATCATGTCGAAGAAGGCGTGGTTCACCGCGGTGATCTGCAGGAATCCGAAGACCGCCAGCAGGCCGATCCACGCGTACGGCGCCAGCTGGCGGCGCGTGTTGTACGACAGCCAGGGCTCGATCACGCCGAAGCCGTCGAGGCCCGGGATCGGCAGGGCGTTGAGGATCGTGGCGGTGACCTCCAGCAGGACCACGAAGGCGAGCGCGTAGCGGAAGTGGTCCGGCACGCCGTCCATCAGGCCCAGCCAGAACGGGGCGCTGACGATGCCCGCGAAGGCGAGGTTCGACAGCGGGCCCGCCGCCGAGACCAGGCTCTGCTTCCAGCGGCTGCGGATGCGGTGCTGCTCGATGAAGACCGCGCCGCCCGGCAGGCCGATGCCGCCCATGATCACGAAGATGACGGGGAGCACGATGCTCAGCAGGGCGTGGGTGTACTTGAGGGGATCGAGGGTGAGATAGCCCTTCGCCCCCACGGTGATGTCACCGCCGTGCAGGGCGGTGCGCGCGTGCGCGTACTCGTGGAGGCAGAGCGAGACGATCCACGTCGAGACCACGAACAGGAACACGGCGAAACCGGGGCTCGCCGAGAAGTCGGTCCACACCGCCCATATGGAGACCGCCATGATGGCGACGAGGCCGAGGAAGACCGGGCTCACGCGCCCTTCGCCGCGGGCCGCTTGGGTTGCCATGGGTGAGTGCTCCAGGGGGGATGAGGTCGCCGGGAACGGCCGGCGCGCGCGGATGTACCGGGCGACCGTACTCGGTCGCGATCGATAATTCGTAGCGCGCGGTCCTGGGCGGGGGAGAATGGGCCGGTGCGTTACGGCATCCTCGGCACCACCCAGGTCCACACCGACGACGGTCTCCCCATGGCCCTCGGCGGCTCCCGGCTGCGCGCGCTCCTGGCCGCGCTGGCCCTCTACCCGGGGCGGACGCGCGGCGCGGACGCGCTGATCGACGAGGTCTGGGGCGAGGGGCCGCTGCCCGCCGACGCGGCGGGCGCCCTGCAGGCGCTCGTCGGCCGGCTGCGGCGGGCCGTCGGCCGTGACGCGGTGGCCTCCGCCACCGGCGGCTACCGGCTGTGCGCCGAGCCCGACGACGTCGACCTGCACCGCTTCGAGCGCCTCGCCGGGGAGGGCGACCGCGCCCTGGCCGACGGCGACCCGGCGAAGGCGGCGGCCGTCCTCGACGACGCCCTCGCCCTGTGGCGGGGCCCCGCCCTGGCCGACCTCCCGGGCCGCGCCGCGCCCGCCCTGCGCCTGGAGCGGCGCCACCTCGCGGCCCGCCGCTGCCGGCTGGCCGCCGCCGTGGCCCTGGGCCAGGCGGCCCAGGCCCTGCCGGCCCTGGCCGAGCTCTGCGCGGCCCACCCCCTCGACGAACCCCTGCAGGCCCTCCACCTCCGCGCCCTGCGCGCGGCCGGCCGCCCCGCCGAAGCCCTCGCCGCCTACGAGGACGTCCGCCGCACCATCACCACCCGCCTGGGCACCGACCCCGGCCCAGAACTCCGAGCCCTCCACGCCGACCTCCTGAGGCCGACCCCGCTGGCCCCGCCGGCTCCGGGGGCGCCCGGCTCACCGGGGACGACCGCGGCCCCGGCAGAGGCCCCACACCCGGCCGGGCCGCCGCCCGGCGGCTCACCGGGCCCGGATGCGGGCCCGTACCCGGCGCCGGCTGCGGACGCGAGGCCGTCCGCCGGCCCGGCGGCGGGGGCGCCGGCGGCGCCGCCGAGCGGCACCCCGGGCCCGGTGCCCGGAGCGTTCCCCGGTGGTTCGCCGGGGACGACCGCGGCCCCGGCAGAGGCCCCACACCGGGCCGGGCCGCCGTCCGGCGGTTCGCCGGGTATGGGCGCGGGGTCGTACCCGGTGTCGGCTCCCGACGCGAGGCCGTCCGCCGGCCCGGCGGCGGGGGCGCCGGCGGTGCCGCAGCACGGCGTCCCGGCTCCGGCGTCTGGAGCGTTCCCCGGCGGTTCGCCGGGTATGGGCGCGGGGTCGTACCCGGTGTCGGCTCCCGACGCGAGGCCGTCCGCCGGCCCGGCGGCGGGGGCGCCGCACGGCACCCCGGATCCGGACGGCCCCGTCCCCGTCCGGCAGTCGGGCGGGCATCCGGCCGACGTCCCGCACGGCTGGTCGCCCGCCGACCGGCGCGCGCCGTACGACGCGCGTGGTGGCGTGCCCGGCAATCTGCGGGCGCGGTTGACGTCCTTTGTCGGGCGGGAGGATGAGCTGGTGCTGATCCGGGAGGATCTGGTGCGGCATCGGCTGGTGACGTTGCTGGGGCCCGGTGGGGCCGGGAAGACGCGGTTGTCGCAGGAGGCGGCCGAGGTGGCGGCCCGGGGGGACGGGGGCTGGCCCGACGGGGTGTGGCTCGCGGAGCTGGCGCCCGTGGACGACGCGGGCACCGTGCCCGAGGCCGTGCTGACGGCGCTCGGGGCGCGCGAGACCGTCGTGCGCGGCACCGCTGCGGAGGGGCTGCGGGCGGCCACGGACGCCACCGCGCTCGACCCCCTGGCCCGGCTCGCCGAACACTGCGCGCAGCGCCGGATGCTGCTCGTCCTCGACAACTGCGAGCACGTGATCGACGCCGCCGCCCGGCTCGCCGAGACGCTGCTCGCGCACTGCCCCGGCGTCACCGTGCTCGCCACCAGCCGCGAACCGCTCGCCGTGCCCGGCGAACTGGTGCGGCCCGTGGACCCGCTGCCCGACCCCGTCGCGCTGCGGCTGTTCGCCGAGCGGGGCGCGGCGGCCCGGCCCGGGTTCCGGGTCGAGGACGACCCGGCGGCCTGCGCCGAGATCTGCCGCCGCCTGGACGGACTGCCGCTCGCCATCGAACTGGCCGCCGCCCGGCTGCGGCTGCTCACCCCGCGCGGGCTCGCCGACCGCCTGGACGACCGCTTCCGGCTGCTGACCTCCGGCAGTCGCACCGTGCTGCCCCGTCAGCAGACCCTGCGCGCGGTCGTCGACTGGTCCTGGGACCTGCTGACCGCGCCCGAACGGGCCGTGCTGCGCCGGCTGTCCGTCTTCTCGGGCGGCTGCGGCCTGCCGCTCGCCGAAGAGGTCTGCGCGGACGATTCCGGCACCGGCGTGCACGCCGCGGACGTCGCCGCGCTGCTCGGCTCGCTCGTCGACAAGTCGCTGGTGGTCGCCGCCCCCGCCGCCGACGGCCACATGCGCTACCGGCTGCTGGAGACCGTGGGCGAGTACGCGGGCGAGCGGCTGGACGAGGCCGGCGAGCGGGCCGCCGTGGAGCGACGGCACCTGGTCGCCCACCGCGAACTGGCCCGTACCGCCGACCCGTTGCTACGCGGCCCCGAACAACGCGCCTGGCTGGAGCGGCTCGAGCTGGAGCACGACAACCTGCGCTCCGCGCTGCGGCGTGCCGTCGCGGCCCGGGACGAGCAGGAGGCGCTGTGCCTCGTGCTGTCGCTGAGCTGGTTCTGGCAGTTGCGCGACCATCGCGCGGACGCCCGGCACTGGGCGGAGGCCGCCGCCGCCCTGGGCCCGGACCCCTTCGCGGAGCCCGTCACGCCGGCCCGGCCGCTGTACGTCAGCTGCACCGAGGCTCCGCCGCCGATGGAGGCGGACGTGCTGGAGGAGGCGCGGCGCGGCGCACGGCTGGTCATGCTGGGCAACGCCGACTCCGACCTGAGGGTGATCAACGCCCCCGAGACGCAGCGCCTGCTGCGCGCCGTCGTCACCGCCTACGGCGACGGCCTGCCGCAGAACTGCCGTATACCGGGCATGATGTGGTTCTTCGCGGTCCTGCTGTCGGGCTCGAGCGATGACCTGTACGGCGTCGTCGACAGCACGATCGACCGCTGCCGTGAGCTCGGCTACGCCTGGGAGCTCGCCAACGCGCTGCAACTGCGCGCCAAGCTGCTCAACGACAGCCCCGACCGGATCGACCAGGGCATCGCGGACGCCGACGAGAGCCTGGAGATCTTCCGCTCCCTCGGCGACTCCTGGGGCGTGGCCGAGGCGCTGTCCGGGCGCGGTGAGGCCCTGGAGAAGTACGGCAGGTTCGCGGCCGCCGCGGCGGACTACCGGGAGGCCATCGAGCGCGTCGAGGAACTGGGGGCCGCCGGGCCGGTGCCGATGTTGCGGGCCCGCCTGGTCGAGGTGCTCATGGAGGACGACGTGATCGACGCGGAGGAGGGTGAGCGCGCCCTGCGCGAGACGCTCGCGGGCATGGAGCGGCTCACCCCCGACACCGCCACCTTCGTCCGCCTCCAGCTCGGCGTCCGGGTCGCCCGTTCCGGGCGGCTGACCGAGGCCAGGGAGATCCTGGAGGAGCTCGCCGGGGAGTTCGGAAGCCGAGCCATGCTGCTCTTCCAGGGCCTGATCAGCGGACTGCTCGGCTGGATCGACACGCTCCAGGGCCGCCCCGAGGAGGCGCTGCCGAAGATCCGGGACGCCCTGGTCAAGTGCGACGACCCGGTCGCCGGGGTGATCGCCCCCCACATGATGGCCGTCCAATTGATGCACGCCGCCCAGGCGTTCGCCACCCTCGGCGGCGAGGAGCACGCGCTGCGGGCGGCCCGGCTGCTCGGGGCCGGCGTCGCCCTGCGGCCCTCGGGCTTCCACGTCCCCGCCGCGGAGCGCGAGGTGCGCGCATGGACGGAGGACCGGGCGCGGGCCGCGCTGAGCGCCGGGGCCTACGAGCGCGCGTACGCCGAGGGCGGCCGGCTCTCCATGGTGGAGGCCGTCGCCCTCGTCTGACACGCACCCGGCTGCCCCGGCGCCAACGCTCAGGTCTTCTTGCGGAACTTGGCGACCGCCAGCGGCGCCGTCACCAGCGTGATGCCCACGGCCCAGGCCAGCGTCATCCACACCGAGTGGGCCACCGGGCCGCCGTTGATCAGGTGACGGGCGGCGTCGGCGAGGTTGGAGAGCGGGTTGTACTTCGTGAACCCCTCCAGCCAGCCGGGCATGTTGGTGGTCGGGGCGAAGATCGAGCTGCCGAACTGCAGGGGCATCAGGACGAGCATGGCGACCCCCTGGACGGCCTGTGCCGTCTTCATGGTCAGACCCAGCAGGATGAAGATCCACATCAGCGAGGCGCCGAAGGCCATGGACAGCGCCACCGCCGCCAGCAGGTGCAGCACCGACGTGCTGACGCTCAGACCGATCGCGAAGCCCATGGCCAGCAGGATCGAGGTCGCGATGAGCATGCGGCCGACCTCGACGACGATCTTCGCTATGAGGACGGAGGACCGGGCTATCGGCATCGTGCGGAAGCGGTCCATCACCCCCTTCTTGAAGTCGTCGTTGACGCCCGTGCCGACCGCCATGGCGATGTTCATGCCCATCATCGCCATCAGGCCGGGCACCAGGTAGTTGACGTACTCCTTCTCGTGGCCCTTGCCGGCGATCGAGCCGCCGAAGACATAGGTGAACAGCAGGATGAAGATGATCGGCATCAGGACGGCGTCGAACATCGACTCCGGGTCCTGCTTGATCTGCAGCATGTTGCGGCGCGCGAGCGCCCCGATGTGCCGCACATTGGCCCGCAGGCCGATCCGGCCGTCGTGGGCGGGCGCCGCCGCGGGCGCGCTGACCGTCGCCGCGCTCATGCCGCGACCTCCTCGAGCTTGTCGGTGCGCTGTTCCTCGCCGTCCGTCGCCACGGACGCCTTCTGGCCCGTGACGGCCAGGAAGACCTCGTCCAGGCTGGGCAGATGGGTGCTGATCCCGGCGAGGGCGAAGCCGCGCTCGCCCAGCATCCCCACCACGGCGGTCAGCTGCTCGTCACTGATGATCGGGACGTTGACCACGCCCTCCGCCTCGTCGGCGGTCGCGCCGGCGATGCCGGCCAGCCCGGCCCGGGCCACCGCGTCGACCATCAGGGACAGCTCCGAGCGGTCCGCCGGGCGGACCTGCAGGGTGCGCCCGCCGACCTTGGCCTTCAGCTCGTCGACCCGGCCCCCGGCGATCACCCGGCCCCGGTCGACGACCGTCAGCTCGTCGGCCAGCTGCTCGGCCTCTTCCATGTACTGCGTGGTGAGCAGCACGGTGGCGCCCTCGGCGACCATGCGCTGGACCTCGGCCCACACCTCGTTACGTGTGCGGGGGTCCAGGCCGGTGGTGGGCTCGTCCAGATAGAGCACCGCCGGCTGCCCGATCATGGAGGCGGCGAGGTCGAGCCGGCGGCGCATACCGCCGGAGTAGTTCATGGCGGGGCGCTTGGCGGCCTCCGTCAGCGAGAAGCGCTCCAGCATCTCCTCGGCCCGCCGCCGGGCGTCCTTGCGGGACAGATCGAGCAGCCGCCCGATCATGTAGAGGTTCTCCAGGCCGGAGAGCTTCTCGTCGACCGACGCGTACTGGCCGGTCAGCCCGATGACCCGGCGCAGCTGCCGGGGCTGGCGCAGCACGTCGTAACCGGCGACCCGGGCGCTGCCGGCGTCCGGGCGGATCAGGGTGGACAGGCATCTCACCAGCGTGGTCTTGCCCGCGCCGTTGGGGCCGAGGACACCGAGGACGGTGCCCTCACGTACGTCGAGGTCGACCCCGTCCAGGGCTTTGGTCTCGCCGAAGTGCTTGACCAGGCCCCGTACTTCGACGGCGTTCCCGCCGTATTCGGGGATGTCGTTTCGCTTCATGCCGCCAACAGTGCCAGGCCCCACTGACAACGGTCCGACAGCCGCCGACAGATCACCGACAGACCGCCGACAGGCCGGGCGCCGGACGGGCCTTCGCCCCCGCCCGGCGCCCCTGGTCCGGCTCCGTGGCGGAGCCCGGTGCCTAGTGGAAGGAGTGCTCCTCCGCCGGGTAGGCGCCGCCCACCACGTCGTCCGCGAAGGACTTCGCCGCGTCCCCGAGGGCTTCCCGCAGCTGCGCGTACTGCTTGACGAAGCGCGGCAGGCGGCCCGCCGTCATGCCGGCCATGTCGGTCCACACCAGCACCTGCGCGTCGCACTCGGCACCGGCGCCGATGCCGACCGTCGGAATGTGCAGGGTGCGGGTGACCTCCGCGGCCAGCTCCGCCGGGACCAGCTCCAGGACGACCGCGAAGGCGCCCGCGTCCTGGACGGCCTTGGCGTCGCGCAGCAGCTGCGCCGCCGCCTCCTCGCCGCGGCCCTGCACCGGGTAGCCGCCGTAGGCGTTGACGGACTGCGGGGTGAGGCCGATGTGGGCCATGACCGGGATGCCGGCCTGGACCAGCAGCTCGATCTGGTGGGCCGAACGCTCGCCGCCCTCCAGCTTGACCGCGCCGACGCCCGCCTCCTTCACCAGCCGGGTGGCGTTGCGCAGCGCCTGGACCGCGCCCTCCTGGTACGAGCCGAAGGGCAGGTCGCCGATGACCAGGGCGCGCTTGGTGCCCCGTACGACGGCGGCCGAGAGGAGGGTGACCTCGTCCATGGTGACCGGCACCGTGGACTCGTAGCCGAGGTGACAGTTGCCCATGGAGTCGCCCACCAGCAGGACGGGGATGCCGGCCTCGTCGAAGACGGAGGCGGTCATCGCGTCGTAGGCGGTGAGCATGGGCCACTTCTCGCCGCGCCCCTTGGCGGCGGCTATGTCACGGACGGTGATGCGACGGGAACTCGTGCCGCCGTACAGCGCCTTCTCGCTCTTGCGGGCGCCGTCGGGGGTCTTCAAGGCATGCGTCATTGCCGTGGCTCCTGTGATGTCGTCTCGAGGCGCCCTGACGGCGTCCCCGGATCACCTCCATGCTGACACGCCGCGTCCGGGCGGGGAAGTGTCCCCCCGGGCCGTACCTCCGCGGGTCAAGACTTCCCCATACGAGACGGTCCCGTATCGAAATAAATTAGGGTGGTGTCCATGGCAACCCCCGACTCCGCGCCGACACCCGGCAAGGTCCCCGAGGCCGTCCACCGCCGACGGTGGGCCGTCCTGGCCGTGCTGCTGTGCAGCCTGCTCGTGGTCGTCCTGGGCAACTCGGTCCTCAACGTCGCGATGAAGACGATCGCCGCGCCCGCCCCCACCGGGCTCGGGGCCACCCAGAGCGAGCTGGCCTGGGCGATCAACGCCTACACGCTGGTCTTCGCCGGCATGCTGTTCACCGCCGGCCTGCTCGGCGACCGGTGGGGCCGCAAGAAGGTCCTGCTCTTCGGCATGACCGTCTTCGGCATCGGCTCCGCGCTCGCCGCCCTGGCCGCCTCGCCCACCGAGCTGATCGCCTACCGCGCGCTGATGGGCTTCGGCGGGGCCTTCGTGATGCCCTCGACGCTGGCGATCATCATGAACGTCTTCGAGCGGGAGGAGCAGCCCAAGGCCATCGGCATCTGGGCCGGTGCGGTCGGGCTCGCCATCGCCATAGGGCCCATCACCGGCGGCATCCTCCTCAGCCACTTCTGGTGGGGCTCGGTGTTCCTGATCAACCTCCCGATCGTCACCGCCGCCATGATCGCCATGGTCGTCCTCGTCCCCGACTCCAAGGACCCCCGGCCCGGCCGCCTCGACCCGGTCGGCGTGCTGCTGTCCGTCATCGGGCTCGTCCTGCTGGTCTACGGCATCATCAAGGCCGGCCAGCTCGCCGACTTCACCGTCCCCGAGGTCTACGGCACCATCGGCGGCGGCCTGCTCGTCCTCACCCTGTTCGTCCTGCACGAGCGGCGCAGCACCCATCCCGCGATGGACGTCCGCTACTTCCGCAACCCGGCCTTCTCCGCCGCCGTCTCCTCGCTGGCGCTGGTCTTCTTCGGGCTGATGGGCGTGACCTTCTTCATGGTCTTCTACACCCAGAGCGCCCGCGGCTTCACGCCCCTGCAGAGCGGCCTGCTGATGCTGCCGCTCGCCGCCGCCCAGATGGTCTTCGCGCCGCGCGCCCGGCTCGCCGTCGAGCGCTTCGGGGCCCGCGCCGTGTGCGCCACGGGCATGGTGGTGATGGCCGCGACCATGGCCGGCTACGCCCTGCTCCACACGCACACCCCGATCTGGGTCCTGGAGGTGCTCTTCCTCTTCCAGGGCGCCGCGATGGCACACATCACCCCGCCCGCCACCGTCTCGATCATGCAGTCGCTGCCCCGCGAGAAGGCGGGCTCCGGCTCCGCCGTGAACAACACCTTCCGGCAGATCGGCGGCGCCCTCGGGGTGGCCGTGCTCGGCTCCGTGCTCTCCACCGTCTACCGCGACGGCATCTCCGGCCGGCTCGAGGCCGTCCCCTCGCTCAGCGACGAGGCCCGGCACGCCGCCGGCGAGTCCATCGAGGCCACCCGCGCCGTCGCCGGACGGCTCGGCCCCGCGGGCGGCGACCTCGTCGGACAGGCGCAGGAAGCCTTCGTCCACGCCCTGCACGTCACCGTCCTCGGCGCCGCCGCCGTCGCCCTGCTCGGGGCGCTCGTCGCCGTGCTGTTCCTGCCGGCCAAGAACGCCGCCCGCCCCCCGGCCGGCGCCGGCCGCCCCGGCGCCGAGAAGGAAGAGGCGGGAGCGGGCCAGTGAACGCGCCCACGGCACGGGACGGGCGCCGCGGACGGCCGCGCAGCGCCGCCGTCGACACCGCCGTCATCGAGACCGTCCTGCGCCTGCTCGAGGGCGGCGTCACCGTCGCCGAGCTGTCGATGGAGCGCATATCCCGCGAGGCGGGCGTCGGCAAGGCCACCGTCTACCGGCGCTGGGCGGGCAAGGAGGCGCTGATGCTCGACGTGCTGCGCTCCCTGGACGACGACGGCCCCCGCCCCACGGGCGGCCCCGTCCGCGACGACCTCGTCGCCCTGCTCGAGTACCTGCGCCGGCGCGGCCTGGCCAAGCGCTCGTCCGCCGTGCTGCGCACTGTCGTGGCCCAGGTGCAGGCACACCCCAGCCTGTGGGCCGAGTACCACGGGACGGTCGTGCGGGCCCGGCGCGAGGCGTTCGAGGCGGTGCTGCGGCGCGGCATGGCCACCGGGGAGATCCGCGCCGACGTGGACACCGAGCTCCTCACCGACCTGTTCGTCAGCCCGATGCTCTCGCGTGCCCTCTTCCACGAGTGGAAGGAACTTCCGGACGGGCTGTCGGAGCGGATCGTCGACACCCTGCTGGAGGGCGTACGGCCCCCCGCCGGCCGGCAGTCCGCGGCTCCTGCCCCGAATGTGCCCGTTGTGTCACAGCCCCCGCCGCCGCCCGGTGCGCAGGAACCCCGGCCCGCCGGACGCTCGTCCTCCTCCCCGACGCCCCCGCCAGGGGAGTCCGGGTAAGCCACACCACCGTGATCACCTATGGTCGGGTGGCGGGGACGCAGCAGACGGAGCAGTGAGGACAACCCATGCCGCAGGCATACATGGAGGAGACGGGCCACGAGGGAGCCGGTCCGGAGCGGGCCGGCTCCGGAGCCCGGCGCTTCCTGGGCCAGGGGCAGGGCCGGGACAAGGGCGGCTGGAAGCAGCAGTGGACGGGCCGCGGCGTCTGGCGCCGCGGCGTGATCGTCGCCGCGGTCGCCGTCCTGCTGGGCCTGCTGATGCTGGTGCACTCCGAGATCCCCAACCGGGTCGGCAACCTCGGCTCGCTCACCGAGACCTTCCTGCCCTGGCTCGGCCTGCTGGTGCCGGTGCTGTTCGCGCTGGCGCTGTGGCGCCGCTCGGCGACCGCCCTCATAGCCCTGCTGCTCCCCTCGGTCGTCTGGGTCAACCTCTTCGGCGGGCTGCTGAGCGACAAGTCCGGCAAGGGCGGCAACTTCACGGTCGCCACCCACAACGTCAACGCCGAGAACCCCAACCCCGCGGCCACCGCCAAGGCCGTCGCCGCCTCGGGCGCGGACGTCGTGGCGCTGGAGGAGCTCAGCGACGCCTCGCGGTACGAGAAGGCGCTGGCGGGCACGTACAAGTACCACTCGGTGCAGGGCACCGTCGGCATCTGGAGCAAGTACCCGCTCGAGCTGGCGCAGCCCGTCGACATCCGCCTGGGCTGGGTGCGCGCGCTGCGCGCCACGGTCAAGACCCCGCAGGGTCCCGTCGCCGTCTACGTCGCGCACCTGCCGTCGGTGCGGGTGAAGTTCAACGCCGGCTTCACCGCCGGGCAGCGCGACAACAGCGCCGAGGCGCTGGGCCGGGCCATCGCCCAGGAGCCCGAGAAGCGGGTCGTCCTCCTCGGCGACCTCAACGGCACCATGAACGACCGCTCGCTCGCCCCCATCACCTCGCAGCTGCGCTCGGCGCAGGGCGCGGCGGGCGACGGCTTCGGCTTCAGCTGGCCGGCGAGCATGCCGATGGCGCGGATCGACCAGATCATGGTGCGCGGCATGGACCCGGTCTCGGCGTGGACGCTGCCCGCGACGCCCAGCGACCACCTGCCGGTGGCGGCGCGGGTCAAGATCTGACCCGCGGCCCGGGCGCGCGGCACACTGGAGACATGTGCCGCAGCATCAAGACGCTCAGGGCGCCGGTGACGCCCGAGGTCAGCGAGGACGACATCCGGGCCGCCGCCCTGCAGTACGTGCGCAAGGTGTCCGGTTTCCACGCGCCGGCCGCGCACAATCAGGCGGTCTTCGGCGAGGCGGTGGACGCGGTGGCCGAGGCCACGGCGCGGCTGCTGGACGGGCTGGTCGTGAGATCCGGCCCGTCCAGGAGCGCGTCCCGGCGGTAGCCGGGGGAGTCAGGCCCCTTCGCGCCAGCCGTTCGTGATCGGCAGACGGCGGTCCTTGCCGAAGCCCTTCGCGGAGATCTTCGTGCCCGGCGGGTACTGCCGGCGCTTGTACTCCGCGGTGTCCACCATCCGCAGGACGCGCGTGACCAGCGCCGCGTCGAAGCCCGCCGCGACGATGGCATCACGGCCCTGGTCGCGGTCGACGTACAGCTCCAGGAGCCGGTCGAGCACCTCGTAGTCCGGCAGCGAGTCCGTGTCGACCTGGCCGGGGCGCAGCTCGGCGCTCGGCGGCTTGGTGATGGAGTTCTCCGGGATCGGCGGGGTCTCGCCGCGCTCGGCCGCCGCCTGGTTGCGCCACCGGGCGAGGCGGAAGATGCCGGTCTTGTAGACGTCCTTGATCGGGCCGTACGCGCCCACGGAGTCGCCGTAGAGCGTGGAGTAACCGCACGCCAGCTCGGACTTGTTGCCCGGCGCGAGCACGATGTGGCCCTCCTGGTTGGAGATCGCCATCAGCATCGTGCCGCGCAGCCGCGACTGCAGGTTCTCCTCGGCGAGGCCGGTCAGGCTCAGCGCGCCCATGTACGCGTCGAACATCGGCGCGATGGGCACGGTCCGGAAGTTCAGGCCGGTGCGCCGGGCGAGGTCCTCGGCGTCGCTGATGGAGTGGTCGGAGGAGTAGCGGGAAGGCATGGCCACGCCGTAGACGTTCGCCGCGCCGACCGCGTCGCAGGCGATGGCGGCGACGAGCGCGGAGTCGATGCCCCCGGAGAGGCCGATGAGAACGCTGCGGAAGCCGTTCTTCTCCACGTAGGCGCGCAGGCCCGTCACCAGGGCCTTGTACGTCTCCTCGTCGTCGCCCAGGTGCGGTACCTCGCCGCCGGTGAACTCCGCCTCGTAGGCGGGCAGCGGCTCGGCGGAGATCGTGACGTGCTCGACGCGCAGCCCGTCGTCCACGACGCCGGCGGGCGCCTCGGCCGGGGCCTGCGGCAGGTCGAGGTCGAGCACCACGCAGGTCTCCTCGAACTGCGGGGCGCGGGCGATGACCCGGCCGTCGCGGTCGACGACGATGGAGTCGCCGTCGAAGACCAGCTCGTCCTGGCCACCGGTCATCGCGAGGTACGCGGTGGTGCAGCCGGCCTCCTGGGCGCGCTTGCGCACCAGCTCCAGGCGGGTGTCGTCCTTCTCGCGCTCGTAGGGGGAGGCGTTGATGGAGAGCAGCAGCCCGGCCCCGGCGGAGCGGGCGGCGGGCACGCGGCCGCCGTCCTGCCAGAGGTCCTCGCAGATGGCGAGGGCGACGTCCACGCCGTGGACGCGGATCACCGGCAGCGTCTCCCCGGGCACGAAGTACCGGAACTCGTCGAAGACCCCGTAGTTGGGCAGGTGGTGCTTGGCGAAGGTCAGCACCGCCTCGCCGCGGTGCAGCACGGCGGCGGCGTTGCGCGGGGCGCCGGCGGGGCGGCCCAGCCGGGGGCGGGCCTCCTCGCTGCGGTCGAGGTAGCCGACGACCACCGGCAGCTCGCCGAGGCCCTCGGCGTCGAGGCGGGCCGCGAGCGCGCGCAGCGCCTCCCGGCTGGCCGTCACGAAGGAGGGGCGCAGCGCCAGGTCCTCGACGGGGTAGCCCGTCAGCACCATCTCAGGGAACGCCACCAGATGGGCTCCCTGCTCGGCGGAGTGCCGGGTCCAGCGGACGATCGACTCGGCGTTCCGGGCGAGGTCGCCGACGCGGGAGTCGATCTGGTTCAGGGCGAGACGAAGTTGAGCCACGCCGCCAGTCTAATCGTCTGACTGACGCAATGTGGTGTGAGTGGTGCCACGGCGGGCGCGAGGCAGGGGCAGGGCCGCGACACCGCTGACCCTGCTGCCCCTGCCTCTGCCTCACCGGCCGTCGCTACGCGCGGTAGCCCAGGACCGTCATCATCCCGGCCTCCGCGTGGTAGACGTTGTGGCAGTGGAGCATCCACAGCCCCGGGTTGTCGGCGTCGAAGTCGACCTCCAGCCGCTTGCCCGGCAGCACGATGGCGGTGTCCTTGCGCGGGCCGCCGCCGGGCAGGGCGAAGGTGTGGCCGTGCAGATGCATCGGGTGCCACATGTCGGTGTCGTTGACGAACACGAACCGGACCCGCTCGCCCGCGCTCACCGGGTAGCGCTGCCCGGGCGTGTACCGCTTGCCGTTGAGGGCCCAGTCGTACTTGGCCATCGAGCCCGTCAGGCGCAGCGTGACCGTACGGTCGGGCCGGCGGTCCGCGAGCGCCACGGCGCGGCCGGCCTTCAGACGGCCGGCGGTCAGCACCGTGCCCTCCAGCTCCCGGGGGAGCACGTCCGCGCCGGGCGCCGCACCGGCGCCCGTCCGCAGCACGGCCAGCGCGGTGCGCTTCTTGCCTTCGGCCAGGGCGGTCAGCGGGAAGACGCCGTCCTTCACCTCTACCAGCACGTCGTACCGCTCGCCCATGCCCAGCAGGAGCGCGTCCGTCTGTGCGTGCTCGACGGGGAAACCATCTGTATGGGTGACGGTCATGCGGTGGTCGCCGAGGGCCACGCGGAAGGCGGTGTCGCCGCCCGCGTTGATGAAGCGGATGCGGACGCGGTCGCCGGGCTTCGCGGTGAAGGTCTGCGGGTCCTGCGGGACGCGCCCGTTGACGAGGTAGTGCGGGTAGGCGACGTCACCGGCGTCACCGCCGAGGAGGTCGCTCGTGGCACCCATCAGCATCCGGGACGGGCCGGCCGAAGAAGGAGGGGCAGAAGGGGCGGGGGAGGCCGCGTTCATGGACATCTTCGACATGTCGTGGCCGCCGCTTCCGTGGCCGCCGCCGTGTCCACCTCCGTGGTCCATGCCGCCCATGCCCCGGCTCAGCTCCGCGAGCACCGCGTCCGGCGTGCTGCCGTCGATCCCGTCGAGCCAGTCGTCCAGGACGACGACCCACTCCTTGTCGTACTCCAGCGGCTCCTTCGGGTCCTCCACGATCAGCGGCGCGTACAGCCCCCGGTCCTGCTGGGTGCCCGAGTGCGGGTGCAGCCAGTACGTGCCCGGGTGCGGGACGGTGAAGCGGTAGTCGTGCGACGCCCCGGGCTTGATGGTGCGCTGGGTCAGGTCCGGGACGCCGTCCATGTCGTTGCGCAGCGCCAGCCCGTGCCAGTGCACGGAGGTGGGCTCGGGCAGGTGGTTGGCGAGGGAGAGGGCGAGGGTGTCGCCGGCGGTCAGCCGGACCTCCTTGCCGGGCAGCGCGTCGCCGTACGCCCAGGTCGCGGCCGTGCGGCCGGCGCCGAGGTCCAGCGTCGCGGTGGTGGCGGTGAGCTTGACGTGGCGTACGGGGCCCGGGCGGCGCTTCGCCTCGGCGGCGGCGACCTCCTGGCCGTCGGGGGAGACGTAGCCGGCGGCCTCCGCCGCGGGGGAGCCGGCGCCGTCCCGCGAACAGGCGGCCAGCAGGCCGCCGCCGGCGACGGCGATGCCCGCGCCGAGCACGGCGCGGCGGGTGGGGATGGTGCGCATGGGAGAACACCTCGTGGTGTCGGTGGTGAGATGTGGGCGTGATGGCGGGCGCGCCCGCGCCGCCGGGGGCGGCAACGGGACGCGCTGCTATACGCGCAGCACCGACAGCCGTGCGAGGGCCTTGTGCCGTGGTGGCGGCTGCGGCCACAGGGCGCGCGAGAACCACGCGCCCCCCGCCACCGCGTCCGCGCCGACGGGCCGGCGCGGCGCCGCGAGGGCGGCGAGCAGGAGCGCGAGCGTCAAGCCCGCGCCGAGCACGGCGAGGCAGACGGACATGGGGTCCATGCCGTCGCCGTGATCAGGAACGGCACTCGCGGCGACGGGCGCGGCGGCGACGACGCCCGGACGCGACGGGGCCCCCGGGTCCCGATCACCCACGTCGGAGCCGGAGAGGCGCGGCCCGTCATGGCCGGCCGCGGGGCCGGTGCCGGGTGCGGGGCCGGGGCCGGCCGCCCCAGCATGGCCGGCCGCTACGGCATGTGCAGCCGCTCCGGCATGAGCCGCCGCCCCGCCATGTGCAGCCGCCACGGCATAAGTCGCCGCCTCGGTATGTGCAGCCGCCGCGGCATGGCCAGCCGCCCCGGTATAGGCCGCCGCTCCGGCATCAGCCGCCGCTCCGCCATGGGCAGCCGCCGCGGCATGGCCGGCCGCCCCGGTATGGGCCGCTGCCCCCGCATAAACCGCCGCCCCGGCATGGTCAACCGCCGCAGCCGGACCCGGCACCATCACGTCGTCCGGCGAGTCGCCCGGGGTGAGGATCGAGGGCGCGCCGGGCATGCCGTCCGGGCCCGAGGGCGCGCCCGGCAGCCCGTCCGCAGGCGTCACCGCATGCGCTCCCGCGGCGTGCTCGCGCGGGTGACCGAGTGTGTGCATGGTCACGATCCCCAGCAGCAGCGCGGCGAACAGCAGCAGCCGGCCGCACCACGCGGTGGCCCTGTGTCCTTGCACCGTCTGCCTCCTGAGACCCTCGACCCTCCGGGCACCCTACCCCCACGGGGTATCGCCCCCGGAGGGTGCCTTCGCGAGCGGATGTGCGCGAAGCGGTGCCAAGGCCCGATCATTGGGCGAAAACGATTGACGACAGCACGGCCCGAAGGACGCTCTCCCCCCATGACCAGCACGGAACAGGTGAGGGACGAACGTCCCACCAGCACGGCCGTCGCCGCCCCCGCCCCCGGGGCCGGGCAGGCCCAGTTCATCTCGTGGGCGACCCTCGCGATGATGACGACCGCCTCGGTGGCGAACCTGCGCCCCTCGCCCTCGATGGCCATCTACGGACTGGCCGCCGTCTTCCTCTACCTCCTGCCCGCCGTCGTCTTCCTGCTGCCGACCGCCCTCGTCTCGGCCGAGCTGGCGTCCGGCTGGCCCGGCGGCGTCTACCGCTGGGTCAGCGAGGGGCTGTCCAAGCCGCTGGGCTTCCTGGCCGTGTGGTGCCAGTTCGCGATGACCATCGCGTACTACCCGAGCCTGCTGGCGTACGTGGCGAGCACCTTCGCGTACGTCGTCGACCCCGCGCTCGCCGACAACGGCCTCTATATAGCCATCGTCATCGTCGTCATCTACTGGGCGGGCGTGCTGATCTCCCTGCGCGGTACGAAGGCGGTCGCCGGGCTCTCCAGCATGGGCCTGGTCATCGGCACACTCATCCCCGGCGTCGTCCTCGTCGCCCTCGGCCTGGTCTTCCTCGCCCAGGGCAACCCCTCCGCCGCGCCCATGGACGGCGGGCACGTGCTGCCGCCGTGGACGGGGCTGGCCAGCCTCGTGCTGATCGTCGGCAACTTCCTGTCGTACGCGGGCATGGAGATGAACGGCGTGCACGTCTCCGCGCTGCGCGAGCCCGGCCGGCAGTACCCGCGCTCCATCTTCCTGGCCACCGGCCTCGTCCTGCTGATCTTCATCCTGCCCGCGCTGGCCATCAGCTGGGTGATGCCGAGCGAGAACCTCAGCCTCACCGCCGGCGTCATGCAGGCGTTCCAGGGCTTCTTCGACCACTTCCACGTGGGCTGGCTGACCAAGGTCGTCGGCGTCCTGCTCGTCGCGGCGGCCCTCGGCGGCATGCTCACCTGGCTGGCCGGGCCCTCCAAGGGCCTGCTGCTGGTCTCCCGGCAGGAGGGCTACCTGCCGCCCGTCCTGCAGAAGCTCAACAAGCGCGGCGTCCCGCAGAACATCATGGTGGCCCAGGGCGCGCTGACCACGGTCATCGCGCTGCTCTACGCCTTCATCCCCGACGTCTCCAGCGCCTACTGGATCTTCTCGGTCGTCACCACGCAGATCTACCTCGTCGTCTACCTGCTGATGTTCGCCGCCGTCATCCGGCTGCGCGCCACCCGGCCCGACCAGCCGCGCGGCTTCCGCGTCCCCGCCGTGCACCTGGTCGCCGGCATCGGCTTCGCGGCGTCGGTCGGCGCCATGTGCATCGGGTTCGTACCGCCCGAGCAGTTCGGCGGCGGCCCCGTCTGGCGCTACGTCCTCACGGTCGGCGGCGGCCTGCTGACCCTCGGCTTCCTCGCGCCGCTGGCGTTCCTGAAGTTCCGCAAGCCGCACTGGGTGGCGGCCGAACACCGGCAGGCCGGCACCGTCGAGTAGCTTGGCGATGCCCTCCGGCAGAGGGCGGGACCAAAGGGGGAGCACCGCATGGGCGGTACGAAGCGGCCACCGGGGCGGATGCTGCGGGTGGGCGGGGTCACGCTGCACGTCCTGCGCGAGGGCTCCGGGCCCGTGTGCGTGCTCAGTGCCGGGCTCGGCATGGGGTGGTTCGACTGGGAGCCGGTCGTCCCGCTGCTCACCCCCTACCGCACGGTGGTCCGCTTCGACCGCCCCGGGCTGGGGTTCAGCGCCCCGCCCCTCGAACCACCCACCGCCGCCGGGGAGGCCGCCCGCATAGCGGGCGTCCTCGACGCGCTGGACCTGCCCGCCCCGGCCACCGTCGTCGGCCACTCCCTCGCCGCCTTCCACGCCGAGGCGTTCGCCCGGCTGTACCCGGAGCGCACGGCCGGACTCGTCCTGGTCGACGGCAGCGTGGAGGAGGACCCCCGCCCGGCCCCCGCCCCCGAACTGCGCACCGCCGCCGCCCGCATGCGGGGCCGGGCCTTCGCCGCCGCCGGCCTGCCCCGCGCGCTGGGCCCGGCCCTGCGCCGGCTGTCCGTCCGCTCCGCCTCCGTCAAGCGCCACGACCCCGCCCCCGCGGACCTGGTGCGCCGCACCTACGGCACCGGGCGCGTGCTGCGCGCCATCCTCATGGAGAACGCCCGCTACCGCGACGTGGCCGCCGAGCTCGAGGACCTGCGCGCCCACCACAGCCTGCCGCCCGCCCCGGTCACCGTCCTGGCCGCCTCGCCGGGCACCGGCTCCTGGCTCGAGCGGCGCTGGCTGCAGCGCCAGCGGGCCCTCGCCGACCGCCTCGACGGCCGCTTCGAGGCGGTCGCCCCCGCGGGCCACCTGCTGATGTACGACCGGCCGCAGGCCATCGCCGCGGCGGTCCTCGCCACGCCGTTCCCGCGCGCCTGACCCCGCCGGACCGGCGCCGCCACCCGGTCGGCCGCCGCCGGTGGGCGCGCGGCGTGCGGGTGCGCCAGGGTGGGAGCAGCGAAGGGGAGGGTCGTTGCGCAGGCGAGGAGCACCCACGTGAGCACGCGGCACGAGTACACCCTGTTCGGCGGCGAGATCGAGCAGGGCGCGAAGTACGCCATCCAGTGGCGGACCGACCCCCGTTACGTCCTGTGCGGCCACGCCACCGAGGGCTTCGTCGACGTACGGGACCGCGACACGGTCTCCGAGCGCCACTACGCCTGGCACATCGACACCACGACCGGCGTCGTCACCCTCGCCGCCGACGCCCACGAGCACGTACCGCGCGTGCTCACCCTGCTGCTCGGCCCGGCCGGCCACAGCCCCGTCCTGCGCCGGCTCGCCACCCCCGCCGACCGCGCCCAGCGCTGGAACTGGACCGGCCGCGCCCTGATGAGCCACCGCCACTCCACCGCCGACAAGCTCGCCGTGCACGTGGGCCGCAAGTCCGGCGACGGCAGCTACGGCCTGGCGATGGTGCTGCCCAAGGGCGGTGCCCCCGCCCACGAGTGGCAACTGCTGAAGGCCCCCGCGTAACAGGCATCCTCTCGCCCCCGGCCGTCCCCCAAACCTGCCGCGCCCGGAAACCGGGGGCGCTTGCGCGCACTCCGCCGGCGTTGTCGTGTGCAGGGCGGATCAGATGCGTCGCGCCGATTCCATGCGCCCCGCGGTGGGGATTGCCTGAACAGGGCCGGTGCGGGTCTTGTTGGAAATCGGTCCACATGGGGATTTGCCGACACGTTTGGAGGGGGCATGTCGCACGTAGTTCTGTCCGCGTCCGCATTCACCGCAGGAGCGGCGCCATCACCCTTGCCCGTACTGGGCCACGGCTGGCAGCTGCTGCGACAGCCACTGGGATTCCTGGAGTCCCTGCGCCGCCACGGCGACCTGGTGCAGGTCAAGCTGGGCAACCAGCCCGCCTACGTAGTCTGCCACCCCGAGCTCGCCTGGCAGGTGCTGCGGGACGACCGCACCTTCGACAAGGGCGGCCCGCTCTTCGACCGCCTGCGGGACATCCTCGGCAACGGCGTGGCCACCTGCCCCCACCAGGACCACCGCCGCCAGCGCCGCCTCATCCAGCCCGCCTTCCACCGCACCCGGCTGGAGGGGTACGGCGAGGCCATGGAGGAGGAACTCGCCACCCTCCTCGGGGGCTGGCGGGAAGGACAGGTGATCGACACCTTCCCCCTGATGTACCGGTTCGCGCTGCGCTCGGTGCTGCGCGCCCTGTTCTCCTCGCACATCGACAGCGGGACGGCCGACGGGATACAGCGGTCCTTCGACACCGTGCTCGGCGGGGTGATGCAGCGGGTGTTCGTCCCCGAGCCGCTGCTGCGCCTGCCCACGCTCGGCAACCGCCGCTACGAGCGGTGCCGTCGCCACCTCTTCGCCAGCGTGGACCGCATCATCGGCGACTACCGGGCCGCCGAGCGGCTCGGCCGCCCGGACTCCGGCGACCTGCTGTCGGTGCTCCTGGCCACCGGCCGGGACGGCGCCGCCGACGGCGGGCCCGTACCGGACGACCTGGAGATCCGCGACCAGGTCATCTCCATGATGATGGCCGGGTCCGAGTCCATCGGCGCCACGCTGTCCTGGACCCTGCACCAGCTGACCCGCAGCCCGCAGGCCGAGCGGCGGCTGCACGAGGAGGTGGCCGCCGCCCTCGGCGACCGCCCCGCCCGCTGGGCCGACCTGCCCGCGCTGCCCTTCACCGGCCGCGTGCTCACCGAGGCGATGCGGCTGCACCCGCCCGGCTGGCTCTTCACCAGGATCACCCGCAAGGAGGTGGAGCTGGCCGGCCGCCGCCTCGCCCCCGGCACCGCCGTCGTCATCACCCCCGCCGTTCTGCACCGGGACCCGGAGCTCTACGAACGGCCCGCCGCCTTCGACCCCGACCGCTGGCTGCCCGAGCGCGCCGCCGCGCTGCCCCGCGGGGCCTTCCTCTCCTGGGGCGGCGGCCCGCGCAAGTGCATCGGCGACCAGTTCGCCATGGCCGAGGCCACCCTCGCCCTGGCCACGATCGTCTCCCGGTGGCGGCTGCGGCCCGCCCCCGGCTGCGATCCCCGCCCCGCCCGGCTGTCCACCGTCCTGCACCCCAGGAAGCTCCTGCTGGAGCTCACCGCCCGCTGACCGCGGGAACAGCGCTCGCTGCCGCCCTGCCCCGGTACCGGGGCAGGGCAGGTCGACCAAGATCGGGGCGGTGCCCCACAATGGGGTACACGGGTCACGAGCCCGGCAGGCAGTATGGGCAGGGAGAGCGACACCCACAGGACGCGAGACGTTCGGACGCTCGTAGGCAACGCCGCCGAAACCCTGTGGTGGGATGCTCATGTGCCCCCGATGTGGCCCGCTGCTTGGGAGCGGACGGCCTGACCAGCGAGGATGACAGTTATGGATAAGCAGCAGGAGTTCGTGCTCCGCACCCTCGAAGAGCGCGACATCCGTTTCGTGCGGCTGTGGTTCACCGACGTGCTCGGCTACCTGAAGTCGGTGGCCGTCGCGCCCGCCGAGCTCGAGCAGGCCTTCGACGAGGGCATCGGCTTCGACGGCTCGGCGATCGAGGGCTTCGCGCGGGTCTACGAATCCGACATGATCGCCAAGCCCGACCCGGGCACGTTCCAGATCCTGCCCTGGCGCGCGGAGGCCCCGGGCACCGCCCGGATGTTCTGCGACATCCTCATGCCCGACGGCTCGCCCTCCTACGCCGACCCGCGCTACGTCCTCAAGCGCATCCTGGCCAAGACCTCCGACCTCGGCTTCACCTTCTACACCCACCCCGAGATCGAGTTCTTCCTCCTCAAGGACAAGCCCGTCGACGGCACCCGCCCGGTGCCCGCCGACTCCTCCGGCTACTTCGACCACACCCCGCAGAACGTGGGCATGGACTTCCGCCGCCAGGCCATCACCATGCTCGAATCCATGGGCATCTCGGTCGAGTTCAGCCACCACGAGGGCGCCCCCGGCCAGCAGGAGATCGACCTGCGCTACGCCGACGCGCTCTCCACCGCCGACAACATCATGACCTTCCGCCTCGTGATGAAGCAGGTGGCCCTGGAGCAGGGCGTGCAGGCCACCTTCATGCCCAAGCCGTTCTCCGAGTACCCCGGCTCCGGCATGCACACCCACCTCTCCCTCTTCGAGGGCGACCGCAACGCCTTCCACGAGTCGGGCGCCGAGTACCAGCTCTCCAAGGTCGGCAAGTCCTTCATCGCCGGCCTGCTGCGGCACGCGGGCGAGATCTCCGCCGTCACCAACCAGTGGGTCAACTCCTACAAGCGCATCTGGGGCGGCTCCCAGCGCACCGCCGGCGCCGGCGGCGAGGCCCCCTCGTACATCTGCTGGGGCCACAACAACCGCTCCGCGCTGATCCGCGTCCCCATGTACAAGCCCGGCAAGACCGGCTCCACCCGGGTCGAGGTCCGCTCCATCGACTCCGGCGCCAACCCCTACCTGACGTACGCGGTGCTGCTCGCCGCGGGCCTGAAGGGCATCGAGGAGGGCTACGAACTCCCCGCCGGCGCCGACGACGACGTGTGGGCGCTCTCCGACGCCGAGCGCCGCGCCATGGGCATCGAACCGCTGCCGCAGAACCTCGGCGAGGCCATCGAGCTCATGGAGCGCAGCGAGCTCGTCGCCGAGACCCTCGGCGAGCACGTCTTCGACTTCTTCCTGCGCAACAAGAAGCAGGAGTGGGAGGAGTACCGCTCCGAGGTCACCGCCTTCGAGCTGCGCAAGATGCTGCCGGTGCTGTAAGACGCGCGCGAGACGGCCACGGGCACCCTCGGTGGGAGCGGTCGCCGGCCGGGGCGACTACGCTCGGCCGTGATCCTGATCAAAGCTGTCGGGAGCCACGGACGGGAGGCAGCCCATGACCGTGCCCGAGGGGCGCCGCAGCAGCACCTACACCCGGCTGTTGCGGTACGGCTTCACCGACCCGGCCGCCGCCGAGCGGCTGCTGGACGACCCGGTGCTGGCGGCCGTGCGGTCCGACCCGGTGCTCCTCGACGCGCTCGGCGCCACCGCCGACCCCGACCTCGCGCTGCGCGGGCTCGTACGGCTGGTGGAGGCACAGGCCGACGACGACGGCGAGCGCCGGGCGCTGCTGGACACCCTCATCGGCGCCAAGCCGCTGCGCGACCGGCTGCTGGGCGTGCTCGGCGCCTCCGAGGCGCTCGGCGACCACCTCGCCCGCCACCCCGGCGACTGGCACGCCCTGGACAGCTTCGACTCCGCCGATCTGCACCCCACGACACCGGAGTTCGAACGGGCCCTCGCCGAGGGCTCCCGGGCCGGGCGCGACGCCGGGCTCACGCCCCCCGACGCGCTGCGCGCCGCCTACCGCCGCTGCCTGCTGGCCATAGCCGCCCGTGACATCAGCGGCACCATCGACGTCGCCCAGGCCGCCGCCGAGCTCGCGGACCTGGCCACCGCCACGCTGCGGGCCGCACTGGAGATCGCCGCCCAGGAGCGGCCGGCGGACGCCGCCGCCTGCCGGCTCGCCGTCATCGGCATGGGCAAGTGCGGCGGCCAGGAGCTCAATTACGTCTCCGACGTGGACGTGATCTTCGTGGGGGAGGCCCGGGACGGCACGCCCGAGGGCTCCGCCCTGCAGGCCGCCACCCGCCTCGCGTCCCGGATGATGCGGGTCTGCTCCGACGTCACCCCCGAGGGCACCATCTGGCCCGTCGACGCCAACCTCCGCCCCGAGGGCCGCAACGGCCCCCTGGTGCGCACCCTGACCAGCCACCTGGCCTACTACCAGCGCTGGGCCAAGACCTGGGAGTTCCAGGCCCTCCTCAAGGCCCGGCCCGTCGCCGGCGACCTCGCCCTGGGGCAGAGCTACGTGGACGCCGTCTCCCCGCTGGTGTGGCAGGCGGCCGAGCGCGAGAACTTCGTCGCCGACGTCCAGCAGATGCGCCGCCGCGTCATCGCCTCCATCCCCGCCACCCAGGTCGACCGTGAGCTCAAGCTCGGCCCCGGCGGCCTGCGCGACGTCGAATTCGCCGTCCAGCTCCTGCAGTTGGTGCACGGCCGCAGCGACGCCACCCTGCGCGTCGGCGGCACCCTCGACGCGCTGGCCGCCCTCGCCGCCGGCGGCTACGTCGGCCGCGCGGACGCCAAGGCCCTGGACGCCTCCTACCGCTTCCTGCGCGCCATGGAGCACCACATCCAGCTGCACCGGCTGCGCCGCACCCACCTCGTGCCCGAGGCGGAGGACGACCTGCGCCGCCTGGGCCGCTCCCTGGCCCGCACCTACCAGTGGCCCGGCGGCAAGGAACCCGTCGCCGAGCTCGGCCGGCAGTGGAAGCTGCACGCCCGCGAGGTACGGCGGCTGCACGAGAAGCTCTTCTACCGCCCGCTGCTGGACGCCGTGGCCCAGCTGGAGCCCGGCGAGATCCGGCTCAGCCCCAAGGCGGCCGGCCAGCGCCTGAAGGCCCTCGGCTACGCCGACCCCGCCGCCGCCCTGCGCCACCTGGAGGCGCTCGCCTCCGGAGTGACCCGCAAGGCCGCCATCCAGCGCACCCTGCTGCCCGTGCTGCTCGGCTGGTTCGCCGACTCCGCCGACCCCGACGCCGGGCTGCTCAACTTCCACAAGGTCTCCGACGCCCTCGGCCGCACCCCCTGGTACCTGCGGCTGCTGCGCGACGAGGGCGCCGCCGCCGAGAACCTCGCCCGGGTGCTGTCCGCCGGGCGCCTGGCCCCCGACCTGCTGCTGCGCGCCCCCGAGGCCGTCGCCCTGCTCGGCGACCCCGGCGGCCTGCGCCCCCGCGGCCGCGAGGCCCTCGAACAGGAGGTCCTGGCCGCGGTCAACCGCGCCGAGGACGCCGAGGCCGCCATCGTCGCCGTACGTGGTGTGCGCCGCCGCGAACTGTTCCGCACCGCCGCCGCTGACATCATCGGGGCCTACGGGCGCGCCCGGGACGGCGCCCACGCCGCCGGCGAGCACGGCACCGGCTCCCGCGGCCACGCCGAGACCGCCGGCAGCGACCCCGGCGAGCGCACCCGCACCGTCGGCGACGCCGTCTCCGACCTCAACGCCGCCGCCCTCGCCGGCGCCCTGCGCGCGGCCGTGCGCGCCGAGTGGGGCGACACCCTGCCCACCCGCTTCGCCGTCATCGGCATGGGCCGCTTCGGCGGCCACGAACAGGGCTACGGCTCCGACGCCGACGTGCTGTTCGTCCACGAACCGCGCGAGGGCGTCTCCGACGAGGAGGCCGCCAAGGCCGCGGCCGCCGTCGCGGGCGAGATGCGCCGGCTGCTCCAGCTGCCCACCACCGACCCGCCGCTGCTCGTCGACGCCGACCTGCGCCCCGAGGGCAAGTCCGGGCCCATCGTGCGCAGCCTCGCCTCCTACGCCGCCTACTACCGGCGCTGGTCCCTGGTGTGGGAGAGCCAGGCCCTGCTGCGGGCCGAGCCCGTCGCGGGCGACGCCGACCTGGGCCGGCGGTTCATCGACCTGGTCGACCCGCTGCGCTATCCCGCCGAGGGCCTGGGCGAGGACGCCGTACGCGAGATCCGCCGCCTCAAGGCCCGCATGGAGTCCGAGCGCCTGCCCCGCGGCGCGGACCCCACCACCCACACCAAGCTGGGCCGCGGCGGTCTGTCGGACGTGGAGTGGACCGTCCAGCTGCTGCAGATGCGCCACGGCTGGGCCGAGCCGGGGCTGCGCACCACGCGCACCCGCGAGGCGCTCGCCGCGGCCTGCGCGGCGGAGCTGATCTCCACCGAGGATGCCCGCATCCTGGACGAGGCGTGGGTCCTGGCGACCAGCGTGCGCAACGCCGTGATGCTGGTCCGCGGCCGGGCCGGGGACACCTTCCCGGGCGACGCCCGGGAGCTGGCCGCCGTCGGCCGCTACCTCGGCTACGAACCGGGCCACGTCGGGGACATGCTGGACGACTACCGCCGCACCACGCGGCGGGCCCGGGCCGTGGTCGAGGAGCTGTTCTACGGAGCCTGACCGCTTCCCACGGCTCCCGTGCGACGGGAGCCGTCTCCAGCATCGCGCCGGACGTCCTCGACCGCCACATGGCGGGCGAGCCGGTAGGGGAACGCCCCGAACCAGGCGTAGGACAGGGCGAAGCCGAAGCCCAGGCAGAGCACGCCGCCGACCGCGTCCAGCCAGAAGTGGTTGGCGGTCGATACGATCACCACCAGCGTCACCACCGGGTACAGCGCCCCCAGCACCTTCGCCCACACCGGCCGCGCCAGCATGACGATCGTCAGCCCGCACCACGTGGACCAGCCGATGTGCATCGACGGCATCGCCGCGTACTGGTTGGAGACGTTGGCCAGATTGCCCGAGGCCATCGAGCCCCAGGTGTGGTGCACCAGCACGGTGTCGACGAAGTCGAGGTCCTCCATCAGCCGCGGCGGCGCCAGCGGATACAGGTAGTAGCCGAGCAACGCCATGGCGGTCGTGGCGAACAGGGCCAGCCGGGCCGCGGCGTAACGCCCCGGATGCCAGCGGTAGAGCCAGACCAGCACACCGATGGTCAGCACGAAATGCAGCGTGGCGTAGTAGTAGTTCATGCCCACGACCAGCCACGTCACCGAATTGACGGCCTGGTTGACGGTGTGCTCGACAGCGATGTGCAAGGTGCGCTCCGCCTGCCAGATCCAGTCGGCGTTGCGCAGCGCGGCCGCTCTCTGCTCGGGCACGGCATTGCGGACGAGGGAATACGTCCAGTAACTGATCGCGATCAGCAGCACCTCGAACCACAGCCGGGGACGCCGTGGGACGCGGCGCGGACTTCGCGCGGACCGGCGGTCCGCCGACGGCGCCGCCGCGCGCTCCTCGGTGGGTGGCGGAGCGGCCGTCCGGCCTTCCAGGGTCCTTACTGTCGCTTCACCCATAGGGAAAGAGTCTGCCAGAAAGCGCTCGACGGCAGATCATCCCCAGGTCTGGTCTTCGCCGCTTTCGGCCCCTTTCGCCTCCGCCCCAGGAGTACCCCCACGAGAGCGCGTACCGCCGCTACGGAGCGGACGCCGTCGAGCCGCGCACGACGAGTTCGGGCAGGAAGACGAACTCGCTGTGCGGCGCCGGAGTGCCGCCGATCTCCTCCAGCAGCGCGCCCACCGCGGCCTGTCCCATCGACTGCACGGGCTGCCGGATCGTCGTCAGCGGCGGATCGGTGAACGCGATGAGCGGCGAGTCGTCGAAGCCCACCACCGAGATGTCGCGCGGCACTTCGAGACCGTTCTGGCGTGCCGCCCGGATCACCCCGAGCGCCATCATGTCGCTCGCGCACACCACCGCCGTGCACCCCCGTTCGATGAGTGCGCCGGCCGCCGCCTGACCACCCTCAAGGGTGAACAGCGAGTGCTGTATCAGTGCCTCGGCCTCCGGCCCCTCCACCCCGAGCCGCTCCTTCATGCCGAGCAGGAAGCCCTCGATCTTCCGCTGCACCGGAACGTACCGTCTGGGCCCGAGCGCCAGTCCGATGCGCCGGTGACCCAGTGCGGCCAAATGGGTGACGGCCAGCCCCATGGCGGCCCGGTCGTCGGGGGAGACGAAGGGCGCCCGCACCTCGGGGGAGAAGCCGTTGATCAGCACGAACGGCACGCCCTGGGCGCGCAGCCGCTCGTAGCGCTGCATGTCGGCGGAGGTGTCGGCGTGCAGCCCGGAGACGAAGAGGATGCCGGCGACGCCACGGTCGACGAGCATCTCCGTCAGCTCGTCCTCGGTGGAGCCGCCCGGCGTCTGGGTGGCCAGGACCGGCGTGTAGCCCTGGCGTGTGAGCGCCTGCCCTATCACCTGGGCGAAGGCCGGAAATATGGGGTTGTCCAGCTCGGGGGTGATCAGCCCGACCAGGCCCGCGCTGCGCTGCCGCAGCCGGACCGGGCGCTCGTAGCCCAGCACGTCGAGCGCGGCCAGCACGGACTGGCGGGTGGAGGCGGCGACCCCCGGCTTTCCGTTGAGGACGCGGCTGACGGTTGCTTCGCTGACACCCGCCTGAGCTGCGATATCGGCAAGCCGGGCGGTCACAGGAGGTGACTGTACCGGTCGCATCTCAGACTGCCCACCACACGCACGTATCCGAAGGAATCCGGACCGTTCCACCGGAGAATTCCAGGTCTGCTACCCCAACGCTCCCCAGCACCGGGCGGCCCGGCACCGGCAGCGCCACCTCGTCGCCGAGCGTGTTCAGCGTGCACACGAAGCCCGGCCGGGAGAACGCCAGGACGCCCTCGGGCGCCTCCAGCCACGCCATCTCCCCGTCGCCCAGCCCCGGCAGCTCGCCACGCAGCGTCAGCGCCGAGCGGTAGAGCTCCAGCGTCGAGCGCGGGTCGCCGGACTGCGCCTCCACCGACAGCCCCCGCCACGCCTCGGGCTGCGGCAGCCAGCTGCCGCCCGGCCCGAAACCGTACGGGGCGCTCTCGCCCGACCACGGCAGCGGCACCCGGCAGCCGTCCCGGGTGCCGTCCTGGCCGTCGCCCCGGAAGAACGCGGGGTCCTGGCGCACCTCGTCGGGCAGGTCGGTGACCTCCGGCAGGCCCAGCTCCTCGCCCTGGTAGACATAGGCCGAGCCGGGCAGCGCCAGCATCAGCAGCGCCGCGGCCCGGGCCCGGCGCAGGCCCAGCTCCCCGTCGCCGCCGCCGTAGCGGGTGGCGTGCCGCACCACGTCGTGGTTGGAGAGCACCCACGTCGTGGGCGCCCCCACCGACAGCGTCGCCGCCAGCGACTCGTCGATGACCTCCCGCATCGCCGCGGCACCCCAGTCGCAGGTCAGGAACTGGAAGTTGAACGCCTGGTGCAGCTCGTCCGGGCGCACGTACAGCGCGAGCCGCTCGGACGTCGGCGCCCACGCCTCCGCCACCCCGATCCGCTGCCCCTCGTAGGAGTCCAGCAGCCGCCGCCAGGAGCGGTGGATCTCGTGCACCCCGTCCTGGTCGAAGAACGGCAGCACCTGCGCGCCGATCAGCTTGGCCTGCTCGCTCAGGCCGATGTCCGGCAGGCCCGCGGCCTTGACCATGCCGTGCGCCACGTCGATGCGGAACCCGTCCACGCCCAGGTCCAGCCAGAACCGCAGCACCGAGTCGAACTCGGCCCGCACCTCGGGGTTGTCCCAGTTGAGGTCGGGCTGCTCGGGCGCGAACAGGTGCAGGTACCACTCGCCCGGGGTGCCGTCCGGGCCGGTCGTACGGGTCCACGCCGGGCCGCCGAAGACGGACTCCCAGTCGTTCGGCGGCAGTTCGCCCCGCTCGCCCTTGCCGGGACGGAAGTGATAGCGCTCGCGGGCCGTCCCCCCGGACCGGTCCGCGAGCGCGGCCTTGAACCACGCGTGCTGGTCGGACGTGTGGTTGGGGACGATGTCCACGATCACCCGCAGCCCCAGCCGGTGCGCCTCCCGCACCAGGTCGTCGGCGTCCGACAGCTGCCCGAACAGCGGGTCCACGGCCCGGTAGTCCGCCACGTCGTAGCCGCCGTCCGCCTGCGGCGAGGCGTAGAACGGCGTCAGCCACAGCGCGTTGACGCCCAGGTCCGCCAGGTACGGCAGCCGCTCGCGGATCCCGCGCAGGTCGCCGATGCCGTCGCCGTCGCTGTCGGCGAACGAGCGCACGTACACCTGGTAGATGACGGCGCTGCGCCACCAGCCGTCGGCTCGCCCGGCACGGGCGTCGGCGGCCGGGCGGACGGAGGGCGCGAGATCCTGGGTCATGTACTTCCTATCGGCTCGTAGTGTCGTCGTACGGAGCGTCGTGTGCGATGGGCTCAACGACGCCGGCGGCTCGAGGTCAGCCCTTGGTGCCGCCCGCGGTCAGCCCGGCGACCAGGTGCCGCTGGGCGATGAAGAACACCAGTCCGGCCGGGATCGTGATGAGCACGGCCGCCGCCGTCATCAGCCCCCACTCGGCCTTCTGCTGGCCCACGAAGGTCTGCAGGCCCACGGCCAGCGTGTAGTGCTCCTCGCTGCTCATGAACTGGCTGGCGAAGGCGACCTCGCCCCAGGCCGTGATGAAGGAGTAGAAGCCGGTGACGGCCAGCCCCGGCCGGGCCAGCGGCACGATCAGCCGCCAGAAGGTGCCGAACGGGGTGAGCCCGTCCACCCGGCCCGCCTCGTCGATCTCGGCGGGGATGGAGTCGAAGTACCCCTTGAGCATCCAGGCGCAGAACGGCACCGACACCGAGCAGTAGGTGATGATCAGGCCCGCGTAGGAGTCCAGCAGCTCCAGCTGCCCGAGGATGTTGTAGAGCGGCACGATCAGCACCGCCATCGGGAACATCTGCACCACCAGGAACGTCCACATCAGCGGCCGGTGTCCGGGGAAGCGCATGCGCGAGACGGCGTAGCCGGCGGTCGCCGCGATGAGCACGCCCAGCACGGTCGCGCCCAGCGCCACGATCAGCGAGTTGGCGAACCAGGTCAGGAACTTTGTCTCGCCCAGGATGTGCGTGTAGTTGGAGACGTCGAACCCGACGAAGCGGGTGGGCTCCTGCCAGCCGTCCCGCCCGCGCAGCGAGACGAAGACGATGAACAGGACGGGGAACAGGGCGATCGCCGAGGCGCAGATCAGCGCCGTGTGCAGGGCGACGGAGGCCCCGCGCGAGCGCCGCCCGCGCTCGCGCGGCTTGAGGGTGGTGGAACTCATCGCGTCGCGGACTCCTGTCGGGCGAGCAACCGGCGGTAGAAGACGGCGAAGACCAGCAGCAGCGAGAGGATGAGGATGCCGTACGTCGCCGAGCCCGCGTAGTCGCGTACGCCCTGGAAGGCGAGCCGGTAGGAGTACGTCACCAGGATCTCGCTCTCGGAGCTGGCCCCCTGCCCGATGAGCAGGTAGATGACCTGGAACATGTTGAACGTCCAGATGACGCCCAGCAGGATCACCGTCCCGCTCACCGGCCGCAGCCCCGGCAGCGTCACGTGCCGGAACCGCTGCCAGGGGGAGGCCCCGTCCATCTCGGCCGCCTCGTGCAGCTCGGCGGGTATCGCCTGCAGGCCACCGAGGATGGCCACCATCATGAACGGCACGCCCAGCCACACGTTGACCGCGACCGCCGACACCTTCTGCAGGGTGCTGTCGCCCAGCCAGTCCACGGGATCGAGCCCCAGACCGGTCAGGAAGGCGTTGAGGACGCCGTACTTCTCGTTGAACATCAGCCGCCAGGAGAACGTGGCGACGAACGCCGGCACCGCCCACGGCAGGATCAGCAGCACCCGGTACAGCGCCCGGAACCGCACCTGGCGGTTGAGCAGCAGCGCCAGGCCCAGGCCGATGGCGTAGTGCAGGACGACGCAGGACGCGGTCCACAGGACGGTCCAGGTCAGCCGGGAGTAGAAGTGGCCCTCCTGGCCGGAGAGCACCTTCCAGTAATTGTCGAGGCCGACGAACTGATAGGTGGCCTCGATGTGGTTGACGCCGATGGTGCGGCCGACGTTCGCCTCGTTGGCATCGGTGAAGGACAGGTAGATGCCCCTGCCCAGCGGGTAGCCGACGAGGACCGCCAGCACCACGACCACCGGCAACACCATCGCCCACGCATACCAGTGGGTGTCGAAGGACCGCCTGACCCGGGTAACGACTGTGGACATGAGGTCCTACTCCTCGATGCCGTAGTCCTTGAGGAGCGCGGACTGCCAGGCCTTGGCCGTGGCGTCCAGGCCCGCCTTGGGCTCCTCCTTCAGGGTGAGGATCTTGGTGTAGTGCTGGAGGTACACGGTGAAGAGGTCGCCGCCCTGGGGGATCGGGGGGCGGGGGTGGGCCTTGTCGAGGGCCATGTAGAAGGAGTTGCGCACCGGGTCGGCCAGTACGTCCTTGGTGTAGGCCGACTTACGGGTCGGCAGCACGCCGATGGCGGTGGAGACGCTCTCCTGCTGCGCGGCCTCGGTCATGAACTTCGTGAAGAGGTACGAGGCGTCGAAGTTCTTCGAGCCCGCGTAGACCACCAGGTTGTGGCCGCCGACCGGGGCGCCGGCGGTGCCCGTGGAGCCGGCCGGGACGGGCGCGATGCCCAGGTTGTCGCGGGACTTGTAGGCGTCGCCGCCGAAGATCTCCTTGGTCGCCCAGGGACCGTCGATCAGCATCGCCAGCTTGCCGTTCTTGAAGTCAGTCTTGAGGACGTTGTAGCCGTCCGTGCCCGCCGGCTTGGGCGCGGCACCGGAGGTGACCAGGTCCACGGCGGTCTCGATGCCCTTGCGGGACGCGGCGTTCGAGATCGTGATCTTCTTCTTGCCGGCGTCGACCATGTCGCTGTTCTCGCCGTAGAGGAAGGGCAGCGAGTAGTAGCTGTCCGGGCTGAGCCCGATGCCGGCCGCGCCCGTCTTGTCCTTGATCTTCGCGGCGGCCTCCTTGACCTCCTTCCAGTTGGCCGGCGGCTTGTCGATGCCGGCCTTCTGGAAGAGCTCCTTGTTGTAGAGGAGCCCGAGGGTGTCGGTGACCTGCGGGACGCCGTAGGTCTTGCCCTGGTACGCCGCGTTCTTCAGCGGGCCCTGGAGGAAGTCCTCCGACTTGTCCAGGGCGGGGGTGCCGGTGAGGTCCTTGAGGTAGCCCAGCTGCGCGAAGCCGGGCGTCCAGCCCACGTCCGAGCGCAGCACGTCGGGGGCGCCCTTGCCGGTGGAGGCGGCGGTCTTGAACTTCTGCTGCGCCTGGTCGAAGGGCACGTTGACGTACTCGACCTTGATCTTCGGGTACTTCTCCTCGAAGGCGGCGACCAGCTTCTTGAACGCCGGCGCCTCGTTGGTGGCGTCCGAGGTGTCCCACCAGGTGACGGTCCCGCTCACACTGCCCGGGTCCGACGCCGCCTTGGAGCCGTCGCTCCCACTGTCGTCGCCACCGCCGCACGCGGTCGCGGTCAGGGCCAGCACGCCGACGACGGCGGCGACCGATATGCCTCTTCGCATATGGACTCCTCTTTCAGAAGGCCGCCTGGAGGGGGCAGGTCGGCCCGAGCTGAGGAGGAAGCTAACAGGCTGAAATCTCTTGCGAAAGACCTTGCAAGAAGGCAATCGCCAGATTTCCTGGTTGTAACCGGACCGTGTCCAAAGGGTTGACCGGTGCACGTGAGGCTCGTACGGTCACGACCGGCAAGCGCTTGCTGCCGTGCGGGCAAGCTTGCAGCAAGAAGCTTCCATGCCTCAGGGGCCTTACGGGCGCGGCGCGTTGCCGCTCAAGGCTGCATCGCATCCTTCCCCCACCCCAGGAGGATCCATGGCCCCCACCGCCATGCCCCGAACCGGCCGGCGCGCCGGCCGGGCCCTCGCCGCCGTCCTCGCCCTCGTGGCCGGCGCGACCGTCTCCACCCCCACGGCCCAGGCGAGTGCCCCCGGCGACAAAGACGTCACAGCAGTCCTTTTCGAGTGGAAATACTCCTCGGTGGCCCGCGAGTGCAAGGACACCCTCGGCCCCGCCGGCTACGGCTACGTCCAGGTCTCCCCACCCCAGGAACACATCCAGGGACCGCAGTGGTGGACCTCGTACCAGCCCGTCGGCTACCGCATCGCCGGCCGGCTCGGCGACCGGGCCGCCTTCGCCGGCATGGTGGCCGCCTGCCACGGCGCCGGCGTCAAGGTCGTCGTCGACGCCGTCGTCAACCACATGGCGGCGGGCCCGGGCACCGGCACGGGCGGCACCTCGTATACGAAATACGACTACCCCGGCACCTACCAGCGCCAGGACATGGACGACTGCACGACCGTCCTCGACGACTACCGCGACCGCGCCAAGGTCCAGAACTGCGAACTCGTCGGCCTCGCCGACCTGGACACCGGCGAGGAACACGTCCGCGCCCGCATCGCCGGCTACCTCGACGACCTGCTCTCCCTCGGCGTCGACGGCTTCCGCATCGACGCCGCCAAGCACATACCGGCCCAGGACCTCGCCGCCATCAAGGCCCGGCTCTCCAAACCCGGCGTCTACTGGAAGCAGGAGACCATCCACGGCGCCGGAGAGGCCGTACAGCCCGAGGAATACCTCGGCAACGGCGACGTCCAGGAGTTCCGCTACGCCCGCGACCTGCGCCGCGTCCTCCTCGGCGAGCGCCTGGCCTACCTGAGGAACTTCGGCGAGGGCTGGGGCCACCTGCCCGGCGCCAAGGCCTCCGTCTTCGTCGACAACCACGACACCGAGCGCGGCGGCGACACCCTCAGCTACAAGGACGGCGCCGCCTACACACTGGCGAACGTCTTCATGCTGGCCTGGCCCTACGGCTCGCCCGACCTCCACTCCGGCTACGAGTTCACCGACCGCGACGCGGGACCGCCCGGCGGCGGCACGGTGAACGCCTGCTGGCAGGACGGCTGGAAGTGCCAGCACAAATGGCCCGAGATCAAGGCGATGGTGGCCTTCCGCAATGCCGTGCGGGGCACGGCGGTCGGCGACTGGTGGGACAACGGCTACCAGGCCATCGCCTTCGGGCGCGGCGACAAGGGCTACGTGGTCGTCAACCACGAGACGTATCCGCTGAGCCGCACCTTCCAGACGTCGTTGCCGGGCGGCGACTACTGCGACGTCCAGTCGGGCCGCCGGGTGACGGTCGGCGGCGACGGCCGCTTCACGGCCACCGTCGCCCCGAACACGGCCCTGGCCCTGCACGCAGCCGCGCGTACATGCGGTTGACCTTCCCCGGACCCGCCCCTGAAATTCAGCCCGTCCGGCGATTGAGGACACCGCGCGCAGCGCGGTACGGGGTCCGGGGCGGAGCCCCGGGAAACGGTGAAAGGGCGGGGCCGGGGCACCTTCCACGTCATGACCCAGCCGAAGGAGCACTGTCCGTGAGACGACTGGCCACCCTGGCCACGACCATAGCCCTCGCCCTGCCCCTGGCAGGCACCGGCACCGCCAGTGCCGACCCCACCCCCGCCCCCACCGACGCAAGAGTCCACTGGCTCGACAAGAACACGGTGGCCTGGCCCAAAAACCTCGGCACCCCCACCCACCCCCACCGCCTCGTCCACGACCACGGCAGCTTCACCCTCACCCACCGCCCCGGCGGCCTGACGAAGTACCCGCGCCTGGCCGCCACCCACGACGCCTTCCGCGTCGACGCCCACGGCCGGGAACGCACCGCGCTCCGGGGCCGGCTCGTCGCCGAGACGGACGGCCTCACCACCGGCGTCCAGATCCCCGGCGTCCTCGACGACCTCTACGCCACGGCCGCCACCAAGGCCACCCTCGGCCCGGCGTTCCGCGACGGCCGGCCCACCCTCTCCGTGTGGGCCCCCACCGCCCGGCACGTCGCCCTGGAGCTCGACGGCCGCACCGTCCCCATGCGCCGCGACGCCGCCAGCGGCGTCTGGAGCGCGACCGGCAACCGGGACTGGGCCGGCAAGCCCTACCGCTACGCCGTCACCGTCCACGCCCCGGCCGCCGGGAAGACGGTCACCCACCACGTCACCGACCCCTACTCCACCGCCCTGACCGCCGACTCCACCCGCAGCCTGGTCACCGACCTCGCCGACCCCGCCCTCGCACCCGCCGGCTGGCAGCGGCTGCGCAAGCCCAAGGCCGTGCCCCTCCGGGACGCACAGATCCAGGAACTGCACGTCCGCGACTTCTCCGTCGCCGACCGCACCGCGCGCCACCCGGGGCAGTACCTCGCCTTCACCGACCGCGACTCGGCCGGGACACGCCACCTGAAGCGGCTCGCCGCCGCCGGCACCTCCTACGTCCACCTCCTGCCCGTCTTCGACTTCGCCACCGTCCCCGAGCGCCGCGCCGACCAGGCGAGCCCGGGCTGCGACCTCGCCGCCGCGCCCGCCGACTCCGAGCGGCAGCAGGAGTGCGTGGCCAAGACCGCCGCGCGCGACGCCTACAACTGGGGCTACGACCCGCTGCACTACACCGTCCCCGAGGGCTCGTACGCCTCCGACCCCGACGGCCCGCGCCGGACCGTGGAGTTCCGGAGGATGGTGCAGGGCCTGGCGGACGCCGGGCTGCGGACCGTCATGGACGTCGTCTACAACCACACCGCCGCCTCCGGGCTGAGCGAGAAGTCCGTCCTCGACCGCATCGTCCCCGGCTACTACCACCGCCTCCTCGACGACGGCTCCGTCGCGACCTCCACCTGCTGCGCGAACACCGCGCCCGAGAACGCCATGATGGGCAAGCTCGTCGTCGACTCCGTCGTCACCTGGGCGAAGCAGTACAAGGTCGACGGCTTCCGCTTCGACCTCATGGGCCACCACCCCAAGGCCAACATCCTCGCCGTGCGCAAGGCCCTCGACGCCCTGACCGTCGCCAAGGACGGCGTCGACGGCAAGGCCGTCATCCTCTACGGCGAGGGCTGGAACTTCGGCGAGGTCGCCAACGACGCCCGCTTCGTCCAGGCCACCCAGAAGAACATGGCCGGCACCGGCATCGCCACCTTCTCCGACCGCTCCCGCGACGCGATCCGCGGCGGCGGCCCCTTCGACGACGACCCCCGCGTCCAGGGCTTCGCCTCCGGCCTGTTCACCGACCCCAACACCTCGCCCGCCAACGGCACCCCCGACGAGCAGCGGGCCCGGCTCCTGCACGCCCAGGACCTCATCAAGGTCGGCCTCAGCGGCAACCTCGCCGACTACCGCTTCACCGACACCACCGGCCGCCAGGTCCGCGGCGCCGACGTCGACTACAACGGATCCCCCGCCGGATACGCCGCCGCCCCCGGCGACGCCCTGTCCTACGCCGACGCCCATGACAACGAAGCCCTCTACGACGCCCTGGCCTACAAACTCCCGCCCTCGACACCCGCCGCCGAGCGGGCCAGGGCCCAGGTGGTGGCCATGGCCGCCGCCGCGCTCTCCCAGGGCCCGGCCCTCTCCCAGGCCGGTACGGACCTGCTGCGCTCGAAGTCCCTCGACCGCAACTCCTATGACAGCGGCGACTGGTTCAACGCTGTCCACTGGGAGTGCGCCGCCGGCAACGGCTTCGGCCGCGGCCTTCCCCCGGCCGCCGACAACGCCGCCAAGTGGCCCTACGCCAAGGCCCTGCTGGCCGACCCGGCGCTGCGCCCCGGCTGCTCCGCGACCACCGCGGCCTCGGCCGCCTACCGGGACCTGCTGCGCATCCGCACGACGGAGAAGGCGTTCAGCCGACCGACCACCGAGGCCGTCCAGCGGTCCCTCTCCTTCCCGCTGTCCGGCAAGGACGAGACCCCCGGAGTCATCACGATGCGCCTCGACGACCTCGTCGTCGTCCTCAACGCGAGCCCGCAGTCGCAGAGCCAGACGGTCGGCGCGCTCGCCGGCGACGGCTACACCCTGCACCCGCTCCAGGCGGGCGGTTCGGACGCGGTCGTGAAGTCCGCCTCGTACGCGGCGGCGACGGGCACCTTCACCGTGCCGGGCCGGACGGTCGCGGTGTTCCGGCGCGGCTGAGCGCCGTCAGTGCAGGGGAGTGATCCTGGTGCCGTCGGCGAGCCGGGCGGTCAGCCTGGCCTGGGCGCCCTGCCTCGCGGGGACGGCCAGGAGCGGGCCGAGGGCGCTGCCGCTCACCCCGCCGCTCGCGGCGATCGCGGTGACGTCGCCGCCGCCCGCGGCGAGGGCGTACCAATTGCCCTTGGCCGACTTCCACAGGGCCCCTGCCAGCACATGCGGCTCGCGGGCCCCGCAGGCGGGGGAGTCCTCGGCACGGGCGACGACCGTGCCCGGCGCCCCCTCGCGGGTGCCGGGGGCCTGGAACTGGGCCAGCACCCGGCTGCCCGCGCCCCGCCAGGTCTCCGCGCGGGTGCACAGCCACTCCGCGCTCCCGGCCGCCCCGGGCAGCGTCTGCGTGGCGAACTGCCAGGAGTTCACCGACCGCACGCCCTGGCCCCGGACGGAGGCGAGGTGGCAGGCGGTGTGCGCCCAGGCGGCGCGCTCCTTGGCGGTGCTCACGTCGTGCGCGGCGCCGGGGGCGCCGGCGGTCAGCCGGACGGGGAGCAGTTCGCCGAGGTCGGTGATCAGATGGTCGCCGAGCTGCAGGGCGGTCCAGCCCTGGCAGTCCCGGGTGGCGCCGGGGCTGGGCACGGCGTCGGTCAGACCGTCGGGGCCGCGGCGCAGCGGCCGGGCGGGGGCGGTGGGCCGGAGCAGATCGCGCACGGCGGTGCTGTCCACCCACGGGGCCGTCAGATAGCGGACGTTGCCGTCGGTGCGGCTGACGACCAGGGCCGCCGCGGTGCCCATGTCCGCCGCGTCCGTCCGCGCGAAGTCCAGTGCGGCGGAGCGGGTGTCGCCGCTCCTGGCCTCCGCGTAGCGCACCACGCGCAGGCCGTCGTGGAGCAGCACGACCACGGCCGAGTCGACCTCGCCCGCGTACAGCAGCTGAGGGGGACCGGCCGCCGGTCCGGCGGCGGTGCCGGGCGTCGCCGTGACCTGCACCGTGTTCCCCGGGCGGGCCCAGACGGCCAGCGCCCGGCGCAGCAGCTCCCGGTCGCCGGCGCGGTTGCCGCGCGCGGGCCAGGCGGCGAAGCCGGGACGGTCGGCGCGCTTCCAGGCGGTGTCCGAGGCCGTCGTCAGCCGCGCGGGATCCAGGGCCTGTTGGGCCGAGACGTTCCGCGCGTAGGGCGGGGCGGCGGCGCCGTCGGGGCCCCAGCCCTCGCCGGGCAGCCCCAGCAGTGTGCCGCAGACGACGGCCGCGGCGGCCGCCGCCAGGGCCGCGCGGGTGTGCTGGCGGCGCCGCATCAGATCGGTGGGCCTGGCCTGGAGCGAGCACGGGTCGAACTCCACCGACTCCAGCAGCGGGCGGTCCCTGCTGCCGGCCGGGACGCGCACCCGGTCCGCCTCCGCCAGCGCCGCGTCCGGGGCGTCGGCCCCGGCGGCGGTCAGCAGCCGCCGTACGTCGTGGTCGCCGGCCAGCTCGAGCTCGCGCAGCACATACGCCGCCCTGCCGGGGCCGGAGAGCGCGGCGAGGGCCTGGTCCAGCGCGAGCTCGTCGGCGCCGCCCGAGCGCGGGAACAGGCGCAGCCCCCACACCTGCGGCAGCAGCGGCGGCAACTGGCCCGGGCGTGGCAGCTGCCACCGCCCGCGCGGCCGGCCGGCGCGCAGCGCGGCCTGCAGCACCCGCTGCCGTACATAGGCGTACCCCGGGTCGTCCGGGCAGCCCCCGGTCCCGCGGGGCGAGGGTACGGCCGGCCCGGCGCCGGCCCGGTTGCGCGGCAGCGCCCGCTGGACGAGGGCGTGCGCGGTCAGCACGCGGCGGTTGCGGCCCAGCGACGGCGGCAGGACGAGGTACCCGAGCCGGACCAGGCGCGGGTAGTGCTCTATGAGTGCGGCCTCGGCCTGCTCGACGTCGACGGGGGCCGGGGCGAAGGGCCGGGGGGCCGTAGCTTGCTGCTCCACATCCGTAGAACGAGTGAATGATCCGATGGTCACTTCACCCGTGTGGGGGCGCGGTCGCGGCCCGGTGGCGGCGGCCCTGACGGGTCAGGCGATGCAGCGGGCGCGAATGCGGTCGACGGCCTCGTCGGGGATGCCGAGCCCGTCGCGCACGTACGTCTCGACGTCGCCGTACGCCCGGCGCATCTCCTCCAGCGCCGCCGCGAGGTAGGCGGGCCGCACGCCCAGGATGGCGCCGGCGATCTCCGGGTCGCCGCCGGCGGCCGTGAAACGGTCGGTCATCGGGGCGAAGGCCGCGCGGACCGCCGGGACGACGTCGAGGTACTCGCGCTCGACGGTCGCCTCGTCCGCGCCGAGCAGCAGCAGGATCACGGTGGCCGCCCAGCCGGTGCGGTCCTTGCCGGCCGTGCAGTGGAAGAGCAGCGGACCGCAGTCCGGCTCGGCGAGCGTGGCCAGCAGCAGGTGGTAGGCCCGGCAGGCGGTCTCGGAGGTGACGAACGACCGGTAGGTGTCGCACATCAGCTTCTCCGCCTTGCCGCCGCCCAGGTGTTCCTCGGCGGCGGCCGGGTTGCCCAGGATCGTCTCCAGCCGGGCCGGGGCCTCGTCCTCCGGGGAGTCGCCGCGCTCGGAGATCATGCCGGCCATGACGTCCGCGACGATCAGCCGGGCGCCGTCGGGGAGCCGGCCGGGGCGCTCGCGGCGCTCGCGCGCCGTGCGCAGGTCGACCACCGTGTGGATGCCGAGGGCGGCGACGGAGGGATCGGCCCGCAGGTCCAGCCGGTCCAGCTGGCCCGAGCGCAGCAGCAGACCGGGACGGACGGCGGAGTTGCCGACGAGCGCGATGCCGCCGAGGTCGCGGAAATTGGTGATCGTCGAGGCATCGAACTGCTGCGGCATGGGCCGGTCTCCCTAGGTGCCTGTGCTGTTTTTCGCATTTCTGCTCTTTTATTGTGAAGAACCGTAGCCCAGTCCGCGACGCCGCCCCGTGGCCAGGGCCGGCCCCAGCCCCATGCCCAGGACCAGCGCCAGCAGATGCCCCGCGTCCGTGAAGCTCGCGCGGCCGCGTCCGCGCACGTAGGGGCGGGCGCCGAGGGCCAGCAGCGCGGCGCAGATCCCGGTCCGCACCGGCCCGCGGGGCAGCGCCGCGGCGAGCGCGCCGGCCATCGCGTTGAAGCCGTAGCTGGCACCCACATCGATCGCCGAGCGGGTGCGCGCGTCCGTGCGCAGGGCGCGCAGGCCCCCGTACACCAGGAGCGACGCGCCCACGTGCCCGAACGCGAAGGCGCCCGCCGCCCACCACGCCCCGTACGCGTACTCCGTATAGCCCAGCACCGCCAGGAGCAGCAGCGCGTACGGCAGCTCCAGCGGCGCCTCGACCACCAGCGCGCTGCTGACGAGGGTGTCCCAGCGGCCCGCCCGCAGGTTGTCGACATTGGTGGAGCAACGGCGCAGCAGGCGCTCGCGCATCGCCGGCGTGAGGAGGTGCTGCGCGGCGTACGCGCCGAGCTGCACGCCCCCGACGTAGACGGGGGCGAGGCGGGGCAGACGGTCAACTACGGAGGTCATCCGGCCATGATCGGTCGTGCTCCACCCCGCGCGCCACTCTCATCCCCGGTCCAGGTAGGCCAGCACGGCCAGGACCCGCCGGTTGTCGTCCTCGGACGGCGGCAGGGCGAGCTTGCCGAAGATATTGGACGTGTGCTTGGCCACCGCCCGCTCGGTGACCTGGAGTTGGGCCGCGATCGCCGCGTTGGAGCGGCCCTGCGCCATGAGCTCCATCACCTCCAGCTCGCGCGGCGTCAGCCTGGCCATCGGCCGGTCCTGCGACCGCCGGCTCAGCAGCTGGGAGATGACCTGCGGGTCCATCGCCGTGCCACCGGCGGCGACCCTGCGCACGGCGTCGACGAACTGGTCGGCGTCGAAGACCCGGTCCTTGAGCAGATAGCCGACCCCGCCGCTGCCGTCCGCGAGCAACTCGCGCGCGTACAGCTGCTCCACGTGCTGCGAGAGCACCAGCACCGGCAGCCCCGGGGTCGCCCGGCGGGCGGCCAGCGCGCACTGCAGGCCCTCGTCGGTGAAGGACGGCGGCAGGCGCACGTCCACGACCGCCACGTCGGGCCGCAGCTCGGCGAGCGCCCGGCTGAGCTCCGGGCCGCTCTCGACCGCCGCCGCGATCTCGAAGTCGTACGCCTCCAGCAGCCGGACCAGCCCGTCCCGCAGCAGGAACAGGTCTTCGGCGAGGACTACGCGCACGGACCCTCCGCCAGCGTGAAGTCCTCGTAGTGGAAGCCCGGGGCGACCACGCACGTGACCAACGTCGGCTCGTCGCCCGCCGGTTCGGCGCACTGCCAGAGACCGCCGGGCACCAGCAGCTGAGGCCGCTGCCCCTGCTCGACGCCCGGCCCCAGGACGGCCTCGGTGGCGCCCGCCTCGTCGGGGGCCGCCCCGCCGCCGCCCAGCCGCATCCGCAGCGGGCCGCCCCGGTGCCACAGCCACAGCTCGTCGGAGCGGACCTTGTGCCAGCGGGAGACCTCGCCGGGGTGCAGCAGGAAGTAGATGCCGGTCGCGTACGCGCGCGGGCCGCCGTACCCCTCGGGCACGGCGGTGCCGGACGTCTGCCAGGTCTCGCGGAACCAGCCGCCCTCGACGTGGGGTTGCAGGCCGAGGAGCGTGACGAGCTCGGAGGTGTCGGTCATGACCCTAGCCTCTCACCCGCCCCCTCGCGGGACCGCCTCACGGGGTGAGCGCGCAGGGGATCTCCATGGTGACCATGGTCGGGCCCCCGGGCGGGCTGCTGACGGCCAGGACGCCGTCGAAGGGCGCCAGCCGGCGCTCCACCCCGAGCAGCCCCGTGCCGGCGGCCGGATCGGCGCCGCCACGGCCGTTGTCCGTGACGGCCACCCGCAGCGTGCCCTGGGCGTGGTGGACGTCCAGCCAGACCCGGTCGGCACCGGAGTGCTTGGCCGCGTTGGTGAGCACCTCGCTGATGGCGAAGTACGCGGCCGACTCGACCGGTTCGGTGGCCCGGCCCGCCAGCTCGACGTCCGCCTCGACGGCCAGCGGCATCCGCAGCGCGAGGGCGCGCACGGCGTCGCCGAGCCCCCGCTCGGCCAGCACCGGCGGATGGATGCCGCGCACGAGGTCGCGGAGCTCGGTGAGGGCCTCGGCGGAATCCGCCCGGGCCGCGGCCAGCAGCTTCTTGGCCTGGGCGGGGTCCTTCTCGATCAGCGCCTCGATGGTGCCCAGGCTCATGCCCATGGCCACCAGCCGGGCCTGCGCCCCGTCGTGCAGGTCCCGCTCGATGCGGCGCAGCTCGGCGGCCGAGCTGTCCACGGCCTCGTGGCGGGTCTCGGTCAGACGGTCGACGCGCAGGGCCAGTTCGCGCTCCCGGGTGGGCCGCAGCAGCGGCTTGGCCAGCAGGAAGTAGCCCCGCAGGAGCATCCGGTTCACCAGCAGGCCGAGCACGCCGTAGCCGATGCCGGTGGCGGCCGCGAGGTTGGCGGTGAACTGGTCGGAGACGGGGACGAACGTGAACCACCAGGTGCCGTCGGCCCGCACGATCGGCTTCCAGACGCCGAGGGCCACCACCGGCCCCCAGATCGCGTACAGGAGCAGGCAGGCGGGCAGGATGGCGAGGATCGTGCCCGCGGTCATGTTCACGAGCAGCCACTGCAGGTCGCGCCAGGTCGCCTTGTCCTTGAGGAGGGTCACGCACCGCTCCACCTGACCGACGACGCCGGAGCGCGGGGCGGGCAGCGGCTGGTACGGCGCGGGGATGCGCACGCCGGCCCACTCGTGGGCCAGGCCGCGGTGCTGGTTGGCGTAGGCCCGTACGGCGCCCAGGACGAGGGGGGTGGTGAACAGGCCGATGCCCAGCGTGACGAAGGCGATCGACACCACGCTGAGGGTGAAGAGCAGCACCGACATCACCAGGCCGTAGAGCGTGAGCCACAGCCCTCTCACACCGGCCAGCAGGGCATCGCGGATCTTCATCGGGCCTCTCCCGCGTCAATTCGGTTCAGGGGCCACGGACGCGGTCCCCGCACCAGTCTGCGGGTTCGGTCAAGATCGGTCACTGGGCTTGGCCAGAGGGCCGTGGTGTACCTGGCACCACCCTCTGACCAGGCGATTTCAGAAACCGGCCGGGGGAGCGTACTTATAGCCGACCCGGCGGACGGTGACGATCGACGAGCGGTGTTCGGCGCCCATCTTCCGGCGCAGCCGGGCGACGTGGACGTCGACGGTCCGGCCGTCGCCCACGTGTCCGTAGCCCCACACCGTGGTCACCAGCTGATCGCGGGTGTGCACCCGGTGCGGGTGGGCGACGAGGTGGGCCAGCAGCTCGAACTCGAGGTAGGTCAGATCCAGCGGCCGGCCCGCGACCCATGCCGTCCGCTGCTCGGCGTCGATGCGCACCAGGGCGTCGCCCTCGGTCGCGGGGAGGGCGGCGTCGGGCGCGGGCTGCCGCTCGGCCGGTACGAGGACCAGGTAGCCGATCATCGGGGGCTGGCCGGGCAGTGTGGGCAGGGTGTGCTGCGGGGCGGGCATCCAGGTGGCGCCGGGGTGCAGCAGATCGGCGACCGGGGGCACCTCGTCCGGGGCCACGGCCCGCAGCCGGTGCCGGTGGGCGGCATGGCCCGCGGGGGCGGCGAGGCCGGCGGCGGACGACGAGGGCAGAGTGCGGAGGTTCGACATGGAGCTCAGCTCTTTCGCGCGGTACGTCGAGAGGACGTGCAGGCGCGGGCCGCTTTGCCGGAACCGGTGCCGGCGGCTGACTTCGACGTGGGTGTCAGCGGAAGGAGAGGGCCTGCGCGAAGGACGCGCGACAACACACTCGGTCGAAGTCGTGGTGCTGCCGGGAAGGCCAGAAGGGCTCGAGGTCGCTGCGACCCGTCGCGGTGTTCTGGTAGCTGGCCATGCCCCCTATTGAAGCATGGCCGGCGACGCCGCAGCAGACCCTCTGAGCAGTAAATACCGAACCTTGGCCGAAAGATCAGCCCGTCCCGGCGATCAGCGGGTAGTGATCGGAGAGGTTGGTGTACGTGTACTCCTTGCCCCAGCTGGAGACCGTCCACGGCGCGGACCGCTCCGCGACGACGGTGTTCCGCCAGCCCGCCGGCCGGGCGTGGCCGTTGCGGTGGAGGACGTAGTCGAGGTCCTCGCGGGCGTCGGTGGGGTAGCGGTAGGCCGCGATCGAGTTCTCCTTCGTGTCGAAGGAGTACGGGTGCCCGGCGCGGGTGTCCGCCGGGGCGAGGTCGCCGTCGGCCAGCATGGACCGGTACTCGGCGCTGCGGGAGTCCACGTTCAGATCACCGGCGATCATGACCTGTTCGTTCGCCGGGATGTTCTTCGCGTCGAGGAACGCGTCGATCTGCTTGAGCTGCTGGGAACGGTCCGCCGCGGCCTCGCCCGCCTTGCAGCCGCTGTCCGTCGACTGCAGATGCGTCCCCACGACGTGCACCTTCGCGCCGCCCACGTTCAGGACGACGTAGGCGAAGCCCTTGTTGGACCACCAGTCGGAGCCGCACGCGTCGTTGAAGACAACCTGTTCCTTGCGCACGACCGGCCACTTGCTGAGGACCGTCACGCCGCCGTCCTCCGGCGTGGTGGAGGAGTAGGCGCCGCCGGTGGCGTCCCAGCCGTCCTTGCCCCGCCCGACGACCGGCGTCTGGTACGGGTACCGGCCCGCGGCGGCGGCCTTGAGCGTGTCCGAGGACGCGTTGTCGAACGCCTCCTGGAGGACCACGACGTCCTGGCCCTGGAAGAAGTCGGCGGCCGCTATCGCCTTGGCCCGGTGTTCCTGGCCCCAGTTGGGGTAGAGCCGGCTGCTCATGAGAAACGCGTTGTAGCTGAGGACCTTCACCTGCGGTGTCGCGGCGGTGGGGGCGGTGGGAGCGGCCACCGCGGACTGCGGTACGGCCACGACGAGGGCCGTGGCGGCGGCAGCGGCCGTGGTGGCGGCGGCGATCAGGCGGGCGGAACCGGCGTTCTTCGTGAACGGCACTGTGTCTCCCTTGATGGGTGAGAACCCTGTGCGGGCTGGTGCGGAAGGAACCCCGCACATCACATCAGTTGCCGTTACCGCCGGATGGCCGTTCGATGATCTTCGGAAAGCCTGAGTCGTAACGTGTCGTAACGTTCTGCGGCAGCCCGGCGCCGAGCCGGGCCGCGCACGGGACCGCTCAGCGGCCGGGGCCCCCGTTGTGACCGCTCGACGGCGGCAGGTACGAGCGCGTCGGGCCGCCGAACAGCGCCGTGGCCGTCTCCAGCGGGGTGGGCGGAGCGGCGGGAGCGGGCTCCTGGACGGTCTGGCACGTGAAGCCGAGCCGCGTCAGCGCCCGGGTGACCTCGTCGGCGGTGAAGTCGCGGCGGTCCTGCCGGGTGATCACTTCCCCCACCTGCTTGACGGGGTAGGTGTGGCGGCCGATGGTCACGGACGCCCCGGTGACGGGCTCGGGCTTGACGCCCTTCATCGACTGCTCCACCTCGCTCTTGACCAGGTCGAAGGGGAAACGGGCGATTACACAGCGCATGGTGCCTCCGCGGGTGGTGAGGGGAGCGATGAAAGAGAAAGAGGCTGGGGCCCGCACCCCAAGGTGCGGGCCCCAGCCACGTGATATCGCGTCGGCGATCAGGCGGGAACGATGTTCTCCGCCTGCGGGCCCTTCTGGCCCTGCGTGACGTCGAAGTTCACCTTCTGGCCCTCCTGGAGCTCACGGAAGCCCTGGGTGGCGATGTTCGAGTAGTGGGCGAAGACGTCGGCGCCGCCGCCGTCCTGCTCGATGAAGCCGAAGCCCTTTTCCGCGTTGAACCACTTCACGGTGCCAGTAGCCATATCAAAATCTCCTTCGGGGCAGTTCCGGGAAACCGCACTGTGCGGGCTCCCTGTGTCGCCGCGATGATTGCCCCGTCCGGAAATGAACACCAGAAATACAAAAATGCACCCACCGGCGTGGAATGCCGGTCAGCGCACTTGAAGTCTTTGGGAACCACAACTGCAACTGAAATCGACAGTAGCACGGAGCGGGCCGCCGGGCACGGCGAGTTTCCTCACGTCACCCGTTGGGGGATAAATCCTCCCGGCGCCGTTCGGTTGAATTCTGTTGTTGCGGCAATAGATATTCGCCGGCGTCCGGGACAGCACCCCGCCATCTCCGCCCTCAGGAGCCGCCCCCGGCCTCCGGCCGCCCGGCCGACCGGCGCAGCTCCTCGTTGAGCCGCAGGGCCTCCTCGAGCTGGTCCTCGAGGATCACGATGCGGCAGGCGGCGTCGATGGGAGTGCCCTGGTCCACCAGCTCGCGGGCCCGCGCGGCGATCCGCAGCTGATACCGGGAGTACCGCCGGTGCCCCCCGTCGGACCGCAGCGGCTCGATGAGCCGCGCCTCACCCAGGGCACGCAGAAAGGCGGGCGTCGCGCCGATCATCTCGGCGGCCCGTCCCATGGTGTAAGCGGGGTAGTCGTCGTCATCGAACCGATCGGTGACGCTCGGCTTCGCTTCTCGGGGCACATGCACCTCTTCTGGGCGCCTCAAGGGAACCCGGTGTGCCGCCGCGCGGTGCGGGGCGGTCGTTTTCGTCATGGCATGACGGCTTCCTTGAGCAGGCGGAAATTCTAGTCCGGCTGACAAGGAATGTCTACGGTGGCGAAAGGAGGTATTTCACGGGCCGGGGAAAAAATGCCGGACGATTCGCCGCCGACCGTGCGACGACCCCCGCCGCCGCCCGAGGGGCGGTGACGGGCTCACAGCCAGCCGCTGCGCCGCTTGGGGCTGAACGAGTCAGGGAGGGCCGCCACCCCGAACGTGGGGTGACGGCCCTCCCTGTCGTCATCGAACCATGCGGTTTAGACGACGCGAGGTGGACGGTGCGCGTGATTGAGGTCCGCATCCGAGGCGTCCGCGAGACCGCGGTGGAACAGGCAGTCGCCACCCTGGACACGCTGGCCCAGGATGCTGAACTATCCCTACACTGCCGGGACGCCACGCTCGTGGAGCGTGCCCACCGGCCGCAGATCGAGTGGCACCTGCGGGGCAGGCGCGGGTCAGTGGGCCGACGGCTCCGCCATGCGCTCCACCTGGCCGTACGGACTGGCGAGCACAATCCGCACGCGGGCACCGTCCGGCTGGTCCGCGTCCCAGCCCGGCTCGACGAGCCCCGGGCGCGCCGTCTGGCGCGCACCCGGCGTGCCGCCCGGACCGCGCTGTCGGATCACCCGCTGGTACTGCGGAGGCTGGATCCGGACATCCACGAGGTCGGCAGGCCCTCGGTGTCCCGGGGCTGGCACGCCTTGGCTTTCCTGACCCTCGTCGTCACCGCGACGGCAATCTGCCTGCTCGGCGCCGGGCTCTGGCCCGTGATCGGCCTTGACAACCCACGAGTCGGCGGTCCGCTCGTGGTCCTGGTCGGGGGCTACCTGCTGGGCGGAACACATCTCGCTGTGCGGCGCACCCCCACGCACCGCGCGCTGCCGTGGCTCGTCCCACTGGCGGTACCCCTTGCAGTTCCCCTCGTGCCCTGGCTCGGGGCGCTCGTCCAGCGGGCGTATCTGTCGCCGTTCGGGGTTCGGCCCACGCCGGGGAAGGACGGCTTGGGTGACGTCCACGCGGGGCTCTGGGTGCTGTGCGTGTTCGTCGCGGCCGCGCTGCTACCGGTAGCGTTCCTGGGATGGATGCGGTTCCTCGCGCCTTCCCTGCGCGTCCGAGGGCCGTGGCTGTCCTGGGCGCCTGCAGTGACCCTGGGCATAGGCATGGGTATGGCGTTTAGCCTGCTCATCCTCCACACCGCAGCACGCAATGGTGCGGAGAACCGCGCGCTCGCCGTGGCCGGCCGAGATATACCGGAGTACTTCGGCGTCAGCGCTGAGTATGCGTGCGTGGAGCCGACCTCGCCCGAAACGCCGTACTACGGGGCCCCGCCTCCCCGCAATCATCCAGTGGTGATCTTCGGGCAGTCCGGTGACCGGGTCGAGCTCTGGGATCCTGCGGTCCGACGGAAGACGAGCATCCGCCTGGAGGACGCCCGCATCAGGTTCGTCTCCCATATCGACTCACCTTGCAAAGTCGCCCGGTAGTGCGCTCAGGGGGCTCTTGATCGCCAATGCCAGGCTGGAACCCAGATGACCTCTCGTTCCCAAACGCTAACTCAAGCGACATGATGGACAGTCGTGGATGAGTTAGTGATTGCTCTGGTGGCAGCAGTGTTCGGACTGGCGGGCACCGTGCTGGGGGCAGTTGTCGCGGCACGAGCGGCGAAGGCCGGAGCCGACAAGAACGCCGAGACCGTTCGACGGCAGGTAGAGGACCAAGCAGGCGCCGAGCATGCTCACTGGCTGAGGCAACAGCGCCTCAACGCCTACGAGGGGTTTCTCGAAGCATGGGATGAGTGTCTTCGTCTCACGCGGGCTTCGGCTGATCTCCAGGATGACGGTCAGTCCAATGCGGGTCCACTGAGGGAAGCGGCGGGGCGAATGGCAGAGCGTGCAAGGCGCATCGCGCTGCTGGGGCCTCCTGCGGTGACTCAGGCGGCTGAGGATCTGGCCGAGACGATGCAGGAGGATGTAGATGCCACCGCCAACTTCGTCCGGGCGGCGGAGGCTGGGGTGTCGGTCCTGAACGAACGCCCTGCCAATGCCGAAGCTGTGCACGCCGCCACAGAAGACTTTGTGCAACGCGCCGGGCAATTGCATGAACTCCTGGCGGGTGCGCATGAACGCGGTGAGACCGTTGATGGCCACCCGCTCTTGGCTGAGTACCTGGAGAGCGCCGGCCGATACCAGGCGGCTTCACGAGAGACCCTCGGGGACCTTCAGGCGGAGGTCGATCAGTTGTCCGCTCTCGTGGACCAAGCCTCAGCGGTGGTTGACCTACTGCGACACAACCAAGAAGCCCGTGAAGTCAGCCGCGAGCAGTTCACAGCCGAGGTGCGCAAGGCCCTGGGAACCTCACCCTTGTCTGAAATGTAGGGAGGAAAGCCATCAGGCGGTACATGGTGCCGGACTGCTTCGGCTTGACCGGGGCGCTGATCATCTCCTTGCAACGCTGGCAAGAACTGGGCGCGCGTCAGGCGCCGACCAGATCCAGCCGCTGTTCCCAATCCGCCGGTCGCAAGAACATGCCCTCTGCCACACTCCACAGCTGACGTACTAAGCACTGAACCGGGGGGTATCGGCGGCAATGGCAAAGATGAGAAAGGGTTACTACCGGGCGGCGCACTACGTGAGGCCGACTAGGGTATCCAGCCGGGCCAAGAAGCCGGCGCTCTGGGTGATCGTGGTCGGTGCGGTCTTGCTGATCGCTGCTTGGAACACCCTCTTCGGCAATGACGACGACAAGGCGACCCCTGGACCGCAACGGACGGCCCCGTCAGCCACGCAATCCCCGTCCCGCTAGCTGTCGGACAACGCGCCTCCAGGAGGACGAGGCGCGGGTGCTGTGGCTCCGGCCTCGTTCCTCCTCACACTCAGACTCTTCGGCGGCATGGGGACCGGACCGAAGCCGTTCCCAGCACAGGTGCCAGTCGTTTAGCTGCGTGTCCGGCACCCCGCAGGCGGCCAGGTAGACGCTGGTCGTCCTCCACTTCCGGGGTAGATCCTTGCGGTTGAGGAGGTTGCTGATCGTTCCGGTGGAGATCTGCCCGCCGGAACGATGGCTGATGGCCGCGTGGGTGAGGGCACTGACGATGCGAACCTGCGCCAATGCGTTAAAGAACCCTTCGATGGTGCGGATGGCTGCAGGGTCTGGCCATGTGCGGAGTTCAGCTTGGCCTACGCCGGGGCTGGTAGACACTGGGGTCCGACTGAAAGCGGGGTTCCAGCCGAGTGCGAGTTGGCCGTTGCTGTTGCGCTCTCGTCCTTGGGGGACGGGGCGGCCCTTCGAGGCGAGTGACTTCCTCAGGTGTCGGAAGATGCTGTCCAGGTCCAGCTGCTCGGGACCTCCCGCGATACCCGTGGTGAGGATGGCGAGCAGTTCGCCGGTGAACGCTGTGTGGGGTTCCCCGGGTGGGGCGAGTGCCTGGCGGTTCTCCGAGGCTGCGGCGAGCAGGTATGTTCCTTCAACATCGGCTTGGGCAGCCAGCTCCGAGGGCCCCATCATTCCCAAGGCAATCCCGCCGTAGCAGCAGTCGAGTATGAGCACGGTCCGCTCCGCCCTCCCCTCCAGCAGCGCGCCTCGAAGCCAGCTGTACGGAATTCCCGTTTCCACCCGTTGCTGTTTGGATTGAGGCAGCCCCAGATAGAGCTCGCCCTCTGGGGAGACCAGCCCATGCCCCGCGTAGTACACGAGCAACGTGTCCCTGGCCGTGGCGCTGGCATCGCGAAGGGTGTCCAGTGCAGCTACCGCGCTGGTCGGGTTGGAGAGGACGATGCAGTCGTCCTGGCCGAGATTCCATGACGTGGGCCCGGAGAGCACCTCTGCTAAGGAGCTCAGGTTCTTGGAGACGGCGGGAAGATCTTCAAGGAAGTCGTACGTGCTCGTTCCGATCAACAGGGCCTTCGTAGCGCCGGGGTCCGGGAGCACGCTCAACTCGCCGAGCTCCTCTGGTTGCCTCCCCGGCCCTCTTGGAGTATTTGGATGATCCGTTCGATTTGCTCGTCGCTGCAGTCAGTCAAGGAGTCGACGAGATCGTCGTGCCGGACCGTGATTCGCGAGGCTCGCGGGCGTGTCTGCTTCCAAGCGGCAAGCGCCAGCGTGAAGTTCGCAGCGTTCCAACCGTTCTCTGTGACCAACTGCAGAACGTCGGCGACTGCTCCCATCTCGCCCTCGCGCGGTGGCTGCTCGCGCATTTCCAGAGTGGCGGTACGCCGGATGTCAGGGTCCCGGCGAAGCCAGGTGAGCAGAGAACGGAGCTCGTCCTCCGCTGGCTCGACACGAACCTCAACGCGCATGTGATCCCCCTGTTGTCGCACTCCGGGCCTTGGCGGTCTCAACCATGGTGGGGTACGGCCGGACGCGCAGGGGCGCCTTCGCTTAACCTCCCTACGGAGAACCGGGACGAGGCGCAGAAGAGCCTATGCTGCGGCTCGATATCGTCGGCCGATTGCCTTGCGGGCCTTCTCGACGGCTCCCCCCACTCGATGGGCGTAACGACGCAGGGTGAAGGCAGGATCCTCGTGACCGAGGAGGTCGGCGAGGGTGTAGACGTCGACACCTTCGTTGATCGCCTCGGAAGCGAAGAGGTGCCGCAGAGAGTGCATCATCTTGTCGCGGCACTCTTCCCACTTGCGGCCCTTGCCAACGGGCTTGTCATTGTGGGCCTTTATCGCACCGATCGCCTCCAGCGCATCCTTCCAGAGGTAGTTGAAGTAGTTCTTGTTCAGCGGCTTGCGCTCCCGAGTGGTGAACACCAGGCGCACGGTGACCGGCTCACCGTCCTTGGTCATCCACGGCAGGGTGACCTCGACCGGCGGGTTCTTGCGCATGTGCTCGGCGAGCCGCACGGCCAACTCGTCGCCGACCGGCACGAAGCGGTCCTTGGGGTCATGCTCCGTACCACCCTTCGGCGGGGCGAAGACGAGCGTGCCGCGGTCGTGGGTGATCTGGCGGCGTATGTGAACGACTTTGTCCTTCTGTAGCCAGTTGACGTCCTCGGGGCTGAACCCGAAGATCTCGCCCTGTCGCATGCCGAGCCCTCGGCCGCAGTCGACGGTGGCCTGGTAGCGGTCGGGTAGGTGCTCGCGCACGGCGTCCGTCTGTTCCCAGGACAGCGGCACGTCCTTCGCCGCCTTCTTCGACCGCCTCGGCTTGACGCGCTTCACCGACCCTGTCTCGCAAGGGTTCTTGGCGATCAGGTCGTCGTCCACGGCCATGGCCAGTATCGACGACAGGTGCGTGAAGATCAGCCCGACGGTCGTCTCGTCCAGCACCTGCAGTCGGCGTTTGATCCAGGTCTGCACGGTGGACGACTTGATCTGGCGCAGTTTGAGTGAGCCCAGCGGCCCGATGATGTGGTGGCGGACACGGGACTCGTACTGGGCATAGGTCCGGGGATTGTCGAACGTCTGGTTCTCCAGCGCCGAACGCGGCCAGTAGCACATTCAAGATCAGTGCTAGGACCGTTAGCGCAGCCACCGTAGAGAAGATCAGCTTGAAGCGGGGCGTCAGGTCGGACTTCTCCTCGGTCACGCCGATGCTCTGCCGCTCGGGTTCGTACGATCGCGCCCGCTTGAGACTGGGATTTTGGTTCTCCATGCCCTCGTATACTGCCCAGATGGGACATTGGTCTGAGGGCCTTGTCGATGAGGCCGCGAAGCTGATCAGTGGCGGCCCTGACCGCCGCGTGCTGAGGGACAAGCTTGCCCAGGTCGGTCGCGAGATTGACGTTCTGTCTGGCCGTAGCTTCCAGCCGGCGCGCCAAACGACCTCAGTCATCGAGCCCAACGGCTTGCCCTTCGTGGACATCCCAGACCTGCAGGTCGGCTCGATGGAACCTGTGGCAGGAGCGTGGGAGGTCCCTGACCCGGTAAACAGCCAGATTGCAGCTGTCCTGCAGGTCTCACCCTTGGCTAGCCCTGTCCCGAATGCTGCGTCTAAGGCTGACGCACTCTGGATTGCTGGCCGGCTCGTCGCCGAGGCATCTCAGACGGGGCGCCTGTCGGCGGACTATGTCCTCCACTGGCTAGGGACGTCCGTGGACCACGAGCAGCGACAAGAACTATTTCGCCGCATCATGGCCCCTGCCGTTCGATTTTACGTCCCGATCCTCGGGCTCTCTGCCAACGGGTGGTGGATCCAAATCGCCCGCCGTCTCATCTGGGTGACGAGCGAGACCGAAGACGACGGACGGCTTGTGGAGCTGCTGTTGAACAAGACGATGAACGGCGGAGAGGTACCACCACTGGCAGCCGTCGAGGCCATCCTGATCGCGGCTCCAATGACACGGCACCCCGCAGACTGGGCATTCACCGCGCGTATCTGGCCCGTACAGGTTCAGCGCCCCAACGATCGACCGTGGAGCAAGCTCGCGGACGCTATCCACGGCCACGGCATCCCCACCATCACCCTCGACCCAATCTCGACCCCTTACGAGATCGCGTGCCAGGTGGTCTTGAAGGGCTACTGGCACGGCTACCTCAGCGGCGATGAGCCGGCACTGGCGAATGCCGTCGCGATGGCGTACCCGCGTCAGGTCGATCGCATTCAGCGTGAAACCCGTGCCCCGAGTAAGGCTTCTGCTGCCGCAACGCTGCTCGAACAACTGATCCGCCCCGGATTCGACCCAGCGCAGGGCGCGGAGGCGACCCGTCGGTACGTGCGCCGGAAGGCAAGCATCGCGGTAATGCAGTACCGGAAGGGCGAGGCACCGGACCGGTACCCGTGGACGCAGGTCGGGATCAGTGAACGCCGCTACTACAAACTCCTGCCGCTGTTCGCAAGGAAGGTCAACGGCCGCTACGACTACGACTACGGCGATGTGGTGGCGCGTATGAAGGCCCATCTGGACCGCGAAGACAAGAAGCGAGCCATACGAGCAGCGGCCCTTGAAGTCCTCCGGGAACACGGCTTCGGTAACGAGGCCGCACGCAAATGGCTACAGCGGCATCCACCTGAGGAGGCTGTAAACGCGTGGCCGCGTGGTCGACGGTAGTACCGCCTGTGCACTCAAGCTAGGTTTCCGACCTGGCATCCAAGGCCCGGACGAGCCGACGAGGGCCGCTACCCCGATCATGGGGTAGCGGCCCGCGTCGCGATTCTGACGTCAAGTCAGAGACTTGGCCGGGCGGTGCACACGCGGTGCACAAGGGCGTGGAAAGCTAGCGGTAACAGCGAGAACTATTGAGAAGAGTTTTCGCAGGTCGCAGCCTGTTTCCAGGGTTTCCGCCCAGGTCACCCGACCCCGCTCTTTAGATGTCGAAGTACATCTCGAACTCGTGCGGGTGCGGGCGCAGCTGGATCGGGGCGATCTCGTTCGTGCGCTTGTAGTCGATCCAGGTCTCGATGAGGTCGGAGGTGAAGACACCGCCGGCCTGCAGGTACTCGTTGTCGGCCTCGAGGGCTTCGAGGACGGCGGGGAGGGAGGTGGGGACCTGGGGGACGTTGGCGTGCTCGTCGGGGGCGAGCTCGTAGAGGTCCTTGTCGATCGGCTCGGCGGGCTCGATCTTGTTCTTCACGCCGTCGAGGCCGGCCAGGAGGAGGGCCGAGAAGGCGAGGTAGGGGTTCGAGGACGGGTCCGGGGCGCGGAACTCGACGCGCTTGGCCTTGGGGTTGGAGCCCGTGATCGGGATGCGCATCGCGGCGGAGCGGTTGCGCTGGGAGTAGACCAGGTTGACCGGGGCCTCGAAGCCGGGGACCAGGCGGTGGTAGGAGTTCACCGTGGGGTTGGTGAACGCCAGCAGCGAGGGGGCGTGCTTGAGGATGCCGCCGATGTAGTAGCGGGCGGTGTCCGAGAGGCCCGCGTAGCCCTGCTCGTCGTAGAAGAGGGGCTCGCCGCCGCTCCACAGCGACTGGTGGACGTGCATGCCCGAGCCGTTGTCACCGAAGATCGGCTTCGGCATGAAGGTCGCGGTCTTGCCGTTGCGCCAGGCGACGTTCTTCACGATGTACTTGAAGAGCATCAGGTCGTCGGCCGCGGCGAGCAGCGTGTTGAACTTGTAGTTGATCTCCGCCTGGCCGGCCGTGCCGACCTCGTGGTGCTGGCGCTCGACCTGCAGGCCGGCCTTGTCCAGCTCGAGGGAGATCTCGGCGCGCAGGTCGGCGAAGTGGTCGACCGGCGGGGCCGGGAAGTAGCCGCCCTTGTAACGGACCTTGTAGCCGCGGTTGTCCTCGACCGCACCGGTGTTCCAGGCGCCCGCCTCGGAGTCGATGTGGTAGAAGGACTCGTTCGCGGCGGTGTTGAAGCGCACGCTGTCGAAGACGTAGAACTCGGCCTCGGGGCCGAAGAACGCGGTGTCCGCGATGCCGGTGGAGGCGAGGTAGGCCTCGGCCTTCTTGGCGATGTTGCGCGGGTCGCGGCTGTACTGCTCGCCCGTGATCGGGTCGTGGATAAAGAAGTTGATGTTGAGCGTCTTGTCGCGGCGGAACGGGTCCATCCGGGCCGTGGACAGGTCCGCGCGCAGCGCCATGTCGGACTCGTGGATGGCCTGGAAGCCGCGGATCGACGAGCCGTCGAACGCCAGCTCCTCGTCCGGGTCGAAGGCCGCGGCCGGGATCGTGAAGTGCTGCATCACGCCAGGCAGGTCGCAGAATCGGACGTCGACGAACTTGACGTCCTCATCCTTGATGAACTTCTTGGCCTCGTCGGCGTTCTGGAACATCCAACTCCTCCTAGCCCGGCCGAACGCGGTCGGGGATTGCTTGGGTGCGCGGTCCGTATCGCAATGGCGCGCTGCGGCCGACCCTAGAGAGACGGGATTTCCCAAGCATGACCCATTTGTTTCGCCGAGGTTAACCGCCGCGCGGTAGGGGCCTACCCGGGCGCCGGGGAACGTATGGGGGCGCAGTACCTTTGATGGGTGGACAACAGGCAAGCAATCGGATCATGGCTCTCCGGCCCCCGCGCGGCCGCGGAGGACATGGGCATCGAATTCGGCCACCGGGGCGAGCGCCTGGGACTGCCGGAGAACGGGCCCGGGGCGATCGCCCCGCTCGGACGGCGCTTCGGGGCCCTCGCCGTCGACTGGGCGCTCTCCATGCTCATCGCATACGGCTTCCTCGCCGGCGGTGACCCGCAGCGAGCGGGCAACTGGGCCCTGTTGATCTTCCTGGTGCTCAGCCTGCTCACCGTCGGCACGGTCGGCTGCACCCCCGGTAAGCGCCTGTTCGGCCTCCGGGTCATCGGCGAGGACGGTGCCCGGCTGTCCCTCCCCCGGGTGCTGCTGCGCAGCGTGCTCCTGCTGCTCGTGGTGCCCGCCGTCGTCTGGGACCGCGACACGCGCGGGCTGCACGACCGCTTCGCCCGGGCCGTCCAGGTGCGGATCTGATATTTCGACCACGCACGCGAAGGGGCGGGCGGGAACCATTCGGTTCCCGCCCGCCCCTTCGTCGTACGGTTCGCTCGGTCAGCGGCCCTTCGGCATCCGCGTGCCCTTGGGCATCGGACCCTTCGGGATCGGCATGTTGCTCATCAGGTCGCCCAGCGCGCGCAGCCGGTCGTTCACGGCCGTCACCTGCGCACCCGGCAGCACCCGCGGCAGCTTCAGCAGCGTGGTGTGCAGCTTCTTCAGCGACACCTGGCCCTCGCCGTCGCCCACGACGATGTCGTGCACCGGCACGTCCGCGACGATGCGCGCCATGCGCTTCTTCTCGGCGGCCAGCAGGGCCTTGACCCGGTTCGGGTTGCCCTCGCCGACCAGCACGATGCCGGCCTTGCCGACGGCCCGGTGGACGACGTCCTGGCTGCGGTTCATCGCGACCGCGGGCGTCGTCGTCCAGCCGCCGCGCCGGATGTTCTCCAGGACCGCGGCGGCAGCTCCCGGCTGGCCTTCCATCTGCCCGAAGGCAGCGCGCTCGGCGCGTCGTCCGAAGACGATCGCCATCGCGAGGAACGCCAGCAGGAAGCCCAGAATGCCCAGGTAAATCGGGTGGTCGATCCAGAAGCCGATGGCAAGGAGTACACCGAAGGTGACAATGCCCACAGCCGCGACGACAAGACCGACCTTCGAGTCGACCTTCTTGGTCATCTTGTAGGTCAGGGCGATCTGCTTCAGTCGCCCGGGGTTCTCGGATGTTTCCTTCCTCGCCATACGGCGAAGTTTACGTGGCCTGCGGGCCAGGGGTAGCCACGGCCTCCAGCACATGCTGTGCCTCGCGCCGGTCCTTGGCCCTGCGGCGGTCCTCCAGCACCGCTGTCCAGGCGTTTCGACGGGCTGTGCGCTGGCCGCCGCGCATCAGCAGTTCCTCCAGTGCGCGCAAGGCGCCGGTGACGGACGGGGGGCGTACGGAGAGCGTGGAAGGCAGAGCGGAAGAGGCGCGGGTGGCGGTCGCCAAGACTGCGTTACCGGGCGCGGCCTGCATGTCGGTGTCCCCTCGGAAGCGGAAAAGGTCAGGCGTGGAGGGTGTGGCTCTGTGCTGGCTGTGCGGGCGCACTGCTGTTCGTGCCGTGTCGTACTGCTGTGCGTGCACCTATCGTCACTGAACGGTGTTACCAACGGATGACTTGTTGGTCAAACACCTATGAAACGTTGACGCGACCCGCACCGTCCGGCTTGTCGCCGGGGTGCGGGCCGCGTCGGGGCCGTTGGGGTGCAGACGGACCGGGCCGCCTCAGACCGCCTGGCTGGAAGCCGCCGCCTCGCGCTTCGCTGTCTTTTCGGTCGCGCTCCGCCTCGCTTCCGCTGCGGCCGGGTGCCTGCCCTCGTCCCTCGGGCGGACCCCCGACCTACGCTTCAGCTCGGCTGCGCCGCTCTATCGCCTGCTGATGCAGGCGACCCGCCCGGTACGAGGAGCGGACCAGCGGGCCGGACATGACACCGGCGTAGCCGATCTCCTCCGCCTCCTCCTTCAGCTCCACGAACTCCTGCGGCTTCACCCAGCGCTCCACCGGGTGGTGGCGCACCGACGGGCGCAGGTACTGGGTGATCGTGATCAGGTCGCAGCCCGCGTCGTGCAGGTCCTGCAGCGCCTCGCTGATCTCCTCGCGGGTCTCGCCCATGCCGAGGATCAGGTTGGACTTGGTCACCAGGCCGTACGCGCGCGCCTTGGTGATGACCTCGAGCGAGCGCTCGTAGCGGAAGCCCGGGCGGATCCGCTTGAAGATCCGCGGGACGGTCTCGACGTTGTGGGCGAAGACCTCGGGGCGGGAGGCGAAGACCTCCTCCAGCAGCTCGGGCACCGCGTTGAAGTCGGGGGCCAGCAGCTCGACCTTGGTGTGGCCGCCCTCGCGGCCGGCGGTCTGCTGGTGGATCTGGCGCACGGTCTCGGCGTACAGCCAGGCGCCGCCGTCCGGGAGGTCGTCGCGCGCGACGCCGGTGATCGTGGCGTAGTTCAGGTCCATCGCGACGACGGACTCGCCCACGCGGCGCGGCTCGTCGCGGTCGAGCGCCTGCGGCTTGCCGGTGTCGATCTGGCAGAAGTCACAGCGCCGGGTGCACTGGTCGCCGCCGATGAGGAACGTGGCCTCACGGTCCTCCCAGCACTCGTAGATGTTGGGGCAGCCCGCTTCCTGGCACACCGTGTGCAGGCCCTCGCGCTTCACCAGGCCCTGCAGCTCGGTGTACTCGGGGCCCATCTTCGCCCGGGTCTTGATCCACTCGGGCTTGCGCTCGATGGGGGTCTGGGCGTTCCGGACCTCCAAGCGCAGCATCTTGCGTCCGTCGGGTGCGACTGCGGACACGTCCGGCTCCCTATGACTTCGATTCCTCGGCGAACACCAGGGTACGCCCGTTATTTCCTCTGCTCTGACGGCGCCGCCTCGAACGGGGCCGGGCCGTCAGCCGACCTGGGCCTCCACGGCCCGGGGCAGGGGCTCCTCCGATGCGAGGACCTCCCGCAGATGCTTTTCCACCAGGGGAACCACCTCGGCCACGGACACCTTCCGGCCCAGCTCGTTGGAGAGCGAGGTCACACCGGCGTCGCGGATGCCGCAGGGGACGATGCGGTCGAACCAGGTGTTGTCCGGATCACAGTTGATGGCGAAGCCGTGCATCGTCACGCCCTTGGCGATGCGGATGCCGATGGCCGCCAGCTTGCGGTCCTCGCGGCGCTGGCCCGCGTTCGAGGGGGCGTACTCCGGGCCGTTGAGCCGGGGGTCGAACTCCTCGTCCGTCAGGCGCGGGTCGAAGTCCAGGTTGAGGCCGCCGACCGGCGGGCGCTGCTCGAGCGGGTCGCCCAGCACCCACACACCGCTGCGGCCCTCCACCCGGGTCGTCTCCAGGCCGAGCTCCGCGCAGGCGCGGATCAGCGCCTCCTCCAGGCGGCGTACGTGCGCGATCACGTCGACCGGGCGGGGGAGCTTGAGGATCGGGTACCCCACGAGCTGGCCCGGGCCGTGCCAGGTGATTTTGCCGCCCCGGTCCACGTCCACCACCGGGGTGCCGTCCAGGGGGCGCTCGCTGTCCTCCGTGCGCCGTCCGGCCGTATAGACCGCCGGGTGCTCCAGCAGCAGGCAGGTGTCCGGGATCTCGTCCGCGAACCGGGCCGCGTGGACCCTGCGCTGCTCCTGCCACGCCTCCTGGTACTCGACGGCGTCGGCGCCGAAGCCCAGGTGGACAAAGCGCAGCTCAGTCACGGCAGCTCCTCCTCGAACCGGCAGGTCGTCCCTCGGCCTGCCCGGGTCTGTCCCGGCGTGGTTCACGCCCTTGCCACTGTACGGCGGGGCGCCGGCAACCCCGCAGGCGGCCGTCGCCCGGAGTGACCCTCCGGGGCCATTTGATCTGTCCTCACACGATCGGATGAATGCGGGGCGAAGGTGGCGATCGGGGCGGTGGGGGCCGCTAAGTTCACGCCGTTCCAGGAACAAAGATCCAGGGAGACCGGCAGGCTGATGACGGAACGACCCCCACAGCGCATCCCCAACCGTCAGCTCGCTGCGCTCATCGCGGAGGCCGGCTTTTCCAACGCGGGCCTCGCCCGCCGCGTCGATCAATTGGGGCTCGAGCACGGGCTCGACCTGCGATACGACAAGACCTCGGTCACGCGGTGGCTGCGTGGGCAGCAGCCGCGCGGCACGACACCCGCCTTGATCGCCGAGGTGTTCACCCGGCGCCTCGGCCGGCGCCTCTCGGCCCAGGACCTCGGGCTCGACGCCTGCGCCCCGGTCTACGCCGGGCTGGAATTCGCCGCCTCGCCGGAAGAAGCCATTGACATCGTCAGTGGCTTGTGGCGAAAGGACTCCGGCAGCCACACCGAGCTCCGGAAGATCGCGTTCACGCCGGCCGGGCTCGTGGTGCCGAGCCGCGACTGGCTCATCGGGCGCGCGGACGAACGGGTGGCGCGCGGCGCGAGCCCCGCGCCCTCGGGTGAGGGCGCGCGCCTGCCACTGCAGGCGCGCGGCGCGCCCGTGTCCCTCCCGCGCCAGCGGCTCGCCGAGCGGTCGCCCGGCAGCCGGGTCTCCATGGGCGACATCGCCGCCCTGCGGTCCGTGGGAGAGCTCTTCCGGACCATCGACCACGCCTACGGCGGCGGGCACGCCCGGCAGGCGCTCGTGCGGTATCTGGAACACGAGACCGAGCCGATGCTGCGCGGCACGTACGGCGAGACGACCGGGCGGCGGCTCTTCGGCGCGGCCGCCGACCTGACCCGGCTCGCCGGGTGGACGTCCTACGACATCGCCGCCCACGGCCTCGCCCAGCGGTACTACGTGCAGGCCCTGCGGCTCGCCCAGGCCGCCGGTGACCGGGCCTACGGAAGCTATGTGCTCGTCACCATGAGCCGGCAGGCCGTCTACCTCGGGCACGGGCGCGAGGCCGTGCAGCTGGCGCGGGTGGCGCAGCAGGGGGTGGGGTCCGGGGCCCCGCCGGTCGTGCAGTCGCTGCTGCACGCGGTGGAGGCGCGCGGGCACGGCGTGCTCGGCGAGGTCCGGGCGTGCTCGGCGTCGCTGGCGCGGGCGGAGCGGGCGCTGGAGACGTCGCGGTCGGGGGACGACGTGCCGTACTGGGCGCGGTTCTTCGACGAGGCGCAGCTCGCGGACGAATTCGCGCACTGCCACCGGGACCTGCAGCAGTACCGTGCCGCGGCGCAGCATGCGGAGCGGTCGCTGCAGCTGCGGTCGCCGGCCTACGCGCGGAGCCGGTTGTTCTGCCGGGTGGTGCTGGCGTCGGCGCGGCTGGGGCTGGGCGAGCTGGAGCAGGCGTGCCTGCTGGGGGCCGAGGCGGCGCAGCAGGCGGCGGACATGCGGTCGGTACGGGCGCTGGAGTACGTGCGGGACTTCGAGCGGCGGCTGGAGCCTTACCGGGACGCCGCGGCTGTTCGGGCCTATCGGGAGAAGGTCGCCGGACTCTGACGCGCCGGTCCGGTTCCGGCCGCCGTCGTGGGGCGGGGCCGGGGCGGGGTGGGTCCTTCGCCAGGACCCGCCCCGGCCCCTCGCGGTACTACGCCGCCCGCAGCGCCTGCGTCCCGTAGCCCGGGCGGATGCCCAGGTCCCGTAGGACCGCCTGGGCGGCGCGGCGGCCTGAGAAGAGGGCGCCTTGGACCGTGCTGGTGTCGCGGTGGTCGCCGCAGACGTAGAGGCCCGACAGGAGCCGGACCGGGCGGCGGACGTCGTGGGGGGCCGGCATCGCGGGGACGGCGTCCGGGTCGTGGTGGGCGGCCAGCAGGTGCCAGGCGGTGGTCGAGGTGTTGTAGACCCGGGCCAGCTGGGCGCGGGCCGCCCGGTCCAGTTCCGGGGTGGGCAGGGACGCGGCCGGGCCCAGGATCGTGGACGTGATCAGGCACCTGCCCAGGGGGGCGCGGTCGGGGTCGACCTCGCTGGCCACCGTGGTGTGCGCGACCGGGCCGCGGCGGCCGCCGGTGAGGATCAGGGAGGCGTCGCGCAGCGGCGGGGTGTCGGTGGTGTGGTGCAGGATCGTCACCGGGTGGAAGCCCGGCAGCCGCAGGCCCGGGATCAGTTCGGCGGCGGCGCGGGCGCCCGTCGCCACGACGACGGAGCGGCAGGTGATCTCGCCGTGGGCCGCGGTGCCGACGGACGTGGTGCCCACGGAGGTGGCCTGTACGCCCGTACGCACCGTCTCCTGCGGCAGCTGGGACGTCAGGAGGCGGGGGATGACGCCGGCGCCGCCCGCCGGGAGGCAGAGGCGGCCGCGGGCGTAGCCGCGCAGCACCAGGTCCGCGCAGCGGCTGGACGTGGTGAGGTCCGGGTCGGACAGCAGGGAGGCCAGGAGGGGGCGCAGGAAACCCTCCACCGTGCGCGACGGCAGGCCCCGGCTGGTCAGGGTCGTGGCCGTGGGACGGTCCGGGCGGGCCAGCATCCGGTCGATGGGCAGCGCGGCCAGGCGGGCCAGCGCCGCGCCGAGCCGCGCTTGATCGAGGCCGGCGCTCCGTGAGGCGCGGGCCGCCGCGAAGGCGCGGGCGGTGGTGAACGCGCGCTTGGCGCCGCGGAGTTCGCCGGTGCGGTGGTTGCGGCCGTCGGTGTGGACGAGCACCCCGGGGGTGAAGGGGCGCAGCTTGAGCGCCTCCAGGCCGGGGGTGCGGAGCAGTTCCGGGAACGAGGTGTTGAGCAACTGGCCCGTGCGGTCCAGGTGGAAGCCGTCGACCTCATCGGTCGTCATGCGGCCACCCGGGTAAGGGGCTTCCTCCAGGACGGTGACGGTTACCCCGGCGCTGATGAGATGGTGAGCCGCAGAGAGGCCGGCGAGGCCGGCTCCCACGATGACGACGTCAGCGTGGTGTGCGGTGCGTGCGCTGCTGAGCACGTGCCCTCCCGGGGTCGGTCCGCTCGCTCGGGGGCCTGATGCCCTCAACCGGCGGCGGCGATGCGCGAGTTCGCCTCGACCGTAGAGAGAAATCCGGTCAATAACAGTCGCGCACAGGGCGAGCATGGTCGCACGGCGGTCGCACACATCGCCGTTCCGGAGCGGGGGCCGGGTGCGTCAGCTGTTGTCCAGCGCCGCGCGTACGGCGCTCTCGATGTCGGGGAACGCGAAGTCGAAGCCCGAATCCAGCAGGCGCCGCGGCAGGACACGGCGGCTGGCCAGGACTTCCGTGGCCATCTCGCCCAGGGCGAGCCTGAGCGCCGGAGCGGGCGCCGGGAAGGGCGTCCGGCGCCCGAGTACGCGCCCCGTCGCCTCGGTCGCCTCGCGATTGGTGACGGGGTGCGGTGCGGTGAGGTTGACCGGGCCGGAGAGGGCGGGGGAGTCCAGGAGGTGGCGCAGGGCGGCGATGTGGTCGTGCAGGGCGATGAAGCTCCAGTACTGCCGTCCGCTCCCCAGCCGCCCCCCGAGACCGAGTTTGACGAGCGGAAAGAGGCGGGCCCAGGCGCCGCCGGCACGGGAGACCACCAGACCGGTGCGCAGCAGGACGGTGCGGACGCCCGCCTCCGTGGCGGCGCCCGTCGCGTCCTCCCAGTCCTGGCAGACCCGTGCCAGGAAGCCGTCGCCGGGTGGGGCGTTCTCGTCCACCGGCCGGTCGCCGGTCTCGCCGTAGACGCCGGTCGCGCTCGCGCTGAGCAGCACGCGGGGCGGGGTGTCGAGGGAGGCCACGGCCTCGGCGATCGCCGCGGTGCCCAGCACCCGGCTGTCGCGGATCTCCTTCTTGTAGGCGTCCGTCCAGCGGTGGTCGCCCACCCCGGCCCCGGCCAGGTGCACCACCGCCTCGCAGCCGGTGAGGGCCCCGGTGTCCACCTGCTGGCGGTGCGGGTCCCACCGCGCTTCCCCGGGACGGCTGGGCGGGCGGCGCACCAGGCGCACCACGTGGTGGCCGTCGGACTCCAGCGAGCGTACGAGCGCACTGCCGATGAGGCCGCTCGCGCCGGTCACCGCGATCCGCATGTCCGCCCCCTCCTCAGGCCCTGAACCGGTCCCAGAGCTTGGGGAACCGCTCGGCCAGCGCCGCGTCGGACTCCAGGTCGACCGGGTTGCCGGCCGGTTCGGACGGCTGGGGCTGCAGCCCGAGGTCGGGCGTCTCGACCCCCGTCAGCGCTTCGTACGCCTCGTCCGCCGCGTAGCCCAGGTCCTCGCCGTCCCCGTCGACCTCTTCGTCGAAGTCGTCCAGGAGCTCCGCGAGCGCGTCCGGGTCGTGCACCGCGCCCTCGAAGACCTCTCTGCCCTGGCCGATCAGCCAGCAGCGGAAGTAGTCGAAGACGTCGTCGCTCGCGCCGTCCAGCAGCACGGCCGCCGCCCCCCACAGGTCCCACAGGTAGGCGCGGTTGTACCGCGCCTCGAAGTGCCGGGCGAAGTCGAGCACGGCGTCCGGGTCGAGCTGCGTCAGCTTCTCGACCAAGGCGTCGGCCTGGTCCTCGGCGTCTCCTCCGGCGGTCTCGCGTGCGCTGTCGATCAGCTCCCAGAACTCCGTCTCGTCCATCATCACGGGACCAGCATCGGCCCTGCCGCGGGGCCACGCACCTCCAGGGAGCCGGATGCGGCCGTGTTGTTATCGGTGAGTCCGATTCGCGATCGCCGGAAAATCACGACAGAAGGTGTCCGGTATCGGTGGGACCGTCGGTGCAGTCGCCGAAGACCGGGCACACCGGGGAAGAGGAGAGGTTCCGTGACCGCATCGCAGAGCGCGGGCAAGCCGCTGGCGGAGACCGTCGCACTGGTCGCGGGCGCCACGCGTGGCGCCGGGCGGGCCATGGCCGTGCAACTGGGGGCCGCGGGCGCCGTCGTCTATGTGACGGGGCGTTCCACGCGGGCGCGGCGCAGCGAGGTCGACCGGCCGGAGACCATCGAGGAGACCGCCGAACTGGTGGCGGCCGCGGGCGGCACCGGCATCGCCGTGCCCACCGACCACCTGGAGCCGGAGCAGGTCCGGGCGCTGGTCGAGCGCGTCGACCGCGACCACGGGCGGCTCGATGTGCTCGTCAACGACGTGTGGGGCGGGGATCACCTGATCGAGTTCGGGAAAAAGGTGTGGGAGGTGGACCTGGCGAAGGGCCTGCGGATGCTGCGGCTGTCGGTGGACACGCACGCCATCACCAGTCACTTCGCCGTGCCCCTGCTCATCAGGCGGCCGGGCGGGCTGCTCGTGGAGATCACCGACGGCACGGAGGAGTTCAACCGGACCTATCGGGAGAACCTCTTCTACGACCTGGCCAAGTACGCGCCCATCCGCATGGCCTTCGGGCTCTCCGAGGAGCTGAGCGGCTACGGCTGCACCGCCGTCTGCCTCAGCCCGGGCTTCCTGCGCTCGGAGCAGATGCTCGACCACTTCGGGGTCACCGAGGAGAACTGGCGGGACGCGGTGAAGAACGAGCCGCACTTCGCCGTGGCCGAGTCCCCGGCCTTCGTAGGCCGGGCCCTGGTCGCCCTGGCCACCGACCCGGAGCGGGCCCGGTGGAACGGCAAGTCCCTCTCCAGCGGCGAGCTGGCCAAGGTCTACGGCTTCACCGACACCGACGGCTCCCGGCCGGACTGCTTCGGATACTTCCAGGACGTCGTCTTCGGCGGCGCCGACGGCAGCCCGGAGGACTACCGGTAGAGATCGGCGGACCGGGCCGCCGCGCGCGCGAACCGCTCGCGCAGCTCCGGCGGCCCCAGCACCTCCGCCTCCGGGCCCAGCGCCAGCAGCTGTGCGTACGCCACGTCGGCCGACTCCACCGGCAGCGAGAGAGTGACGCGCCCGAGCGCATCCGGCTCCCCGGCCGCCGCCAGGGCCTCCCGCGCCGCCGTGCGGTCGGTCACGTGCGGCAGCCTGCGCGCTCCCTCGGGGGTCAGGCGCAGCTCCACCTGCTCGCGCAGGATGGAGCGGGCGAACTGCGCCGCCCGCTCCTCCCAGAAGGCCGGCAGGTCGAAGTCGGCCGCACGGCGGAAGCGGTCCTCGCCCACCGTCACCGCCGTGAAGCGGTCCACGCGGTAGACGCGGAAGTCGTCGCCGGTACGGGCCGCCAGATACCAGACGCCGGCCTTGAGGATCAGCCCGTACGGCTCCAGGTGCCGCTCCACCTCGCCCTCGCGGCGCCGGTAGCGGGCGGCCATGCGGCGGTCGTCCCAGACCGCGTCCGCGATCGCGGGCAGCAGGGTGGGCGCCTCATGGGGATGCCACCAGCCGGGGGCGTCCAGATGGAAGCGCTGGGCCGCGTTCGCGGGGGCGTCGCTCAGCTCGGGCAGCAGCGCGGCGGAGACCTTCAGCCGCGCGGCGGAAGCGACGTCCGCCAGGCCCATGTCACGCAGCGCGGACGGTACGCCGGAGAGGAACAGGGCTTCGGCTTCCGTCCGGCCCAGGCCGGTCAGCCGGGTGCGGTAGCCGCCGATCAGGCGGTAGCCGCCGGTGCGGCCGCGGTCGGCGTAGACGGGCACACCGGCCTCGGACAGGGCGAGGACGTCCCGGGCGACCGTACGCTCCGAGACCTCGAGCCGGCTCGCCAGCTCGGTGCCGGTCATGGACGGGCGGGACTGGAGCAGGAGCACCAGCTTGATCAGACGGGCCGCACGCATGACCCCATGATGCCCGGGGCCACTGACAGCGGGGCGTGACGACAGGAGCCCGCGTGCCGAGCCAGGGCATGGACGAGCGCGCGGGGTCCTGTCGTCACCCCTGAGCCGTTCCGCGTCACAGGACAGGGCGGCGCGGTGCGGCTCCGGCGCAGACGATACGCCTTTGATCGATGATCGATCAATGCTTTGCCGGCTTCAGATGCGCGGCGCGCAGCTGAGGACGTGTCGCTTGAGGAGCTCGCCGATGGCCGGGTCCCGCCGCCGGAAGGCCCGGACGATCTCGGCGTGGTCCTCGGCGTGGGCGCGGGGCTCCGGGCTGAGCCAGCGGATCGACAGCGTCGTCCACACCTCGATGCCCAGCGATTCCCAGGTGTGCAGCAGGACGGAGTTCCCGGCGGCCCGGACGATCTCGCGGTGGAAGGCCACCGTATGGCGGGCCTGCGCCTCGCTGTCGCCGGCGCGGTCGGCCACCTCGAGCGCGGCCACCTCCCGCTCCAGCGCCGAGACGTCCCCGGCCAGCGCCTGTGCGGCCAGCTCGGCGGCCACCTGCTCCAGGCCCGCCCGGACCGGGTAGCTCTCCTTGAGGTCGGCGGCGGTCAGGTCGCGGACCCGGACGCCCTTGTTGGGCACGGACTCGATCAGCCGCAGCGACTCCAGCTCGCGCAGTGCCTCGCGCACCGGGGTCTGGCTCACCAGCAGCTCGGCGGCGATCCGCCGCTCCACGATCCGCTCGCCCGGCTGCCAGCGCCCGCTGACGATCCCTTCGAGGATGTGCTCGCGGATCTGCTCGCGCAGCGAATGCACGACGGGCGGGGTCATTTCTCTCCTTGGTCGGATCTGCCGGGTACGTCGTCATTATCTCGGCAGACGTAAGGGCGCGGCCCCGGCCCGTACGGAGTACGGAGCCGGGGCCGCGCCCTTCAGCGCTCACCGTCGGAGACGCTCGGGTTAGAGACCGATCTCGGTCTCGAACTCGGCGGCCTCGAGGATCTGCTTGACCGTGGTCAGGTAACGGGCCGCGTCGGCACCGTCCACCAGGCGGTGGTCGTAGGAGAGCGCCAGGTACGTCATGTCGCGGATCGCGATGGTCTCGCCGAGCTCCGGGTGGTTGATGACCACCGGGCGCTTGACGGTCGCACCGATACCCAGGATGCCGACCTGGTTCGGGGGCACGATGACCGTGTCGAACAGCGCACCGCGCGAGCCGGTGTTGCTGATCGTGAAGGTCGCGCCGGCCAGGTCGTCCGGGCTGATCTTGCTGGACCGGACCTTGCCGGCCAGCTCCGCCGTCTTCCGGGCGATGCCCGCGATGTTGAGGTCACCGGCACCCTTGATGACCGGGGTCATCAGGCCCTTCTCCGAGTCGACGGCGATGCCGACGTTCTCGGAGTCGAAGTAGGTGATGGTGTTCTCGTCCTCGTTGATCCGGGCGTTGATGACCGGGTGGGCCTTCAGCGCCTGGACGGCGGCCTTGACGAAGAACGGCATCGGCGAGAGCTTGACGCCCTCACGGGCCGCGAACGCGTCCTTGGCCTTGTTGCGCATCCGCATGATCTTGGTGATGTCCACCTCGACCACGGAGGTCAGCTGCGCCTGGCCGTGCAGCGCCTTCATCATGTTGTCGGCGATGACCTTGCGCATGCGCGGCATCTTGACGGTCTGACCGCGCAGCGGGGACGCCTCGAGGGCCGGGGCCTTCGGGGCGGCGGCAGCCGGGGCGGCGGCCGGAGCCGGCGCGGCCTTGGCGGCCGCGGCAGCGGCAGCGGCGGTGACGACGTCCTGCTTGCGGATGCGGCCACCGACGCCGGTGCCCTGGACGGTGCTCAGGTCGACGCCGGACTCGGCGGCGAGCTTGCGCACCAGCGGGGTGACGTAGGCACCGTCGGCCGCGGGGGTGACGGCGGCCGGAGCGGCCGGGGCAGCCGGAGCAGCCGGGGCCGGAGCGGCCGGGGCGGCCGGAGCCGGAGCCGGGGCAGCGGGGGCGGCCGGAGCGGCGGGGGCCGGGGCCGGGGCGGCCGGAGCCGGAGCGGCCGGGGCCTCCTGGACCGGGGCGGGGGCCGGGGCGGCCGGGGCAGCCGGAGCGGCCGGGGCAGCGGCCGGAGCGGCGCCGGCGGCACCGATCACGGCGAGCTTGGCGCCGACCTCGGCGACCTCGTCCTCACCGACGACGATCTCGAGCAGCACGCCGGAGGCGGGCGCCGGGATCTCGGTGTCGACCTTGTCGGTGGAGACCTCGAGCAGCGGCTCGTCCTCCGAGACCTCCTCGCCGACCTCCTTCAGCCAACGGGTGACGGTGCCCTCGGTGACCGACTCGCCCAGGGCGGGCAGCACGACGTCGGTGCCGGTGGCGCCACCGGCCGGGGCGGCGGCGGGAGCCTCGGCGGCGGGCGCCGGGGCGGCCGGGGCCTCGGCCACGGGGGCCGGGGCGGGCTCGGCAGCCGGGGCCGGAGCCTCGGCGGCGGCCGGAGCCGGGGCGGCGGCCGGGGCGCCGGTGCCGTCGTCGATGACGGCCAGCTCGGCGCCGACCTCGACCGTCTCGTCCTCGGCGACCTTGATGGAGGCCAGGATGCCGGACGCGGGGGCCGGAATTTCGGTGTCGACCTTGTCGGTGGAGACCTCGAGCAGCGGCTCGTCGGCCTCCACGCGCTCACCCTCGGCCTTGAGCCAACGGGTGACGGTGCCCTCGGACACGCTCTCGCCGAGCGCCGGCAGGGTTACGGAAACCGCCATGGTTGCGGTTGCTCCTTACGAATAGTGCGGATGGTGGTGCGCTCGGGACTTAGTCGTGCGAGTGCAGCGGCTTGCCGGCCAGGGCCAGGTGGGCCTCGCCCAGAGCCTCGTTCTGCGTCGGGTGCGCGTGGATGAGCTGCGCGACCTCGGCGGGCAGCGCCTCCCAGTTGTAGATCAGCTGGGCTTCGCCGACCTGCTCACCCATACGGTCGCCGACCATGTGGACGCCGACCACGGCACCGTCCCGCACCTGGACGAGCTTGATCTCGCCCGCGGTCTTCAGGATCTTGCTCTTGCCGTTGCCCGCGAGGTTGTACTTCAGAGCGACGACCTTGTCGGCGCCGTACAGCTCCTTGGCCTTCGCCTCGGTGATACCGACCGAGGCGACCTCCGGGTGGCAGTACGTGACGCGCGGCACGCCGTCGTAGTCGACCGGCACGGGCTTGAGACCGGCCAGACGCTCCGCAACCAGGATGCCCTCGGCGAAGCCGACGTGCGCGAGCTGGAGGGTCGGGACGAGGTCACCGACGGCCGAGATGGTCGGCACGTTGGTCTGCATGTACTCGTCGACCAGGACGTAGCCGCGGTCCATCGCGACCCCGGCCTCCTCGTAGCCCAGGCCCTGGGAGACCGGGCCGCGGCCCACGGCGACGAGCAGCAGCTCGGCCTCGAAGGTCTTGCCGTTCTCCAGGGAGACCTTCACACCGTCGGCCGTGTATTCCACGCCCGAGAAGCGGGAGCCGAGGGAGAAGTTGATGCCGCGCTTGCGGAAGGCGCGCTCCAGCAGCTTGGAGCTGTTCTCGTCCTCGACCGGGACGAGGTGGGGAAGCGCCTCGACGATGGTGACGTCGGTGCCGAAGGACTTCCACGCGGAGGCGAACTCGACGCCGATGACGCCGCCGCCCAGCACGATCGCGGACTTCGGCACGCGGTCCAGGACCAGCGCGTGGTCGGAGGAGATGACGCGGTCGCCGTCGATGGTCAGGCCCGGCAGCGACTTCGGCACGGAGCCGGTCGCCAGCAGGACGTGGCGGCCGGTGTAGCGCTGGCCGTTGACGTCGACGGACGTCGGGGAGGACAGGCGGCCCTCGCCGGTCACGTAGGTGACCTTGCGGGAGGCGACCAGGCCCTGCAGACCCTTGTACAGGCCCGAGATCACGTCGTCCTTGTACTTGTGGACGCCCGCGATGTCGATGCCCTCGAGGGTGGCCTTGACACCGAACTGCTCGGCCTCCCGAGCCTGGTCGGCGATCTCGCCGGCGTGCAGCAGAGCCTTGGTGGGGATGCAGCCGCGGTGCAGGCAGGTGCCGCCCAGCTTGTCCTTCTCGATCAGGGCGACGTCGAGACCCAGCTGCGCTCCACGCAGGGCAGCGGCGTAACCGCCGCTACCGCCTCCGAGGATCACTAGGTCGAAAACGGTGCTGGCGTCGTTCGCCACGTCACGTCCTCCATGCATGGGTACGCCGTTGCCGGTCGTCCGTGACCGGGCGGCGGCTGTTGTTCGGCCGCTTGTGCTTCGGCCCTGTGAAATAAGGGGGCCCTGTCCTGCCGAGACAACATCTTCGCACTTGTTGACGGGCGACGGGACGCCGGGCCGGGGTCTGAGGCGACTGATGCGTCACCTTCTCGGGGTTACCGGCGCGTACGAACGTGCTAATTCGTGCGGGTTTCGTCCGTAGCGAACACGCCGTACGGGTGGCGGGAAGACGCCCGCGGCCCCGGGCGGACGCCCGGGGCCGGTCGGCCATGATCCGCCGCGAGGGGTCAGCCGAGGTCGCCGTCGGCCGTGCGCTCGGCCAGCCGCACCAGGGTGCGCACCGAGGAGCCGGTGCCGCCCTTGGGGGTGTAGCCGTACGGGGCGCTCTCGTGGAAGGCCGGGCCCGCGATGTCCAGGTGCGCCCAGGTGATGCCCTCGCCCACGAACTCCTGCAGGAAGAGACCGGCCACCAGACCGCCACCCATGCGCTCACCCATGTTGGCGAGGTCGGCCACGGGGGTGTCCATGGACTTGCGCAGCTCCGCCGGGAGCGGCATCGGCCACGCCTGCTCGCCGACCTCCCCGGCGATCTCGTACAGCGCGGTGCGGAACGCGTCGTCGTTCGCCATCACACCGAAGGTGCGGTTGCCGAGCGCGAGGACCATGGCACCCGTGAGGGTGGCGACGTCGATGATCGCGTCCGGGTTCTCCTCCGAGGCGCGGGTCAGGGCGTCGGCCAGGACCAGGCGGCCCTCGGCGTCGGTGTTGAGCACCTCGACCGTCTTGCCGCTGTACATCTTCAGCACGTCGCCCGGACGGGTGGCGTTGCCGGAGGGCATGTTCTCCGCGAGGGCCAGCCAGCCCGTGACGTTGACCTCGAGGCCCAGGCGGGCCACCGCCACGACCGCGGCGAAGACGGCGGCGGCGCCGGCCATGTCGCACTTCATGGTCTCGTTGTGGCCGGCGGGCTTGAGGGAGATGCCGCCCGAGTCGTAGGTGATGCCCTTGCCGACCAGGGCGAGGGTCTTGGCCGCCTTGGGGTGGGTGTAGGCCAGCCGCACCAGGCGCGGCGGGGTGGCGGAGCCCTGGCCCACGCCCATCAGACCGCCGTAGCCGCCCTTGAGCAGCGCCTTCTCGTCCAGCACCTCGACCTTGAGACCGAACTCCTTGGCCGCGGTCTGGACCTCGGCGGCGAACGTCTTGGGGTTGAGGTCGTTGGAGGGGATGTTGACCAGGTCGCGGGCGCGGTTGACCTCGGCGGCCACGGCGGCGGCGCGCTCGGCGGCGGCCTTGAACGCCTTGTCGCGGGGCTTGGCGCCCAGGATCGCGGCCTCGGCCAGCGGCGCGCTCTTGTCGTCCTTCTTCGCGACGCCCTTGTTGCGGTAGGTGGCGTAGGAGTAGGCACCCAGCAGCGCGCCCTCACCGATGGCGGCGACCGACTCGGCGTCCTCGACGGGCAGGGCGAACGCGGCCTTCTTCGTGCCGGCCAGCGCGCGGGCGGCGCTGCCGGCGGCGCGGCGCAGGGTCTCCTCGTCGAAGCCGTCGCCCTCGGCGGGCAGGTCGCCGAGGCCGACCGCCAGCACGACCGGGGCCTTGAGGCCGGACAGGACGGGCAGCTTGGTCACCTCGCCCTCGCCGCCACCGGCGCCGAGGGTCTCCAGGACGGTGGCCAGCTTGCCGTCGAACGCCTTGTCCACGGCTTCGGCGCCGGGCGCGACGACGGGACCCTTCGGGCCCTTCGCCACACCGACGACAATGGCGTCCGCGCGCAGCGTCGCCGCGCTGGAAGTGCTGAGAGTCAGAGCAGTCACGGTGGTGGGTGTCCCTACTTCCGTTGATTTTTCGGCCGATGGGTGAGGGGCCGGCCGCACCCTGCGATCGTATGCGCCGCGCTTTCGCCGCCCGGGATCGGGCCTTTGGGCACGTGAGAGCGTAGCCCCGCGGGACCGCTCAGCCCAGGGTCGAGGCGAGCAGCGCGACCGTCGTGGCGGTCTCCGCCAGGGCGCCGAACACATCGCCGGTCACGCCGCCGAGGCGGCGTCGGCAGTGACGCAGCATCAGCTCGCTGCCGGCCAGCGCCAGCAGGACGGCGAGCCCGCAGCGCAGCGCCTCCTGCGGGCCGGCGAGCGCGCCCATGCCGACGGCCGCACCGGCCGTCAGCGCCACCACGGCCAGGGCGGCCGGCAGCGGGACGGTGCCGGCGACGGCCGCCCCCAGTCCGTCGGGGCGGGCGGGTGGGACGCCGGGGCGGCAGGCGAGGGTCAGGGCGCAGCGCGCGGCCAGGGCCGCCACGACCGCGGCGCCGGCGCCGTGCCACCGGTCGGCCGCGTACGCCTGGGTGAGGGCGGCGACCTGGCCGAGCAGGGTCAGCAGCAGGGCGATGACGCCGAAGGGGCCGATGTCCGACTGCTTCATGACGCGCAGCGCGTCCTCGGCGGGCTTGCCGCTGCCCAGGCCGTCGGCGACGTCGGCGAGCCCGTCCAGGTGCAGCCCTCGGGTGAGCGCCGCGGGCACCGCGACGGAGGCCACGGCCGCCAGCAGCGGGCCCGAGCCGAGCAGCAGGAACAGCAGCCCGGCGGCGGCCGCGCAGCCGCCGACGACGAGCCCGGCCAGTGGCGCCGCGAGCATGCCGCCGCGCGCGGCCTGCCGGTCCCAGCGGGTGAGCGGCACCGGCAGCACGGTGAGGGTGCCGAAGGCGAAGCGCAGGGCGTCGCCCCCGGTGGGCCGGACGGGTGTCGTGTCGGTCATCGCGGGCAGGGTATCCCGCCGCCCGCGGGCAGTACTTTTGCCGGTAAGCACGGAGCGGGAGCGGGAGTCTCATGGGTCACTGGCTGACACGCAACATCGTCGAGCCGGGCAAGCTGCCGCTGCTGCTGGCGCTGACCGCGTTCGTGCTGACGTTCCTGGTCACCCGGGTCATCACCCGTCTGATCCGGGCGGGCAAGGGCCCGTTCGGCAACATCAAGCCCGGCGGGCTGCACGTCCACCACGTGGTGCCCGGCGTGGTGCTGACGGTGGTCGGCGGCTTCGGCTCGGTGGCCGAGGGGCGGCACGGCCTCGGGGCGGCGGTGGCGGCCGTGCTGTTCGGCATGGGCGCGGGGCTGGTGCTGGACGAGTTCGCGCTCGTCCTGCATCTGGACGACGTGTACTGGACGGAGCAGGGCCGCAAGAGCGTCGAGATGGTGGTGCTGACGGCGGCTCTCGTGGGCCTGGTCCTCCTCGGCTTCGCCCCGTTCGGGGTGAACGAGCTGACGCCGGACGAGCTGCAGAACCGCACCATCGTGGTGACCAACACCTTGCTCAACTTCCTGATCGCGCTCTTCGCCCTGGCCAAGGGCAAGCCGCGGATCGCCCTGATCGGCGCGGTGGTGCCGTTCGTGGCGATCGTGGGCGCGGTGCGGCTGGCCCGGCCCGGCTCCCCGTGGGCGCGGCGCTTCTACCGGCACCGGCCGCGGGCCCGCCGCCGGGCGCGGGTGCGTGCCTACCGGCACGACGCGCGCTGGGAGGCGGTGCGCAACAGGATTCACGATCTGTTGGCGGGCGCCCCGGACCGCTGATCGCGCTCGCGGTGGGCGTCGCGGCGGGGCTTGCGCCGCCTGCGCAGCTCGTCCACGCCGCACACCACCAGCATGGCCACCACGGCGGCGATGTGCTCCTTGCCGGCCAGGTTGGGCTTGACCAGGACCTCGGCCACCATGGCCAGCACCACCAGGGCGCAGGTGAACCAGGCGCGGTAGCGCCAGGAGACGTACACCGCCAGGCCCACGACCGCCGCCGACGGGCCGGTGTCGATGACCTTCGCGGCCTCCGGCGGCAGCCCCAGGACGGAGTCCGGCCCCAGCGCGACGGCCAGCCGCGCGTACATCGTCCCGGCGAGGGTGGCGACGTAGGCGACGGCCAGGGTGCGCCACCTGCCCAGGGCGGCCTCGGCCAGGCCGAAGACGATCAGGATCTGGGCCAGCGCCCCCCATACGGGCAGGTCCAGGGCGGGGACGAACAGGGACAGCGGGGTCCGCAGCAGCGCCAGCCACCAGGGCAGCCGGGCCTGGACGGAGCCGAGCCGCTGGACGGGCTCGAAGCCCCAGGGCTGGTTCTGGACGAGCTGGAAGACGGCGGTGAGGGCGACGGCGAGGAGCGTCATGGGGATGGCCCACGCGTGTCTGCGGCGCAGCGTCCCCCACACGGCCGTATAAAGCGGACCCCACTCGGTGCGCGCGGCGCGGAGGAGCGCCGCGCGGTTCATCGCCGGCTCTCCAAGTGCTTGCGGTTGAGCCACTTGGGCAGGCCGGGGGCCTCCAGGAAGCCCTCGGCCCGGGCGCTGGCGATACCGATCCGCAGCAGGTCACCGCTCTTTTCGAAGAGCATGAAACGAGGTTCCCAGATGGGGCGGTATTTCGCATTTGCCCGGTACAGCGATTCGATCTGCCACCAGCGGGAGAAGAAGCTCAGCAGCGAGCGCCACATCCGCAGCACCGGGCCCGCGCCCAGGCGTGAGCCGCGCTCGAAGACGGACCGGAACATGGCGAAGTTCAGCGACACCTGGGTGATGCCGAGCGGCCGGGCCTGCTGGAGCAGTTCGATGACCATGAACTCCATCAGGCCGTTCTCGGAGTCCCGGTCACGGCGCATCAGGTCCAGCGACAGGCCCTTGGGCCCCCAGGGGACGAAGCTCAGCAGCGCCCGCAGCTCGCCCTCGCCGTCATGGCACTCCAGCATCACGCAGCGGCCGTCGTCCGGGTCGCCGAGACGGCCCAGCGCCATGGAGAAGCCGCGCTCGGTCGCGCCGTCGCGCCAGTCGTCGGCCCGGCGCAGCAGCTCGGCCATCTCCCCCTCGGGGATGTCCTCGTGCCGCCGGATGCGGACGGTGTACCCGGCGCGCTTGACCCGGTTGTAGGCCTGGCGCACGGTGCGCATGGCCCGGCCCTCGAGGGTGAACTCGGCGGTGTCCACGATCGCTTCGTCGCCGAGCTCCAGGGCGTCCATGCCGTGCCGCGCGTAGATCGTGCCGGCCTCCTCGCCGGCGCCCATCACGGCGGGCACCCAGCCGTGCTCGCGGGCCTCGGCCAGCCAGGGCTCGATGGCGCCGGGCCATGCCTCGGGGTCGCCGATGGGGTCGCCGGAGGCCAGGGAGACGCCGCCGATGACGCGGTAGGTGACGGCGGCCTTGCCGGAGGGGGACCAGATGACGCTCTTCTCGCGGCGCAGGGCGAAGTAGCCCAGCGAGTCGCGGTCGCCCCACTTCTCCAGCAGCTCGCGCAGCTTCGCCTCGTCGCCGGCGGTGAGGGGGTCGGTGGCGCGGCGGGAGCGGAAGGCGGCGTACGCCACCAGGATCAGTAGGGCCGTGCTCATCACGTTGATGACGACGTCGACCCAGCCGGGCGGGGCGATGCCGGCGTAGCGGGTGTCGTCGGCGGCGATCGAGATCAGCCGCATGACGCCGTAGTGCCAGCGGTCCAGGAAGGTGGAGCGCTGCTCGTCGGTGGCCTGGTTGGTGACCGTGACCAGCCCGGCGGCGATCAGCGAGGTGACCAGCAGGCCGCCGGCGGCGACGGCCGTGGCGAGCTTGGGGTTGGAGCGGTCGCCCTTGGCGTAGAACTCCCGGCGGCCCACCAGCAGCGCCAGCACGAACAGGGCGGTGATCACCAGGGAGAACCAGTTCAGGGCGTGCCGCCGGAACTCCGGGAAGAACATCACGAACACCAGCAGCAGCAGGAGCAGCCCGGCCAGCACCAGGTTCAGGATCCAGGCGGCCCGCTTGCGCCGGCGCAGCGTGATCGCCATGAACAGCGACACCACCGCCGGCGCGAAGCCGGCCGTCAGCAGGTACGGGGTGAAGTACTCCTCGACGTTGTGCCGGCGGATGTCCGACCCGAGGGACACCCAGACCGCGCCGAGCAGATTGACGAACGTAACGGCACGCAGGTACCACACCGCGAACGACGCGGACCGCCGCTGCCAGGTACCACCGCGGGCGCCCTCATCCGGAGTCAAGCGGACTTCTCCCATGAAAATTGATCATATGGGGCCCATGTGCGGCGGGAGTCCGGGCGCTCGCGACCGGCGACGGGCCTGCCGGCCGACGTGGTCAGGAGCGTTCGGGGAGCTCCGCCGCCAGGGCCGCGGCCGCCTGCACCAAAGGCAGGGCGAGCAGTGACCCTGTCCCCTCGCCCACAGTGACGCCGTGGTCGAGGAGAGGGTTGAGCGCCATCCGGTCGAGCGCCTTCGCCTGGGCGGGATCCCCGCTCGCCTGCCCGGCCAGCCACCAGTCGGGCGCCCGGAACGCCACCCGCTGGGCGACCAGCGCGCACGCGGCGGAGACGACGCCGTCGAGGATCACCGGCGTGCGGCGCACCGCGCTCTGCAGCAGGAAACCGGTCATCGCGGCCAGGTCCGCGCCGCCGGCCGCGGCCAGCAGCTCCAGCTGGTCGCCGAGGACCGGGCGGGCCCGGCGCAGCGCGTCGCGGATCGCCGCGCACTTGCGCATCCAGGCCAGGTCGTCGATGCCGAAGCCGCCCCGGCCGGTGACCACGGACGCGTCCGTGCCGCACAGGGCGCCGATCAGGGTGCCCGCCGCCGTGGTGCCGCCGACGCTCAGATCGCCCAGGACGACCAGGTCCGTGCCGGAGTCGGCCTCCTCGTCGGCGACGGCCATCCCGGCGCGGAAGGCCCGCTCCGCCTCCTCGGCGCTCAGCGCGTCCTCGATGTCGATGCGGCCCGAGCCCCGCCGTACCCGGTGCCGGGTGACGTCCTGGGGCAGCTCGCCGGCGTCGCAGTCCACCGCCATGTCCACCACGCGCAGCTCCGCGCCGAACCGGCGGGCCAGGATCGCGCCCGCGCTGCGCCCGTCGAGGGCGGCGCGTACGAGCTCCAGCGCCCCGCCCTTCGGACCGCCGGACACCTCCAGGGACGCGATGCCGTGGTCGCCCGCGAAGAGCAGCGCCTTGGGCCGCTCTATCGGCTTCACCGGCACGGCCCCCTGCGCGGCCGCCAGCCACTCGCCCAGCTCGTCGAGCCGGCCCAGCGCGCCGGGGCGCGGGCCGAGCCGCTCCCGCCGTTCCTCGGCGTCCCGCCGTACGCCGGAGTCGGGGCGCTCGATCAGCGAGGCGAAGTCATCAAGATTCAGACCGCTCATCCGCGACACACTACCCAGAAACCCGTCCCGTCCCGCGTCCGAGGACCATTCGAGGACTGAGCCCGCGGCGGCGCCCCGGCGTCAGCCGCGCAGCACCAGCGCCTGACCCGCCACCACCAGCACCACGTGCTCGCACTCGTCACCCACCGCCGCGTTCAGGCGGCCCAGCTCGTCGCGGAAGCGGCGGCCCGAGGCGGTCGCGGGGACGACGCCCGAGCCGACCTCGTTGCTGACCACCACGACCGTGCGCGGCGTGGCCCGTACCGCGGCCACCAGCTCCGCCATCCGCCCGGCGAGGGCGGCCGCGCCGCTGTCGGCCCACACCTGGTCGTCCCACGCCCCGACGGAGTCCATCGCGTCGGTCAGCCACAGCGCCAGGCAGTCGATCAGCAGCGGCGGGCCCTCCTTCTCCAGCAGCGGCACCAGGTCGCACGTCTCGACAGTGCGCCACGAGCCCGGCCGGCGCTCGCGGTGCCGCACGATGCGGTCCGCCCAGTCCTGGTCGCCCTCGCGCGTCCCGCTCGTGGCGACGTAGAGCACCTCGGGGAAGGACTCCAGCCGCCGCTCCGCCTCCACCGACTTGCCCGAGCGGGCCCCGCCCACCACGAGCGTGCGCCGGGGCACGTCCGGCACCTCGTGGTAGTCGCCGACCGTCAGTGTCGTGCCGTCGGGCACCGTGCGCGCGCCCGCCGCCGCGAGCCGCCGGCGCAGCTCCGGGCCCGGCGGGACGTCGTGGTCCAGGTGGACGGCGATGACGTCCGTCGTCGGCCCCGCGGCCCCCGACTCCCGCAGCCGGGCCAGCGCGTCCGGCCGGCCCAGGACGTCGAGCAGCACCATCTCGTACGGGCCCGGCGGGCCGGACAGCCCGGCCGGCGCCGAGCCCGGCGGCAGGTACAGCAGCCGTTCCCCGTCGGGGGACGTCACCTCGTACCCCGTGCCCGGCGCGTCCAGGGCCATCGCCCGCACTTTGTGGCCGCTGATCACCGACAGCTCGCGCCCGTCGGGCACCCGCACCGGCGCGGGCAGCCCGGCCGGGAACTCGACGGCGGGCCCGTCGTGCGGGTGCGAGAGCAGCACCTGGCGCACCCCCGCGATCGAGCGCCCCGCCCGGGCTGCGGCGAACGCCGGGCCGGGGGTGAGGTCCAGCAGCAGGGCGTCGTCGACGAGCACGGCGGTCGCGGCCCGGGCCTCGTCGCCGACGGCGCCGGCACAGGCGGCGCAGGGACAGCCGGGACGCGGCAGTCCCTGGGGGGCTCCGGTGCCGAGGAGAGTCAGTTCCACCCACTGATCGTCTCGCGTCCCCGCACGGCAGGCGCGCGGGGCTCACCCTTTCTCGTGTGTAACGGGCCGTTAGGCTGCGACACGGACACTCACTTCAGCCCCCAGGAGGCGGACATGGTGTGGACGTGGCGGTTCGAGAAGGCCGACGGGACGGAGACGCCTCCGGCGGTGGAGCCGGAGGAGTTCACCACGCAGGGAGACGCGGAGTCCTGGATCGGTGAGGAGTGGCGGGCCCTGCTGGAGGGCGGAGTGGACCAGGTGCGGCTCTTCGAGGACGGCACCGAGATCTACGAGGGGCCGATGAGCCTGCACGCCGCCGCGGAGGGCTGAGAGGCGCGAAAGCCGTCGGCCGGGGACCTTCGAGGTCCCCGGCCGACGGCTTTCGCTTCCTCTTATCCGCCCCGTACTCCGCACAGGTGCAGCAGGGCCGCCACCGCGCGGTAGGGGTCGGTGCGCCCCGCCCGGTCCTCGGCGGCCAGCAGCAGCCGCAGCTCCTCCCCGGTGGGCACCCGCTCCTCGTCGCCGGCGAGGTCGGTGAAGACCCGCACGCCGTACCAGCTGTGCAGCGGCGCCCCGATCCCGGACAGCGTCGCCGTCAGGGTCTCCAGCCGGTCCGCGCGGACCTCGAGGCCGATGCGGTTGGTGTAGGCGGGGGAGTCGAAGGCCGCGAGGGCGGTGTTCCAGTCGCCGGTCAGCCCCGGCCGCATCGCCAGCGCGTCCGCGTTCCGCACGACCAGCGACAGCAGGCCGCCGGGCGCCAGCACCCGGGCCAGGCCCGCGAGCATGGGGTCGGGCTCCGGCACGTACATCAGCACGCCGTGGCAGAGCACGATGTCGAAGGCGCCCGGCAGGAAGTGCGCCCCGGTGTCCCGGCCGTCGCCCTCGACGATCCGCACCCGCTCCTGGATGCCCTCGGGCTCGGCGGCCAGCGCCTCGCGCAGGGCCGCCACCATCCGCGGGTCGCACTCCAGGCCGGTGACCTCATGGCCGGCCCGGGCCAGGCGCAGCGCCTGGGTGCCCTGGCCGGGGCCCACGTCGAGCACGCGCAGCCGCCGCCCGACGGGGAACCGGGCGGCTATCTGCTCGTCGATCTGGCGGGCCACCAGCTCCTGACGGACGATGTTCCGCAGCCCCCCGAGCCCGCTCAGCCACCCCTCCGCGCCACCACCGAAGCCCGACGCGAAGGCGCTGCCCGAGGCGAAGGCGCTCAGGGCTTCTCCCCGCGCTTGACCTTCGGCTTGGGCAGCCGCAGCCGGCGCATCTGCAGCGTGCGCATCAGGGCGTACGGCACCGCGCCGCGGACGTTCTCGTCCGGGAAGCGCTGCTTGAGGGCACGCTTGAGGGTGATGGCCGTGATGACGGAGTTGACGACGATCAGAAGGATCACGACCAGCCACGCCAGGAGGACGTACGACTGGAACCGGCCCTTGTTGATCATGCTCAGGATGAGGATCAGCACGGCCAGCGGCAGGAAGAACTCCGCCACGGAGTACCGGGCGTCGACGAAGTCGCGGGCGAAGGAACGCACCGGACCCTTGTCACGGGCCGGCAGATACCGCTCGTCCCCGTTGGCGAGGGCCTCGCGCTGCCTGGCCAGGTCGACGCGGCGCGCCTCGCGCTGACGCTTGGCGGCCTCCTTGCGGCTGGTGGGCGTCTGCGCCAGGGAGCGGCGCTGCGAGGCGGCCTCGCTGCGCTTGGGGGTGGGGCGGCCCTTGGGGGCCTGCGGGTCACGGGGCTGCTTGGGCTGGTCCGCGGTCACCTCGGTGGGTGCGGCCTGCGCTTTCGAACGGCTTCGGAACACGAAACCCAAGGGTACGGGGTCGCGGCCCGCTGCCCCAGCCCTCCCGGGAACGATCCGGCAACGGCCCGCGCCGCGCGCGGAGCGCCGGCGTCCCCCACCGTCCCCGACGGCGCATCTACTCCTTGGGCCGGAGGAGGGCGACCTTGTGATCGTCCTGGAGGAGGAGCGCATCGCGGCCCGAACAGTGCGGTAATGGAAGCAGGCCCCGTACTGTGGGTTCTGTAGATGTGCTGAGAGCCTAAGCCCGATCTTGTCGGTCAGAAGGGGGCGCGCGAGGCCCATGAGCGGTGTCATGAAGCGGATGGGGATGATCTTCCGCGCGAAGGCCAACAAGGCCCTGGACCGGGCCGAGGATCCGCGCGAGACCCTCGATTACTCGTACCAGAAGCAGCTGGAGCTGCTGCAGAAGGTACGGCGCGGCGTCGCCGACGTCGCGACGTCCCGCAAGCGCCTGGAGCTCCAGCTCAACCAGCTGCAGACCCAGTCGACCAAGCTGGAGGAGCAGGGCCGCAAGGCGCTCGCGCTGGGCCGGGAGGACCTGGCGCGCGAGGCGCTGACCCGCCGTGCCGCGCTCCAGCAGCAGGTCAGCGACCTGGAGACGCAGCACCAGACCCTCCAGGGCGAGGAGGAGAAGCTCACGCTCGCCTCCCAGCGCCTGCAGGCCAAGGTGGACGCCTTCCGCACGAAGAAGGAGACCATCAAGGCGACCTACACCGCCGCCCAGGCCCAGACCCGGATCGGCGAGGCCTTCTCCGGCATCTCCGAGGAGATGGGCGACGTCGGCATGGCCATCCAGCGCGCCGAGGACAAGACGGCGCAACTGCAGGCCCGCGCCGGCGCGATCGACGAGCTGCTCGCCTCGGGCGCGCTCGACGACCCCACCGGCACCGCCAAGGACGACATCACCGCCGAGCTGGACCGCCTCTCCAGCGGCTCCGACGTGGAGCTGGAGCTGCAGCGGATGAAGGCCGAGCTGGCGGGCGGCACCAGCGGTCAGCAGCAGGCCATCGAGGGCGGCCCCGCCGGGCAGGCCAGGCCCGCGCAGCAGTCCCAGGAGCAGCCGCGCTTCGACAAGAGCTGACAGAATCGGCCCGTAGGCACCGACTCGCCCTGAGACGAGGGAGACCGTCATGATCGTACGGATCATGGGGGAGGGCCAGGTGAAGGTGGCCGACAGCCACTTCGCCGAGCTCAACAAGCTGGACGACGAGCTGCTCGCCGAGGTGGAGAGCGGTGACGAGGAAGGCTTCCGGCGGACGCTGGGCTCCCTCCTGGACGCCGTGCGCCGCTTCGGCACCCCGCTGCCCGACGACGCACTGGAACCCTCCGAGCTGATCCTGCCCGCGCCCGACGCCTCCCTGGACGACGTGCGCGCGATGCTCAGCGACGACGGCCTCATCCCGGGCTGACCCCCTCTTCCGCTGTACGGCCGCACCCGGCCCCGGCACACTCGGCACACGCCCCCGTCCCCCTCCCGGGCCGGGGGCGTCGCCGCTCCACGACCGGCCCGCCCCCCGATCGGACCGCGATGACCTCCCTCGCCGCCACGGGCCTCGCCCGCCCGCACCGCTGGCTGCACGCCCACCCGTTCGCCGCCGACACCCTGCTGGCCGTCCTTGTCCTCGGCCTCGTCCTGACCGGTTCCTACGTGGGCCCGCACACCGACCGCGAGCCGCCCGGCCCCGGCTTCCTCTTACTCGCGGTGGCCGCGTGCGCCTGCCTGGTGGCCCGCCGCAGCCGGCCGCGCGCGGTCCTCGGCCTGACCTGCGCCCTGACGTTCGCCGGCACCGTCATCGCCGGCGACGGGGGCCCGGCGCGCACCCAGATCGCCACCAGCGTCGCGGTGGCCCTCTACACCGTCGCCTCCCGCACCGAGCGCCCCACCGCCTGGCGCATCGTCGCCGTGACCGTCGCCGTCCTCACCGCCGCCGTCATGTTCTTCGGACCACCGCCCTGGTACGCCCAGGAGAACCTCGGCCTCTTCGCCTGGACCGGCATGGCCGGCGCCGCCGGGGACGCCGTCCGCAGCCGCCGCGCCTTCGTCGCCGCGATCGAGGAACGGGCCGTGCGCGCCGAGCGCACCCGCGAGGAGGAGGCCCGGCGCCGCGTCGCCGAGGAACGGCTGCGCATCGCCCGCGAGCTGCACGACGTCGTCGCCCACCACATCGCGCTGGTCAACGTCCAGGCGGGGGTGGCCTCGCACATCATGGACAGCCGCCCCGAGCAGGCCAAGCAGGCCCTCGCCCACGTCCGCCAGGCGAGCCGCTCGGCGCTGGAGGAACTGCGCGCCACCGTGGGGCTGCTGCGCCAGTACGGCGACCCCGAGGCCCCCACCGAGCCGGCGCCCGGCCTCGGCGTCCTCGACCAGCTCGTCGACGGCTTCGCCCGGGTGGGGCTGCGCGTCGACGTCAGCGCCGCCTCCACCCTGCCCGGCGGCCCCGGCACCGGCGCGGGCGCCGCGGAGGCCGCCGCCGTCGTCGGACCGCTGCCGGGGGCCGTGGACCTGACGGCGTACCGCGTGCTTCAGGAGGCGCTGACCAACGTGCACAAGCACGCGGGCCCCGGTGCCCGGGCCGAGGTGGCCCTGCTGCGTGGCCCCGACAGCCTGGACCTGACCGTCCTGGACGACGGCGGCGGCACCCCGGCCGCGGCCGGGACGGGGGCGGGCGGTCATGGGCTGATCGGGATGCGCGAGCGGGCCGTCGCCCTCGGCGGCACCTGCGAGGCGGGCCCGCGCGGGGAGGGCGCGGCCGGCTTCCGGGTGCGCGCGGTGCTGCCGCTGCGGGTCCCTGCCGGCGGTGCGGGTCCACGCGGCAGGCGACTCTAGGCTGGGCCCATGACTGAGCCGATCACCGTTCTCCTGGCCGACGACCAGGCCCTGTTACGCAGCGCCTTCAGGGTGCTGGTGGACTCGGAGCCGGGGATGAGGGTGGTGGCGGAGGCCGCGGACGGCGCCCAGGCGGTCGAGCTGGCCCGGCACCACGTGCCCGACGTGGTGCTGATGGACATCCGGATGCCGGGCACCGACGGCCTCGCCGCGACGCGCGCGATCTGCTCGGACCCCGCGCTGGCGGCGGTGCGGGTGGTGATGCTGACGACGTTCGAGGTCGACGAGTACGTGGTGCAGTCGCTGCGCGCGGGCGCCTCCGGCTTCCTGGGCAAGGGCGCGGAGCCGGAGGAGCTGCTGGCGGCGATCCGCATCGCGGCGGCGGGGGAGGCGCTGCTGTCGCCCGCCGCGACGAAGGGGCTGATCGCGAAGTTCCTGGCGCAGGGGGAGTCCGCCGACCGCCCGGCGCGGCCCGCCGCCCGGCTGGACGCGCTCACCGGCCGGGAACGCGAGGTGCTGGTGCAGGTGGCGGGCGGGCTGTCGAACGACGAGATAGGCGAGCGGCTGACGGTCAGCCCGCTGACGGTCAAGACGCATGTGAACCGGGCGATGGCCAAGCTGGGGGCGCGGGACCGGGCGCAGCTGGTGGTGATGGCGTACGAGTCGGGGCTCGTACGGCCGCGGGGGAGCGAGTAGACACGGACGGACCGGCACCCGGTCCGTGCTCCGCCCCGGACCGGGGTCCGGGGCACCGGACGGGCCGGGTGCCGGAAGAGGCGGGCTACGGAAGCGCCAGCATCCGCTCCAGGGCGAGCTTCGAGAAGCTCGCCACCTCCGGGTCGACCTCGATGCGGTTGACGAGCTTGCCGTCCGCGAGGGACTCCAGCGCCCAGACCAGGTGCGGCAGGTCGATGCGGTTCATGGTCGAGCAGAAGCAGACCGTCTTGTCGAGGAAGACGATCTCCTTGCCCTCACCGGCGAAACGGTTTGCCAGGCGGCGCACCAGGTTCAGCTCCGTGCCGATGGCCCACTTGGACCCGGCCGGGGCGGCCTCGAGGGTCTTGATGATGTACTCCGTCGAGCCGACGTAGTCGGCGGCGGCCACGACCTCGTGTCGGCACTCGGGGTGCACCAGGACGTTGACGCCCGGGATGCGCTCGCGCACGTCGTTGACCGAGTCGAGCGAGAAGCGGCCGTGCACCGAGCAGTGCCCGCGCCACAGGATCATCTTGGCGTCGCGCAGCTCCTGGGCGGTCAGCCCGCCGTTCGGCTTGTGGGGGTTGTACAGGACGCAGTCGTCCAGGGACATCCCCATGTCGCGGACGGCGGTGTTGCGGCCCAGGTGCTGGTCGGGGAGGAAGAGGACCTTCTCGCCCTGCTCGAAGGCCCAGTTCAGGGCCCGTTCGGCGTTGGAGGAGGTGCAGATCGTGCCGCCGTGCTTGCCGGTGAAGGCCTTGATGTCGGCGGAGGAGTTCATGTACGAGACCGGGACGGTCACCTCGGCCACGCCGGCCTCGGTCAGCACGTCCCAGCACTCGGCGACCTGCTCGGCGGTGGCCATGTCGGCCATCGAGCAGCCCGCGGCCAGGTCCGGCAGGACGACCTGCTGGTCGGCCGTGGTCAGGATGTCCGCGGACTCGGCCATGAAGTGCACACCGCAGAAGACGATGTACTCGGCGTCCGGCCGGGCGGCCGCGTCACGCGCCAGCTTGAAGGAGTCGCCGGTGACGTCCGCGAACTCGATGACCTCGTCGCGCTGGTAGTGGTGGCCGAGCACGAAGACCTTGTCCCCGAGCTTCGCCTTGGCCGCCCGGGCGCGCTCCACCAGGTCCGGGTCGGACGGCGCCGGCAGATCGCCGGGGCACTCCACGCCGCGCTCGCTCCGGGGGTCGGACTCACGGCCGAGCAGCAGGAGAGCAAGGGGCGAAGGAGAAGGAGCCTGGAAATCCAAGGGCTGGGCGGTGGTCACGACACGCACCCTTTCTGTTCTGCGGACGGCCGGTACGAGCCTTGTCGTCAATTTGACGCTATCTATCATAACCGGTTCACGTCAGTTTGACGATGGCCATCGCGTCGATGTGACACATTCCCGCGCGGGCGGGCGGTGTGCGAGCATGAAAGACGGAAGACATAGGCCAGGCCCGGAATGAATCCGGGACGCCGTGGGTTGCTGGCGAAGGCAAGCAGTCCGCACCAAACCCGGGAGTGAAGCAGATGTCCGTTCAGGACGAGAAGACCACGGTGAGCGACGGCATCCTCCTGTCCGACGCCGCCGCCGCCAAGGTCAAGAGCCTGCTGGAGCAGGAGGGCCGCGAGGACCTCGCCCTGCGTGTGGCCGTCCAGCCCGGTGGCTGCTCCGGCCTGCGCTACCAGCTCTTCTTCGACGAGCGCTCGCTCGACGGCGACGTCGTCAAGGACTTCGACGGTGTCAAGGTCGTCACCGACCGCATGAGCGCCCCGTACCTGGGCGGCGCCTCCATCGACTTCGTCGACACCATCGAGAAGCAGGGCTTCACGATCGACAACCCCAACGCCACCGGCTCCTGCGCCTGCGGCGACTCGTTCAGCTAAAGGCTGTACGTCGTACGCCGTGCCGTACGGACCTGCGAAAAGGGCGGCACCCCGGCCGGGGATGCCGCCCTTTTGCGTGCTCCGGGTTACTTCTCCTGCCGCTCGCGGACGGTGTTCCCGCTCGCCAGGTCCACGACCCTGCGCTCGCCCAGCGGCTCGTCCAGCGTGACCTCCGTGTCGAAGCGCTTGATCATCATCACGCAGTACCGGCCCGGCTGCTTCTCGGTCCCGGTGACCTTGACCGTCACCGCCGACGAGGACTGCTCCGCCGACGCGGCGTAGTCGCTGCACACCCCGCCCCAGAAGTGCAGGACGAGCTTCCTGCCGTCCCCGCTCACGGTGTAGGACTCCACCTGCACCGGCCCCGAGGACGGCGGGGTGGCCGTCGGCTTCCCGCCCGGCCCGTCGCCCGCCGGGGGCGAGGACGGCTTGGCGATGAACCTCGGGTCGATCGCCGGCTGGGCGACGGTGACCGTGCCGTCCTTCTCGCCCGGCATCCGGGCCGTGAACAGCCACGACGGCACCAGCGCCTGCCGCCCGGACACCGACTGCGCCGACAGCCCCAGCACGGCGCCGGTCACCGCCACCGGCTCCGGCCCCTCCGGCTTGCCGGGGCAGGGCGTGCCCCCGTCGTCCTTGAACGGGACCGCCGTCGCGCAGCCGCCGACGCTCACCCGGCCCGTGCCGGCGCCCTTGTTCAGCTCCTCGAGCGCCCGCTCCGCGGTGATCAGGGGGTAGGTCGCGCCCTTCTTCGGCACGTCGAGCTGCCCGCTGCCGCCGACCACCTGGGCGTCCGACCCGATCTGCAGGCTGGTCCGCCAGCCGTAGGTCGGCAGCGAGTCCACCACGGGATCGACGGTGACCACCCGCAGGGCGCCGGACACCTTGCGCGCGTCGGCCTTCGCGTCGTCCTGGCCGAGTGCCTTGAACACGGGAGCCGCCACGCTCCTGGCCTTCTCCTCCGGCACCGGCCGCGCCGCGGCCGGGTCGGGGGCCGGGGAGCCGTCACGGAAGGTGGGGCACTTCGGCCCCGGCTCGCCCTTCGGGCCGGGCTCGGTCCCCGGGCCCTTCGGCACACAGTGCGTACCGCCGGGCACGCCGTAGCGGGAGTACGACCAGTTGCCCGGCCCCCGCTCGCTCACCTGCAGGGTGGGCCCCGCCGCGTCCGGGCCGCCGCCCACCGTCCACGTGCCCTGGGCCAGCCGGGGCGAGCCCTGGACGTCCAGGGCCTTGGCCAGGGCGGCCACCCGCTCGCGCGAGACCTCGCGCTCCGGCAGATGGACGGCCGCCGTCCGCGGGCCCGCGGGCAGCTTGCCCTCGGCCCGGTAGCGCGTGCCGCGCGGATCGGGCTCGCCCACCGCGATGCCCTGGGAGGAGCCGGCGGGGCCGGCCGAGCGCCCGTAGCCGTCCAGCTCGAGCGGCGCGGGGGAGCCGCCGTCGCCGGGCGCGCCCACGGGGCCGCCGCCGTCGCCGTCGGACGCCGTGGACGCCCAGTACGCGCCGCCGCCCCCGGCCAGCAGCACGGCCGCCGCCACCGATGCCACCGCCAGCGGCGAATGCCTCCGCCGCCGCTTGTCGGCGCCGCCGCCCGCAGTGCTGCCCTCGCTGCTCACCGCATCGCTCCTTCGCTCCGCTCAATGTGTGTACTGCCGCATCCCCCCTGAAGGGGACGCCGCTTGGACGGAGCGCAGGAGCGAGCGGTTCCACTGTCTCTTCCGGTGCGCCTTCGGGACCGTCAGTCGCCGTACTCCGACATCCCGTCCAGCAGCCGTGCCGATCCGGCGGGGACGACGACGCCGTGGATGAGCGACAGCGGCGTCCTCGCGCCCCGGCGGGGCTCACCAGGGGTGCGGCCGGTCCAGTGCGGTGCCATCCGGGCGCAGTCCTGGCGCAGCTCGTCCAGGGATTCCGGGTCCGTGGTGGAAGTGACGTCCTTCACAGTCTTCGGCATACCCGCACCGTACGCACCGGGGAGCGCGCGAGGTAAGACCTACTATTAGGTAGATTTACCTACCAATCATGGGGATCCGGACGCGGGCAGGACCGCCGGACCCGGTAGCGTGGTGTGGTTCTTGTTGACCTCCTTGTCACCTCGCCCCCCAGGGAGCAGACCCGTCGTGCGTATCGCTGTCACCGGCTCCATCGCCACCGACCACCTGATGACCTTCCCCGGCCGCTTCGCCGATCAGCTCGTGGCGGACCAGCTGCACACGGTCTCCCTCTCCTTCCTCGTCGACGAGCTGGACGTCCGCCGTGGTGGCGTGGGCCCCAACATCTGCTTCGGCATGGGCCTGCTGGGGCTGCGCCCGGTCCTGGTCGGTGCCGCGGGCCAGGACTTCGCCGACTACCGCGCCTGGCTCGACCGGCACGGCGTCGACACCGCCTCCGTGCACATCTCCGAGGTGCTGCACACCGCGCGCTTCGTGTGCACCACCGACACCGACCACAACCAGATCGCGTCCTTCTACACCGGCGCGATGAGCGAGGCCCGCCAGATCGAGCTCCAGCCCGTGGCCGAGCGGGTCGGCGGCCTCGACCTGGTGCTGATCGGCGCGGACGACCCCGAGGCGATGATCCGCCACACCGAGGAGTGCCGCACCCGGGGCATCCCCTTCGCGGCCGACCCCTCCCAGCAGCTGGCCCGCATGGACGGCGACGACATCCGCGTCCTGATCGACGGCGCCACGTACCTGTTCACCAACGAGTACGAGAAGGCGCTCATCGAGTCCAAGACGGGCTGGACGGGTGAGGAGATCCTCGCCAAGGTCGGCACCCGCGTCACCACCCTGGGCGCCCAGGGCGTGCGCATCGAGCGCGCCGGTGAGGAGGCGATCGAGGTCGGCTGCGCCCAGGAAGAGGCCAAGGTCGACCCGACCGGCGTGGGCGACGCCTTCCGCGCGGGCTTCCTCGCGGGCCTGACCTGGGAGCTGTCGCTGGAGCGGTCGGCGCAGGTCGGCTGCATGCTCGCGACGCTGGTCATCGAGACGCTGGGCACCCAGGAGTACGAGCTGCGGCGCGGTCACTTCATGGAGCGCTTCACCAAGGCGTACGGCCACGAGGCCGCCGCCGAGGTCCAGGCCCACCTGGCCTGACCCTCCCCGTGGGGGCTCCGCCCCCACACCCCCTTTTCGCCCACCCACCCGCCCGGAACGTCATGACGTTGGCGGTAAACGGACGGGTGGGTGGGCGCATCCCGCCGCGGTAGCGGCGGTCAGGACAGGCGGCGTACGCGGTACGCCGTACCGCGCTCCGCCGGGCGCTCCCCGACGTACTCCTGCCCCCGCATCTCGCACCACGCCGGAATGTCGAGCCGCGCCGCCTCGTCGTCGGACAGCACGGTCACCAGGCCGCCCACCGGCACATCCCCGATGACCTTCGCCAGCTCGATCACCGGGATCGGGCACCGCTTGCCCAGCGAGTCGACGATCAGCTCCTCGGGTGCCGTACCGGCCGCGGCGGGAGCCGCACCCGTGGGCGCGCCCAGCTGCTCCCGCACCGCGCGCACCGTCGCGGGCAGCACCTCCAGGAAGCGCTCCACGTCCGCTTCCGTCGTCCCCCACGGCAGCGAGACCCGGACGTTTCCCTCCGACAGCACCCCCATCGCCCGCAGCACATGACTGGGCTTCAGCGTGCTGGAGGTGCACGAGGAGCCCGAGGAGACGGAGAAGCCCGCGCGGTCCAGCGCGTGCAGCAGCGTCTCGCCGTCCACGTACAGACAGGAGAAGGTCACCAGGTGCGGCAGGCGCCGTACCGGGTCGCCGACCACCTCCACGTCCGGCACGAGCTCCGGCACCCGGGAACGCACCCGCTCCACCAGGGCGCGCAGCCGGGCGCCCTCGGCCGCCGCCTCCTGGCGCACGGCCCGCAGGGAGGCCGCGGCCGCGACGATCGCGGGCAGGGCGGGGAAGCCCGGGGCGCGTCCCGACTCCCGCTCGTCGGAGGGGCCCTGGGCGGCGAACCGCACACCCTTGCGCACGGCCAGCAGGCCCACCCCGGACGGGCCGCCCCACTTGTGGGCGCTCGCGGTCAGCAGCGACCAGCCCCCGGGTACCGGCCCCCAGCCCAGTGACTGCGCGGCGTCCACCAGCAGCGGTACGCCCGCCTCCCGGCAGGCCCCGGCCACCTCGGCGACCGGCTGTTCCGTGCCGACCTCGTGGTTGGCGGACTGCAGGGCCGCCAGGGCCGTGTCGGGGCGCAGCGCCGCGGCGAACGCGCCCGGCCCGACCCGGCCGGTGCGGTCCACGGGGACCTCGGTGACGCTGCCGCCCGCGGCCTGCAGGGCCTCGGCGGAGTGCAGGACGGCGGAGTGCTCCACGGCGGAGACCACCAAATGGCGGCCCACCCGGCGGCGCCCCGCCAGGGCGCCGGCGATGCCGTCGTGCAGGGCCCGGGTCCCCGAAGGGGTGAAGACGAGCTCGTCGGGCCGGCAGTCCACCGCCTCCGCCGCGGCCTCGCGGGCGGCGTCCAGCAGCAGCCGGGCCCGGCGGCCCTCGCGGTAGAGCCGGGCGGGGTCGGCCCAGCCCTCGTCGAGGGCGGCCAGCAGCGCCTGGCGGGCGACCGGGTGCAGGGGGGCGGCGGAGGCCGCGTCGAAGTAGGGCACATACGAACGCTAACGCCCCCGCGCGTGCGAGCGGCAGGGCCGCCGTACGCGGCGCGGCCGGCCACCGCGCACCCCGCCGGCCGGCTTCCTCCGCATGGCCGGGCGCACCCCCCGCGACCTGCTCGCACGCGCACCTGACGGTCCTCCAGACGGCCCCCGGATCCCGAGATTCCACCCCTTCGGGGACCGGACCGGCGCGTTGGGCACCCTCCCCGCGCGACCCCAAATAGCGTCCAGTAGGGTTTGGTCCGCATAAACATCCAAACCCCTGCCCGCAGCGGGCCGGCGACCGACCAGCGAGACGGCCGCAGCCGGCCGCACGGGCGAGACTCTCGGGAAGGCGCTACGTGAGTCCCAACGGCTCCGACCGCTCGTCGCGGCGCCCGGTGCGGCGGAAGCTGCTGCAGGCGCTGGCCGCGGGCGCTGTCCTGGCGACCGCCACCGGTTGCACATCGAAGGACTTCCCCCGCCTCGGCATGCCAACGCCCGTCACGGAAGAGGCGCCGCGGATCCTCTCCCTCTGGCAGGGCTCCTGGGCCGCCGCTCTCGCGGTCGGTGTCCTGGTGTGGGGCCTGATCATCTGGAGCGTCATCTTCCACCGGCGCAGCAGGTCGAAGGTGGAGATTCCCACGCAGACCCGGTACAACATGCCCATCGAGGCGCTGTACACCGTGGTCCCGATCATCATCGTGTCGGTGCTCTTCTACTTCACCGCGCGCGACGAGAACAAGCTTCTGGCCAACCCGGAGAAGCCGCAGCACGTCATCAACGTGGTGGGCTTCCAGTGGAGCTGGGCGTTCAACTACATGGAGAACGTCGACGGCAACGCCGCCACGCCGGCCAAGCCGCTCCGCGAGAACAAGGAGCTCGACGCGATCCCCGACCGGTTCCTGAAGAAGGCACCGCAGGGCGCCGAGGGCGTCTACGAGGTCGGCATCCCGGGCGACCGGAACCCGCAGACCAACAACCCGGGCCCCACCCTGTGGCTGCCCAAGGGTGAGACGGTGCAGTTCGTCCTCACCTCGCGGGACGTCATCCACTCCTTCTGGGTGGTTCCGTTCCTGATGAAGCAGGACGTCATCCCGGGCCACACCAACAGCTTCACGGTGACCCCGAACAAGGAGGGCACCTTCCTGGGCAAGTGCGCCGAGCTCTGCGGCCAGGACCACTCCCGGATGCTCTTCAACGTCAAGGTCGTCTCTCCTGAGCGGTACAAGGCGCACCTGAAGGAGCTCGCGGCCAAGGGCCAGACCGGTTACCAGCCGGCGGGTATCGCGCAGACGGATCACGCGAAGAACGCGGAGACCAAGAACAAGTGAGCATCCTCAACGAACCCCAGGGTGCCGCCGCCGCAACAGCCACGGCAGCACCACCCGTACGCCAGAAGCAGCCCGGCAATCAGGTGATCAAGTGGCTCACCACCACTGACCACAAGACGATCGGCACGCTGTACCTGGTCACGTCGTTCGCGTTCTTCTGCATCGGCGGCCTGATGGCGCTCCTCATGCGCGCCGAGCTGGCCCGTCCCGGCACGCAGATCATGTCGAACGAGCAGTTCAACCAGGCGTTCACGATGCACGGCACGATCATGCTGCTGATGTTCGCGACGCCGCTGTTCGCCGGATTCGCGAACTGGATCATGCCGCTGCAGATCGGCGCGCCCGACGTGGCGTTCCCGCGGCTGAACATGTTCGCCTACTGGCTGTACCTCTTCGGCTCGCTGATCGCGGTGGCCGGCTTCCTCACCCCGCAGGGTGCGGCCGACTTCGGCTGGTTCGCCTACTCCCCGCTGTCGGACGCGGTCCGCTCGCCGGGCGTCGGCGCCGACATGTGGATCATGGGTCTGGCCTTCTCCGGCTTCGGCACGATCCTCGGTTCGGTCAACTTCATCACCACGATCATCTGCATGCGCGCCCCGGGCATGACGATGTTCCGCATGCCGATCTTCACCTGGAACGTCCTGCTGACCGGTGTCCTGGTCCTGCTGGCCTTCCCGGTGCTGGCCGCCGCGCTGTTCGCCCTGGAGGCGGACCGTAAATTCGGCGCCCAGATCTTCAACGCGGCAAATGGCGGTTCACTGCTCTGGCAGCACCTCTTCTGGTTCTTCGGCCACCCCGAGGTGTACATCATCGCGCTGCCGTTCTTCGGCATCATTTCCGAGGTCATTCCGGTGTTCTCCCGGAAGCCGATGTTCGGTTACTGGGGCCTGATCGCCGCGACGATTTCCATCGCCGGTCTTTCCGTGACGGTGTGGGCGCACCACATGTACGTCACCGGTGGCGTGCTGTTGCCGTTCTTCTCCTTCATGACCTTCCTCATCGCGGTCCCGACCGGTGTGAAGTTCTTCAACTGGATCGGCACCATGTGGAAGGGCTCGCTGTCCTTCGAGACCCCGATGCTCTGGGCCGTCGGCTTCCTGATCACCTTCACCTTCGGTGGTCTGACCGGCGTCATCCTGGCCTCGCCCCCGATGGACTTCCACGTCTCCGACTCGTACTTCGTCGTCGCGCACTTCCACTACGTCATCTTCGGCACCGTGGTCTTCGCGATGTTCTCCGGCTTCCACTTCTGGTGGCCGAAGTTCACGGGCAAGATGCTGGACGAGCGCCTGGGCAAGATCACCTTCTGGACGCTGTTCGTGGGCTTCCACGGCACGTTCCTGGTGCAGCACTGGCTGGGTGCCGAGGGCATGCCGCGTCGTTACGCGGACTACCTCGCCGCCGACGGTTTCACCACGCTGAACACCATCTCGACGATCAGCTCGTTCCTGCTCGGTCTGTCGATGCTGCCGTTCATGTACAACGTGTGGAAGACCGCCAAGTACGGCAAGAAGGTCGAGGTCGACGACCCGTGGGGCTACGGCCGTTCGCTGGAGTGGGCGACCTCCTGCCCGCCGCCGCGGCACAACTTCCTCACGCTCCCGCGCATCCGTTCCGAATCCCCGGCGTTCGACCTGCACCACCCGGAGATCGCGGCACTGGAGCTCGAGGAGAACCTCGCCGCTGACAAGGCCCTCGCGGGTGGCAAGGAGGCCGGCAAGTGAAGATCCAAGGCCGGATGTTCATCTGGCTCTCCGTCTTCATCCTCGCCATGGCGATCGTCTATGGCGTGTGGTCGAAGGAGGCGGCCGGTACGACCGCCCTCTTCATGGCCTTCGGCCTGTGCGTCATGGTCGGCTACTACCTGGCGTTCACCGCGCGCCGGGTGGACGCCGGGGCCCAGGACGACAAGAACGCGGACGTCGCCGACGACGCCGGTGAGCTGGGCTTCTTCGCCCCGCACAGCTGGCAGCCGCTGTCCCTGGCCGTCGGTGGCGCGCTCGCCTTCATGAGCATCTGCTTCGGCTGGTGGCTGATGTACTTCTCCGCCCCGGTCATCCTGGTCGGCCTCTTCGGCTGGGTGTTCGAGTTCTACCGCGGCGAGAACCAGAACCAGTAGTTCCCCGCCGTCCCGTTCGGGCCCCGTACACCTCACGGTGTGCGGGGCCCGACGTGCGTGCACCCGTTTGCGGCACTCCACAGGCCATGTGGTGCGAATCTTCCTACGGTGTGACCATGAGTCACTCAGCTCGTAGCCGCACGGTGCCGCTCGGCGTCCTGGTGCTGGTCTCCCTGGCGCTGGGGGCGACCGCGTGCGGCGGCTCGTCGAACCCGCTGGCCGACCCGCCCTACGACGCCACGGACCAGGTGAACCTCGCCGGCGCGGCCACCGGCCGCAAGGCCGATCCGAGCAAGCCCCTGGAGGTGACCGCGACCGGCGGCGACAAGATCACGGACGTCACCGCCACGGACGCCGCCGGACGGTACGTCAAGGGTGAACTCGCCCCCGACGGTTCCCGCTGGCACAGCACCGGCCCGCTCGCGGCCGGCGCGCACTACACCGTGCGCGTCAGCACTGAGGACGAGGACGGCGCCCAGGGGCGCCGCACGATCGGTTTCGACACCAATCCGGCCGACCGGCTGCTGCGGGTCGCCTTCGGCCCGCAGAACGGCACCTACGGCGTCGGACAGCCCATCACCGCCGAGCTGAGCGAGCCCGTCCAGGACCCGGCGGCCCGCGCCGTCGTCGAACGCACCCTGCGCGTCCGCTCCCGGCCCGCCGTCGAGGGCGCCTGGCACTGGGTGGACAACCGCACCCTGCACTACCGCCCGCCGGACTACTGGCCCGCCCACGCCACCATCGACGTCTCCGCCACCCTCGACGGCATCAAGGTCGGCGGCGGCCTGTACGGCGGCCCCTCCAAGCCCGTGCACCTGACCATCGGCGACCGCGTCGAGGCCATCACCGACGCCGCCGGGCACTACATGTCCGTCCGCAAGAACGGGCAGGAGATCCGCTCCATCCCCGTGACCACCGGCAAACCCGGCTACGCCACCCGCAACGGGGTCAAGGTGATCCTGGGCCAGGAATCCTTCGTACGCATGCGCGGGACCAGCATCGGCATCGCGGAGGGCAGTTCGGACTCGTACGACCTGCCGGTCTACTGGGCCACCCGGGTGACTTGGAGCGGTGAATATGTGCACGCCGCCCCCTGGTCCGAGGGGTCGCAGGGGGCGGACAACGTCAGCCACGGGTGCACCGGCATGAGCACCGCGAACGCCAAGTGGTTCTTCGACACGGTGCGCGTCGGGGACATCGTCAAGGTCGTGGGCAGCGCCGGCGCCACCATGACGCCCTTCGACAACGGCTTCGGGGACTGGAACATGCCGTGGAAGCAGTGGCGCGAGGGCAGCGCCCTGGCGGCCGGGAAACGAGAGGGGACGAGCCCCGCCGACACCGCAAGGCTGCGTCCCCGGATGTAGGTCTCAGGAGTCTTGGCAACCCACGGGCTGGGGCCGGCCGGCCTCGCGCAGCAGAGCGGCCAGCGCCGCCGCGAACTCCACCGGGTCCAGCGGATGGGTGACGGCCGCGTCCGCACGGCTCCACGTGGCCAGCCAGGCGTCCTGCGGACGGCCGATCAGCAGCAGCACCGGCGGGCAGCGGAACACCTCGTCCTTCAGCTGCCGGCACACTCCCATGCCGCCCGCCGGAGCCGTCTCGCCGTCCAGCACGCACACGTCGACGTGGTGCTCCGCCAGGGTCCTCAGCACCGCCGGCAGGGTCGCGCACTCCAGGTAGCGCACCGCCGGCACGTCCGCCGCCGGCCGCCGCCCGGCGGCCAGCCGCACCTGCTCGCGGGTGCTCGCGTCGTCGCTGTAGACCAGCACCGTGGCGGTCGGCTGCATCGTTCCTCCAGGCTTGTGGACACTCATGGACAGCACAGCTTGTGGGTCGAGCGGTTGTGCGCGGATGCTACTCCCCGGGGGCCGTCCGGGAGGAGGGTTCGACAGGGCCCGCAAGGCCCCGGAAGCGGGCCTTCCCCCCTTTGGGGGACCCGCGCAATGGGCCGTACGAGCTGGGCATACCGTCTTGACACACCGAACGGCACCCCCCGGAGTGAGCGCGAGATAAGCGACCGACATAATGTCGGTCGTGGCGACAGCAACAGCAACAGATACCGGGCACGCGCACCCGTCGGTCAATCGACCGAACCTCACCAGCGTCGGAACCATCATCTGGCTGAGTTCCGAGCTGATGTTCTTCGCGGCCCTCTTCGCGATGTACTTCACCCTGCGATCGGTGACCGGAGCCGAGCACTGGAAGGAAATGGCGTCCGCGCTGAACCTTCCGTTCTCGGCCACCAACACCACGATCCTCGTGCTCTCCTCCCTCACCTGCCAGCTCGGCGTCTTCGCCGCCGAGCGCGGCGACGTGAAGAAGCTGCGCATGTGGTTCGTGGTCACGTTCGTGATGGGTGCCATCTTCATCGGCGGCCAGGTCTTCGAATACACCGATCTGGTCAAGGAGGAGGGCCTCTCCCTCTCCTCCGACCCGTACGGCTCGGTGTTCTACCTGACGACCGGCTTCCACGGCCTGCACGTGACGGGCGGCCTCATCGCCTTCCTGCTGGTCCTGGGCAGGACGTACGCGGCCAAGAGGTTCACCCACCACCAGGCGACAGCGGCCATCGTCGTGTCCTACTACTGGCACTTCGTCGACGTGGTCTGGATCGGGCTCTTCGCCACGATCTACTTGATCAAGTAATCGGTCCTGTCCCGCACCGGACCAACAGTCCGACATCGACGCAGAAGATCCTGACACCGGGGTAATCCGTGAAAAAGCTCTCCGCACGACGACGCCATCCGCTGGCGGCGGTCGTCGTCCTACTCTTCGCGCTGGCGGTAACTGGGGGGCTGTACGCCGCGTTCGCGCCGGCGGACACGGCCAAGGCCGATGACACCGCCCAGTCCCTCGCCATCGAGGAGGGCAAGAAGCTCTACTCCGTGGGCTGCGCAAGCTGCCACGGCACCGGCGGTCAGGGCACCACCGACGGGCCGAGCCTGGTCGGCGTGGGTTCCGCCGCCGTCGACTTCCAGGTCGCCACCGGCCGTATGCCGCTGCAGCAGCAGGGCGCCCAGGCGCCCCGCAAGAAGGCCATCTACACGCAGGCCGAGATCGACCAGCTCGCGGCGTACATCGCCTCCCTCGGCGCGGGCCCCTCGGTCCCGACGAAGAACCAGTACAGCCCCGAAGGTGCCGACATCGCCAAGGGTGGCGAGCTGTTCCGCACGAACTGCGCCCAGTGCCACAACTTCACGGGCAAGGGCGGTGCGCTCTCCAACGGCAAGTACGCCCCGACGCTCGAGGGCGTCGACCCGAAGCACATCTACGAGGCCATGCAGACCGGCCCGCAGAACATGCCTTCCTTCCCCGACACCACGATGTCGGAGAAGAACAAGAAGGACATCATCGCGTACCTCGACACGGTCAACAGCGACAAGACCAAGAGCCCGGGCGGCCTCGAACTGGGCGGCCTCGGCCCGGTCAGTGAGGGTCTGTTCGCGTGGATCTTCGGTCTGGGTGCGCTGATCGCAGTCGCCATCTGGGTCGCGGCCCACACCGCTAAGGCCAAGAAGTCATGAGTAGCCAAGACATTCCAGAAGAGACCCTGCCGAGCACGCAGGGCCACGCGCACGAAGGTGCCGTAGCCACCGCCGCCGACCCGTTCGCGGACCCGGGGCTGCCGCCGCACGAGCCGCGCATCCAGGACATCGACGAGAAGGCCGCCAGGCGCTCCGAGCGCGTGGTCGCGTTCCTGTTCACCCTGTCGATGCTGGCCACGATCGGCTTCATCGCCGCCTACGTGACCCTGCCGGTCGACAAGAACATCTACGTCTTCCCGATCGGTCACATCAGCGCGCTGAACTTCTCGCTGGGGCTCACCCTCGGCGTGGCGCTGTTCTGCATCGGCGCGGGCGCGGTCCACTGGGCCCGCACCCTGATGTCCGACGTCGAGGTCGCCGACGAGCGGCACCCGATCGAGGCGGCTCCCGAGGTCAAGGCCAAGGTCATGGCCGACTTCAAGCTGGGTGCCGAGGAGTCGGGCTTCGGCCGTCGCAAGCTGATCCGCAACACCATGTTCGGCGCGCTGGCCCTGGTGCCGCTCTCCGGCGTGGTGCTGCTGCGTGACCTCGGTCCGCTGCCGGGCACCAAGCTCCGCAAGACCGCCTGGTCCGAGGGCAAGATGCTCATCAACCAGAACACGCTGCAGCCGCTGCGTCCCGAGGACATCCAGGTCGGCTCCCTCACCTTCGCCATGCCCGAGGGCATGAAGGAGGAGGACCACGACTTCCAGAAGGAGATCGCCAAGGCCGCCCTGATGATCGTCCGGCTCCGCCCGGAGAACATCAAGGACAAGCGCGAGCTCGACTGGTCGGCCGACGGCATCGTCGCGTTCTCCAAGATCTGCACCCACGTCGGCTGCCCGATCAGCCTCTACGAGCAGCAGACGCACCACGTGCTGTGCCCGTGCCACCAGTCCACCTTCGACCTCGCCGACGGCGGGCGAGTGATCTTCGGCCCGGCCGGCCACGCCCTTCCGCAGCTGCGGATCAAGGTCAATGACAAGGGCTACCTTGAGGCCATGGGCGACTTCGCCGAGCCCGTCGGTCCTGCCTACTGGGAGCGCGGATGAGCAACAACACGCATTCGACAGGCGCTGACGCGCAGGGTCGCCGCAACGCGCCCGCCGGCGAGCGGGTCGCCGACTGGGCCGACGGCCGGCTGGGTATCTACAGCCTGGCCAAGGCCAACATGCGGAAGATCTTCCCGGACCACTGGTCCTTCATGCTGGGCGAGGTCTGCCTCTACAGCTTCATCATCATCATCCTCACGGGTGTGTATCTGACGCTGTTCTTCCACCCCAGCATGAACGAGGTCGTCTACCACGGCTCGTACGTCCCCATGCAGGGCATGCGGATGTCCGAGGCGTTCAAGTCGACGCTCGACATCAGCTTCGACATCCGCGGTGGTCTGCTCATCCGGCAGATCCACCACTGGGCGGCGCTGATCTTCGTCGCGGCCATGCTCGTGCACATGATGCGCGTGTTCTTCACCGGCGCGTTCCGCAAGCCGCGTGAGGTCAACTGGCTCTTCGGCTTCCTGCTGCTGGTCCTCGGCATGTTCACCGGTTTCACCGGTTACTCCCTGCCGGACGACCTGCTCTCGGGCACCGGTGTCCGCTTCATGGAGGGCGCGATCCTGTCCGTGCCGATCGTCGGCACGTACGTCTCGATGTTCCTCTTCGGCGGCGAGTTCCCCGGCTCGGACTTCGTGCCGCGGTTCTTCTCGATCCACGTCCTGCTGCTGCCGGGCATCATGCTCGGCCTGCTGGTGGCGCACCTGATCCTGGTCTTCTACCACAAGCACACGCAGTTCCCCGGCCCCGGCCGGACGAACAAGAACGTGGTCGGCATGCCGCTGCTGCCGGTCTACATGGCCAAGGCCGGAGGCTTCTTCTTCCTGGTCTTCGGTGTGATCGCGGCCATCGCCGCCATCGCGACGATCAACCCGATCTGGGCCATGGGCCCGTACCGCCCGGACCAGGTGTCCACCGGTGCGCAGCCCGACTGGTACATGGGCTTCTCCGAGGGCCTCATCCGCGTGATGCCGGGCTGGGAGATCAACTTCGCGGGTCACACGCTCGTCCTGGGTGTGTTCATCCCGCTGATGATCTTCCCGCTGGTCCTCGCGGCCATCGCGGTCTACCCGTTCATCGAGGCCTGGGTCACCGGCGACAAGCGTGAGCACCACCTGCTGGACCGCCCGCGCAACGCCCCGACCCGCACCGCGTTCGGTGTGGCCTGGCTGACCTGGTACATGGTGCTGCTGGTCGGTGGTGGAAACGACCTGTGGGCCACCCACTTCAACCTGTCGATCAACGCCATCACCTGGTTCGTCCGGATCGCGTTCTTCGTCGGCCCGGTCATCGCCTTCGTCGTCACGCGCCGGATCTGCATGGGTCTGCAGCGTCGCGACAAGGAGAAGGTGCTGCACGGCCGCGAGTCCGGCATCATCAAGCGCCTGCCGCACGGTGAGTTCGTGGAGGTCCACGAGCCGCTGTCGCAGGAGCAGATGCACACCCTCACCGCGCACGAGCAGCCCAGGCCGCTCGAGCTCGAGCCCGAGGTGGACGAGAACGGCGTCGCCCGCAAGGTCGGCGCGAAGCAGAAGCTGCGGGTCAAGCTCTCGAAGGGCTTCTACGGCGAGGGGACGCACATCCCCAAGCCCACCGTGGAGGAGTACCAGGAGATCACCAGCGGCCACGGCCACCACTGATCCCCGCCTGCTGATCACAGTGAACTGATCGCCACAGCGAGAGCCCCGTCCATCGCATGGACGGGGCTCTTCGCTGTCCCCGGTCGTCGATAGGCTGGACCCGGGCCTCCACCTGGCCCTGTGGACACGAGAGACCACCAGGAGTGTGGACCATGAACGTTGCGACCCCGGCAGGCGGCGAGCGCTCGGTGGCCCTCTCCTGGCCCCGCGTACTGGACGCCCTGCTCGCCGGCACCGATCTCAGCTCGGACGACACCGCCTGGGCCATGGACCGGATCATGCGCGGCGAGGCGACGAACGCCCAGATCGCGGGCTTCGTGGTGGCCCTGCGGGCCAAGGGGGAGACGGTCGCCGAGATCTCCGGCCTGGTGCGCGCGATGTACGCGCACGCCAATCTGATCGAGGTGCCCGGCCCCAGCGTGGACATCGTGGGCACCGGTGGCGACGGCGCCAAGACCGTCAACATCTCCACCATGTCCTCGATCGTCGTCGCCGGCACCGGCGCCAAGGTCGTCAAGCACGGCAACCGCGCGGCGTCCTCCGCCAGCGGCGCCTCCGACGTGCTGGAGAAGCTCGGGGTCAATCTGGACCTCACCCCGCGCCGGGTGGTGGAGGTGGCGCAGGAGGCGGGCATCACCTTCTGCTTCGCCGTGAAGTTCCACCCCGCGCTGCGGCACGTGGCGGCCGCCCGCCGCGAGCTGGGCATCCGTACGACCTTCAACGTGCTGGGCCCGCTGACCAACCCCGCCCGGGTGCGCGCCCAGGCCACCGGCGTGGCCGACGCCCGGATGGCGCCGATCCTGGCCGGCGTGCTGGCCGAGCGCGGCTCCTCGGCGCTGGTCTTCCGCGGCGACGACGGGCTGGACGAGCTGACCACCACGGCGACCTCGCGGGTGTGGATCGTGCGGGACGGCGCGGTGCGCGAGGAGCGCTTCGACCCGCGGGACGTGGGCATCGAGCTGGTGCCGGTGGAGGCGCTGCGGGGCGCCGACGCCTCGTACAACGCGGACGTGGCGCGGCGCCTGCTGGCCGGCGAGAAGGGCCCGGTGCGTGACGCGGTGCTGCTGAACTCGGCCGCCGCGCTGGTGGCGTTGGAGCCGACGGACGCCCCGCTCGCCGAGCAGATCCGGGCCGCGATGGAGCGGGCCGCCCAGGCGATCGACTCCGGGTCGGCGCGGCGGGCGCTGGAGCGGTGGGTGGCGGCCAGCAACGCCTGACGTCTCGCCCCGCGGGACGACGGTTCCGCGGGGCGATCCGTGTGTGCCATACTCCTGGCCAGGTCACGAGCGACAGCGATACGGCCCCGGCTTGCTGTCCGGCAACCCTCCTTCCGTGGCGGGGTGCCCCGGGTGATGACCAGGCCGCAGGCAGTGAGGTCTGCGGCAAGCGCGGATCCCTCACCAGGGGTCCTGGTTGTCGAGGGAGATCTTTCCGTGATTCAGCGAATGCGCTAGGGCTCGAAGAGCCCCTCTTCCGCGCACCCTTCTTCCCTTCCCGCGCCCGCCCTCGTCATGGCCGCGCGGTGGAATTCGCCTGCCTCTTACGGGAGTTTCGCCATGTCCGTCGTCACCCTCGCCGTCGATCCCTCGCTCTGCGCCCCGCTGCCCGTCCTCGGCGCCGACGTCCGCGTGCCGCTCGTCACCGGGGGCGAGGTGACGTACGCGGCGCTCGACTACGCGGCCAGCGCGCCCGCCCTGCAACGGGTGTGGGACGACGTCGCCGCGTACGCGCCCTACTACGGCAGCGTGCACCGGGGCGCCGGGTACCTCTCGCAGCTGTCCACCGACCTGTTCGAGAACAGCCGGGCGGCCGTCGCCGACTTCCTCGGCTGCCGCGAGGGCGACCAGGTCGTCTTCACCCGCTCCACCACCGACTCGCTCAACCTGCTGGCGGCCGTACTGCCCGCCGGTTGCCGGGTGTTCGTCTTCGAGACCGAGCACCACGCCGCCCTGCTGCCCTGGCGCGGCGCGCGGGTCACCTACCTGGACGCGCCGCGCAGCCCGGGCCAGGCCGTGCGGACGCTGGAGCGGGCGCTGGCCGACCGCGACCCCTACGGGCCCGCCCTGGTGTGTGTGACCGGGGCCTCCAACGTGACGGGCGAGCTGTGGCCCGTGCGGGAGCTGGCGGCCGCCGCCCACGCGCACGGCGCGCGCATCGTGCTGGACGCCGCGCAACTGGCCCCCCACCACCCCGTGGACATCGCCGGGTTGGACGTCGACTGGGTCGCCTTCTCCGGCCACAAGCTGTACGCGCCGTTCGGCTCCGGCGTCCTGGCCGGGCGCGCCGACTGGCTGCGGGGCGCCGAGCCGTATCTGGCGGGCGGCGGCGCGAGCCGCGCGGTGGCCCGCCGGGCGGACGGCGGCGTGGACGTGGAGTGGCACGACAGCGCCGCCCGGCACGAGGCGGGCTCGCCCAACGTCATCGGCGCCTACGCGGTGGCCGCCGCCTGCAGGGCGCTGACCGAGGCCGGCTTCGACCGGCTCGTGGCGCGCGAACGGCACCTCGTGGACCGGGTGCGGGCGGGCCTGGCCGCGGTGCCCGGGGTGCGGGTGCTGTCGCTGTTCGGCGAGGACGCCCCGCGCGTGGGCGTCATCTCCTTCGTCGTGGACGGCTGGAACAGCTCGCACTTCGCGGCCGCGCTGTCGGCCGAGTACGGCATCGGGGTCCGCGACGGGCTGTTCTGCGCCCACCCGCTGGTACGGACCCTGCTGGGCGGCGAGCCGGACGCGCCGGGGGAGTGCGGCGCCCCCGACGAGGGGCAGTCGCTCAACGCCATCCGGGTCAGCTTCGGCGCCGGCACCCCCGACGAGCACGTCGAGCGGTTCGTACGGGCCGTGGGGGAGCTGGTGGCCAACGGCGCGCGGTGGATCTACCGCACCGAGGGCGGCCGCTGCGTGCCCGACACCTCGGCCTGACCTGCGCGCCCCACCGGTGGGGTCAGTTGTCCAGGCCGATGGCGAAGGCCGCTTCCAGGTCGTGCTGCGAGTAGGTGCGGAAGGCGATGTGCGTCTCGGTCGAGGCCACGCCGGGCACCTTGCTGATCCGGCCCGGGATCACGTCCGCGAGGTCGTCGTGCCGGGCCACCCGCACCATCGCGATCAGGTCGTGCGCTCCGGTGACGGAGTAGACCTCGCTGACGCCCTCCAGCGCGGCGATCTTCTCGGCGATCTCGGGGATCCGGTCCACGTCGGTCTTGATGAGCACGATCGAAGTGATCACGTCGGCTTGTCTCCTTCGGTGGACCTGGCTGCGCCCTTCACTCTAGCCGCAGCCGTCCGATGGACCCAGGCGAAGCCGAAGCCGAGCGAAAAGCCCAGGACATGGGCCAGATAGGCGACCCCTGGCCGGCCGGCCTCCGTCCCCGTGGCGAGCCACTGCAGAACGAACCAGAACAGCAGTACGGCCCAGGCGGGGAAGCGCAGCGGCAGGAAGAAGAGGAAGGGGAAGAGGCTGGTGACGCGCGCCCTGGGGAAGAGATAGAGGAACGCTCCCAGCACGCCGGAGATGGCGCCGGACGCTCCGACGAGTGTGCGGCCGGACTGGGCGTGCACGACCGCGTAGCCGAGCAGGGCCAGGTAGCCGGTGAGGAGGTAGCAGCAGGCGAAGGCGGAGCGGCCCATGCGTGCCTCGGTCATGGCGCCGAAGACGTAGAGGAAGAGCATGTTGCCGAGCAGATGCAGCCAGTTGCCGTGGACGAAGAGCGCCGTGAGCGGGGTGCACAGACCCAGCAGGGGGCCGTGCCACAGCTCGCGCGGTACGACGCCCCAGTGCTCGAAGTAGGCGGTCTGGGCGGACAGCAGCCCGGGGCCGGTGCCGTAGGAGGCGTTCATGCCCGACGCGGGGCCGGCGAGGAAGGCCGCGCAGCAGCCGCCCAGGAGCGTCCAGGTCACCCAGGGGGTGTCGCCCCCGACCGGGCGCCATGCCGTTCTGATCATGGCCAGATCATGTCGTACCGGGCGTAACCAGCACAGAGTGCCTCGCCGGTCCGCCCCCTCGGGCCCGTGCCACCGCGCTCGGCGACCACCAGGCCGTAGGGTTACGAAAAGCACTTCACCGACCGTATGCAGACCGCGAGCGAGGACGGACGACACGATGGGCGTTCCCCGGCCGACAGCCGACACCCGGTGGCGCTGCACGCTGTGCGGCAATCTCACCCGGTTCGACGTCACGCGTACGACCAAGGCCGTCGACTATGTGCACCTCGATCTCGCGGGGGAGCCCAAGGTGGAGGAGCGTGAGGTCGTCAGTGAGACGATCGAGTCCGTGCGGTGCCGTTGGTGCAACGTGGTCGACCAGATCGAGCTGGTCGACCGGCCGGGCGCGAGTGCCTGAAGAACGGGAGCGATGAACGGTGGTGGAGCACACGGACGGCGTGGCGGCGGCCGGTGATGCCGGCGAGGCCGACGACGGCGTCACCGAGGTGCTCGACCGTCCCCTGCCCGAGGGGATCAGGCGGCGCGTCATCGGGCTCGTCGCGGAGGCGTTCGGCGGGCTGACGGTCACCGAACTCCCGCCCCAGCTGCGGCAGTACGCCCGCTTCACCCCCACCCGGCGGGCCAAGTTCGCCGGGAACGCCATGGCGGCGGCCGTGGAGAGCGACGCCGTCTTCCGCCAGCGCATCTGCGCGCGGCTGCGCGAGAGCGGCTCGGAGCTGGTGGAGGCGCTCGACGCCGGTTCGCCGCCGGCCGCCGCCGACCCCGAGGACGTGGCGGCCATGGCCTTCGTGCTGCGCCCGCCGGGCTGGGTCAAGCTGGTCACCGCGGCCGGCGAGGAGGCCCAGCGGGCCAGCGCCGAGCGGGCCGGCGAGGAGGCCCAGCGCGAACTGCGCCGGCTGCGCGAGGAGCTGGCGGCGGCGCGGGCCGAGGCGCGGGCGGAGACCGAGCGCGTGCGGGCCGAGCTGGAGACGGCGCGCAGGGAGGTCGAGACGCAGCAGCGCAAGCTGCGCAGCGCCGTCAGCGATGTGCGGCGCGGCGAGGCGGCGCTGCGCAAGGCGCAGACGGAGCTGGAGTCGGCACGCTCGGAGGCCGCGGCCGAGAAGGCGGCGGCCCTGGCCGAGACCCGGCGCGTCAAGGCGCGGCTGGCGGAGGCCGAGGCCGGCCTGGAGGCGAGCCGCCGGGCGGCCCGCGAGGGCCGCAGCGTGGAGGACATGCGGCTGCGGCTGCTGCTGGACACGGTGCTGGACGCGGCGCAGGGGCTGCGGCGCGAGCTGGCCCTGCCGCCCGCCTCCGTGCACCCGGCGGACACCGTCGAGGCCGTCCAGCCGGGCACGATGACGCCCAAGGACATCGCCACCCGGGCCCTGTCGGAGACCGATCCGGCGTTGCTGGACCAGCTGCTGGCACTGCCTCAGGCGCATCTGGTGGTCGACGGCTACAACGTCACCAAGACCGGCTATCCGACGATGCCGCTGGACAAGCAGCGGCTGCGGCTGCTGGGCGGGCTGGCGATGCTGGCCGCGCAGACCGGTGCCGAGGTGACCTGTGTCTTCGACGGCGCCGAGCTCGCGGCGCCGGTGCTGCTGGCGCCGCCGCGCGGGGTGCGGGTGCTGTTCAGCAAGCCCGGGGTGACGGCGGACGAGCTGATCCGCCAGCTGGTGCGCGCCGAACCGCCGGGCCGGCCGGTGGTGGTGGTCTCCACCGACCGTGAGGTCGCGGACGGGGTCGCCAAGGCGGGGGCACGGCCGGTCGCATCGGCGTTGCTGCTCAAGCGACTTGCTCGTACATGAGCGATACGTCCGCTTAAGTCCGCGTGACCTGTGGTGCCACCTTGGTAAAGGTTGGACTACCGGTGCGGATTTTTCGCACGAGAATTTGAATGGATCACATTCCGCTCACTAGGGTCGGGCCTCGAACCTCCGTGCCGTGATTTTCTGTTCGAGGAAGAGGAGGGGCTCGCTCCGTGGCCTCCCACCGTCGTCCCAAGCAGCCGAGTCGCACTCGGGTGACCGTGCTGACCGCGACCGCCGCCGCGGCCGTCGCCCTCTCCGCGCAGTCCGCGAGCGCCGACCCCCAGCCTTCCAAGACGGACGTCAAGACGAAGGTCGACAAGCTTCACGAAGAGGCGGAGCAGGCCACCGAGAAGTACAACGGGGCCAAGGAGAAGCAGGAGAAGCTCGAGAAGCAGGTCGGCGAGCTCCAGGACAAGGTCGCCCGCGGCCAGGAGGAGCTCAACAAGCTCCGCGACGGCCTCGGCTCGATGGCCACCGCCCAGTACCGCAGCGGATCCATCGACCCGACCCTGCAGCTGCTGCTCTCCTCCGACCCGGACTCCTACCTCGAGAAGGCGTCCACCCTCAACCAGCTGAGCGCCAAGCAGGCCGACACCCTCCAGCAGATAGCCGCCAAGCAGCGCACGCTGCGCCAGGAGCGCGCCGAGGCCACCGGCAAGCTCGCCGACCTGGAGTCCACCCGCAAGGCGCTGGGGGAACGCAAGAGCGAGGTCCAGGGCAAGCTCGCCGAGGCCCGCGACCTGCTCAACACCCTCACCGCCAAGGAGCGCGCCGAGGTCCTCGGTGAGAGCGATGCCGCGGGCCAGGCCGACAAGGGCGGGGCCAAGGGCGGTACGGACGGCTCCCGCGCCGGCCGCTCCGAGAGCCGCCCGGACCTGGGCAAGGCGCTCCCCACCTCGCAGCGCGCCGGCAGCGCCCTCAGCGCCGCGCAGAGCAAGATCGGCTCGCCCTACGTCTGGGGCGCGACCGGCCCCAACTCCTTCGACTGCTCCGGGCTCACCTCCTGGGCGTACGCGCAGGCGGGCGTCACCCTGCCGCGCATCTCGCAGGACCAGGCCAACGCCGGCACCCGCATCTACGACCAGGGCTCCCTCAAGCCCGGCGACCTGGTGATCTTCTACGGCGACCTGCACCACGTGGGCCTGTACGCGGGCAACGGCCAGGTGCTGCACGCGCCCAGGTCCGGCACCAACGTGCGGTACGAGCCGATGAGCAACATGCCCTTCCAGTTCGGCGTCCGCGTCGGCTGATCCCCGCCCACGGCCCGAACGGCAGGGGGTACCCCCTTGGCCCAAACCCCCCGCCGCGCCGCACCGCCCGTTCGGGCGAATCCCCGCTACGGCAACTGACTCCACGCCCCGCCGGTGACCTGCGTCTCCGGCGGGGCGTCAGTTTTCACCGCCCGCAAGGTCTTTGAACCGGGGGTGAGCGCGCCGCTACTGTCTGGCGCGCGGTGCCCGGCCGTCGACCGCCCGTCAACCGGGCGGCAGGGTCCGCACACAGTGGAAGGGAGTGCGGCACCCAGTGGCGTCCCATCGCCGTCCTTCGCAGTCCGGTCTCACCCAGAGCGTCCGGGTCACCGTTCTGTCCGCCGCCGTGGCCACCGCCGCGGCCGCCCTCTCGGCGGCACCGGCGAGCGCACGCCCCGGTGACACCGCCGACGACTCCAAGGCCCCGGGGACGGTGAAAGCACAGCTCGACCAGCTCTACGAGCAGGCCGAACGGGCCACCGAGAAGTACAACGCGGCCGGCGAGCGCGCCGACGCCCTGCGCGAGCGCGTGGAACAGGCCGCCGACCGGGTCGCGCGCGGTCAGGAGCAGGTCAACCGGATGCGTAGCGCCCTCGGCATGATCGCCACCGCCCAGTACCGCAACGGCGCCGTGGACCCCGCCATCGAGCTGCTGCTGTCCTCCGACCCCGACGGCTACCTCGACAAGGCCGCCACCCTCGACCGCGTCACGGGCCGCCAGGCGGACCAGCTGGAGGCCCTGCTCGCCGCGCAGCGCACGCTGCGTCAGGAGCGGCACGAGGCCGCCCGCACCCTCGCCGAGCTGGAGGCCAGCCGGGCGGCCGTCGAACGCCACAAGCACGAGGTCGAGGGCAAGCTCGCCGCCGCCCGCCGGCTGCTGAACTCCCTGCCGGAGTCGGACCGGGCGGACCTCACCCGCTCCTCCCGCTCCGGGGAGCGCGCGGCCGGCCCCCTCCACAGCTCCCTGCCGGAGCTGACCGGTCTCTCCGGCCGGGGCGCCGCCGCGGCCCTGGCGGCCCGCTCGGCGGTGGGCTCCCCCTACGCCTGGGGCGCGACCGGGCCGGGCGCCTTCGACTGCTCCGGGCTGATGCAGTGGGCCTACGGGCGGGCCGGGGTGGGCCTGCCGCGCACCTCCCAGGCGCAGCGCAACGCCGGCCGCCACATCTCGCTGTCCGAGGCCCGCCCCGGCGACCTGGTCATCTACCGGGACGACGCCAGCCACGTGGGCATGTACGTCGGCAATGGACAGGTCGTGCACGCCCCTTACCCCGGCGCGCGCGTCCGCTACGACCCGGCCAACATGATGCCGATTTCCTCCGTCACCCGGCCATGAGCGTGCCCTGACCCCTGTGCGGGCCCGTCCGGCTCGTACGATGCGGGCGTGACGGGCAGCGGGCGCGGTGGACGGCGGGCATGGTGCTGCCTGGTCGTGGTGGTGCTGGCGCTCCAGAGCCTGGCCGGCTGCGGCTCCGGCGACGGCCGCCCCGAACGGGCCGACACCTCCGTGCAGCAGCTGCTCGACCGGTGGAGCGCCGCCGTACGGTCCCGGGACGAGGGCGCCTACCTCGCGGCCGTCGACCCGGCCGCCGACGGCTACCGTGCCGAGCGCCGCCGGGCGTTCGCCAACCTCGCGGCCGTGCCGCTCGCCTCCTGGGAGTACCGCCTGGTGCGCACCGGCGGCTTCACCCCCGCCCCCGGCGACGGCCGCCGCGTCGCCGTCGAGGCCGAACTGCGCTACCGCCTCGACGGGTACGACACCGCGCCCGTCACCGCCTCGCTGCGGCTGACCGTGGTGCGCCGCGCCGACCGGTGGTACGTGGCCGGCCAGGAGGGCCCGGGCGGCGGCGGGCAGCTGTGGGAGCAGGGCGAGGTCACGGCCGTGCGCGGCGCGCACAGCCTGGTCCTCGGGGTAGGCCAGGACCGGTCGCGGCTGCGGGCGCTGGCGGACCTCGCCGACCGGGCGGTGCCGGCCGTGGACGCCGCGTGGCCGGGGAAGTGGGCGGAGCGGGTGGTGGTCGAGATGCCCGCCTCGCTGGAGCGGATGGCGGCGCTGCTGGGCGCCCCCGCGTCCAACTACCGCGGCATCGCGGCGGTGACCACCGGCGAGGTCGGCGGCGCCGGGGCGGCCCCCGCCGACCGGATCATCGTCAACCCCGAGGCCTACGGCGTCCTCGGCGACTTCGGCCGCCGGATCGTGCTCACCCACGAGACCGCCCATGTCGCCACCCGCGCCCTGACCTCGCCCGCCACCCCGCTGTGGCTCTCCGAGGGCTTCGCCGACTGGGCCGCCTACCGCGGCACCGGCCGCACCGCCCGGCAGGCCGCCCCCGAGCTGGCCGTCGCCGTCTCCGCCGGACGGCTGCCGCGGCACCTGCCGGAGGACGCCGACTTCGGGTTCGCGGGCGAGGCCGGCCGGCTGGCCCGCGCCTACGAGGAGGGCTGGCTGGCCTGCCGCATGATCGCCGAGCAGTGGGGCGAGGAGAAGCTCGTCGCCTTCTACCGGGCGGTGGGCGGCCACCACAGCCGCGAGGGCGCGCTCGAGGCGGCGCTGCGCGAGGTACTGGGGCTGGGCCAGGACGACTTCACCGAGCGCTGGCGCTCCTACGTGGCGGGCGGCCTCGCCGGCTCTACCGGCTGACCAGGGCGGACTCGCGGGGTTCGGTCGGCGGGTCCGGCTCGCCGCCGGTCTCCGGCGCCTTGGAGACCGTCTCCCGCCACAGCCGGGTGCACGAGATCAGCGTCGCCGCCACCAGCAGCGCGTTGCGCAGCGTCAGCGTGGCGACGCCCAGCTTGTCGCTGGCCACGACGTGCGAGAACCAGATGGGGAACTCGAGCTGGGTCAGCGGCGCGGCCAGCAGTACCAGCACGACCGGCAGGCCCTGCCGGGGCGTACGCATCACCACGCACACCGCCGCCAGGCCGATCAGCCACACCATGTACTGCGGGCTGATCACCCGGCTGGTGGTGGTGAACAGCAGCACCGCCGCGAACGCCGCGTCGTAGGGCGTGGTCGGCGTGAACCGGCGCGCCCGCAGCCGCCACAGCAGCAGCCAGAGGAAGGCCAGCACGCTCAGCCCCAGCGCTATGGCGCTCACCGCGTGGACGTGGCGGCCGAGGAACTCCACCGAGCCGTAGTTCAGCCGCGCCTTGCCGTGCCAGCCGAAGTGCCGTGCCAGGTGGAAGACCAGCGACCCCAGGGACTCGACCTCGGTGCCCCGGTCGCGCTGGAAGGTCAGGAACGCCAGCGCCCCCGGCATCGCGGCGGTGAAGAACATCGCCAGCAGCAGCGCGGTGACCAGTGCCGCACCCCAGGTGGAGCGGGTGCGCGGGCCGCGCGGGGTGCCGATGAGCAGCAGGACCGGCCAGACCTTCAGCAGCGCCCCGAAGCCCATGAGCGCGCCCGACAGGCGCATCCGGCGCGCGGACGCCAGCAGGGCCGCCACCGCGACGGCGGTGACCATGACGTCGTAGCGGGCGTAGACGATGGGCCCCAGCAGCGGCACCCCAGCCACCCAGACCCACACCCCGGCCGGGCCGCGCCGGGCGTCGCGCACGGCGTACAGCAGCATCCCCATGACCGCCGCGTCGGCCAGCAGGCACAGCGCGAAGAACGCCGGGGCGTAGTCGAGGAACGGCAGCAGCCCGGGCGCGAGCACGGCCAGCGCGGCGGCCGGCGGGTACTGCCAGGTGACGTCGTCGTAAGGGAAGATGCCGGTGCGCAGCACCCCGTACCAGCCCTGGTAGATCACCTCGATGTCGACGGAGACGTCCGAGCCGGGCATGTCCCACACCCGGAACACGCACATCATCAAAGCGGCCCGGGTAACGGCCCACGCCACGATCGAGAGCCGCAGACCAGTGCCCGCCACCATCACTCACCTCGTCCCTTCGGGCCGCCGCGCCACCACACAGCGTCCGCCTGCCGTCACTGAAGGGAATGATGCCGGTCCTGGGGCCCGCGCGCGACGACGTGACGGGACGCGGCGCGGCTGACCTCAGGTCCCACCCGGTACTGTCGGCGGCGATGCACAAGACCCTGATCGTCACCAACGACTTCCCGCCCCGTCCCGGCGGCATCCAGGCCTTCCTGCACAACATGGCCCTGCGCCTGGACCCGGCGAGCATCGTCGTCTACGCCTCCACCTGGAAGCGCGGCCGTGAGGGCGCCGAGGCCACCGCCCGGTTCGATGCCGAGCAGCCCTTTCCCGTCGTCCGTGACCGTACGACCATGCTGCTGCCCACCCCCCGGGTCACCCGGCGCGCGGCCTCGTTGCTGCGGGAGCACGGCTGCACCTCGGTGTGGTTCGGGGCGGCCGCGCCGCTGGGGCTGATGGCCCCGGCGCTGCGCCGGGCCGGCGCCCGCCGGCTGGTCGCCACCACCCATGGGCACGAGGCGGGATGGGCGCAGCTGCCCGCCGCGCGGCAGCTGCTGCGGCGCATCGGCGAGGGCACCGACACAATCACCTATCTGGGTGAGTACACGCGGTCGCGGATCGCCGCCGCGTTGACGGACGAGGCGGCGGCGCGCATGGTGCAACTGCCGCCGGGAGTGAACGAGAAGACCTTCCACCCCGGCTCGGGGGGCGCGGAGGTCCGCGCCCGGCTGGGGCTGGCCGACCGGCCGGTCGTGGTGTGCGTCTCGCGGCTCGTGCCGCGCAAGGGCCAGGACACCCTCATCGAGGCCATGCCACGGATCCTGGCGGCCGTCCCCGACGCGGTGCTGCTCATAGTCGGCGGCGGGCCCTACGCGGACGATCTGCGCAGGCTCGCCGAGAACACCGGTGTGGCGCACGCGGTCCGCTTCACCGGCCCCGTCCCCTGGGAGGAGCTGCCGGCCCACTTCGGCGCGGGCGACGTCTTCGCGATGCCCTGCCGTACGCGCCGGGGCGGGCTGGACGTCGAAGGGCTCGGCATCGTCTATCTGGAGGCGTCCGCGACGGGGCTGCCGGTGGTCGCCGGCGACTCCGGCGGTGCGCCGGACGCGGTGCTGGAGGGCGAGACCGGCTACGTGGTGCGGGGCGGCTCGGCCGACGAGGCCGCCGACCGCGTCGTGACGCTGCTGAAGGACCCGGAGCTGCGGCGCCGCATGGGCGAGCGCGGCCGGGAGTGGGTCGAGGAGCGGTGGCGATGGGACCTGCTGGCCGAGCGGCTGAAGCACCTGCTGTAGAGACGTGTAAGGGGCTCGCGCCAAGGCGCGAGCCCCTTACCTGTGGTTCTCGTCCATGGCGTCAGCCGTGGTAGATGGCCTCGATCTCGTCGGCGAAGTCCTTCGCGACGACGTTCCGCTTGAGCTTCAGCGACGGGGTCACATGGCCGGACGCCTCGGTGAACTGCGTGGGCAGCACACGGAACTTGCGGACCGACTCGGCCTTGGAGACGGCGGCGTTGCCGTCGTCGACGGCCTTCTGCACGGCCGCCAGGAGGTCGGCGTCGTCGGCGAGTTCGGCGGCCGTCAGGCCCGCGGTCTTGCCGTTCTGCTCCAGCCAGCGCGGCAGGAAGTCCTCGTCCAGGGTGATCAGCGCGCCGATGAACGGCCGGCCGTCGCCGACGACCATGCACTCGGCGACCAGCGCGTGGGCGCGGACGCGGTCCTCGATCACGGCGGGGGCGACGTTCTTGCCGCCGGCCGTGACGATGATCTCCTTCTTGCGACCGGTGATGCTCAGGTAGCCGTCCTCGTCGAGCGTGCCCAGGTCGCCGGTGTGGAACCAGCCGTCCGACAGGGCCTCGGCGGTGGCCGCCTCGTTGTTCCAGTAGCCGGTGAACAGGTGCTCGCCGTGCAGCAGCACCTCGCCGTCGTCGGCGATGCGCACCACCGAGCCGGGCAGCGGCTGGCCGACCGTGCCGATCCGCGGCCGGTCCCAGGGGTTGAAGGCGGTCGCCGCGCAGGACTCGGTCAGGCCGTAGCCCTCCAGGACCGTGAAGCCGATGCCGCGGTAGAAGTGGCCCAGCCGCTCGCCCAGCGGGGCGCCGCCGGAGATGGCGTGCGTGGCGCGGCCGCCGAGCACCGCCCGCAGCTTGCTGTAGACCAGCTTGTCGAAGAGCTTGTGCTTGAGCCGCAGGCCGAAGGACGGGCCCGAGGCCGTGTCCAGGGCGCGGCTGTAGGCGATGGCCGTCTCGGCCGCCTTGTCGAAGATCTTGCCCTTGCCGTCGGCCTGCGCCTTGGCCCGGGCGCCGTTGTAGACCTTCTCGAAGACGCGCGGTACGCCCAGGACCAGCGTCGGGCGGAAGCCCTGCAGGTCGTCCGTGAGGTTGCGGATGTCGCTGACCAGGCCCAGCCGGATGGGAGCCAGCACCGCCGCGACCTCCACCAGCCGGCCGAAGACGTGGGCCGCGGGCAGGAACAGCAGCACCGAGGAGTCGCCCGTGTCGAACAGCGGCTTGAGCCGCTCGACCGCGTTGCCGCACTCGGCGAAGAAGGCCCGGTGGGTGAGCACACAGCCCTTGGGGCGGCCGGTGGTGCCCGAGGTGTAGACGATGGTCGCGGGGGAGTCGGCGACGGCCAGGGCGCTGCGCTCGTCCACCGCCTCGTCGCTCAGCGGCTCGCCCGCCGCCCGCAGCCGCTCCACGGCGCCGCGGTCGATCTGCCAGATGTTCGCCAGCTCCGGGAGCCGGTCGCGCACGGACTCCACGGCGGCCTCGTGCGCCGGGGTCTCCACCACACAGGCGACGGCGCCGGAGTCGCCGAGGATCCACTGGATCTGCTCGGGCGAGCTGGTCTCGTAGATCGGCACGGTGACGCCGCCGGCGCTCCAGATGGCGAAGTCCAGCAGCGCCCACTCGTAGCGGGTCCGCGACAGCAGGCCGACGCGGTCGCCCGGTGCGATGCCGGCGGCCATCAGCCCCTTGGCCGCGGCCCGCACCTCCGCCAGGAAGCCGGCGGCGGTGACGTCCTCCCAGCGGCCGTCGACCTTGCGCCCTATGACGGCGACGTCGGGGTGGAGTGCGGCGTTCCGGCGGATGAGATCCGTCAGGTTTCCGTCGGCGGGGACCTCGTACAGGGCCGGAAGGCTGAACTCGCGCAAGACTGCTGCTCCTCGTCGGGCGCCGGCGCCGCCGCGTCTTCGGGGGGCGCTGCGTCGGCTGCGGTCCAAGATCAGGCGGGGGGAGTGGACTGCCCGGACGTTACCCACCAGTACCACTTTTCGAATAGAGGGTCGCGCCCAGATGTTCTATGCGTCACATGCCACCGGACTGCTCACCGCACCCTAGCCTCCCGGCTAGGTGACTCGGAAGTAACCGCAGGTCGGGGCCCTTCCGGAGGCCCCGAGGCAGCACCTAGGGTGATCCGTATGCGAGTCCACGTGGTCAGCGACGTACACGGCAACGCCGAGGGTCTGGCGCGGGCGGGGGACGGCGCCGACGCCCTGGTCTGCCTCGGCGACCTCGTCCTCTTCCTCGACTACGCCGACCACTCGCGCGGCATCTTCCCCGAGCTGTTCGGCGTCGAGGCCGCCGACCGCATCGTCGAGCTGCGCACCGCCCGCCGCTTCGAGGAGGCCCGGGCGCTCTCCCGCGCCCTGTGGGACGGCATCGACCGCACCGCCGCCGTCGAGGCCGCCGTCCGCAAGCAGTACGCCGAGCTCTTCGCCGCCTTCCCCACCCCCACCTACGCCACCTACGGCAACGTCGACATCCCACCGCTGTGGCCCGAGTACGCCCGCCCGGGCACCACCGTCCTCGACGGCGAGCGCGCCGAGATCGGCGGCCTCGTCTTCGGCTTCGTCGGCGGCGGCCTGCGCTCGCCCATGCGCACCCCCTACGAGATCGACGACGAGACCTACGCCGCCAAGCTCGCCGCCCTCGGCGAGGTCGACGTCCTGTGCTCGCACATCCCGCCCGACGTGCCGGAGCTCTGCTACGACACCGTCGCCCGCCGCTTCGAACGCGGCAGCTCCGCCCTGCTGGAGACCATCCGCGCCACCCGGCCCAAGTACGCCCTCTTCGGCCACGTCCACCAGCCGCTCGCCCGCCGGATGCGCATCGGCGCCACCGAGTGCGTCAACGTCGGCCACTTCGCCTCCACGGCCACACCCTGGGTGCTGGAGTGGTGACGCGCAGCGGGAGGTAGCCTTCACCGGCAGACCATGAAGAGGCCGCGCACCGGTACGGAGGAGCCACGCAGATGGCGGAACACACCAGCTCGAGCATCACGATCGAGGCGACGCCGGCCCAGGTGATGTCGGTGATCGCCGACTTCGACCGTTACCCGGAGTGGACGGGAGAGGTCAAGCAGGCCGAAGTGCTGGAGAAGGACGAGCAGGGCCGCGCCAAGAAGGTGCGCCTGGTGCTCGACGCGGGCGCCATCAAGGACGACCACACCCTCAACTACAGCTGGCCCGAGGCGGACGTCGTCCAGTGGTCCCTGGACAAGTCGGCGATGCTGCGCCAGCTCGACGGCTCCTACAGCCTGCGGCCCGTCGCCGGCGGCAAGCACACCGAGGTCACCTACCAGCTCACCGTCGACGTGAAGATCCCGATGCTCGGGATGATCAAGCGCAAGGCGGAGAAGGTCATCATCGACCGCGCCCTGTCGGGGCTCAAGAAGCGCGTCGAGGAGGGTGCCGGGTCCTGAGCCCGACACCCCCGCCGATGCACTGAACCACTGCCGGAGGCTCCACCTTGCGTACGGTCCTCGTCACCGGTCCCGGCGGCGCGGGCCGCACCACCGTGGCCGCGGCCACGGCGCTCGCCGCCACCCGCGCCGGGCGCCGTGTCCTGCTGCTCACCTGCGACCGCGGCCACGCCCCCGACACGGTGCTCGCCGCCGCCCTGCCCACGCGGGGCACCGACGACGGCGCCCCCTGGGCGCCGCCCGTCGAGGCGGCCCCCGGCCTGTGGGCCGCCCGCGTCGCCGCCGGCGAGCACTTCGGCGCCCTCGCCCGTGACCTCCAGGACCGCGGCACCTCCCTCCTCGACCTCCTCGGCGCCACCCCCCTGGACCCCGAGGAGCTCACCGAACTCCCCGGCGCCGAACCACTGGCGATCCTCGCCGCACTGCGCGCCGCCCACGCCGACGGGCGCTGGGACCTGCTCGTCGTCGACATGCCCCCCGCGCACGAGACCGTGCGGCTGCTCGCCCTCCCCGAACAGCTGCGCCGCTACCTGCGCCGCCTGCTGCCCCCCGAACGCCAGGCGGCCCGCGCCCTGCGCCCGATGCTGGCCCAGCTGGCCCGCGTCCCCATGCCCGCCCAGCTCCTCTACGACACCGTGGAGCGCTGGCAGCAGGAGCTCGCCGCCGTGCAGGAGGTGATAGAGGCGCCCGGCACGACCGTGCGCCTGGTCGCCGAACCCGGCGTGCTCGCCGCCGGGGCGCTGCGCACCGCACGCGCCGGCCTCGCCCTGCAGGGCTGCCGTATCGATTCGCTCGTGGCGAACCGGCTGCTGCCCCACGACTCCGCCGACCCCTGGCTCGCCGGCCTCGCCGACGAGCAGCGCACCGCCCACCGGGCGCTGTGCGAGGAGTTCCTCGCCGACGGCGTCACCGTGCGCGACGTGCCCCACCTGGGCCGCTCCCCGCGCGGCCCGGCCGACCTCGGCGAGCTGGCCGCACACGCCACGCTGCCCCGCGAGGACCGTGAGGTTCACGAGGGCCGTGAGGTTCACGAGACCAGTGGGGCCCATGAGGAGCAGGTGCCCGCCGAGCCCTGGACCGTCGAGGACCGCCTGGCCACCGACGGCATGCTCGTCTGGCGGCTGCCGCTGCCCGGCGCCGACCGCGACGGCCTCGGCCTCGTCCGCCGCGGCGACGAACTGATCGTCGGAGTCGGCCCGTTCCGCCGCGTCCTGCCCCTGCCGTCCGCGCTGCGCCGCTGCACCGTCTCCGGCGCCGGGCTGCGCGACGGGGCGCTCAGCGTGCGCTTCATACCCGACCCCGACCTGTGGCCAAGGACTACCTGAACGGCACTGCGCCGTTCAGGTAACGTCGAAGGAAAATCCAGCCCGCAGGAGCCCGTCATGACCGATCCCACCGAGCGCCCCGGCCCCGGCCAGGCGCCCGACCCCGACGCCTGGGAACGGGCCTGCGCCGAGGACCTCGCCGCCGAGAACGCCCGCCGCCGCGGCACGTCCGGCCAGGGCGGCGAGCCGGGCAGCGCCGCCGAGGAGCTGCGCAAGCTCGTCGACGCCGTCGCCGACAAGGTCTCCGCCTTCCAGCTGCCGCTGGCGGGCGCGGCCGCGCAGGGCGCCGTCCAGCAGCTCATCGCCCAGGCGAAGGCCGCCGTGGAACCGGTCATCGACCGCAACCCCGAGGTCTTCGACCACCTGGCCACCGCCGGCTCCGAGCTGATGGCCGCCTACCGCGCCGCCGTCCACGGCCAGGAGGCACGCTGGACGCGCGAGGAGCCGCCGCACGAGCCCCGCGAGCCCCGCAAGGGCGAGAAGGGCGAGAAGGGCGAGGGTGACAACGGCGGAAGCGAGCGCATCGACCTCGACTGACCCCCCGTAGCCGGAACGGCACGGGGCTGCCCCCACGCTCCGGTACGGTGGGTCGCGGCGGGGTTCGAGCGAAAAACTGAGGGACACATGGGACTCACCATCGGCGTCGACATCGGCGGCACGAAGATCGCGGCCGGCGTGGTCGACGAAGAGGGCTCGATCCTCGCGACGTGCAAGGTGCCGACCCCGGGGACTCCTGAGGGGGTCATCGACGCGATCGCGGACGCGGTGCGCACGGTCAGCGAGGGCTTCGAGGTCGAGGCCGTCGGCATCGGCGCCGCCGGCTACGTGGACGACAAGCGCGCCACCGTCCTGTTCGCCCCGAACATCAACTGGCGGCACGAGGCGCTCAAGGACAAGGTCGAGCAGCGCGTCGGCCTCCCGGTCGTCGTCGAGAACGACGCCAACGCCGCCGCCTGGGGCGAGTACCGCTTCGGCGCCGGCCAGGGCCACGACGACGTCATCTGCATCACCCTCGGCACCGGCCTCGGCGGCGGCATCATCATCGGCAACAAGCTGCGCCGCGGCCGCTTCGGCGTCGCCGCGGAGTTCGGCCACATCCGCGTCGTCCCCGACGGCCTGCTGTGCGGCTGCGGCAGCCAGGGCTGCTGGGAGCAGTACGCCTCCGGCCGCGCCCTGGTGCGCTACGCCAGGCAGCGCGCCCAGGCCACCCCGGAGAACGCCGAGATCCTGCTGGGCCTGGGCGACGGCACCCCCGAGGGCATCGAGGGCAAGCACATCAGCGACGCCGCCCGCCAGGGCGACCCGGTGGCGATCGACTCCTTCCGCGAGCTGGCCCGCTGGGCCGGCGCCGGCCTGGCCGACCTCGCCTCGCTCTTCGACCCCTCGGCGTTCATCGTCGGCGGCGGCGTCTCGGACGAGGGCGACCTGGTCCTGGACCCGATCCGCAAGTCCTTCCGCCGCTGGCTGGTCGGCGGCCAGTGGCGCCCCCACGCCCAGGTGCTCGCGGCGCAGCTGGGCGGCAAGGCCGGCCTGGTCGGCGCGGCCGACCTGGCGCGTCAGGGGTAACCCCGCGGTCCGCCCCGGCGGACAGCCGTCGGACTCCACCGTCTCCCAGCGCCCCCACGGCGGAAAGGGACAGCCCGTGTTGCACGATCTCCCCGCATCCCGGACGGACTCCGACGGCTGTGCCGTCGTCCGCGTGCTGAGCTACAACATCCGCTCCATGCGCGACGACACCGCCGCCCTGGCCCGGGTCGTCCGGGCCTGCGCGCCCGACGTCCTGTGCGTCCAGGAGGCGCCGCGCTTCTTCCGCTGGCGCAAGGCGGCGGCCCGCCTGGCCCGCGCGACGGACCTGGTCTACACCACGGGCGGCGCCACCGCCTCCGGGCCGATGATCCTCACCTCGCTCCGCGCCCACGTCGAGCGCGCGGAGGACGTCCTGCTGCCCCGTACCCCGGGGCTGCACCAGCGCGGCTTCGCGACGGCCGTGCTGCGCTTCGGCCGGGCCCGCCTCGGCGTCCTCAGCTGCCACCTGAGCATCCGCGACGGCGAGCGGTACGCACAGGGGCACCTGCTCCTGGACCGGCTGGCCGCCCTGGACGCTCCGCACGCCGTGGCGGCCGGCGACCTCAACGACCGGCCCGACGGGCGGACGTTCGGTCTGCTGGCGGGCGCGCTGCAGGACGGCTGGGCCACCCGGCCGTGGGGCCGTGAGCACACGACGCGCCTGGGCGACCCCGAGCAGCGCATCGACGCGGTCTTCGCGACCAAGGGCGTCGAGGTGCTGGGTTGCGGGGTGCCCATGGGACTGCCGGGGGTCGCCGAAGCGGACCTCAGGGCGGCCTCGGACCACTTGCCGGTGCTGGCGGCGGTGCGGGTGCCGGCTGCCTGACCGGGGCTGCGCCTACACCACCGCGCCGCGTCCCGGGTCGTCGTCTTCCTCGTCGTCGCCGTCCTTCATCCGGAGCACCAGCGTCGCGAAGCCGCCCAGGAACCCGCCCACCCCCAGCGTGGTGACCCACCACGTCAGCTCCTGGCGCAGCAGCACCATGACGAGCAGCAGCAGCGGCCCACCGAGCACCGCGATCCACGCGAAGCGCGAGGTGACGTCGCCGGTCGGCAGTGGCGGCGGCTCCGGCGGTACGAAGTGGCCCTCGTCCGGGGCGTCCTCCTCGTCGGCGTCCTCGGAGGCGCTCCAGTCGCGCGGGCCGACGCCCGGCGCGTAGACGATGAAGCTGCCCGGCCGCGCGGGCTTAGAGGGAGTGGCGGGCTCAGAGGGAGGGGAGGAGGCGGCGTCCGGCTCCTCGGGGGTTTCCCCGGCGGGCCCGGTCCCGGGCTCAGGGGCGCCGGCGGACTTCGGGGAGGGCTCGGGGGCGTCGGGGCCCTCCGCCCCGGCCGGTGACCGGGGGGTGTCCGCTATGTCGCCGGAGGCGGGCCAGCGGCCCTTGTCGGGGTCCGGCTGCTCGCCGTAGGCGGCGACCAGTTCGGCCCACGCCCGGTCCTCGTCCAGCGGGTCGCGGCTCTCGTCGCGGTCGCGGTCCGCGTCGTGCTCAGCCACGGGAGGCCGTCCCCTGCTGGTCGGCGGTGCTCTCCTCGCCCGTGCCGGCGGAGAGACGGCGGATGAACCCGTACGTCTCCTCGAAGATCCACTGGGCGTCGTGGTCCAGCGTCGCCACGTGATAGCTGCGCTCCAGCAGCCGCTCGGTGACGTCCCGGGACGAGACCCGGGCCAGGATGCGCGCCGAGTCGGCCGGGGGCACCACATGGTCCTCGGGGCTGTGCATGAGCAGCAACGGCTGGGTCACCTGAGGCAGTTCGCCATCGAGCATCCGCAGGAAGCGCCGGAAGGAGTGCGCGGCGTGCAGCGGCACCCGGTCGTAGCCGGTCTCCGTCATGCCGGGCTTGGCGATGTCGCTGGCGATGCCCTTGGTCGTACGGACCAGATGGCGCACCACCGGAAGCGCCCGGGCGGCCAGGCCGTGCATCTTGTTGGCGGGGTTGACCAGGACGATCCCGGAGACCGCGTCGCCGTGCCGGGCGGCCAGCCGCAGCGTCAGGGCGCCGCCCATCGACAGACCGCACACGAAGACCCGCGAGCACCGTTCGCGCAGCGACCACAGCTCGCGGTCGACCTCGGCGTACCAGTCCTGCCAGCCGGTGATCGCCATGTCCTGCCAGTGCGTGCCGTGCCCCGGCAGCAGCGGCAGGGAGACGCTCAGCCCCCGTTCCGCGAGATAATCGGCCCAGGGGCGGACGGACTGCGGGGAACCGGTGAAGCCGTGACACACGAGGACGCCGACCTCTCCGCCGTCATGGCGGAACGGCTCGGCTCCGGGGAGGAGCGGCACCGGAATCTCCGATCAAGGGAGCGGGACAACAGGAAAGAGAGGGTCTGGCCCTCAGCCTACGCGGAGCGCCGCACGGCGGGTAGGCAGGTTAAGGTCTCCTCGTCACTACAGGAGGTTCTCGGTTGTTCTACGGCGCAATGAAGCTGTCCATCGGCGGGTCGCTGAAGCTTGCCTTCCGGCCGTGGGTGGAGGGTCTGGAGAACATCCCGGCCGAGGGGCCCGCGATCCTGGCGAGCAACCACCTGTCCTTCTCGGACTCCTTCTTCCTGCCCGCGGTCCTCGACCGCAAGGTCACCTTCATCGCGAAGCAGGAATACTTCACCTCCCCCGGGGTCAAGGGGAAGCTGACGGCCGCCTTCTTCAAGGGCGTCGGCCAGCTCCCGGTCGACCGCTCGGGCGCGCGCGGTGCCGGCGAGGCCGCGATCAAGAGCGGCATCGAGGTGCTGGAGCGCGGTGAGCTCTTCGGTATCTACCCCGAGGGGACCCGTTCCCCGGACGGCCGCCTCTACCGCGGCAAGCCCGGCGGGCTGGCCCGGGTGGCGCTGGCCACCGGAGCCCCCGTGATCCCGGTAGCCATGATCGACACGGAGAAGGTGCAGCCGCCGGGGAAGGTCCTGCCGAAGATGATCCGGCCGGGCATCCGGATCGGAAAGCCGCTGGACTTCAGCCGCTACCACGGCATGGACGGCGACCGCTTCATCCTCCGCTCGGTGACCGACGAGGTCATGTACGAGATCATGAAGCTCTCCGGCCAGGAGTACGTCGACATCTACGCGACGGCCGCCAAGCGGCAGATCGCGGAGGAGGCGAAGCAGAAGGCCGAGGAGGAGAAGGCGGCCAAGGCCGCCGGACTCGACAAGGCCGGCAAGACGGAGCAGAAGGCGGATCGCAAGCCCGGGGCGTAGGTCGCCCGGCTTGGGGGGTTGGGGCAGGGATGACACAGCGCACCGGTGGGCGTCAGCGTGGCGTGCGGATGTCGGTGGAGCTGCCGCTGTGGCGCGCCCTGACCGGCTACCGCGTCCTGACGCTCGGCTACGCGCTCACGCTCTTCTTCCTGAGCTACCACGAGTACGCCCACCCGACGGGCGCCGCGCTCTACATGGGCGTACTCACCCTGTGGATGCTGCTGACCTGGAACCGGGTCACGTCCGCCGAGCGGTGCACCAGGCCGTTCCTGATCGCCGACCTGACGATCGCGCTCGCCGGAATCCTGCTCACCCCCTTCATCGACACCGCCGAGCGCATCGACGCAGGCGCGGCCACCCTGCCGTCCATCTGGACCGGCGGGGCCGTCCTGGGCCTGGCCATCAAGGGCGGCTGGCGCTGGGCGGCGGCCGGCTCCACCATCGTGGCGGTCGCCAACCTGGTCGAGCGCGGCAGCCCGGCCCGCGACACGGTCCACAACGTGGTCCTGGTGTGGGTCTCCAGCATCGCGATCGGCTACATCGTCGAGGTCGCCCGGGCCAGTGAGCGCACGCTCGCCCGCGCCCTGCAGATCGAGGCGGCCACGCGCGAGCGCGAGCGGCTGGCCCGCGACATCCACGACAGCGTCCTGCAGGTCCTGGCCATGGTGCAGCGCCGGGGCGCGCAGATCGGCGGCGAGGCCGCCGAGCTGGGCCGGATGGCCGGCGAGCAGGAGATCGCCCTGCGCAGCCTGGTGGCCGGCGGGCTGCTGCCCCCGCAGCGCTCCGCCGCCCAGCTCGCCGAGGACGCGGAGCTGGTACGGGCCGTCCGGCCCGCCCCCGCACCGCCGGCCGGCCCCTGTGACGTACGGGCGCTCATCGCCCCGCACGCGACAGCCGCCGTCACCGTCTCGGCGCCGGGCACGCCCGTCCTGCTGGAGGCGGCCGCGGCGGCGGAGCTGGCGGCCGCCGTCGGCGCCGCACTGGACAATGTCGCCCGGCACGCCGGCGAGGGCGCGCGGGCCTGGATCCTGCTCGAGGACGAGCCGGACGCGGTGATCGTCACCGTGCGGGACGACGGCCCCGGCATCCCCGAGGGCCGGCTGGCGGACGCGGAGCGCGAGGGACGCATGGGCGTCGCCCTGTCCATCCGCGGCCGGCTGCGGGACCTGGGCGGGACCGCCGAGCTGGTGTCGGTGCCCGGGCAGGGCACCGAGGTAGAACTGAAGGTTCCACGGGGGAGCGAGGGCACATGACGAACACAGAGGCCATCCGGGTCATGGTGGTCGACGACCACCCGATGTGGCGGGACGCGGTCGCCCGCGACCTGGCGGGCGCCGGGTACGACGTGGTGGCCACGGCCGGCGACGGGCCGCAGGCGGTGCGCCGGGCCAAGGCGGCCCAGCCCGACGTCCTGGTCCTCGACCTCAACCTCCCCGGTCTGCCCGGCGTGGCCGTCTGCAAGGAGTTGGTGGCCGACCGCCCGGCGCTGCGCGTCCTGGTGCTCTCCGCCAGCGGCGAGCACGCGGACGTCCTGGAGGCCGTGAAGTCCGGCGCGACGGGCTACCTGCTGAAGTCCGCCAGCACCGAGGAACTGCTGGACGCCGTGCGCCGCACCGCGGCCGGCGATCCGGTCTTCACCCCGGGCCTGGCCGGACTGGTCCTCGGCGAGTACCGCCGCCTGGCCGCCGACCCCGCCCCCGCCGCCCCCGACGAACCCAAGGCCCCGCGGCTCACCGAGCGCGAGACGGAGGTCCTCCGGCTCGTCGCCAAGGGACTGTCCTACAAGCAGATCGCCGAACGGCTGGTTATTTCCCACCGCACGGTGCAGAACCATGTGCAGAACACCTTGGGCAAGCTCCAGCTGCACAACCGCGTGGAGCTCGTCCGCTACGCGATAGAGCGAGGTCTCGACGACGCCTGACCCTTCGCGGCCGGGCGTTCTCCCGGCGGAAGGAAAAGGTGTCTGTCATGCGGATCGGAGTGCTGACCGGCGGCGGCGACTGTCCCGGGCTCAACGCGGTCATCCGCGCGGTCGTCCGCAAGGGCGTCCAGGACCACGGCTACGACTTCATCGGCTTCAAGGACGGCTGGCGCGGACCGCTGCACGGCGCGGTGGCCGAGCTCGGCATCCCGGCGGTGCGCGGCATCCTGCCGCGCGGCGGGACGATCCTCGGCTCGTCCCGCACCAACCCCTTCAAGGAACCGGACGGCGTCCGCCGGATCACGGAGAGCCTCGCGAAGTACGAGGTGGACGCCCTGATCGCCATCGGCGGCGAGGACACCCTGGGGGTGGCCCGCCGGCTGCACGAGGAGTACGGCGTCCGCTGCGTCGGCGTGCCCAAGACCATCGACAACGACCTGTCCGCCACCGACTACACCTTCGGCTTCGACACCGCCGTCAACATCGCCACCGAGGCCATCGACCGGCTGCACACCACGGCCGAGTCGCACATGCGCGTCCTCGTCGTGGAGGTCATGGGCCGGCACGCCGGCTGGATCGCCCTCCACTCGGGCCTGGCGGGCGGCGCCAACGTCATCCTGATCCCCGAGCTGCGCTTCGACCTCGACGAGGTCTGCGGCTGGGTCACCTCCCGCTTCCGCGCCAGCTACGCCCCCATCGTCGTCGTCGCCGAGGGCGCCATGCCCCTGGACGGGGACCTGGTGCTCAAGGACTCCGCCGCGCTCGACTCCTTCGGCCACGTCCGGCTGTCCGGGGTGGGGGAGTGGCTGGCGAAGGAGATCGAGGGGCGTACGGGCAAGGAGGCCCGCACCACGGTGCTGGGCCACGTCCAGCGCGGCGGCACCCCGAGCGCCTTCGACCGGTGGCTCGCCACCCGGTTCGGGCTGCACGCCATCGACGCGGTGCGGGACGGGGACTTCGGCACCATGGTGGCCCTGCGGGGCACGGACGTGGTCCGTGTCCCGCTGGCGGAGGCCACCGCCCGCCTGAAGACGGTGCCGGCCGCGCTGTACGAGGAGGCGAAGGTCTTCTTCGGCTGACCGCGCCTCCGGCGCGGGATTTCGCCCACCCGCCCGCCCGATCACCCGGAACGTCATGACGGTTCCGAGCAACGGGCGGGTGGGTGGGAGACGCCCGCCGCGCAGCGGCGGGTCAGACGAGGACGGCAGTCAGCAGCTCCGCGACGATCGCCGACCCGTTCAACGTCAGCACCGACTCCGGGTGGAACTGCACGCCCGCGAAACTGCGCCCCCGCAGCGCGTGCACGTCCCCCGTGCCGGGGTCCCGGCACAGCTCGGCCCCGGCCACCGCGTCCGCATCGCACCGCGCCGTGAACGTGTTGTAGAACCCCACCGTCTCCTCGCGCCCGAAGAAGTCGATCCGTTCCTGCGCGCCCTGGAACGGCACCGCCTTGCGGACGATCTCCAGGCCCAGTTCCGCCGCGATCAGCTCATGGCCCAGGCAGACCCCCAGCAGGCCGTGCCGGTGCCGGTGCAGCAGGTCCGCCGTCAGCCCGCGCAGCAGCCGCATCTTCGGATCGGCCGTCCGCGCGGGATCGCCCGGGCCGGGCCCCAGCACCACGGGCCCCTCGTGGGCCAGCGCGGCGTCCCGGAGCCCCGGCTCGTCGTAGCGCCGCACCGTCACCGTCAGCCCCGCCGTGCGCAGCAGGTGGGCGAGCATCGCCGTGAAGGTGTCCTCGCCGTCGACGACGAGCGCGTGTCCGCTCAGCGCGGCGGCAGAGCCCTCGGTCTGCATCCGCAGCCAGAAAGGGGCCAGATCCGCGCGACGGGCGTCCAGCGCGGCCCGTACCCGGGCGTCGTCGGCGAGCCGTACGGGCGGGGCCGCCGTGGGGCGTAGCGGGCCCGGGCGGACCCCGAGGGCCGCGAGGACGCCCGCGGCCTTGGCGTGGGTCTCGGCGACCTCGCCGCGGGGGTCGGAGTGGCGCACGAGGGTGGCGCCGACGCCCACCCGCAGCCGGCCGCGCCGGTCGATGTCGGCCGTGCGGATGAGGATCGGGGAGTCGAGGGTCTGCGCGCCCGCCGCGTCCCGGCCGATGAGGGCCAGCGCACCCGCGTAGTAGCCACGGCCCCGTGGCTCGTGCCGCTCGATGACCCGGCAGGCGTTCTCGACCGGCGAGCCGGTGACCGTGGCCGCGAACATCGTCTCGCGGAGCACCTCGCGGACGTCCAGCGAGGAGCGTCCGCGCAGCTCGTACTCGGTGTGGGCGAGGTGCGCCATCTCCTTCAGGCGGGGGCCGACGACCACGCCGCCCATGTCGCCGACGGTGCACATCATCTTCAGCTCCTCGTCGACCACCATGGACAGCTCCTCCACCTCCTTGCGGTCGTGGAGGAAGGCGAGCAGGTCCTCGGCGGTGGGCCCCTGCGCCGGATAGCGGTAGGTGCCGCTGATGGGGTTCATCACCACCGTTCCGCCCGACATCCGCACATGCACCTCGGGGCTCGCGCCCACCAGCGTGCGGTTGGGGGCGTGCACCACGTAGGTCCAGTAGGCGCCGCGCTCGCCGCCGAGCAGGCGGCGGAAGAGGGAGAGCGCGTCGGCGGGGGTGAAGCCGTGGATCTCGCCCTCGAAGGTGCGGCGGATGACGAAGTTGGCGCCCTCGCCGGTGCCGATCTCGTCCTCGATGACCCGTTCGACGATCCGGGCGTACTCCTCGTCGGCCACGTCGAAGGCCCCGCCCTCCACCCGCACCTCGTGCGCGGGCAGTGCGGCGCGTACCGCGGCGAGGGGGAGCTCGTGGGACTCCTCGGGCCGCAGGACCAGCAAGGGGGTGCCGTCGTCGCGGACGTCGAAGCCGCGCTCGCGGATCTGGCGGAACGGGACGAGGGCCAGCGCGTCGTACGCCGGGCCGCCGTGGGCCGGCGGGCCGGCCGGCAGCGGGATGTCGCCCAGGCGCCCGGCCTCGGCCACGGGGCCCAGCAGCAGCTCCACGGTGTCGTGCGCGCGGCCCGGGGTACGGCGGTGGAGCAGGGCGAAGGGCGGGCAGCCGGCGGCGGTCAGCCGCGCGAGGAGGGCTGCGGTCTCTGCGGGATCCACGTTCATCTGGGGCGGTTCCTTCCTGGAGGACTTCGAGGAGAGGAACGGCCCCGGGGCCGGCGACCGTCAGGTGCGCCGAAGGCCGCCCCTCGGGGCGGCCTTCGCGATCGGTCGGGAGTACGCGCGATCAGTGGGCCGCCGGAGGAGCGGTCCACCACCAGTTCTGGTTCAGCGACGGAAGCACGTACATGGCGGGCACCCTACCCGACCTCCCCCGCGCAGGTCCCGGGTTTTCCCTAAAGCTGTCTCGCCCGATGTCTCAGATTCCGGTCCGGCCGCTGGCCACCCGCCACGACCCCGTAATGTTGAGGCGTGACCGTGAACGCTGAAATCCACGCCGGTGGCAACACCTGGCGCTCCCTGCCCGCGGCGCAGCAGCCTGACTGGCCGGACCAAGAGGCTCTGCGCGATGTGATCGCCGAGCTCGAGTCCTATCCGCCTCTCGTCTTCGCGGGCGAGTGCGACCAGCTGCGCCAGCGCCTGGGAGCCGTCGCCCGTGGTGAGGCGTTCCTGCTCCAGGGCGGCGACTGCGCCGAGGCATTCGACGCCGTCGGCGCCGACCAGATCCGTAACAAGCTCAAGACGCTGCTGCAGATGGGCGCGGTGCTGACCTACGCCGGGTCGGTGCCCGTCGTCAAGGTCGGCCGCATCGCCGGCCAGTACAGCAAGCCGCGCTCGAAGCCGACCGAGACCCGCGACGGCGTGACCCTGCCGACCTACCGCGGCGACTCCGTCAACGGCTTCGCCTTCACGCCCGAGGCCCGGACGCCGGACCCGCAGCGGCTGAAGCGGATGTACCAGGCGTCGGCCTCCACGCTGAACCTGGTGCGTGCCTTCACCACCGGTGGCTACGCGGACCTGCGCCAGGTGCACGCCTGGAACCAGGACTTCGTGCGGTCCTCGCCGTCGGGGCAGCGCTACGAGCAGCTGGCCCGCGAGATCGACCGGGCGATGAACTTCATGAACGCCTGCGGGGTGGACCCGGAGGAGTTCAAGACGGTCGAGTTCTACGCCTCCCACGAGGCGCTCGTGCTCGACTACGAGTCCGCGCTGACCCGTGTCGACTCGCGCACCGGCCGGCTCTACGACGTCTCGGGCCACATGGTCTGGATCGGCGAGCGCACCCGGCAGCTGGACGGGGCGCACATCGAGTTCGCGTCGAAGATCCGTAACCCGATCGGCGTGAAGCTCGGGCCGACGACGACGCCCGAGGACGCGCTGACGCTCATCGAGCGGCTCGACCCCGACCGCGAGCCGGGCCGGCTGACGTTCATCACCCGCATGGGCGCGGACAAGATCCGCGACAAGCTCCCGACGCTGGTGGAGAAGGTCACGGCGTCCGGTGCGCAGGTGGTCTGGGTCTGCGACCCGATGCACGGCAACACCTTCGAGGCGGCCTCGGGCCACAAGACCCGCCGCTTCGACGACGTGCTGGACGAGGTCAAGGGCTTCTTCGAGGTCCACAAGAGCCTCGGCACCCACCCGGGCGGCATCCACGTCGAGCTGACCGGCGACGACGTCACGGAGTGCGTGGGCGGCGGCGACGAGATCTTCGTCGACGATCTGCACCAGCGCTACGAGACGGCGTGCGACCCCCGCCTCAACCGCAGCCAGTCCCTGGACCTGGCCTTCCTGGTCGCGGAGATGTACCGGGACCAGTAGGACCAGTAGCGAACTGCCAGTGACGCCCGTGGGGCCCGGATCTGTGATCCGGGCCCCACGGCGTTGTTTTTCGGCCGCCGGGCCGGGTAAGGTAAGGGTAACCTTATTGATCAACCCGGCCTCCCGGCCGACGCAAGGCGGTGACCGCGTGTACGTCTGCTCGTGCTTCGGCATCACGGAGCAGCAGGTGCGTCAGCACGCGGACGACGGGGCCTGCACGCCCCGCCAGATCGCCTCCGCCTGCAAGGCCGGCACCGACTGCGGCAGCTGTGTGCGCCGCATCCAGGCCCTGCTCGGCCGTGGCGCGTGCCCGCGCCGTGAGCTCGCCGACCAGGGGGAGTCCGATGTGCTGGCCCCCGACGTGACGCTCATACCGGCGTCCGCCGCCGCGCGGGAGCGGGCCGCCGCCTAGCCGTCGCGGCAGATCAGGCGCTTCCGCCGTTGCCGTTCTCCTGCTCGATGAACTGCGCGATGTAGAGCGGTTCGCCGAGTTTCTCGATCAGCTCCAGCTGCGTGTCGAGATAGTCGATGTGGTCCTCCTCGTCCGCGAGGATCGACTCGAAGATGTTGGCCGAGGTGATGTCGCCCTTGGCCCGCATGACCTCCACGCCCCGTTTGAGGCGGTCGATGGCCTCGACCTCCACCTGCCGGTCGGCCATGAACATCTCGGTGAGCGTCTGGCCGATGCGGACGTGGAAGAGCCGCTGATAGTTCGGCAGCCCCTCCAGGAAGATGATGCGGTCGGTCAGGACCTCCGCATGCCTCATCTCGTCGAACGACTCCGCACGCGTGTGCGAGGCGATCTTGGTCCAGCCGTGATGCTCCTGCAGCTTCGCATGCAGGAAGTACTGGTTGATGGCCGTCAGCTCGGCCGTCAGCTGTTCATTCAGGAACTCGATGACCTCGGGGTCGCCCTGCATCGCAGAGTGCTCCTTCCTGGGGGCACCGCCCACGGCCGTCCAGGCCGGTGGGGGAGGATGACTTGCAGGTTGCGCGCATCCTCGCACTGCCCTTCGGAGCCGTCCAGTAAGTGCACACTTAGTGGGAGTTGCACCGATACGTCTCCACCGGCCCGGGCCCTGGTCATCACCACTGCCGAAGGTCTGACACCATTGACCTATGGGGCCCTCAAAGAACACCGAAAGCCGCAAAGGGGAGCTCCCCCAGCCGCCGCTGGGAGGCGCCCCCGAGCTGCCCCCGGGGCAGCGGCTCCAGCGCGGATGGCCGGTGACGCACTACGGACCGGTCCCGAAGTTCAAGCCGGACCGCTGGGAGTTCCGTGTCTTCGGTTCGACCGCCGACGGCGGCAAGCACTGCTGGACGCACGAGGAGTTCTCGGCGCTGCCGTACACGACGGTGGTGGCGGATCTGCACTGCGTCACGAAGTACAGCATGCTCGGCGCCGAGTGGGGTGGGGTTTCGGCCCGTACGATCCTCGAACTCGCCCCGCCCGCACCCGAGGTCACGCATGTGATGGTGTGGGCCGAGTACGGCTTCAGCTCGAACCTTCGCCTCGCCGACTTCACCGCCGGGAAGACCATCTTCGCCACCCACAAGGACGGTGAGCCCCTCACCGCCGAGCACGGCTTCCCGGTCCGGCTGGTGGTGCCGCACCTCTACGCCTGGAAGGGCCCCAAATGGGTGCGCGGCGTGGAGTACATGACCGCCGACCGGCGTGGCTTCTGGGAAGAGCGCGGCTATCACAACATCGGCGACCCCTGGCGCGAGCAGCGCTACTCCTACCAGGAGCAGCCGGGCGAGGGCCCGGAGCTGTAATCGCGGCCCCCGCGGCCGGGCGTGCCGGTCAGCCGTCCCGCAGGGCCTTCAGCCGCGCCACGTCCGCGGCGTGTCCCTCCGGGCCGCCCGGCGTCTCGATCGTCAGCGGCACGCCGCGCGTCGCCGGGTGCGTGAACAGCTCCGCGAAGGGCTCGGCGCCGATATGGCCGGAACCGATGTTCTCGTGCCGGTCCTTGTGGGCGCCGACGACGTCCTTGGAATCATTGGCGTGAATGAGCCCCAGCCGCCCCTCGCCGACCACGCAGACCAGCTCGTCGAGCGTCTGCTTCATCCCGCCCGGCCCGGCCAGGTCGTGCCCGGCGGCGAACAGGTGACAGGTGTCCAGGCAGACACCAAGCCGGGGGTGGTGCTCCAGCGCGTCGAAGTACGGTCCCAGGTCCGCCGCCAGTGAGCACAGCGAAGCCCCCTGACCGGCCGTGGGCTCCAGCAGCAGCCGCGGGTCGTCCTCGTGGGTGAGCTCCTCCAGCAGCGGCAGCAGCCGCTCGTGCACCTGGGCCAGCGCCTCGTGGCGGGGCCGGCCGCCCGTCGCGGAGCCGGTGTGCACAACGACGCCACGCGCGCCGATCTCCCGGCCCCGGCGCAGCGAGTGCCGCAGCGATTCCACCGACTTCTCGACCGTGACCTCGGTGTGCGAGCCGAAATTGATCAGATAGGGCGCGTGCACGAAGACGGGCAGCGCCAGGCGGGCGCAGGCGGCACGGAACTCCTCGTCCTGCCGCGCCGTGCCGGCCGGCGTCGCCCAGCCGCGGGGGTTGGCGACGAAGACCTGGACGGCCTCGGCGCCCATCGCCCGGGCGTACGGCAGGCCGGTACGGGCGAGGCCGCCGGCCACAGGGATGTGGCCGCCGACGGGGTTGCGCAGCCGGCCGGCAGGAACGGCGTCCAGGGCCGCGGTGCTCATGCTCACGGTGGTCAGAATCCGCTCTTCATCCGGATGACGATGGTCTCGCCCTTGGCGGCCTGCTCGCCGCCCCGCACGGACTGGCTCTCGACCGCGTCCTTGGGGAAGAGGAACGGCCGGTCCACCTTCACCTGGAAGCCCGCCTCCGTCAGGGCCTTCCTGGCGTCCGCCTCGCTGCGGCCGGTGACGTCCGGAACGGCGACCATCTCCTTGCCCTTGGAGACGGTCACGGTGACGGTGTCGCCCTCGGCGGCCCGGGAGCCCTTGGCGGGGGACTGCTCGGCCACGGCGCCCTTGTCCCGGGGGGAGAAGACCTCGGTGTCCGAGACCTTGACCTGCAGGCCCGCGCCGCGCAGCGCGGTGGTGGCGTCCGCCACCGACAGGCCGGTCACATCCGGGACGTTCAGCGGCTTGCCCTTGCTGACGACGAGCGCCACGGGCGACTCCGGCCGCAGCTGCGCGCCGGGGCGCGGGTCGCTGGAGAGCACCGCGTCCTTGGGGGTCTCGTCGCTGAACTGACGGCTGACGTCGCCGACGATCAGCCCCAGGCCCTCGATCTTGCGCTTGGCGTCCGCGAAGGGCATGCCCGCGAGGTTGGGCACCTCGGCCCGCTGGGGGCCGCGCGAGATCGTGATCGTCACCTTGCCGGTGTTGCGGATGCGCTCGCCGGGCTTGGGGTCGGTGGCGATGATGTGGCCGCGCTCGACGGTGTCGCTGAACGCCTGCCGGGTCTTCACGCCCAGCCCCGCCTTGTCCAGCTCGGAGGTCGCCCTGGCCTCGGTCATGTCCAGGACGGCCGGCACGGAGGTGAACTGGCCGGAGTTGATGTACCAGACGCCCGTGCCCGCCAGGACCGCCAGCAGTGCGGCGGCCGCCGCCAGCACCCAGCGGCGCGGCAGCGGCCACCCGGTGCGCGGCGGGCGCGCCGGGGCGTGGTGGCCCGGCGGCGCGACGGGTGGGGGCGGCAGGTCCAGCCGCGAGGTGCGGTTGAGCTGGTCGTCCTCGGCCCGCGGCGGCAGGGGCTGCGCGGTGACGCGCGGGATCACGCTCGTACGGTCCTCGGAGCCCGCCTGGTCCGGCTGGGGTGCGGCCGCCTGCGGCGGCACCGCGTCCAGCTGCTCTGGGGACAGCGCCGCGCGCACCCGGCGGACCTCGCCCAGCAGGGCGACCGCGTCGCCCGGCCGCAGCTGGGGGTCCCGGGCGGTGGCGGCGGCCACCAGGGCGTCCAGGCCCGGCGCGAGGGAGGGGACGGCCGCCGAGGGCGGCGGTACGTCCTCGTGCAGGTGCTGGTAGAGGACCTGGGCGGGGGTGCCCCCGCTGTGCGGCTTGGCGCCGGTGAGCATCTCGTAGAGCACGACGCCGCAGGCGTAGACGTCCGCCCGGGGGTCGGCCGTGCCGTGCTCGATCTGCTCGGGGGCCAGATACGACACCGTGCCCAGGACCGAGCCGGTGCTGGTCGTGGTGTGCGTGTCCACCGCCCGCACCAGCCCGAAGTCGGCGACCTTGACCCGGCCGTCGTCGCCGATCAGGACGTTCTCCGGCTTCATGTCGCGGTGGACCAGCCCCGCCAGATGCGCGGCGCCCAGCGCGGCCAGCACCGGCTCGAGGACGTCGAGCGCGGCACGCGGCTGCAGGGCCCCGCGCCCGCGCAGCACGTCGCGCAGCGTGCATCCGGCGACGTACTCCATCGCCAGATAGACGTACTGGCCGTCGGTGCCCTGGTCGAAGACGCTCACCACGTTGGGGTGGTCGAGCCGGGCCACGGACTTCGCCTCACGGATGAAGCGCTCCACGAAGGCCCCGTCGGCGGCCAGCGAGGGGTGCATCACCTTCAGGGCGAGCACCCGGTCGAGCCGGGTGTCCATGGCGCGGTAGACCGTGGCCATGCCGCCCACGGCCACCCGCGCCTCGACGCGGTAGCGGCCGTCGAGCAGGTGATCGACAAGGGGGTCCGGCAGGGTCGTATCCACGGCACAGGAGTTTACGAGCCGGGACCGACACCCCGTGCGCGTTGGGCCTCGCTCAGGCTTTCTGAAGCCGAACAGTGACAGGAATGCCTGTTCGGGGCGGCGCTAGGGGCGTCCGAAGGCCGGCCGCTCGGGGTCCAGGTCCGCGCGGCCCTCCACCGGCGACGACGCCTCGGCGAAGTGCCGGCGCGGGATCCGTCCCGCCCGGTGGGCCAGCCGGCCCGCCTCCACCGCGTGCCGCATGGCCTCCGCCATCATCACCGGCTCCTGCGCGCGCGTCACGGCCGAGGCCAGCATCACGGCCGCGCACCCCAGCTCCATGGCCAGCGCGGCGTCGGAGGCGGTGCCCGCGCCCGCGTCCAGGATCACCGGGACGCCCGCGCGCTCGGTGATCAGCTGGAAGTTGTGCGGGTTGCGGATGCCGAGCCCCGAGCCGATCGGCGCGCCCAGCGGCATGATCGCCGCACAGCCGACGTCCTCCAGCTTGCGCGCCAGGACGGGGTCGTCGTTGGTGTACGGCAGCACGGTGAAGCCGTCGTCCACCAGGATCTCGGCCGCGTCCAGCAGCTCGATCGGGTCGGGCAGCAGGGTGCGCTCGTCGGCGATCACCTCGAGCTTGACCCAGTCCGTGCCGAGCGCCTCGCGGGCCAGCCGGGCGGTGAGCACGGCCTCGCCGGCGGTGAAGCAGCCCGCCGTGTTCGGCAGCACCCGGATGCCGTGCTTCTCCAGCACCGACAGCACCGAACCCCGCACGGTCGCGTCGAGGCGGCGCATGGCGACCGTGGTCAGCTCGGTCCCGGAGGCGATCAGCGCGCGCTCGAGCACGTCGAGGCTCGGGGCGCCGCCCGTGCCCATGATCAGCCGGGAGGTGAAGGAAGTGTCCGCGACGGTGAGCAGATCGTCTGCCATCTGTGCTGATCAGCCCCCCTGCACCGCGGTGAGGACCTCGACGCGGTCACCCTCGCCGAGCACGGTCTCCTGCCACCGGCCCCGGGGCACGACGGCTTCGTTGACGGCGGCGGCGACGCCGCCGCGCGCGTCGGTGAGCGTCGCGACGAGAGCGCCGAGGGTCGTCCCCGCGGGGACGGCACGGGGCGCTCCGTTGACGCTGACGCTGAGGGAAGGGGTGGCGACTTCGCTGCCGGTCATGCGGACTGCTCCTGGAATGCGGGGGTGAAGCGTCGGGGGGAGAAGGGGCGGGCCGCCTCGGGCAGCCGCCCGGTGGTCAGGACCTCGGCCATCACGTCACCGGTGACGGGCGTGAGCAGCACGCCGTTGCGGTGGTGCCCGGTGGCCGTGTGCAGCCCCGGCAGCTCGGTCGGTCCGAGCAGCGGGGCGTTGTCGGGGGACCCCGGGCGCAGCCCCGCGAGGGTCTCCACCAGGGGCAGCTCGGTGATGCCGGGCACCAGCTCGTGGGCGTCGCGCAGCAGCTCGTAGACGCCGCCGGCCGTCACGGTGGTGTCCCAGCCCAGTTCCTCGGTCGTCGCGCCGACGACCAGCTCGCCGTTCTCGCGCGGCACCAGGTACACCGGGCCGCCGCGGACGACCGCCCGTACCGTCCGGGAGAGGAACGGCCGGTGGGAGGCCGGTACGCGCAGCCGCAGGATCTGGCCCTTGACCGGGCGGACGGGCGGCAGCACGTCCTCGGGCAGGCCCGCGAGACGGCCGCTGAGGCTGCCCGCCGCCAGCACCGTCTGCCCGGCGGCGACGCGGGTGCCGTCCGCGAGCTCGGCCCCGGTGGCCCGGCCCGCGGCGAGGAGGGCCCGGACGGCCTCCGTCCGGTGGAAGACCACCCCGGCCCGCTCACAGGCCGTCAGCAGGGCCCGCGCGAGCCGCCGGGGGTCGGTCTGGTGGTCGCCGAGCGCGTGCAGCCCGCCGCGTACGCCGGGTGCGAGCATCGGCTCCAGCCGGCGGCACTCGCGCCCCGTCAGCCACTGCGACTCCAGGCCCGAGCGCTGCTGCAGGGCGTGCAGCTCCCGCAGGTGCGCCCGGTCGTCGGCGTCGAGGGCGACGGCGAGCGTGCCGCAGGCGCGGTAGCCGGTGTCCTGGCCGCTGGCCTCCTCCAGCTCGGCCGTGAACTGCGGATAGCGCCGCGCGGACGCCAGATTGAGGGCGAGCAGCGTCTGCTCGCCGTAGTGCAGCTCGGTGACGGCGGCCAGCATCCCGGCCGCCACCCGCGCCGCCCCGCCGCCGGGCGCCGGGTCCACGACGGCGGTGCGCAGGCCGCGCTGGGCGGCGCGCCACGCCGTGACCAGGCCGATGACGCCGCCGCCGATGACGAGGACGTCGCAGGAACGGTGCGCGGGGGTGCGATGCGCGTGCATGGGCGTCCAGCCCCTCCCTTCGCCGGCATGACCCGGATCAGGTTCGTACGGTCGGAGGCCGTCCAGCCTCCCTCTCAGCCCGGTGCGTCCGGGCTCCCGCGAGTGCGTGCAGCGGCCACCCTAGTACGCGCCGCGGACCGGCCGGAAGGGCGGCCGCGCCGTGCCGGCGGCCGGACGGGCGCCGGAACGCGCCCCCGGACGAGGCGGGTGAGGCGGGACAAACCTCGTGACGCTGTGTCAGAGGTCTCCTCACGCGGTGCTCCGACAGACGCGGGCCGTCGCCCTACAGTTGATCGGGTGAGCGAGCAGACGAATCCCCCTGGTGACCGGCGCGTCGTCATCGTCGGCGCGGGCATGGCCGGCGTGCAGACCGCGGTCGCCCTGCGCGAGCAGGGCTGGAACGGCGCGATCTCCCTGCTGGGCGCCGAGCCCCACCGGCCGTACGACCGGCCGCCGCTGTCCAAGGCCGTGCTGCTCGGCAGGGCGGAGGGATCCGCCTTCGAGGTGGACTTCGACTCGCTCGGCATCGACCTCGAGCTCGGCCTGGAGGTCACCGGCCTGCGCGCGGACGACCACGTCCTGCAGACGCGGCGCGGCCCGGTCCCGTACGACGTGCTGGTCATCGCCACCGGCGCCGAGCCGATCACCCTGCCCGGCGCCGAGGGCCGGCCGGGCGTCCACGTGCTGCGCACCGTCGACGACGCGGAGCGGCTGCGCCCGGTCCTGGCCGGGCAGCGCGACGTGGTCGCGGTCGGGGCCGGCTGGATCGGCGCGGAGCTGGCGACCGCCGCGCGCGAGGCCGGCTGCCGGGTGACCGTCGTCGAGGCCGCGGACCGGCCGCTGGCGGGCGCCATGCCGCCCGAGGTCGCCGCCCACATGGCCGAGTGGTACGCCCACAGCGGGGCCCGGCTCCTCACGGGCGCGCGCGTGGCCGCCGTCGAGCCGGGCGCGGTCCTCCTCGCCGACGGCACCCGCCTGCCCGCGGACGCGGTGGTCGTCGGCATCGGGGCGCGGCCCGCGACGGCCTGGCTGGCCGGCTCGGGCATCGAGCTCGCCCCCGACCACTCCGTCGTCACCGACGACCGGCTGCGCACCTGCCTGCCGGACGTCTACGCGGTCGGCGACTGCGCCTCCTTCCCCTCCGCCCGCTACGGCGAGCGGCTGCTGGTGCACCACTGGGACAACGCCCTGCAGGGGCCGCGGACCGTCGCCGAGAACATCGTCCACGGACCCGCCGAGAGCCCGGTGTACGACCCGGTGCCCTACTTCTGGTCCGAGCAGTTCGGGCGCTTCGTGCAGTACGCGGGCCACCACGCGGGCGCCGACGAGCTCATCTGGCGCGGCAACCCCTCCGGAGCGGCCTGGACGGTGTGCTGGCTGCGCTCGGGCGTCCTGGTGGCCCTGCTGGCCGTGGGGCGGCCGCGCGACCTCGCCCAGGGGCGCAAGCTCATCGAGAAGGGCGCCGCCCTGGACCGCGCGAAGGCGGCGGACGCCTCGATTCCGCTGAAGTCCGCCGCGCTCTGAGCGCCCGGTGGGGTGATGTCCACGGGGGTTCTGGGCCCGGCTCGGGTCAACCCGGCTACCGGCTGTCAGTCCCGGATGGCAGGCTTGTCCCGTGACCGAGATTGACGCAAAGATCGATGCTCTCGTCCCCGCCTGGCTCAACCTCCCCGACATCGCGGAAAAGCTCGATGTCGAGGTGACGCGCGTCCGGCAGCTGGTCAAGGAAGGCCAGCTGATCGCGGTGCGCCGTGGCGAGAACCGAGTGCTCATGGTGCCCGCCGACTTCATCGGCGAGGGCAAGGTCGTCAAGGGCCTGGCCGGGACCTTGACGCTGCTGCGGGACGACGGCTTCAGCGACGAGGAAATGCTGGAGTGGCTCTTCACCCCCGACGACACCCTCCCCGGCACTCCCGCGCAGGCGCTGCGCGAGAATCGCGGCACGGAGGTGAAGCGCCGCGCCCAGGCGCTCGCCGTCTGACCGAGACCGAGGAGAACCGTCCGGCGCGCGGGCCGGGAGCCGCCTGAGAGGCGTCCCCGGCCCGTGCGCCGCCGACCCGGGGGAGAGACCCGATGTCCGTCACCGCGCGCGAGCGGCTCGCCGACGCCCGGCTGTACCTGTGCACCGACGCGCGCAAGCGCCAGGGCGACCTGCCGGAGTTCCTGGACGCGGTCCTCGCCTCCGGCGTCGACATCATCCAGCTGCGCGACAAGGGCATGGAGGCGGGGGAGGAGCTGGAGCACCTCGCCGTCTTCGCCGACGCGGCCCGCCGCCACGGCCGGCTGCTGGCGGTCAACGACCGCGCGGACGTCGCCCACGCCGCCGGCTCCGCCGTGCTGCACCTGGGCCAGGGCGACCTGCCCGTGCCCGCCGCCCGGGCGATCCTCGGCGAGGACGTGCTGATCGGCCGCTCCACGCACGCGGAGGCCGAGGTGGCCGCCGCCGTCGCCGAGGCGGGCGTGGACTACTTCTGCACCGGCCCCTGCTGGCCGACCCCCACCAAGCCCGGCCGCCACGCCCCGGGGCTGTCCCTGGTGCGCTACGCCGCCTCGCTGGAGCCTGTGCGGCCGTGGTTCGCGATCGGCGGCATCGACGAGGGCAATCTGGAGGCGGTGCTGGACGCCGGAGCGCGGCGCGTCGTGGTCGTGCGGGCCATCACCGAGGCGGACGACCCCGCGGAGGCCACCGCGCGGCTCGCCCGGCGCATCCGCGCCCACGCGGGACCGCTGCTGTCCGAGGCGTGAGACGGCCGCTGGATACCGGCCAGGCGAAACGGGCATATCGTCGATCCGGGTTGGGGGCGCCGCGGGCCGCTGGTTAACTTGCCGGTATGGCCCTTGGCACTGCCTCCACCAGGACGGACCACGCCCGCACGGTGCGTGACCTGCTTGCTTCCGGCGAGCGCTCGTATTCGTTCGAGTTCGCCGCCCCGAGGACGGAGAAGGGCGAGCGGACGCTGTGGAACGCCATCCGCCGCATCGAGGCCGTCGGCCCCACCTTCGTCTCCGTGACCTACGGCGCCGGCGGCTCCTCCCGTGAGGGCACCGTCCGCGCGACGGAGCGGATCGCGACCGACACCACCCTGACCCCCGTCGCCCATCTCACCGCGGTCAACCACTCGGTGGCCGAACTGCGCAACATCATCGGCCAGTACGCCGACGTCGGCATCCGCAACATGCTCGCGCTGCGCGGGGATCCGCCCGGCGACCCCATGGGCGAATGGGTCCGTCACCCCGGAGGGGTGCGCTACGCGGCCGACCTGGTCCGGCTCATCAAGGAGTCGGGTGACTTCTGCGTGGGCGTGGCCGCCTTCCCCGAGATGCATCCCCGGTCCACGGACTGGGAGACCGACATCAGGCACTTCGTCGACAAATGCCGGGCGGGCGCGGACTTCGCGATCACCCAGATGTTCTTCAACGCCGAGGATTACCTGCGGCTGCGTGACCGCGTTGCGGCAGCAGGTTGTGACACTCCGATCATTCCGGAAATCATGCCGGTCACCAACGTGCGACAAATTGAACGATTCGCACAGCTCAGCAACGCGGCGTTCCCCCCGGACCTGGCGGAGAGGATCCTCGCGGTGAAGGATGACGCGGCGGCTGTACGCTCAATCGGGATCGAGTACGCGACGGATCTGTGTGCCCGGTTGATGGCCGAGGAGATTCCCGGGTTGCACTTCATTACCCTGAACCACTCCACGGCCACGTTGGAGATCTACGAGAATCTGGGACTGCACCAGCGGTCCTGACGGCCGGCCGGCGACGGCGGCCGGACGAGAGGGGCGCTAATGGGCTGGACGGTCCTCTACATCGCGTTCGGGGTCGTCGCGCTCTGGCTGCTCGGCGAGGTGCTGCTGCAGTACAAGGCGCGGCTGCGCTGGCGGCTCCTCGCCTTCGTCGGCTTCCTCGGCGTCGTCGTGGGCGTGGTCATTCCCTCCGTGGCCGTCATCGTCGTGGGCGCCGTCGCCTTCGCCGTGGGCCAGACCTTCGTCACGCTCTCCTTCCGCCGGGGCTTCTCCCGGGGCTGGGCCATCCGCCGCACCGACGAGGAGGAGGGCTCCCCCGCCAAGGGCCGCGGCGCCGGCGCGAGCAGGAGCGAGAGCCGGGCAGGGACGGCGCGGGCCGGACGCCGCCGCAAGGCCGAGCGCCCCGCGACCCCGCCGCCGGCCCCCGTCTCCGACATGACGCTGCCCGCTTCCGGACCGGACGCGCTCGCGGCCGTCCCCAGCGTGGACAGCGCGGTGACGGAACTCATGCCCAACGTCCCCCAGCAGCCGACCGCGGAGCACCCTCCGGCCGCGGGCTACGACACGGCCGGCTATCCCACGGCTCAGTACGACACGTATGGCGGGGACACGCAGAACGCGGAGCCGGCCGCGGCGCCCGCCCAGGGCGGCTACGCCGGCCAGTTCGACTACGGCCAGGGACAGCAGTACGCGTCCTACTCCGACCCGTACATCGGCAACCGGCCGCCGTCCTACGAGCAGTACGACGGCTACGGCCAGCAGCAGCCCTATCCGCAGCAGCAGTACGGCACGGGCGGCTACCCCGCCGAGGCGTACGCGCCCCCGCAGTACGACATCGACACCCCGCCCGGCGGCGTGTGGGTGCCCCAGCAGCGGGACAACGAGATCGCGGACCTCGCGGTGCCGCCGGCCACCGAGCCCCAGCCCGGCCAGCAGCCCTACCCGCCGCAGCAGCCCGGCCAGGGCTACGACGAGCAGCGCTACCGCTACTGACGCCGCCGGCCGGCTGCCGGGCTCATCGCGAGCCGCGCCAGTCGGCCCCGTCCACGATCAGGCCCGCGACCAGCGCCCCCGACATCCCGGCGTGGGCCAGTCCCCCGCCGGGATGGGCGAAGCCACCCGCGCGGTAGAGCCCGGGCACAGCCGTGGCGTTGCCGGGGCGCAGGAACGCGCCCTCGCCACCGGCCAGGACAGGAGCGGGCACACCGCCGCCCTCGGCGCCGGTCGCCGCCTCCGTATCGGCCGGAGTGCGCACCTCCCGCCACAACAGCCGCTCCCGCAGCCCCGGTACGGCCGCCTCGGCGGCGTCCATCAGCCGGTCCGCGAACGCCGCTGCCGTCGCCTTGTCGCTCCAGTCGACGCGCCCGTGCGGCGCGACCGTGGCGGTGAGCGTGACGGCCTCATGCTCCGCGTCAGGGCGGGTCGCGGGGTCGTCCGGCCGCAGCACGGTGACCGTCGGCCCGTACGGCCCGGCGCCGGCCGGGTCCGGGCCGAACACGGCGTCCAACTCGGCCGTGCGGTCGCCCCCGTGGACCACCGTGCGGTGCGCCGTGTCCTCGGGCCGGGCCCCGGCGAGCGCCAGGAAGACATGGAACCTGCCGGCCGGCACGGGTGCGGCGCGGCCGTCCGCGCCCGGCGCGATCGCCCCGAGCTGTCCGGGGGAGACGCCGGCCACCACCATGTCGGCCTCGGCGACGCTTCCGTCGGCCAGCCGCACCCCGGCCGCGCGCCCGTCCTTCTCCACCAGGGCGGTCACCCCGGCACCGAAGAAGAACTCCACCCGCCGCGCCACGCACCGCTCGTACAGCGCGTCCGCGAGCCCTCGCATACCGCCGCTCACATACCAACTGCCGAAGGTCTGCTCCATGTACGGCAGCACCGCCGCGCTCCCGGGGGCGCGGCGCGGGTCGAGCCCGTACGCCAGGGCGTGGCTCTCCAGAAGGGACACCAGGCGCGGGTCCGTCAGCTCCCGGGAGGCCACCGACGCCAGCGTCACCGGCCCCCCGCGCCGGAACAGCGAGCGCCTCCGCACCGCCGGATAGGGGTCATGCCCCAAAGCCTGGACGCGCTCCTCGCGCAGCGGCTCCTCCAGCAGCGGGCGCCGCGTCGCGTCCCACACCTCGCGGGCCCGGTTGATCAGATCGCTCCACCGCTCGCCCGCGCCGGCGCCCAGCGCGCCGTCCAGCGCCGCCACGACGCCGGCCCGCGAGGCGTTGGGCAGGCGGAAGTCCGTGCCGTCCGCGAAGAGATGCCGGCTCGCCGGGTCGACCTGGGAGAGCCCAAGGCACTGCTCCAGCGACTCCTTGCCGGTCTTGACGAACAGGTCGCGGTAGACGGCGGGCAGGTGCAGCAGGCCCGGCCCCGTGTCGAAGACGAAGCCGTCCCGCGCGAGCCGGCCGACGCCGCCGCCGTATGTCTCCCCGCGCTCGTACACCGCCACCCGGTGGCCCGCGACGGCCAGCCGGGCAGCGGCTGCCATCGCGCCCATCCCGGCGCCGATCACCGCAATCCGTGCCATGCGCCCGACTTTATCCGGCCCCACCGACAACCCGGGACCGGGCGCCGGGTCCCTCCGCTGGTGCCGGGTGCTCACGTCTGAGTACGCGTACTCAGAAGCCGAGATGAGTAGGTGCGCGGATGGGGCGGCACCGGCCCAAAGGACAGAGTGGTGCCCACGGAGGGGACGCCGGTGACCGCACCGCCGACACGGGGCGGCGGAACGGCACGGCGGCCCTGCCGCTACCGGGGGGCACGGGGGCTCCCACGGGGGGCTCGGGGGAGTACGGGGGAACGCTGTTCCGGTGTGGCGCCGAGGGGGATCGGCCCCCACCGGAACAGCGGACGTACCCGCCCCGCCGCTAGGGGCGGCTGCCGCCGCTCACCCGCCCCTGCAACAGCCGGGACAGCGCCGAGTGCACCTCGTCGATCGACCGCTCCGGCTGGAACGACTGCCAGTCCAGTGCCGCCACCAGCACCATGCCGAAGAGCGCGGACGCCGTCAGCGGCACGTCGATGTCCTCGCTCAGCTCGCCGGTCGTGACCGCCTCCCGCAGGACGGACTCGATCACGGCGATCGCCTTCTGCCGCACCTGCATCAGCGTCGACTGCCAGGCCCGGTTGGTGCGCCACAGCTCGGCCACGTACAGCTGGGTGAGCGAGGGATAGCGCGTGATGAAGTCCAGGCCCGCCCGGATCATCGCGTCGAGGGCGTCCACGCGGCTGCCCCCGCGGTCGGCCGTCTCGTCCGCGGCGGCCTGCAGCGAGTCCGTCAGCAGCTCGATGCCGTGCCGCAGCAGCTCCTCGAAGAGCATGGTCTTGCTGGCGAAGTTGTAGTAGACCGTGCCCTTGGCCACCCCGGCCCGCTCGGCGATCTCGTCCACGGTGGTGGAGGAGAACCCCTGCTCGGCGATGAGGGTGACCGCCGCCTCGAAGAGCTTCCGCCGGGTGTTCTGGCGGCGCGTACTGCTGCTGTCCATGAGAGTGATTCTCCCTGTACTCGCAGTGTCCGCGCTCACAGAGTCAGTTCCGGGTGCAGGCGTTTCACCGACCAGACCTGTTTGCCGCGTGCCGAGACGGCGGTCAGCGCCAGCGCGCACACCGTGAACGCGGCCAGCACGCCGCACGCCTGCCACACGGGCGTCGTCCCGCCGCCGGTGATCAGGTGGCGCAGCCCCTCGACGACGTAACTCATCGGCAGGAAGGGGTGGATGGCGTTGAAGAACCCGGGGCTGGTCTGCACGGGATACGTGCCGCCCGCCGAGGTCAGCTGGAGCATCAGTAGCGCCAGTACGAGGATGCGGCCGGCCGGTCCGAAGCGGGCGCCCAGCCACTGCACGACGGCCGCGAAGCAGGCGGCGACCAGGACGAGGAAGCCGGCCGTGCCCGCCGCGCGCGCCATCTGCAGGCCCAGCCCCCAGTGCAGTACGGCCAGCAGCGCACCGGCCTGGACCGTGCCGACGGCGACGACCGGCAGCCAGCCCGCCAGCGCGATCCGCCACGGGGAGGCGCCGGTGGCCAGCGCCCGGCGGTTGAGGGGCTGGATGAGCATGTAGGCGACCATGGCCCCCACCCACAGGGACAGCGGGATGAAGTACGGGGCGAAGCCGGTGCCGTAGTTGGGCGCCTTGTGTATCGCCTGGGAGGCGAGCCGGACCGGATCGGCCATCACGTCGGTGCGGGCGTCGCGGTCCTTCTTGTCGTAGTCGGGGATCCGGGCGGCGCCCTCTCGCAGCCCGCCGGCGAGCTCGGCGGAGCCGTCGGAGAGCTTGAACATGCCGCCCTGGAGCGTCTCGGCGCCCTCGCGCAGCTTGCCGAGGCCGCCGCCGAGGCCGGCGGCGCCCTCCTTGGCCGTGCCGAGTCCGCTGTGCAGCCGGCCGGCCCCGGTGTGGAGCCGGCCGGCCCCCTCGGCCACCTTCTGGGCGCCGTCGTCGAGGGCGGCCACCTTCCGTACGGCGCTGTCGATGTCCCGCGCCAGGTGCGGGGCCTCGTCGGCCAGCCGCTGGGCGTAGGCGCGCAGGGTCTCCAGCCGGCCGGGGAGCCGGCCGAGTTCGCCGTTCTCGTCGCGGACGAGGGCGTCGAGCTTCGCGGCGCCGGCGGCCGACTGCCGGGCGGCGAAGACGGCCTTCTTCAGGGCGGGGCAGTGGTCGGCAGGACGCGTCGCGCACTGCTGCTCGTACGCCGTGGAGAGGGCGTCCGCGCTCTTGCGGCTGCTCTCGGCCAGCGCTCCGGTGACGGCGGGGGAGGGCAGGTCGCCCAGGTGCTCGCGGAGCGTCTTCGCCTCCCGGGCGACGAGGCGGGCGGCCTTGCCGATGTCCTGGGCGTGCTCCTTGACGAAGGCCCCTTCACGGCCGGCCACGCCGTTCACCTTCTCGGCCAGCTGCCGGGTGCCGGCCGCGACCTTCCGCGCCCCGGTGGCCAGTTCCCGGGACGCCTCGTCCAGGGTTCCCGCGCCCGTGTGCAGTGTGTCCACGCCGGCTTCGAGGTCGCCGCTGCCGCGCTGGGCCCGCGCCAGGCCGTCCTTGAGGTCCCCGGCCCCCTTGCGCGCCGTGCCGAGGCCCTCGCCCAGCCGGTCGGCGCCCTGTGCCGCCTCGGCCGTCTTGTCGTGGAGGCCGGAGAAGGAGACGAAGATCTTGTCGTAGAAGGAGCGCGAGGTCTTGCGGGAGGCGGTGGCGCGGACTTCGGAGAAGACCGTGCGGGATATCTGGCCGACGATGTAGTTGTTGGCGTCGTTCGTACGGACCTGGAGCGCGCCGGTCGTCGGTGTGCCGCCGGAGCTGGAGGCGACCTTTTCGCTGAAGTCGGCGGGAATGGTCAGCGACAGGTAATACCGGCCCTTCTCGACGCCTTTGCGCGCCTCGTCGGCGCTCGTCTCGTGCCAGTCGAAGGACTTGCTGCCGCGCAGACCCTCGGCGATGGTCTTCCCGGCGGTCAGCTTCTCGCCGTCCACGGTCGTGCCGCGGTCGGAATCGACCAGTGCCACCGGCACCTTGTCGAGCCGCCCGTAGGGGTCCCAGAAGGACCACAGGTACAGGGCGCCGTAGAGCAACGGCAGCAGGAGGAGCGCGACGAGGGCGGCGCGGGGCAGCCGGCCCCTGCCGAAGCGCCTCAGTTCAAGCGCGGCCAGTTTCGGTGAGCGCACCCGTTGCTCCCTTCCTGCCGTGGCCGGTCCTCGCGTGGGCGGAGGTCGTACGGGACGCGGGCCGCTGTGTGTCCGGGGCGGTCGGCACGACGAGGGCGCCCGGGGGCGCCTGGCTGCAGACCGCCAGCACGCTCGTGCCCGCTTCGGCGAGCGAGCGCAGCAGTGCCCACGCCTGCTCGCGCTCCGCGTCCAGGAGCTTGAGGTCGGTGTCGTCCACGGCGATCAGCCGCGGCCGGCCGATGAGCGCCAGGGCCAGCGACAGCCGCAGGGCGTCGAGGCGCTCCAGCTCCCGTACCGCCGTGGTCGCCCCCTTGGGCAGCGCGTCCACGTCGAGCCCGGCGGCCGCGAGGGCGGCGTCGGTACGGGCCCGGGCGGCCTCGCGCCCGGCGCGCGGCCGCAGCAGGGTGAGCGGCGGGCCTGCGAACCGGCGCTCCAGCAGCCCGCGTTCGCGAAGGTGCTCGGCGATGGTGAGGGCGGCGTCGAGTTCGGCGACGCCAGGGACGTGGGCGAGCGCGCTCACCCGCCGGACGGCCGCCATCTTCCCGGGCAGCGGCAGGCCGGCGACCTCGGCCCGGCCGGAGGTGGGGCGCATACGTCCGGTGAGGGTGAGCAGCAGACAGGTACGGCCGGAGCCGGAGGGCCCTTCTAGGGCGACGAGCGAGCCGGGCGGAGCGCAGATGTCCACATCGCGGAAGGCCCAGCCGCGCGGCCCCTTCACCGCGAGGGACTCGGCCGTGATCGCGGCTCCGTGCGGGGTGCCGTCCACGCCACCTCCAACGATCTTGAACTGACCGGTCAGTCCAAAAAGTATGGCGTGGCGGTCCCCCGGCCCGTCAACCCAACACTTCACCAAGGCCGTTCGCGCAGGTCAGGGCCGATTGTCAGTGGTGTGCCCCACGATGGCCCCATACGGCGGCTCCGTCACCGTGCGGATCGCCGCCCCGACGAAGGAGGTTCGTCATGGCAGCCCGCGTGAGCGACGTCCACCCCTCCCTTGCGGCCCCCCTGACCCCGGGGGCGGCCGAGCCGCCCCCCGCGCGCCCTGCCGAGGCCCCGCGCGCGGCCCTCGACCTGCTCGCCCAGGCCCGCCGGGGCCTGACGGAGGCCGCCGCGCTGGACGCGCCCCACGAGCGATACGCCACCGCACACCTCGCCGCCCTGCGCACCGCCGCCGCCGTGCTCGCCGCCCGGGGCCGCCCCGAGACGTCCGCGCGCGGGCGCCGCCGCATCCGCAGCGTCTGGGACGTCCTGCCGGAGGCCGCTCCCGAACTGGCCGAGTGGAGCGCGCTGTTCGCCTCCGGCGCCGGGCGCCGGGCGCGGGCCGAGGCGGGCATACGGTCGGCCGCGAGCCGCCGGGACGCCGACGATCTGCTGCGGGACGCCTACGCCTTCCTGCGCCTGGTCGAGCGGATGCCGGTGCTCCAGGTGGGCCTGCCCCGGCAGCCGTTGGCGCGGTACGGCCGGGCGGGCTGAGGCGGCGCGCGGGCGACGCGGCCGGGGTGCGGGACGGCGTGGCGGGGGCCATTAGGCTGGGGGCCGCCGACGGCAGTCGTCCGCCGGTCATCCGCCGTCGCCGAGGAGTCACCCGCCGTGTCAGACCCCCTGCGCCCCCGGGCGTCCCTCCGTACCGCCGTGGTCTGGGAGGTCCTGCGGGACGCCCTCGACCGCAGGGTCAAGGCCGCGGGCCGGGACGCCCTGGAGGTCCTGGACACCGGCGGCGGCTCGGGCAAGTTCGCCGTGCCGCTGGCCCGGCTCGGCCACCGCGTCACCGTCGTCGACCCCAGCCCCAACGCGCTGTTCGCGCTGGAGCGGCGGGCCGCCGAGGCCGGTGTCGCCGACCTCGTCCGCGGTGTCCAGGGCGACGCCCACGGCCTGTTCGACGTCGTCGAGCGCGGCGGCTACGACCTCGTGCTGTGCCACGGCGTGCTGGAGTACGTGGAGGACCCCGCGGAGAGCGTCCGCAACGCCGCCGCCGCGCTCCGCCCGTCCGGCACGCTCAGCATGCTCGCCGCCGGCCTCGGCGGCGCCGTGCTCGCCCGCGCGCTCGCCGGGCACTTCACCGAGGCCCGCCAGGCCCTCGCCGACCCCGCCGGGCACTGGGGCGCCGGCGACCCGGTCACCCGCCGGTTCACCGCCGACCAGCTCACCGCGCTCGCGGGCGACGCGGGCCTGGAGGTCTCGGCGGTGCACGGCGTGCGCGTCTTCGCCGACTTGGTGCCCGGTGTCCTCGTCGACGCCGAGCCCGGAGCCCTCGACGCGCTCCTCCGGCTGGAGGCCGCGGCGGCCGAGCTGCCGGCCTTCCACTCGGTGGCCACTCAGCTGCACGTCCTGGCCGAGCGCGGCTGAATCCGCGCATCGGACGCGGGCCACCCGGTCGGCCCGTTCGCCCCGTATGATCGGGGGACACCGTCCGGCATGGCGGATCGGCGAGCAGGGAATGTACGTCCCGAGGGCATCGATCGCCACACCGGGGCCGGTGGCCGATTTGGCGCAGAGGGGCGGGTTTCACGGGGGCGATTCCCTGCCTATCCTGAAAGGGTCGCACCCGGTCGCCCCCCGCGACCGACGAGTAGGAGGACTCCGTGCCGCTCTCGGAGCACGAGCAGCGCATGCTCGAGCAGATGGAGCGAGCGCTGTACGCCGAAGATCCCAAGTTCGCGACAGCGCTCGAGGGCAGCGGCCTGCGTACGTACACCCGGCGACGGGTCTACCAGGCGGTCGCGGGTTTTCTGGTGGGCATCGCGCTCCTCATGGCCGGAATGGTCGCCCAGCGGATCTGGATCAGCGTCGTGGGCTTCCTCGTCATGCTGGCCTGCGCCGTGCTCGCGGTGACGGGGTGGCGGAAGGCTCCCCGGCCGGGTGCTCAGCGGGGTGCCGCTCCTGCGGGAATGCCCCGGCGGCCGGCCGGCCGCCGGCGCGGCATGATGGACCGGATCGAGCAGCGGTGGCAGCGCCGCCGTGACGAACAGGGCCACTGAGCCCGGCGATCCTCTTTCAGCATGGCCTGGGGGCCAGGACCGAACGGTCCTGGCCCCCAGGCGTATGCCGCTCCGGGGCCCCGCCCTTCACCGCCCCTTCACCTTCACCGTTTCCCGCCGTCCGGACCGGCTGGACGCCTCGCCATCGCAGGGGCGGGCCGGATCGCCCGCCCCCGGTGGGCGGGGATGTCCGTCACGGGATCCGCGGCGCCGCAGCGCGGTCCGTAGTCGTGCGGCCGCCTGCGACCAGCGGTGTGACGCGCCCCAGGCGAGGCGGGCGGCCGAGCGGGGGGCCAGCAGGGCGCGCAGGCGCGTGCGGCGGTTCGCCGAGGCCCGCAGGCCGGCCCTGACCGCTTCGACGTCCGCGGCCGGTTCGGCCGCCGGCCGCGGCGAAGGGGCGTACAGCACCTGCTCGACCGCCGTCGCCAGCCGGCCCGCGGCCCCGGTCGCCGCGGCATCCAGCGCGGCGCTTGCCACGATCCGCTCGGCCGCCGCCCTGGGCGTCAGGGACTCGTCGGGCGGAATGCCGTAGTCCCACGCGGAGTCGGTCAGCTCGCGCCAGGCGGCCAGCGTGCCCGCCCGGGGGTCGCCCCCGCCGCGCAGGCGCCGGGCCCGTACCCGCGTGCGCCACAGCAGCGGCAGCACGGGCAGGACCAGCGCGACCAGCACCGCCAGCGCCACACCGGCCGGTGTGCGCCAGGAGGGCCCACCGCCGCTGTCGACGGTGATCGCCTCCCGCACCGCCCCCGGGCAGTCGCCGTCCTTCTCCAGCCGCGGGGGACAGCCCGCGTCCGCCGAAGGGGCCGGCGCCGGCGCGGCGGAGCGGCGGGGCAGCGGCGCGGGCTCGGCGGGGTCGGGGGCGGCGGGGGACTGCGAGACCGTGTACTCCGGCGGCGTGCCGCGGCTCGGCGTCGGCTCGAAGCGGGTCCACCCGGCGCCCTCGAAATACAGCTCGGGCCAGGCGTGCGCGTCCTTGGAACCGACCGAGACCGAACCGTCCGTCTGGGGAGTGCCCGGTGTGAAGCCGACAGCCACCCGCGCGGGGATGCCCAGCGTCCGGGCCATGGCTGCCATGGAGAAGGAGAAGTGGACGCAGAAGCCCTTCTTCTCCTCCAGGAAGCGCGTTATGGCGTCGCTGCCGCTGCCCGACCGCACCTCGGTGTCGTACTGGAATCCGCCGCCCACGGAGAACCAGTCCTGGAGCCTGACCGCCTGCTGATAGGCGTTCGCCGCACCGGCGGTCACCTTCCGGGCCGTCGACGACACCACCTTCGGCAGCGACTGCGGCACCTTGGTGTACTCGCGCAGCAGCTGCTGCGGGGGCGCGGGAGCCGCCGCGAGCTGGGCCGCGGTCGGCTCCACCAGCAGGCTGGAGACCTGATAGCGGACGCCACGGGTGGTCTGCCCATGGTCGCCGACCAGCGTCCGGCCCTCCGGCTCGTACCGCCACTGCCCGCCGACCTGGACTCGCTCCGCCGGGTAGGGCAGGGGCAGGTAGTTCTGGCCGTAGCCCTCGGCGGCCGAGACCGAAGTGGACACCTCGGTGGTGCGGACCCCGGGAGCCAGCCCCGCCGGGAAAGGCAGCGGGTCGGGCACACCGGTGATGCGCCGCTCGGAGGCGCGCCATGACGAACCGTCGAATGCGTCGAGCGCGACGATGCGCAGATACAGGTCCTCGGTGGAGGCCGTGGAGGTGCGGTAGCGCATCACCTCGCGGTTCTCCGGCTGGTTGAGGTTGTTCTGCAGCGAGACCAGCGGATTGACGGCGGAGATGGTGCCCCCGTCGCCGGAGCCCGCGGCCCTGCCGCGCGGCTGCAGCAGCCCGCCGCCGACGGACGGCAGCACGGCCGGTATCGCCAGGGCGAGCCCGAGCGCGAGCGCACCGATCCGCCGCCCCGTGCGCACCGGGCTCACGGCGTGCCCCGGCCCGTCGGCAGGCGGCCCCGGGGAGCCGGAGCCGGCGGGCGAGGGCCCCGGGCCGCCGAAGACCCGGCCCCACCGCGAGAGCCGCTCGCGGCTCTCGGCCAGGAGCAGCAGCAGATAGCCGCCCGCGGCCGCCAGGAACCACGGCCAGCCGGAGCCGCCCTTGGCCAGCCCGGCTCCGACCGAGTACAGCGCGAGCAGCGGCAGGCCCGCCGGCGCCGCGCTGCGGAACGTGACCGCTACCGCGTCCACCGCCAGGCCCACGATCAGCACCCCGCCGACCAGCAGCAGTCTGATGGCCAGCGTCGCCGGCGCCGGGATCGCGTACCGCCCGACGTCCTCCGCGCCCTCCCGCAGCAGCTGGCCGAACTCCTGGAAGACGTCGGGGCCCGGCAGCAGCCCACCCACCGCCTGCGACCGGGCGAAGACCACGGTGAGCAGCAGCAGCCCGGTCAGCGCCTGCACCGCGACCGTCAGCCACCTCGGCAGCGGCACCTGGCGGGCCACCACGCCGACCGCTGTCTGGACGGTCAGCAACAGGGCGGCCTGCAGCAGCCACGCGGACCGGTCGATCAGGGGCAGCATCGTGCTGGACGCCGCGAGCGTCGCCACCGCCGCGCACACCGCCGCACGCACCGACCCGTTCATGACCGGCCCCCCGCCACGCCGCCCGGGCGCGCCTCCGCCCGGCCGTCCGGCGCGCCCGCGAGCCGCCACAGGTCGCTCAGCGTCGCGCCCGGGGAGACCGCCAGCGCCGTCCACCCCGCTTCGCGCAGCAGGCGCAGCCGCTGCTCCGCGCCCCGCCGGTCCGCGCCCGGCGGGGCGCCCGCCCAGCAGGCGCCGTCCAGGACGAAGGCCACCGCCGTGCCGCCGCGCTGTCGCATCCGCGCGGCGATCACCGTCTGCTGCTCGTCCAGCTCACCGAAGAACGCCACCAGCAGCCCCGCCCCGCCGCCGCGCAGCGCGTCGTGGGCGGGGGAGAGGCTGGTGCCCTCGGAGTGCTCCAGCACGGCGAGGGCATCCAGCACCAGCCCGGCGACGTCCGCCGAGCCGTGCGGGGAGCCCGCGCCGCCCGTGCCCTGCGGCCCCGGCACCGAGCTGCCCGTGTCGGTCAGCAGCCGCACCGCCAGGCCCCGCTCCAGCAGGTGCACCGCGGCGGAGGCCGCCCCCGCCACCGCCCACTCGAAGGGCGAGTGCGGCCCCGCCCCGGCGTAGGCGATGGCGCGGGTGTCCAGCAGCACCGTGCACGGGGCCCGCTGCGGCTGCTCCTCGCGGCGCACCATCAGCTCGCCGTGGCGGGCGGTGGAGCGCCAGTGCACCCGGCGCAGATCGTCGCCGTGCCGGTAGCCACGGGGAATGATGTCGTCCTCGCCGGCCAGGGCGAGCGCGCGGTGGTGTCCGTCGCCGTAGCCCGTGCCCGGACCGCCCAGCCGCACCGGCGGCAGCGCCTCGACGCGCGGCACGACCGTCAGCGTGTCGTAGGCCCCGAACCCCCGGGTCAGCTCGCACATCCCGAACGGGTCCGCCAGCCGCAGCTCCAGCGGGCCCAGCGGATAGCGGCCGCGCAGATCCGAGCGGACCCGGTAGGACACCTCGCGCCGCCCGCCCGGCTCCATGCGGGCCAGGACGAAGCGCGGGCGCGGCCCCAGCACGTAGGGCACCCGGTCCTGGAGCATCAGCACGCCCGTGGGCAGCCGCGAGACATTGTCGACGCGCAGCCCCACCCGGGCCTCCGCCGAGGCGGTCACCCGCGCCGGCGTGAGCCGCCTGCTGCCGGTGACCCGGTGGCGGGTGCGGTGCAGCACGATCACGCACACCAGGGGCAGCACGGCCAGCAGCAGCCCCACCCGCAGCAGGTCCTCCTGGCCCAGGACGTACGAACACCCGGCCGCGGCCACCCCGGCCGCCAGGAACGAGCGGCCCCGGGTGGTCAGCCCGCCCAGCGCCGCCCCCAGGCCGCCCCCGGCCCCGCCCGCCGCGTCCCGCGCGCCCGCCGGCCGCCGCATCACAGCCGCCGGGCGCCCGGCGGCCGCTGGCCGAACGGGTCGGGCACCGGAGTGCGCTGCAGGATGTCCAGGACGACCTGCTCGGCCGTGCGGCGGCCGAGCTGGGCCTGCGCGGTCGGCAGCAGCCGGTGCGCGAGGACCGGCACCGCCAGCGCCCGCACGTCGTCCGGCAGGGCGAAGTCGCGCCCGGCCAGCGCCGCCGCGGCCTTCGCCGCCCGCAGCAGGTGCAGCGTCGCCCGCGGCGACGCGCCGAGTCTGAGTTCGGGGTGGCTGCGGGTCGCGCCGACCAGGTCGACCGCGTAGCGCCGCACCGACTCGGCGACGTGGACCGTGCGGACCGCGTCCACCAGCTTGACGATCTCGTGCGCGTGCGCGACGGGCTGCAGGTCCTCCAGCGGGGAGGGGCCCCCGTGCACGTCCAGCATCCGCAGCTCGGCCTCCGGGCTGGGATAGCCGATGGACACACGGGCCATGAAGCGGTCGCGCTGCGCCTCGGGCAGCGGATACGTGCCCTCCATCTCGACCGGGTTCTGCGTGGCCACCACCATGAACGGGCTCGGCAGCTCGTAGGTGTGCCCGTCGATGGTGACCTGGCGCTCCTCCATCGACTCCAGCAGCGCCGACTGGGTCTTGGGCGAGGCGCGGTTGATCTCGTCACCGATCACGATCTGCGCGAAGATCGCCCCCGGCTTGAACTCGAAGTCACGGCGCTGCTGGTCGTAGACGCTCACGCCGGTGATGTCGGACGGCAGCAGGTCCGGTGTGAACTGGATGCGCCGCACCGAGCAGTCGACGGACCGGGCCAGGGCCTTGGCGAGCATGGTCTTGCCCACCCCCGGCACGTCCTCGATCAGCAGATGCCCCTCGGCGAGCAGTACGGTCAGCGAGAGCCGTACGACCTCCGGCTTGCCCTCGATCACACCCTCCACCGACCTGCGGACACGCTCCGCCGTCGTGGTCAGATCGCTCAGGCTCGCTCGATCGTCATAGGTCGTCACCCGGCCCTCCTCGGCCCGTCCCAGGGCCGTGGCCCGACGGTACGGACCGGCCCACCCCGCAGCGTGGACACAGCGCCCGCGTATGTCGCGGAGGCGGCGCCCCTAGGCATTCTTGCCGCCCGCGCGGTGTCCCGTCACCGCCTGTGGATAACTCGTCGGATCCCGGTCAGGGCCGCGGGTCGATCTCCCTCAGCAGACCCGTCGAGACGTCGAAGACGAAGCCGCGCACATCGTCGCGGTGGGGCAGGAAGGGCGAGGTGCGCACGCGCTGCATGGACTGGCGCACGTCCTGGTCGAGGTCCTTGAACGCCTCCACCGCCCACGGGGGCCGCTGTCCGACCTCCGCCTCGATCTCGTGCCGGAAGTCCTCGGTGAGGTTGAGCAGGCCACAGCCGGTGTGGTGGATCAGCACGACGGAGCGGGTGCCCAGGGCCCGCTGGCTGATGGTGAGGGAGCGGATGATGTCGTCGGTGACCACACCGCCCGCGTTGCGGATGGTGTGGCAGTCGCCGAGCTCCAGGCCCAGCGCGGCGTGCAGGTCGATGCGGGCGTCCATGCAGGCGACGACCGCGACTTTCAGGACGGGGCGGGCGTCCATGCCCGGGTCGGTGAACGCGGCGGCGTACTTCGCGTTGGCCTCCACGAGGCGGTCGGTGACCGTCCTGGCGGCGGGGCCGGTGCCGGAGCTGGGCTCTTGCGGCTGAGACGCGGATATCGACATACGGATGAAGGTAGTCGGCGCCCGGCCGCGACGCACGCGCGGAGTGACGCGCTGGCCAGTTGGTTGACCGAGGGGACGAGTGGACTAAAGTGGCGCGAAGTGGGAGGCGTGACGCTCCCCTTGGATCCGAAGAATCACCACGTGCGCGCGGTGCGTACGTACCCCTCGGCCTCCTCCCGCTCCCGGTCGCCCTGACGGCACTTCCCCGGCGTCAGAACGGCCGCTTCCCCTTCGAGCGGGCGGGGACCCGGCGGTGCGTGCGCCCCGCGCCTCCCCGTACTTCTCAGAAGGGCGCATGAGCAGCAACGCGCGACACGTCCCCGTCATGCTCCAGCGCTGCCTGGACATGCTCGCCCCCGCCCTCACCGAGCCCGGGGCGGTCGTCGTCGACTGCACGCTCGGCGCCGGCGGCCACAGCGAGGCGCTGCTCACCCGCTTCCCGGAGGCCCGGCTCGTCGCCCTCGACCGCGACCCCACGGCCCTGGCGCTCGCCGGTGAGCGCCTGGCCCCCTTCGGCGACCGCGCCACGCTGGTGCGCGCCGTCTACCACGAGCTGCCCGACGTGCTGAAGCGGCTCGGCATCCCCCGCGTCCAGGGTGTTCTCTTCGACCTCGGCGTCTCCTCCATGCAGCTCGACGAGGCCGACCGCGGCTTCGCCTACGCGCAGGACGCGCCGCTGGACATGCGGATGGACCAGACGAGCGGAATCAGCGCCGCCGAGGTCCTCAACACCTATCCGCCCGGCGAGCTGGTGCGCATCCTGCGCGCGTACGGCGAGGAGAAGCAGGCCAAGCGGATCGTCTCCGCCATCGTCCGCGAGCGCGCGAAGGAGCCCTTCTCCAACAGCGCCCGCCTCGTCGAGCTCATCCGCGACGCCCTGCCGCAGGCCGCCAAGCGCACCGGCGGCAACCCCGCCAAGCGCACCTTTCAGGCGCTGCGCATCGAGGTCAACGCCGAGCTGGCCAGCGTGGAGGCGGCCATCCCCGCCGCCGTCGCCGCGCTCGCGGTCGGCGGCCGGATCGCCGTGCTGTCGTACCAGTCGCTGGAGGACCGCATCGTCAAGGGCGTCTTCGCGGCGGGCGCCGCCACCACCGCGCCGCCCGGGCTGCCGGTCGTGCCCGAGCGCTACCAGCCCCGGCTGAAGCTGCTCACGCGCGGCGCCGAGCTGCCCACCGAGGAGGAGATCGCCGAGAACCGGCGGGCCGCCCCCGCCCGGCTGCGCGGCGCCGAGCGCATCCGCGAGGACATCCCGTGACCCCGGCCGCCCGCCGGGGCGCCCGCCTGGGCCGGCTGCTGCCGGTCGGCGCCGTCGGAGCCAAGCGCACCCCCTTCGTCCTCCTGGTCGTCGTGCTGCTCGGCTCCGGCCTCATCTCGCTGCTGCTGCTGAACTCCTCCCTCAACCAGGGCTCCTTCGACCTCAGCCGGCTCCAGCGCAAGACCACCGAGCTCACCGACGAGCAGCAGGCCCTCCAGCAGGAGGTCGACCAGCTCGCCGCCCCCGACGCGCTCGAGCGCCGCGCCCGCGAGCTGGGCATGGTCCCCGGCGGCAGCCCCGCCTTCCTCAACCCCGACGGCACCGTCAGCGGCTCCCCGGCCCCCGCCGGCTCCGAGGACTCCGCCACCCCGGCGGCCTACGTCGCCCCCGCTCCCCTGCCCCAGGCCCCCGAGGCGCCCCCCGCCGAGCAGCCCCCGGCCGTCCCGCCCCCGCCGGCCCGGCCGACGACCGGGCCGGACCCGGCCGTGCGCGTCCCGGGCGGGCTCCCGGCCGTGCGTGACGAGGGGCCCGCGGGCCCGGCCGACGCCCCGGCGCCGGCGCTCCCCGAACCGGCGCTCCCGCTGCCCACCGCGGCGGGAAGCCTCCAACAGGTCAGGTAGGTGAGGTCGTGACGGCGCCCAGGCAGCCCCGCCGCCCGGTTCCCGGGCCCGCGCGCCCCGCCGCGCGACCGGCCCGCCCCCGTCCCGGGGCCCAGGCCCTGCGGCTGGGCAGTCCCCGGCCCCGGCTGCGCATGATCGGGGTCGGGCTCACGCTCGTCCTGCTCGTCTTCACCGTGCGGCTGCTGCAGGTGCAGGCCGTCGACGCCGACGCCTACGCCGCCCGGGCCAACGTCAACCGCTACATCCCCGTCACGCTGGCCGCCGAGCGCGGCTCCATCACCGACCGCGGCGGCGTGGACCTGGCCACCACCGTCGACGCCTACGACATCACCGCCGCCCCCGACCTGCTCACCCCCGAGCGGATCAAGGCCGAGGGCGCCGCCCGGCTGGCCGCCGAGCTCCTGGCACCCGTGCTCCACGAGGAGCCCGACGTGCTGGAGGAGAAGCTCACCGCCAACCCCAAGTCGAAGTACGTCGTCCTCGCCCGGCGGCAGAGCCCCCAGGTCTGGAAGAAGATCACCGAGCTGAAGAAGGCGCAGGCCGACCGGGCCGCCCGCGGCAAGGGCGCGAACGTCCTCGCGGGCGTCAACCGTGAGTCCCACAGCAAGCGCGTGTACCCCAACGGCGAGCTCGCCGCCGGGCTGCTGGGCTTCGTCAACGGCGACGGCCAGGGCGCCGGCGGCCTGGAGGCCCAGCTCAACGAGACCCTCGCCGGCAAGAACGGCCGGCGCGTCTACGCCCAGTCCGGCGGCCGCCAGGTGCCCACCGGGGACGTCAAGGAGCAGGCCGCCGTGCCCGGCTCCGACGTCGAGCTGACCATCGACCGCGACATCCAGTGGGCCGCCCAGAGCGCCATCGCCCGCCAGGTGAAGGACTCGCAGGCCGACCGCGGCTACGTCGTCGTCCAGGACACCCGCACCGGCGAGATCCTGGCCATGGCCAACGCCCCGGGCTACAACCCCAACGAGCTCGACAAGGCCGACCGGGCCGCCCTGGGCAACGCCGCGCTGCAGGACGCCTACGAACCCGGCAGCGTCAGCAAGGTCATGACCATGGCCGCGGTCCTGGAGGAGGGCGTCGCCACGCCCGCCACGCACGTGGAGGTGCCCAACCGGCTGCCGCGCGCCGACCGGGCCTTCGCCGACGACATCGACCACCCCACCTGGCACCTGACCCTCAACGGAGTCCTCGCCAAGTCCAGCAACATCGGCACCATCCTGGCCAGCGAGCAGCTCGGCAAGAGCCGCGAGGAGGCCAACCAGGTCCTCTACACCTATCTCCGCAAGTTCGGCATCGGCCGCCCCACCGGCCTGAACTTCCCCGGCGAGACCCCCGGCATCCTCGCGGGGCCCAAGGACTGGAAGTCCTCCCGGCCCTACACCATCCCCTTCGGCCAGGGCCTGTCCCTGAACGCCGTGCAGGCCGCCTCGGTGTACTCCACCATCGCCGGCGGCGGCGAGCGCGTACAGCCCTCGCTCGTCCGCGGCGCCAAGGGCCCCGACGGCCGGTTCGAGCCCGCCCAGGCACCGCCGCGCACCCGCGTGATCAGCGAGAAGACCGCCAAGGAGCTCTCGACGATGCTGGAGTCGGTGGTCGACGACCAGGAGGGCACCGGCACCAAGGCCAAGATCCCCGGCTACCGCGTCGCCGGTAAGACCGGCACGTCCAACCGGGTGGACCCGCTGACCGGCCGCTACCACGGCTACACCGCCTCCTTCGCCGGCTTCGCCCCCGCCGACCAGCCCCGGCTCACCGTCTACTGCGCCATCCAGAACCCCACCAAGGGCAGTTACTTCGGCGGGCAGATCTGCGGCCCGGTCTTCAAGCAGGTCATGGAGTTCGCCCTGAAGACCCTCCAGGTGCCGCCGTCGGGCTCGCAGCCGCCCCGGCTGCCGGTGAGCTACGACGCGCAGTGAGCCGGCCCCGGCGAGCAGCAGCCGTGACGACGATCACTCCCGATCCGGGGAACCGCGGCCCGGGGCGCCCCTCGCTTCGCGACGAGGCGGGTACGCCCGGTACGCTCACCGCCGTGCCCCACGCTGATCAGTCCCACACCACGCACCAGGACGCCCCCGCCATGGCCCCGGGAGCGCCCCGCCCCACCCAGGTCCGCCCCGTGCCGGTCGCGGAGCTGGCCGGTCAGCTGGGCATCCCCGTCCCGCGGGGCGCGGAGGCCGTCGCGGTCACCGGCATCACCCACGACTCGCGGGCCGTGCGCCCGGGCGACGTCTACGCCGCCCTGCCCGGCGCCCGCTTCCACGGCGCGGACTTCGCCGCCCAGGCCGCGGGCCTGGGCGCCGCCGCCGTGCTGACCGACCCGGCGGGCGCAGAGCGCGCCGCCGCCACGGGTCTGCCGGTGCTCACCGTCGACGACCCGCGCGCCCGGATGGGCGCCCTGGCCGCCACGATCTACGGCGAGCCCGGCGGGGACCTGCTGCAGATCGGCATCACCGGCACCTCGGGCAAGACCACCACCGCCTACCTCATCGAGGGCGGGCTGCGGGCCCTCGGCGGCCCGACGGGCCTGATCGGCACCGTGGAGTCCCGCATCGGCGACGAGCGCGTCAAGTCGGAGCGCACCACCCCCGAGGCCACGGACCTGCAGGCGCTCTTCGCCGTCATGCGCGAGCGCGGCGTGCGCTCGGTGGCCATGGAGGTCTCCAGCCACGCCCTGCGGCTCGGCCGCGTCGACGGCTGCGTCTTCGACGTCGCCGTCTTCAACAACCTCAGCCCGGAGCACATGGAGTTCCACACGGGCATGGAGGACTACTTCGCCGCCAAGGCCGAGCTGTTCACCAAGCGGCGCAGCCGGGTGGGCGTGGTCAACGCCGACGACGAGTACGGGCGCCGCCTCGCCGAGGGCGTGTCCGAGGTCCCGGTGATCACCTTCTCCGCCGAGGGCCGCGAGGACGCCGACTGGCGCGCGGTCGACGTGGAGATCGGCCCGTTCGACTCGACCTTCACCGTCCTGGGCCCCGAGGGCCGGTCCGTGACCGCCAGGGCGCCGCTGGCCGGCCCGTTCAACGTCGCCAACGCGCTCGCCGCGATCGTCGCGCTTGTCGCCGCCGGCGCCGACCCGCAGACCGCCGCCGACGGCGTCGCGGCCGTCCCCGGCGTCCCCGGCCGCCTGGAGCGCGTGGACGCCGGCCAGCCCTACCTCGCGGTCGTCGACTACGCGCACAAGACGGATGCCGTCGAATCGGTTCTCCGCGCCCTGCGCAAGGTCGGCACGGGCCGCATCCACGCCGTGCTCGGCTGCGGCGGCGACCGCGACGCGACCAAGCGCGCCCCCATGGGCGCCGCGCTGGCCCGTGGCGCCGACACGGCCGTACTGACCTCCGACAACCCCCGCTCCGAGGACCCCCTCGCGATCCTCGCCACCATGCTCGCGGGCGCCGCCGAGGTGCCCGCCGCCGAGCGCGGCACCGTCCTCCTGCTGGAGGACCGCGCCGCGGCCATCGCCGCCGCCGTCGCCCGCGCCGAACCCGGCGACACCGTCCTGGTCCTGGGCAAGGGCCACGAACAGGGCCAGGACATCGCCGGAGTGGTACGCCCCTTCGACGACCGCCGGGTGCTGCGCGAGGCGATCGAAGCCGACACGCGACTGCGTTCGTCGACCAAGCACCGGAACGACCAGGGATGACAGACCGCCATGCGCGTACAACCCTCCCCCCGGCAGCTCTCCCGAACGGCAGGAGGTGATCACCGGTGATCGCACTGTCCCTCGCCGAGATCGCCGCCATCACCGGCGGGCAGCAGCACGACATACCGGACCCGCTGGCCACCGTCGCCGGTCCCGTCGTCATCGACTCCCGTGAGGTGAAGCCGGGCAGCCTCTTCGCCGCCTTCGCCGGCGAGCACGTCGACGGCCACGACTACGCGCAGCGCGCCGTCGAGGCGGGCGCGGCAGCCGTGCTGGCCGCCCGCCCCGTGGGCGTCCCCGCCATCGTGGTCGACGACGTCGAGCGCGCCCTGGGCGCCCTCGCCCGGGCCGTCGTGGAGCGGCTGGGCACCACCGTCGTCGCCCTGACCGGCTCGGCCGGCAAGACCAGCACCAAGGACCTGATCGCCCAGCTCCTGCAGCGGATCGCCCCCACGGTGTGGACCCCCGGCTCCCTCAACAACGAGATCGGCCTGCCGCTGACCGCGCTGCGCGCCGACGCCGGCACCGCCAACCTCGTCCTGGAGATGGGCGCCCGCGGCATCGGCCACATCCGCTACCTCGCCCAGCTCACCCCGCCGCGCATCGGCGTCGTCCTCAACGTCGGCACCGCGCACATCGGCGAGTTCGGGGGCCGGGAACAGATCGCCCAGGCCAAGGGCGAACTGGTCGAGGCGCTGCCCGCCGCCGCCGAGGGCGGCATCGCGGTGCTCAACGCCGACGACCCGCTGGTCCGTGCCATGAGCGCCCGCACCAAGGCCCGTACGGTGCTGTTCGGCGAGGCCCCCGACGCGCAGATCCGCGCCGAGGACGTCCGCCTCACCGCGACCGGGCAGCCCCGCTTCACGCTGCACACACCCACCGGGTGCGCCGACGTGACCATGCGGCTGTACGGTGAGCACCACGTGTCGAACGCGCTCGCCGCCGCCGCCGTCGCCCATGAGCTGGGCATGCCTGTGTCCGGGATCGCCGACGCGCTCTCCGGTGCGGGCCAGCTCTCGCGCTGGCGGATGGAGGTCACCGAGCGCGCGGACGGCGTGACGATCGTCAACGACGCCTACAACGCGAACCCCGAGTCCATGCGAGCCGCGCTGCGCGCGCTGGCCGCGATGGGCGAAGCCGCACGGGCTAGGGGCGGACGTACGTGGGCAGTACTCGGTCAGATGGCCGAGCTCGGCGGCGAGTCACTCGCCGAGCACGACGCTGTCGGGCGGCTCGCCGTCCGGCTCAACGTCAGCAAGCTCGTGGCAGTCGGGGGCAGGGAAGCGGCCTGGCTGCGGATGGGCGCCTATAACGAGGGTTCGTGGGGTGAGGAGTCGGTGCACGTGTCCGACGCGCAGGCGGCGGTCGACCTGTTGCGCAGCGAGCTGCGCACGGGAGACGTCGTACTGGTGAAGGCGTCCAGGTCGGTGGGGCTGGAACGGGTGGCCGAAGCGCTGCTCGCGGTCGACGGTGAGGTCGCCGGCTGATGAACCAGATCCTCTTCGCGGGTGTCATCGGTCTGTTCCTGACCCTCATCGGCACCCCGCTGCTGATCAAGTTCCTGGCCCGCAAGGGCTACGGCCAGTTCATCCGCGACGACGGCCCCCGCGGCCACGCCGGGAAGAAGGGCACGCCCACCATGGGCGGCATCGCCTTCATCCTGGCCACGCTCATCGCGTACGCCGTGACGAAGGTGATCACCAGCAAGGAGCCGACGACGTCGGGCCTGCTGGTGCTGTTCCTGACCGCGGGCATGGGCCTGGTCGGCTTCCTCGACGACTACATCAAGATCGTCAAGCAGCGGAGCCTGGGCCTGCGCGCCAAGGCGAAGATGGCCGGCCAGCTGATCGTCGGCATCGCCTTCGCCGTCCTCGCCCTGCAGTTCGCCGACACCCGGGGCCAGACCCCGGCCTCCACGCGGCTGTCCTTCACCCAGGACTTCGGCTGGTCCGTCGGCCCCGTGATCTTCGTGGTCTGGGCGCTGTTCATGATCCTCGCGATGTCGAACGGCGTGAACCTCACCGACGGCCTCGACGGCCTCGCCACCGGCGCCTCCGTGATGGTCTTCGGCGCCTACGTCTTCATCGGCACCTGGCAGCACGGCCAGTCCTGCGCCAACCAGCTGACCGCCGGAGCCTCCTGCTACGAGGTGCGCGACCCGCTCGACCTGGCGGTCGTCGCCTCGGCCCTGATGGGCTCCTGCTTCGGCTTCCTGTGGTGGAACACCTCGCCCGCCAAGATCTTCATGGGTGACACCGGCTCGCTCGCCCTCGGCGGCGCGCTGGCGGGACTGGCGATCTGCTCCCGCACCGAGCTGCTGCTCGCCCTCCTCGGCGGCCTGTTCGTGCTGATCACCATGTCCGTGGTCATCCAGGTCGGCTCCTTCCGCCTCACCGGAAAGCGCGTCTTCCGCATGGCCCCGCTGCAGCACCACTTCGAACTCAAGGGGTGGAGCGAAGTCCTTGTGGTGGTCCGGTTCTGGATCATCCAGGGCCTGTGCGTGGCCGTCGGACTCGGAATCTTCTACGCCGGATGGTTGGCCATCAAGTGAGCCGCACGAGCTTCAACGGCAAGCACATCACCGTCGCCGGCCTCGGCGTGAGCGGCATCAGCGCCGCCCGCGCCCTGGCCGGCCTCGGCGCGAGCGTGACCGTCGTCGACGGCGGCGACAGCCCGGCGCTGCGCGAGCGCGCCGCCGGCCTGCGGTCCCAGGGCATCGCCGTCCGCCTCGCCGACGCCGACACCCTGCCCGAGGGCACCGACCTGGTCGTCACCTCGCCGGGCTGGAAGCCGGACAGCCCGCTCTTCACGGCAGCCGCCGCGGCGGGCGTGGAGGTCGTCGGCGACGTCGAGATCGCCTGGCAGCTGCGCGACGAGACCTCCGCGCCGTGGCTCGCGATCACCGGCACCAACGGCAAGACCACCACCGTCCAGATGCTCGCCTCCATCCTGGAGGCCGCCGGGCTGCGCACCGCCGCCGTCGGCAACATCGGCACCCCGATCATCGACGTGGTGCTGGGCGACCAGCCCTACGACGTGCTCGCCGTCGAGCTCTCCAGCTACCAGCTGCACTGGGCGCCCTCGCTGCGCGCCCACTCCGCGGCCGTGCTCAACCTCGCGCCCGACCACCTCGACTGGCACGGCTCCATGGCGGCCTACGCCGCCGACAAGGGCCGCATCTACGAGGGCAACCAGGTCGCCTGCGTCTACAACGTAGAGGACCCGGCCACCGAGGCCCTGGTGCGCGAGGCCGACGTCGAGGAGGGCTGCCGCGCCATCGGCTTCACCCTCGGCGCCCCCGGCCCCTCCATGCTCGGCGTCGTCGAGGGCCTGCTCGTGGACCGGGCGTTCGTGCCCGACCGCCACAAGAACGCCCAGGAGCTCGCCGAGGTCTCCGACATCAAGCCGGCGGCCCCGCACAACATCGCCAACGCCCTCGCCGCCGCCGCCCTCGCCCGCGCCTTCGGCGTGGACGCGCGGGCCGTCCGGGACGGGCTGCGCGCCTTCCGGCCCGACGCCCACCGCATCGCCCACGTCGCCGACGTCGACGGCGTCGCCTACGTGGACGACTCCAAGGCCACCAACACCCACGCGGCCCGGGCGTCGCTGGCGGCGTACGAGTCGATCGTGTGGATCGCGGGCGGCCTGGCCAAGGGCGCCACGTTCGACGAGCTGGTCGCCGCCTCCGCGAAGCGGCTGCGCGGCGTCGTCCTCATCGGGGCCGACCGGGCGCTGATCAGGGAAGCACTGGCGCGACACGCCCCGGATGTCCCGGTGGTGGACCTCGAGCGGACCGACACTGGGGCGATGGCCGCGGCGGTGCGCGAGGCGGCCCGGATCGCCGGTCCGGGGGACACCGTCCTCATGGCCCCGGCGTGTGCGTCGATGGACATGTTCACCAACTACAACGAGCGCGGCGAGGCCTTCGCCGAGGCCGTACGGGCCCTGGCCGCCGGCCGCGACGCGCAGCAGTAGCCGCCGGTCCCCACGGCGCGGGCCGGCGGCGTGGGACACCAGCGGAGGGGACACCCGGATGCACGCCGACGACACCGCCGCGAGCGGCGCGTGGACGGCCCTGCGGGGCCCCGCCGCGCGCACCCGGCCCGCCCGGGCGCCCCGCCCGGCCCCGCGCGGCGCCCCCGGCGGCCCACGGCGCCCCCGGGGCGGCCCCGGCGGCCTGCGGGGGCTGCACGCCCGCGCCAGGCGCGCCTGGGACCGCCCGCTGACCGCGTACTACCTGGTGCTCGGCGGCTCCCTGCTGATCACCGTCCTCGGCCTGGTGATGGTCTACTCCGCCTCCCAGATCAAGGCGCTGCAGAACGGCCTGGCGCCCAGCTACTTCTTCCGCAAGCAGCTGCTGGCCGCCGCCATCGGCACCGTGCTGCTGCTCGCGGCCGCCCGCACCCCGGTCAGGCTGCTGCGCGCCCTGGCCTACCCGCTGCTCGCGGTCTCGGTCCTCCTGCTCTGCATGGTCCAGGTGCCCGGCGTCGGCGAGACGATCAACGGCAACACCAACTGGATCTCGCTGGGCGGCCCCTTCCAGCTGCAGCCCAGCGAGTTCGGCAAGCTCGCGCTCGTCCTGTGGGGCGCCGACCTGCTGGCCCGCAAGCAGTCCAAGAAGCTGCTCACCCAGTGGAAGCACCTGCTGGTGCCGCTGGTGCCGGTGACCTTCCTGCTGCTCGGCCTGATCATGCTGGGCGGCGACATGGGCACCACCGTCGTCCTGACCGCCGTGCTGCTCGGCCTGCTGTGGGTGGCGGGCGCCCCCACCAGGCTCTTCTCCGGAGTGTTCGGCGTCACGGCCGCCCTGGCCATACTCTTCATCAAGACCAGCGCCAACCGCATGTCCCGCCTGGAGTGCATCGGCGCCACCGACCCCGGTGCGAACGATCAGTGCTGGCAGGCCGTGCACGGGATCTACGCGCTGGCCAACGGCGGATGGTTCGGTGCCGGCCTCGGGGCCAGTGTGGAGAAATGGGGCGAACTCCCCGAACCCCACACCGACTTCATCTTCGCCATCACCGGCGAGGAACTGGGTCTGGCGGGGACGCTGTCGGTGCTCGCCCTCTTCGCGGCTCTAGGCTATGCGGGTATCCGCGTGGCCGGACGCACGGAGGACCCCTTCGTGAGGTACGCCGCGGGAGGTGTGACCACCTGGATCACGGCCCAGGCCGTGGTCAACATCGGTGCGGTGCTCGGCCTGCTGCCGATCGCCGGTGTCCCGCTCCCGCTGTTCTCCTACGGAGGGTCCGCCCTGCTGCCGACCATGTTCGCCATCGGGCTCCTGATCGCCTTCGCGCGCGACGAACCCGGTGCACGGGCGGCGCTGGCCATGCGGCAGCCTGGGGTGAGATGGAAGACGATGAGACGGCGCGTCAAGAAGCGACCGTCCGGAGAGCGGTGAATTTCGGTGCATGTCGTACTCGCCGGCGGGGGGACCGCCGGCCACATCGAGCCCGCGCTCGCCCTCGCGGACGCCCTGCGCAGGCAGGACCCGACCGTGGGGATCACGGCGCTCGGCACGGAGCGGGGTCTGGAGACCCGGCTCGTGCCCGAGCGGGGCTATGAGCTGGGGCTGATCCCGGCCGTACCGCTGCCCCGCAAGCCCACCCCGGAGCTGATCACCGTCCCCGGACGGCTGCGCGGCACCATCAAGGCCGCCGAGCAGATCCTGGAGCGCACCCGGGCGGACTGCGTGGTCGGCTTCGGCGGCTACGTGGCGCTGCCCGGCTACCTGGCCGCCAAGCGGCTCGGCGTGCCGATCATCGTCCACGAGGCCAACGCCCGCCCCGGCCTCGCCAACAAGATCGGCTCCCGCTACGCCGCCTCGGTCGCGGTGAGCACGCCGGACAGCAAGCTGCGCAACGCCCGCTACGTCGGCATCCCGCTGCGCCGCACCATCGCCACGCTGGACCGGGCCGCCGTCCGCCCCGAGGCGCGGGCCGCCTTCGGGCTCGATCCCAACCTGCCGACGCTGCTGGTCTCCGGCGGCTCGCAGGGCGCCCGCCGGCTCAACGAGGTCGTCCAGGCCGTCGCCCCGGCGCTGCAGCGCTCCGGCATCCAGATCCTGCACGCGGTCGGCCCGAAGAACGACCTGCCGCATGTGGACAACATGCCCGGAATGCCGCCCTATATCCCGGTATCGTATGTAGACCGGATGGACCTCGCGTACGCCGCGGCCGACATGATGCTCTGCCGCGCGGGCGCGATGACCGTCGCCGAACTCTCCGCCGTCGGCCTGCCGGCGGCCTACGTCCCGCTGCCCATCGGCAACGGCGAGCAGCGGCTCAACGCCCAGCCGGTGGTCAAGGCGGGCGGCGGCCTGCTGGTCGACGACGCCGAGCTCACTCCCGAGTGGGTGCTCAGCCAGGTGGTCCCGGTGCTCTCCAACCCGCACCGGCTGTACGAGATGTCCCGTTCGGCCGCCGAGTTCGGCCGGCGCGACGCCGACGAGCTGCTCGTCGGCATGGTCTACGAGGCGATTGCCGCACGCAGAGCGGGCTGACGGCCCGCAGGAGCAGGAGGCTGGGGAGCGTGGCCGGACCGACGACCGCCCGGCGCGGTGGCCAGAAGAACGCCAAGTCCAAGGCGGCCGGCTCGGCCAGGTCGCCCAAACGGTCCCGGATCGCCCTGCTGCCGCCCCGCCCACCCCGGCGGGGCGGCAAGGCGCGGGGGAGCGCCCCACGCGGCTCCAGGCCCCGTCCCCGGCCCCTGCGACGGCGCAGGCTGCTCCTGTGGTCGGTGGCGGCCGTGCTCCTCGGCACGGCCCTGTGGTGGGCCTTCTACGGCTCGACCTGGCTGCGCGTCACCCGGGTGGAGGTCAGCGGCACCACCGTGCTGACGCCCGAGGAGGTGCGCGAGGCGGCCGAGGTCCCGCTCGGCGACCCCCTCGCCTCCGTGGACACCGACGCCATCGCGGAACGGCTGCGCAACCGGCTGCGGCGGATCGAGGCGGTGGACGTCGAACGTTCCTGGCCGCACGCGATCGGTCTGAAAGTGACCGAACGACAGCCCAAAGCGCTCCTCGAAAAGGGCGGGAAGTTTATCGAAATCGACGGCACGGGCGTGCGGTTCGCCACAGTCGATCACCCGCTCCAGGGGGTGCCCCGGCTCGTGGTGGAGCCCGACGGCTCGCCCAGCCACCGGCGCTTCGGCACCGAACAGCTCGAACGCGAGGCCGTACGGGTGGCGGCGGCCCTGCCCGCACCCGTTCGTGGTGACACCCGCGTGATCCGCGTACGCTCATACGACTCCATCACCGTCGAACTGACGGGCGGTCGGACCATCGTCTGGGGCAGTGGTGAGCGGAGCGACGCGAAGGCCCGCACGCTCACCGCGCTGCTCAAGGCCGCGGGGGGCGCGAAGCGCTACGACGTGAGCGCCCCGGGAGCCCCGGCGGTGTCCGGGAGTTGACGTTCCTCCCGCTCGGCCAGCACCCTGGTTGGCTACGGCTATGGGTGATCACATAGGGTGAAAAGAAAAACGGGAGGTTCGGCGTGTTCGTTGAAGCCGCGCCGCTTGTCGACTTAGTGTCCTGCTTCAGAGAACCCAGGGAACAGTGACACCGGTAACCCTAAACTTCAACGTTAGGGTTCGGGTCGGCATTGAGAACCGCCCCCAGGCATACGTAACTCGAGGCGAGAGGCCTTCGACGTGGCAGCACCGCAGAACTACCTCGCAGTCATCAAGGTCGTCGGTATCGGCGGCGGTGGCGTGAACGCCATCAACCGGATGATCGAGGTCGGTCTCAAGGGCGTCGAGTTCATCGCGATCAACACCGATGCGCAGGCCCTGCTGATGAGCGACGCCGACGTCAAGCTCGACGTCGGCCGTGAACTCACCCGCGGCCTCGGCGCCGGCGCCAACCCCGACGTCGGCCGCAAGGCCGCCGAGGACCACCGCGAGGAGATCGAGGAGGTCCTCAAGGGGGCCGACATGGTCTTCGTCACCGCCGGCGAGGGCGGCGGCACCGGCACCGGCGGCGCGCCCGTCGTGGCCAACATCGCCCGTTCGCTGGGCGCCCTGACGATCGGTGTGGTCACCCGCCCGTTCACCTTCGAGGGCCGCCGCCGCGCGAACCAGGCGGAGGACGGCATCGCGGGTCTGCGCGACGAGGTCGACACCCTCATCGTCATCCCCAACGACCGGCTGCTGTCCATCTCGGACCGCCAGGTGAGCGTGCTCGACGCGTTCAAGTCGGCCGACCAGGTACTGCTGTCCGGCGTCCAGGGCATCACCGACCTCATCACCACCCCGGGTCTGATCAACCTCGACTTCGCCGACGTCAAGTCCGTGATGTCCGAGGCCGGCTCGGCCCTCATGGGCATCGGCTCGGCGCGCGGCGACGACCGCGCGGTGGCCGCCGCCGAGATGGCGATCTCCTCGCCGCTGCTGGAGGCGTCCATCGACGGCGCCCGCGGCGTCCTGCTCTCCATCTCCGGCGGCTCCGACCTCGGTCTCTTCGAGATCAACGAGGCGGCGCAGCTGGTCAGCGAGGCGGCCCACCCCGAGGCCAACATCATCTTCGGCGCCGTCATCGACGACGCCCTCGGCGACGAGGTCCGGGTCACGGTCATCGCGGCCGGCTTCGACGGCGGGCAGCCGCCGGCCAAGGGCAGCCGCGACAAGGTGCTCGGCGGCTCCTCCTCCTACGGCTCCGGCCGCGAGGAGAGCGGCTCGGCCGCCGCGACAGCCGGCCGGCCGGTGGCGCCGGCCGAGCCCTCCCGGCCGTCCTTCGGCAGCCTCGGCAGCGTGACCCCGCGCACCGAGGAGCCCGTGCCGGACCCGGCGCCCGTCGCCGAGGTCCCGCCGCCCCCGGTCGCTTCGCCCCAGGTCCCGCCGGCGCGTCCGTACCAGGACTCGACCGCCGAGGAACTGGACGTTCCCGACTTCCTGAAGTGACCTCAAGGAACCGGTGAGCGGCTCCCAGTGATAGGGCAACAGCACACAGTGCCTTCCGTAGAGCACGTGGCACACGCGAGCGGCGCGCACTTCGCCTTCACCGACAGGTGGGGCGGGGTGAGCGCCGCTCCGTATGCGGAGCTCAACCTCGGCGGCGCGGTCGGCGACGACCCGGCCGCCGTCCTGGCCAACCGCGAGCGGGCCGCCCGGGCGCTCGGCCTCGACCCGGCCGCCGTCGTCTGGATGAACCAGGTGCACGGCAAGGACGTCGCCGTGGTGGACGAACCCTGGCAGGCAGGGCAAGCCGGGCGAACGGGTGAAATCCCGGCGGTCGACGCCGTGGTGACGACCCGTCGGGGCCTGGCCCTCGCGGTGCTGACCGCGGACTGCACCCCGGTCCTGCTCGCCGACCCGGTCGCCGGGATCGCGGGCGCCGCCCACGCCGGGCGGCCCGGACTGCTGGCCGGCGTCGTGCCCGCGGTCGTCGGGGAGATGCTCCGGCTGGGCGCCGACCCGGCCCGGATCCTCGCCCACATCGGGCCCTCGGTCTGCGGCCTGTGCTACGAGGTGCCCGAGGCCATGCGCGCCGAGGTCGCCGCGGCGGTGCCCGAGGCATGGGCCACCACCCGCCAGGGCACCCCCGCGGTGGACGTCGCGGCCGGAGTCGTGGCGCAGCTGGGCCGGATGGGTGTCGGCGTCAGCGGCACCTCTCCCGTGTGCACGCTGGAGTCGGCGGACCACTTCTCCTACCGGCGCGAGCGGACCACCGGGCGACTCGCAAGCTATGTGTGGCTGGACGGCTGAGCTGTGACGGACCGTAGAACCCAGTTGGCGGACAACCTCGCCCGGGTGGAGGAACGTATCTCCGCCGCCTGCGCGGCAGCGGGCCGGGGGCGCGAGGAGGTGACGCTCATCGTGGTCACCAAGACCTACCCGGCGAGTGACGTCCGCCTCCTGTGCGAACTGGGGGTGCGTCATGTCGCCGAGAACCGCGACCAGGACGCCGCCCCCAAGGCCGCCGAGTGCTCGGATCTGCCCCTTACCTGGCACTTCGTCGGTCAGTTGCAGACAAACAAGGTCCGGTCGGTGGTGAATTACGCCGGTCTGGTGCACTCCGTTGACCGGAACAGACTGGTCACGGCGCTGTCGACGGCGGCCGTCCGGGCCGGCCGGGAGCTGGGCTGCCTGATCCAGGTGGCCCTGGACGCGGAGTCCGGGGCCCGGGGGGAGAGAGGCGGCGTCGCGCCCGACCACGTGCCGGCCCTGGCCGAGGCGATCGCGGAGGCCGAAGGGCTGCGACCCGCCGGTCTCATGACGGTCGCTCCGCTCGACGGGCCATACGCGGGAAGGCCTCGGGCCGCTTTCGACCGGCTGATGGAAATCGCAACGGACCTGCGCGCGGCCCATCCGGCTGCGAACATGGTGTCAGCAGGGATGAGCGCGGACCTCGAGGACGCCGTCGCGGCCGGTGCGACACATGTACGTGTCGGCTCAGCGGTACTCGGAGTCCGACCCCGGCTCGGGTAACGTCGCCAGGAAGTCGGACCACAGCAGAAAATATGGTCATTCCCGTCAAAAGGCGGGCGGACCACGTGGATCCGGGCGCCGTTGACGGAGCCGATCCACCACAGAGCGGAGGACGCAGAGAATGGCCGGCGCGATGCGCAAGATGGCGGTCTACCTCGGCCTCGTGGAGGACGATGGGTATGACGGCCCGGGGTTCGACCCCGATGACGAGTTCGAGCCCGAGCCCGAGCCGGACCGGCGCCGGCAGCACCAGACACATCAAGCACAACAGACGCAATCGGACGAACCGGTTCGAGTCGCCCAGCCGCCCGCGCAGCGCGAACCCGCTCCGCTCGTAGCGGAAACGGGACGACCCGCCCGAATCGCCCCCGTGTCGTCCATCACACCCGAACGCCACTCTCTGGAGAAGAACGCACCGGTGATCATGCCCAAGGTTGTGTCCGAGCGGGAGCCTTACCGCATCACGACATTGCACCCCCGGACCTACAACGAGGCCCGTACCATCGGGGAACACTTCCGCGAAGGTACCCCGGTGATCATGAATCTCACCGAGATGGACGACACCGACGCGAAGCGTCTTGTCGACTTCGCGGCGGGTCTGGTCTTCGGACTCCACGGGAGCATCGAGCGGGTGACGCAGAAGGTGTTCCTGCTGTCTCCTGCTAACGTCGATGTCACGGCGGAGGACAAGGCCCGTATCGCAGAGGGTGGGTTCTTCAACCAGAGCTGAGACGCAACACCGGGCAATCCGGACAACGGCCAGTCAGGCCGAGTACGAGCAAGGGGAGAGGGAAGCGCGAGATGGGCATCGCACAGCAGGTGATCTACATCGCGCTGTACTGCTTTCTGATCGTGCTGATCTTCCGGCTGGTGATGGACTACGTCTTCCAGTTCGCCCGCTCATGGCAACCCGGTAAGGCGATGGTGGTGGTCCTGGAGGCCACCTACACTGTCACCGATCCGCCACTCAAGCTTCTGCGGCGGGTCATCCCGCCGCTGCGTCTCGGGGGCGTGGCGCTCGACCTGTCCTTCTTCGTACTGATGATCATCGTCTACATCCTGATCACCGTCGTGAGCCGGCTGTGAACGCGGCTGTGAACGATACGGTCTTGCCGATTGCCGACGACTACGTTGAGGTGAAGAAGAGATGCCGCTGAGCCCCGAGGACGTGCGGAACAAGCAGTTCACGACCGTCCGCCTCCGAGAAGGCTATGACGAGGACGAGGTCGATGCCTTCCTCGACGAGGTCGAGGCCGAACTGACCCGCCTGCTCAGGGAGAACGAGGACCTGCGCGCCAAGCTGGCCGCCGCGACGCGCGCCGCCGCGCAGAACCAGCAGCAGGCCATGCGCAAGCCCGAGCCGCAGGAGCAACGACCCGGCGCTCCGGTGCCCGCCGCCATATCCGGCCCGCAGCCGGTGCCGCCGAACCAGCAGCAGATGGGTGGCCCGCCGCAGCTTCCGGGCGGTGCCCCGCAGCTGCCGGCCGGCCCAGGCGGACACGGCCACGGTCCCCAGGGTCCGCACGGTCCCGGCCCGATGGGACAGAACGGTCCGATGGGTGGCCCGATGGGCGGACCCATGGGGCAGAACGGACCTATGGGGCAGAACCCCATGCAGCAGAACGGTCCGATGGGCCAGAACCCGATGCAGCAGAACGGCCCCATGGGTGGCCCGCAGCTGCCGCAGCCGGGGCAGGGTCCCGGCGGTGACAGCGCGGCCCGTGTTCTGTCGCTCGCGCAGCAGACGGCCGACCAGGCGATCGCGGAGGCCCGTTCCGAGGCCAACAAGATCGTCGGCGAGGCCCGCAGCCGTGCCGAGGGTCTGGAGCGGGACGCCCGTGCCAAGGCGGACGCCCTGGAGCGGGACGCGCAGGAGAAGCACCGCGTGGCGATGGGCTCCCTGGAGTCCGCGCGCGCCACGCTGGAGCGCAAGGTCGAGGACCTGCGTGGCTTCGAGCGCGAGTACCGCACGCGACTGAAGTCCTACCTGGAGAGCCAGCTGCGTCAGCTGGAGAACCAGGCGGACGACTCGCTGGCCCCGCCGCGGACCCCGGCGACCGCGTCGCTGCCGCCGGCCCCCTCGATGAGCGGGTCGATGGCCTCGGCCGGTGCGGGCATGGGCGGTCACTCCATGGGCGGCAACTCCATGGGTGGCAACCAGTCCATGGGCGGCCACGGCGGCCCGTCGACCGGTGCCCCGTCGTACGGCGGTCAGCAGCAGATGTCGCCGGCGATGACGCAGCCGATGGCGCCGGTGCGGCCGCAGGGCCAGCAGCCGATGCAGGCTCCCTCGCCGATGCGTGGGTTCCTCATCGACGAGGACGACAACTGACGGCTGGATCCGTCAGCACACATGGGCCGGGCCCCTGGGATTTCCCAGGGGCCCGGCCCATTTCCGTTGTGGTCGCGCCTCAGGCGCGGGTGGGTGGGCGAAGACCCCGGCGCGAAGCGCCGGGGTCACCCGTCTGCTTACGCCTTACGGAGGCGGAACGTCAGTCCGAGACCTTCGTCCGTGAACGGCTCACCGTAGGAGTCGTCGGCGGAGCCGGCGGCGAAGTCCGTGGCCAGGACCTCGTCGGCGATGAGGCCGGCGTGCTCGTCGAGCGCCGTGGTCGTGGCGGCGTCCGTGGAGGTCCACCGAAGGGCGATCCGGTCCGCGACGTCCAGGCCGCTGTTCTTGCGGGCTTCCTGGATCAGCCGGATGGCGTCGCGGGCCAGGCCCGCACGCCGCAGCTCCGGAGTGATCTCCAGGTCGAGGGCCACGGTGGCACCCGAGTCGGAGGCCACGGACCAGCCCTCGCGCGGGGTCTCGGTGATGATGACCTCGTCCGCGGCGAGCGTGACGGTCTCCCCGTCGACGACCACCGAGGCCGTGCCCTGGCGCAGCGCGAGGGAGAGCGCCGCCGCGTCCGCCGCGGCGACGGCCTTGGCCACCGCCTGGACGCCCTTGCCGAACCGCTTGCCCAGGGCGCGGAAGTTCGCCTTGGCCGTGGTGTCGACGAGCGAGCCGCCCACCTCCGACAGGGAGGCGAGCGAGGAGACGTTGAGCTCCTCGGCGATCTGCGCGCGCAGCTCCTCGCCGAGCGCCTCGAAGCCGGCCGCGGCGACCAGCGCGCGCGACAGCGGCTGGCGCGTCTTGACGCCCGACTCGGCGCGCGTGGCGCGGCCCAGCTCGACCAGGCGCCGGACCAGCAGCATCTGCTGGGACAGCGTCGCATCGATCAGCGTGGCGTCGGCCTTGGGCCAGGTGGACAGGTGCACCGACTCCGGGGCCTGCGGGTCGACCGGGACGACGAGGTCCTGCCACACCCGCTCGGTGATGAACGGCACCAGGGGCGCCATCAGCCGGGTCACGGTCTCGATGACCTCGTGCAGCGTGCGCAGCGCGGCCGCGTCGCCCTGCCAGAACCGGCGGCGCGAACGGCGCACGTACCAGTTGGACAGGTCGTCCACGAAGGACGACAGCAGCTTGCCGGCGCGCTGGGTGTCGTAGGCCTCCATGGCCTGCGTGACCTGGTCGGTCAGCGCGTTCAGCTCGCTGAGCAGCCAGCGGTCGATCAGCGGGCGGTCGGCCGGGGCCGGGTCGGAGGCCGAGGGGGCCCAGCCGGACGTACGCGCGTACAGGGCCTGGAAGGCGACCGTGTTCCAGTACGTGAGGAGCGTCTTGCGGACGACCTCCTGGATCGTGCCGTGGCCGACGCGGCGCGCGGCCCACGGGGAGCCGCCGGCGGCCATGAACCAGCGGACGGCGTCGGCGCCGTGCTGGTCCATCAGGGGGATCGGCTGGAGGATGTTGCCCAGGTGCTTGGACATCTTCCGGCCGTCCTCGGCGAGGATGTGGCCCAGGCAGACGACGTTCTCGTACGACGACTTGTCGAAGACGAGCGTGCCGACGGCCATCAGGGTGTAGAACCAGCCGCGCGTCTGGTCGATCGCCTCGGAGATGAACTGCGCCGGGTAGCGCTGCTCGAAGAGCTCCTTGTTCTTGTAGGGGTAACCCCACTGGGCGAACGGCATCGAGCCGGAGTCGTACCAGGCGTCGATGACCTCGGGGACGCGCACGGCCGTGTGCGAGCAGCCCTCGGTGGTGCAGGTGAAGGTGACGTCGTCGATGTACGGGCGGTGCGGGTCCAGGCCGCTCTGGTCGGTGCCGGTGAGCTCGGAGAGCTCGGCCAGCGAGCCGACGCAGGTGAGGTGGTCGTCCTCGCAGCGCCAGATGGGCAGCGGGGTGCCCCAGTAGCGGTTGCGGGAGAGCGCCCAGTCGATGTTGTTGTTCAGCCAGTCGCCGAAGCGGCCGTGCTTGACCGACTCGGGGAACCAGTTGGTCTTCTCGTTCTCCGCGAGCAGCCGGTCCTTGATCGCGGTGGTGCGGATGTACCAGGACGGCTGCGCGTAGTACAGCAGCGCGGTGTGGCAGCGCCAGCAGTGCGGGTAGCTGTGCTCGTACGCGATGTGCTTGAACAGCAGGCCCCGCTCGGTGAGGTCGGCGACGAGCTTCTCGTCGGCCTTCTTGAAGAACTGGCCGCCGACGAGGCCCAGGCCCTCCTCGAAGGTGCCGTCGGGGCGGACCGGGTTGACGACGGGCAGGTCGTACGCGCGGCACGTCTTGAGGTCGTCCTCACCGAAGGCGGGGGCCTGGTGGACCAGACCGGTGCCGTCCTCGGTGGTGACGTACTCGGCGTTGACGACGAAGTTCGCGCCGTCCAGCTCGACCAGGTCGAAGGGGCGACGGTAGCTCCAGCGCTCCATCTCGCGGCCGGTGAAGGACTGGCCGGTGGCCGTCCAGCCCTCGCCGAGGGCCTTCTCCAGCAGCGCCTCGGCGACCACCAGCTTCTCGTTGCCGTCGGTGGCCACGACGTAGGTGACGTCCGGGTGCGCGGCGGCGGCGACGTTGGAGACGAGCGTCCACGGGGTGGTCGTCCACACCAGCAGCGCCGCCTCGCCCGCGAGCGGGCCGGAGGTCAGCGGGAAGCGCACGAAGACGGACGGGTCGACGACCGTCTCGTAGCCCTGCGCCAGCTCGTGGTCGGACAGGCCGGTGCCGCAGCGGGGGCACCAGGGGGCGACGCGGTGGTCCTGGACCAGCAGGCCCTTGTTGAAGATCTCCTTCAGCGACCACCAGACCGACTGGACGTACTCGGGGTCCATGGTCCGGTAGGCGTCGTCCAGGTCGACCCAGTAGCCCATGCGGGTGGTGAGCTCGGCGAACGCGTCGGTGTGCCGGGTCACGGACTCGCGGCACTTCGCGTTGAACTCGGCGATGCCGTACTTCTCGATGTCCTGCTTGCCGTTGAAGCCGAGCTCCTTCTCGACCGCGAGCTCGACCGGCAGGCCGTGGCAGTCCCAGCCGGCCTTGCGGCCGACGTGGTAGCCCTGCATGGTGCGGAAGCGCGGGAAGACGTCCTTGAAGACGCGGGCTTCGATGTGGTGCGCACCGGGCATGCCGTTGGCGGTCGGGGGGCCCTCGTAGAAGACCCACTCGGGGCGGCCCTCGGACTGTTCGAGGGTACGGGCGAAGGTCTTGCTCTCGCGCCAGAATTCGAGCACGGCGTGCTCGAGCGCGGGCAGATCCACTTGTGCGGGTACCTGGCGGTACTGCGTCATCGGCTTCCTCCGGCGGGACGTCATTGCGCTGTCCGTCGGAGGGACGAGAACGCGCTGTCCGCTGCGCTTCCCGCGGTACCACCCTCCTTGGCCGCAGGCGTGTCACGCCTCCGGCCCCCTCATTGGGATCGCGATGCCGGTTCTACTGACCCCTCGGGGCGTTCTTCCGGCGGCTCCGGGCTGATCTTCACGTCGCGCACACCCCCGGGCTCGCACCGTCCCCGGGTCGCTCATGGCTGCGTGCGGCGCTACTCGTCCCTTCCACGCCTTTCGCTGCCGCCCAGTGTACGGGGCCGGGCGGGCGGTGGCCCACCGATTACGGGGCCGGAGGCGGGGCACAACGCCGGCGACCGGCGTGCCCCGTTGCCGCGTGCCGTGAGGCGATTTATCGTTCCCGCACGATTTGCGCGCAAGATCATAAAATGTGAAGGGGTCGCGGCCATGGCGGAGAAGTCGGCGTCCGCGAAGAAGGCGACGGTGGCCAGGAAGGCCGCGCCCGCCAGGAAGGCCGCCAAGGCCGCCAAGGCCGCCCCGGCGGCGAAGGGGGCCGCGTCTGCGCGGAAGCCCACGGCTGAGGAGCCGGCTCCGGCGAAGAAGGCAGCGGCGGCGAAGAAGGCGGCGAAGGCCGCCCCCGCGAAGACGGCCACGGCGAAGAAGGCTGCGGCCAAGACCACCCCCGCGAAGAAGGCCGCCCCCGCCAAGGCCGCCCCCGCCAAGGCCGCCCCTGCCAAGGCCACGCCCGCCAAGGCCGCACCCGCGAAAACCGCCACGGGGAAGAAGGCGACGGCCAAGGCGGCTCCGGCGAAGACGGCCGCCACCGCCAAGGCCGCACCCGCGAAAACCACCACGGGGAAGAAGGCGACGACCAGGGCCGCCCCCGCGAAGAAGGCCGCAGCGGAGCGCCCGGCCGCCCCGGCCGAGGCCCCGCCCGCGCCGAAGGCCGCAGCGGCCAAGAAGGCCGCAGCGGCCCGCAAGGCGCCCGCCAAGAAGGCCGCCCCGGCCCGTAAGGCCCCTGCCAAGCAAGCCTCAGCGGCTGAGCAAGCCGCCCCTGCCAAAGCCGCACCGGCGAAGCAAGCCGCACCGTCTGAGCAAGCCGCCCCCGCCAAAGCCGCCCCTGCCAAGCAAGCTGCACCGGCTGAGCAAGCAGCCCCCGCCAAGGAGCCCGCTCCCGCCAAGCAAGCTGCACCGGCGAAGCAAGCCGCCCCCGCCAAAAAGGCCCCGCCCGCCAAGAGAGCCGCACCGGCCAAAAAGATGGCGTCAGCCAAAAAGGCCGCGTCGGCGGGGAAAAGCGTGCAGGCGGGGAAGACTGCCACGGTGGCCGATGCCGTGGGGGCGGAGGCCGCCGGCAAGGGTGCCGCACCCGTGGGGAAGGGCGCGACAGGGAAGAGAGCCACCTCGGCCGTGTCGGCCGGGGCGGCAGGCAAGGCCGCCCCGGCCGACACGGCCGTCAGGGTCGACAAGTCCGCACCGGCCCCCACGGCGGTGCCCGCTGAGGAGACGGGAGCCAGGACGGTGGCTGCGAAGAAGACCGCGAACAAGGTGCCGGGGGCGCGCACGGCCGCCGCCGAGCCGGGGGTGCTGGCCGTACGGCCGGGCGAGGAGCCCTGGTCGCCGGAGGAGGTGGCGGAGGCCCGCGACGAGCTGCAGGGCGAGGCCGTGCGGCTGCGGGCCGAGATCGCCTCCTCCGAGGAGGCGATCAGCGGCCTGATGCGTGACTCGGGCGACGGCGCCGGCGACGACCAGGCCGACACCGGCACCAAGAACATCACCCGTGAGCACGAGCTGGCCCTGGCCGCGAACGCCCGCGAGATGCTGCGGCAGACCGAGCGGGCGCTGGAACGCCTGGACGCCGGAACGTACGGCCTGTGCGAGAACTGCGGGAAACCCATCGGCAAGGCCCGTATGCAGGCGTTCCCCCGGGCCACCCTGTGCGTGGAGTGCAAACAGCGCCAGGAACGTCGCTGACCGGCCCGGCACCACGTGCCGTACCCTCGTCCTCAGTCAGCAGGGACGACATCCAGGGACTCACGTGACTGAGGCGGAACAGGCCGGACGGCCCACCGAGCCCACCGGGCCGGCCCAGCCCACCGGGGCGCCGGCCACGGCCGACGGGGCGGGCGCGCCCACCGGCAAGCGGCGCATCGCGGTGCTGCTCGCGGTGGCCGCCTTCGCCTACCTCCTCGACCTGGGCAGCAAGCTGTTCGTGGTGGCCCAGCTGGAGCACCACGACCCCGTCCCGGTGATCGGCGAGTGGCTCCAGTTCGAGGTCGTCCGCAACCGCGGCGCGGCCTTCGGCATCGGCGAGGCGATGACGATCGTCTTCACGGTCATCGCCACCGCCGTGATCGTGGCGATCGCCCGCATCGCCCGCAAGCTCTACAGCCTGCCGTGGGCGATCGCGCTCGGCCTGCTGCTGGGCGGCGCCTTCGGCAATCTCACCGACCGGCTCTTCCGCGCGCCCGGCGGCTTCGAGGGTGGGGTGGTGGACTTCATCGCCCCCGCCCACTTCGCGGTCTTCAACCTCGCCGACTCCGCGATCGTCTGCGGCGGCTTCCTGATCGTCATCCTCTCCTTCCGGGGCCTGGACCCGGACGGGACCGTCCACGACGACTGAGCCGGAGGCCGCGGCGGGCCCGCGCGTGCGGGCCTGTCACAGCCGTCCGTCATACTCGACGGGTGAGCACCATTCCCGAGATCCGCGCCCTGCCCGTTCCCGACGGCCTCGAGGGCGAGCGCGTCGACGCTGCGATCGCCCGTATGTTCGGCTTCTCCCGCACCAAGGCGGCCGAGCTGGCGGCCGCGGGCAAGGTCCAGCTCGACGGGGCCGAGGCCGGGAAGTCCGACCGGGTGACCGGCGGCGCCTGGCTCGAGGTCGAGATGCCCGCGCCGCCCGCGCCGGTGCAGATCGTCGCCGAGCCCGTCGAGGGCATGGAGATCGTCCATGACGACGACGACATCGTCGTCATCGTCAAGCCGGTCGGCGTGGCGGCGCACCCCAGCCCCGGCTGGTCCGGCCCCACCGTGATCGGCGGGCTCGCCGCCGCCGGGTACCGCATCTCCACCTCCGGTGCCGCCGAGCGCCAGGGCATCGTGCACCGCCTCGACGTGGGCACGTCCGGCCTGATGGTGGTCGCCAAGTCCGAGCGCGCCTACACCCTGCTCAAGCAGCAGTTCCGCGAGCGCACGGTCGACAAGCGCTACCACGCGCTGGTCCAGGGCCACCCTGACCCCATGAGCGGCACCATCGACGCCCCCATCGGCCGCCACCCCAACCACGACTACAAGTGGGCGGTCACGGCCGAGGGCAAGCCGTCGGTGACCCACTACGACCTGATCGAGGCGTTCCGGGCCGCCAGCCTCCTCGACATCAAGCTGGAGACCGGCCGTACGCACCAGATCCGGGTGCACATGTCCGCGCACCGGCACCCCTGCGTCGGCGACCTCACCTACGGCGCCGACCCCACCCTGGCCAAGCGGCTGAAGCTCACCCGCCAGTGGCTGCACGCCATGCGGCTCGGCTTCGAGCACCCCTCGGACGGCCGCTGGGTCGAGTTCGAGAGCGCCTACCCCGAGGACCTGCAGTACGCCCTGGACACGGTGCGCGCCGAGAGCTCCTGAGGCGGTCGGTGCCCGTGAGGCGGGCGGGGAGCGTGTGAGGCAGGCTGGAGGTCTGTTCGACCGCGCCGACCCGCCCGGAGGGCATCCGTGGACCAGCTCGCGCTGCTGTTCGTGCTGCTGCTCGGGGCGCTGGTCACGGTGCCGCTCGGGGACCGGCTGGGGCTGCCGTCCCCCGTCCTGATGACGATCGGCGGGATCGTCCTCGCGCTGGTGCCGTTCGTGCCCGCCGTGGACATCCCGCCGGAGTTCATCCTCCCGCTGGTGCTGCCGCCCCTGCTCTACGCCACCGCCCAGCGCACCTCGTGGCGGCAGTTCGCGGCCAACCGGCGGCCGATCTTCCTGCTGGCGGTCGCGCTGGTCTTCGTCACCACCGCCGCCGTCGCCGCCGTCGCCCACGCGATCGTGCCCGGGATCTCGCTGGCCGCCGCCGTGGCGCTGGGCGCGCTCGTGGCCCCGCCCGACCCGGTCGCCGCCACCTCCGTCGCCGGCGCCCTGGGCCTGCCGCGCCGCCTGGTCTCCATCCTGGAGGGCGAGGGGCTCTTCAACGACGTCACCGCCATCGTGCTCTACCACGTGGCCATCGCGGCCGCCGTCAGCGGCAGCTTCTCCCTGCCGGAGGCGGTCGGCGCGCTGGTGCTGTCGGCCGTGGTGGCCGTCGTGGTCGGCCTCGCGCTGGGCTGGGCCACCAAGCGGCTGATGGGCGTCCTCGGGGACGCCACGCTCCAGATCGGTCTCACCCTGCTGGTGCCGTTCGTCTCCTACGTCCTCGCCGAGGAGCTCAAGGGCTCCGGCGTACTGGCCGTGCTGACGACCGCCCTGTACCTGGCCGAGTACACGCATGACCCCGACGACGTCCTGGGCCGGCTGGCGGGGCACACCTTCTGGGAGGTCGTCGACACCCTCGTCACCGGCGCGGCCTTCGGCCTCGTCGGCCTGGAGCTGCACAACGCCGTCAGCACGGCCTCCGGCCGCTGGGGCGAGATGCTGGGCATCGGCGGCGTCGTCGTCGCGGTGGTCGTCGGGGTGCGGCTGCTGTGGCTGCTGCCGGCCGCGTGGCTGACCAAGAAGCTGCACAAGCGCCTGGACATCCACGAAGAGGTCCTGATGAGCTGGCGCGAGACGGTGGTGACGTGGTGGTCGGGGATGCGCGGCGTGGCCACGGTGGCCCTCGCCCTGGCCATCCCCCTGACGACGGAGGACAAGGCCCCCTTCCCGGCCCGTGACGAGATCCTCTTCGTCGCGTTCGCCGTCATCCTCGCCACCCTCGTCGCCCAGGGCCTGACCCTGCCCCGGCTCGTGCGTGTGCTGGGGGTGGCCGCCGACCACGACGAGAGCCTGGAGCAGGAGCGGCAGCTGGCCGCGCGGGCGGCGAAGGCGGCCCGGCACCGGCTGATGGAGATCGTGGAGGCCGAGGACCTTCCCGAGGACATGATGGAGACGCTGGGCCGGCGCGCCTACGACATCGGCGCCCGCATCAGCCCCGAGATGGTCGACGACGAGCGCCGCGAGGCACACGCGCGGCGGGTGGAGCGGCTGCGGACGCTCCACCGGGTCCAGGGGGAGCTGCTGTCGGCGGCGCGGCGGGAGGTCATCGCGGCCCGCAGCGAGCCGAGGATGGACCCGGAGGTGGTGGACAGGGTGCTGCGCCATCTGGACGAACGCACCCTGCGCGGCATCTGAACCGCGCGGCCCCCGCAAGCCTTCCGCAAGCCGCCCTCACGTCGCCCCCGGGCCCGGCCCCATGTCCTCGGCGGCCGGCGGACTCTGCGGGCGGTCGGGCGCCAGGGCGGGGCCGGGCGCGGGCGCGGTGTTGATCCGCGGCAGCGCGTAGGGGTGCTCACGACGCAACCACGTGATCATCTCCTCGCGCACCATGCAGCGCAGGGCCCATATGTCGTCGGCGTTGCGGGCCGTCACCAGCGCCCGTACCTCGACCGTGGTGGGCGTGGTGTCCGTGACCACCAGGTTCCAGGCCCGCTCGTCCCATTCGAGGGCCGCCTTGAGCACGTCGTGCAGGCGTTCGCGCATCAGGTCGACGGGGACGGCGTGGTCGAGGTGGAAGAAGACGGTGCCCGTCATCCGGGGATCGCCCCGCGACCAGTTCTCGAACGGCTTGCTGGTGAAGTACGACACCGGCATGGTCAGGCGCCGCTCGTCCCAGGTGCGCACCACCAGATAGGTGAGCGTGATCTCCTCGACGGTGCCCCACTGCCCCTCGACCACGACCGTGTCGCCGATGCGGACCATGTCGCCGAAGGCGATCTGCAGCCCGGCGAAGAGATTGCCCAGCGTCGACTGGGCGGCGATACCGGCGACGATGCCGATGACGCCGGCCGAGGCCAGCAGGGACGCGCCCGCCGTCCGCATGGGCGGGAAGGTCAGCAGCATGGCGGCCACCGCCACCACCGTCACCGCGGCCGTCACCACCCGCTGGATCAGCGTGACCTGCGTCCGTACCCGCCGTACCCGCGCCGGGTCCTGGGCGCCGGCGGCGTAGCGCGCGTAGGTGGACTCGACCACGGCCGTGGCCACCCGGACCGCCAGCCAGGCGCAGGCCCCGATGAGCACCAGCGTCAGCACCTGCCCCGCGACCTCCGCGTGCCACGGGGACAGTTCCGCCGAGGGATAGCCGGCCCGCAACAGCGCCGCGCACAGCACCAGCCGCACCGGCACTCTGCAGCGGCCCAGCAGCCCCCACAGCGGCGTCTCCGGATGGCGGGCCCCGACGCGCCGCACCGCCTGGTCCGCGATCCAGCCCGCCAGCAGCGTGATCACCACCGCCGCGCCGACGAGCGCGAGGGGACGCAGTATGTGCTCCATGGGCACCTCCGCTCCTTCCGAACGTAGCTGGCACGATGGGAGCACGCTCCCCCAGCCGGAAGCCGGGAGGAGCCCCCACAGCTGTAAGGAAGTGACCTCCAGTGGCGTCCCCTACCACGATTGTCCTTTTTCATTCGGCCTACGGGCTCCGGCCCGCCGTCCACGCCGCCGCCGAACGCCTGCGCGCGGCCGGGCACGAGGTGCACGTACCGGACCTCTACGAGGGGCGTACGGCGGAGACCGTCGAGGACGGCATGGCGATCAAGGACGAGATCGGCCGGGAGGAACTGCTGCGCCGCGCCGTGACCGCCGCCGCGCCGCTGTCGGACCGGGGGCTGGTCTACGCGGGGTTCTCGCTCGGCGGGTCCATCGCGCAGAACCTGGCGCTGGGGGACGAGAAGGCCCGCGGTCTGCTGCTCCTGCACGGCACGTCCGACCTGGCCGAGGACGCGTCCGTGGACGAGCTGCCGGTGCAGCTGCACGTCGCCGACCCGGACCCGTTCGAGCCGCACGACTGGCTCAACGCGTGGTACCTGCGGATGCGGCGGGCGGGGGCGGACGTGGAGGTCCACCGCTACCACGGTGCCGGGCACCTCTTCACGGACCCGGACCTGCCGGACTACGACGAGGAGGCGTGCGAGACCACGTGGAAGGTGGCGCTGGGCTTCCTCGACGAGATCGCGGAGGCCGGGGCCTGACGGCCGCCGCCCCGGACTCCGCGATCGCGGACGGCCGTCAGCGCACCGGGCCGTCCGCCCGCTCCACCTGCTGGGTGCCGGAACGGGTGCGGTACGAGCGCGTCCAGGACGACGTCGCTGCCGGGTCGGTCTTGTCGGACACGACGTAGTAGTCCATCTGGGCCTGCTCGGCGGTGACGTCGAGGACGCCGTAGCCGTGCGAGTCCATGTCGATCCACTTCACATGGCGGTTGGACGCCCTGAGGGCGGTGGCGGCGGCCAGGGACACCGTCTGCGGTGCGACGTGCAGGATGTCGTCGAGGTTGTCGGAGGAGACGGAGGTGACCACGAACTCCGTGGCCACCGACGACGACAGCGGATAGGTCGCGGCCTTCTTCGGCACGTCGCAGGCCCAGGCCATGTGGATGTCGCCGGTCAGGAAGACGGTGTTGCGGATGGCGCGGTCGGCGAGGTGGGCGATGAGCTCGCGCCGGTCGTCGGTGTAGCCGTCCCACTGGTCGGCGTTGATGGTGATGCCGCCCGAGGGCAGCCCCAGCAGTTCGGCGATCGGCTCCAGCAGGTGGGCGGGCAGCGCGCCGAAGGTGACGGGGGAGACCATCACCGGGTTGCCGACCAGCCGCCAGGTGGTGTCGGAGGAGGCCAGGCCCTGCTTGAGCCAGTCCAGTTGGGCGCGGCCGGTGATGGTGCGCTCGGGGTCGTCGACCTTGCCGCTGCCGGCCTTCACCTGCTGCGAGCGGAAGGACCGCAGGTCCAGCAGGTGCAGGTCCGCCAGGCGGCCGAAGCGCAGCCGGCGGTAGGTGGTGCCCTGGACGGAGGTGCGGACGGGCATCCACTCGAAGTAGGCCTGCTTGGCCGCGGCGAAGCGGGCCGTCCAGTCGCCCTCGGCGCCGGGGGTGTGGTTCTCCGCGCCCCCGGTCCAGGTGTCGTTGGCGAACTCGTGGTCGTCCCAGATGGCCACGACCGGGTGCGCGTGGTGCAGGGCCTGGAGGGCGGGGTCGGTCTTGTAGCGGCCGTGGCGGGTGCGGTAGTCGGCGAGGGTGACGATCTCGTGCGCGGGGGCGTGCGGCCGTACGACGTACTTGGGCTTGGGGTAGGCGCCGGAGGCGTACTCGTAGATGTAGTCGCCGAGGTGGAACACCGCGTCCAGGTCGCGCCGTTCGGCGAGGTGGCGGTAGGCGGAGAAGTGGCCCGCCTCCCAGTTGGCGCAGGAGACCACGCCGAAGCGGACGCCGGTGGTGGCCGCGTCGTGGGCGGGCGTCGTACGGGTGCGGGCGGTCGGGGAGTGGACGCGGTCACCGCCGTCGGCGGTGACCGTGAATCTGAAGAAGTAGCCGGTGGCGGGGCGCAGTCCGCGTACGTCCGCCTTGACGGTGTGGTCGGTGGCGGCGGTCGCGGTGACCGTGCCGTGGGCGACGACGCGGGCGAAGTCGGCGTCCTCGGCCACCTGCCAGCCGACCTCGACGGCCGGCCCGCGCCCCGAGCCGGGCGCGGCGTCGGGGGTGGGCGTGACGCGGGTCCACAGCAGGACACCGTCGGGCAGCGGGTCGCCGGAGGCGACGCCGTGCAGGAAGGCGGGGCGAGGACCGGCGGGGTGAGACGGGGCAGCAGAGGCGGCCGGGGTGGTGGAGTCGGCCAGGGCGGCCGGCGCGGAGGCCAGCGGCAGCAGGGCGGCGGTCGCGGTGACCGCGGCGGCCGAGACGGCGGAGCGTCGCGATATGTCGTGGGATGTCACGAGCCGTCAGTTTACTGGCCAGTACGACCAGCGGTAAGGCCACGGACGGGCGGAAAACCGTGTGTTCGCCCGCCCGTCGGCCCTACGACGGCAACCCGCCGCGCTCCTGCTACTTCTGGAGCGACTTGTCGACGAGAGCGGTGAACTCCTCGGGCGCCTGCGGCGCCTGGCCCTGCGCGTTGGCCAGGACCTTGCCGTTGAGCTTGAGACCCGGGGTGCCCTGGAGCTCCTTGCCCTGCCCGACGAACGTGTCGAAGCTGGCGGACATCTCCAGCGCCCACTTGTCGTAGGTGCCGTCCTTGACGTCCTTCTCGAACGTGGCGTTGCCCTTGAGCTCCTTGACCGCCTCGGCGATGGACAGGAGCTTGGCGTCGTCGGAGAAGGCGTCGTCCCGCTCGTCGGGGTGGTTCTTCGGGTCGAACAGCGCCTTCTTGTAGTCCAGGAACGCCTGCGGGCTGACGTTGAGGGCCGCGCCCAGCGCGCTCAGCGCGTTCTTGGAGCCCGAGCCCTTGATCATGGGGTTGCGGTCTAGGAAGGCGCCCATCCGGTACTGCACCTTGTACTTGCCGTCCTTGAGGTCCTTCAGCACGGTCTCGCCGACGGTCCGCTCGAAGCCCGAGCAGATGGGGCAGCGCATGTCCTCGAAGACCTCGAGGGTGTTCTTCGCGTCCTGCTTGCCGAGGACGACCGAGGTGCCCTTGTCGCCGGTGGAGTTGGCGGGCTGCTTGAACTCGCGCTTCTTGGCGGCGCTCTCCCAGTCCTCGCTGCTGACCTTGTTGTTCTTGCTGCCGTCGGTGGCCTTGGTCAGGGCCACGCCGGCGCCGGCCGCGATCGCGAGGACGGCCACGATGGCGCCGCCCACCAGGAGCTGACGGCGCGTCTTGTCCTTCTTCGCCTGGCGCTCGCGCTCGGCGCGCAGCCGCTCGCGCGCGGCGGCCTTGTTCTGCGGGTTGTTGCGGTTGCTCATGATGTCGCTCCGTTGCGGTACGGGAAAGGGACCGGTGGTGTGCTCAGGCGGATGCCGGGCACAGCGGCGGTCCCCGCCGGACGACGGAGTGGACGAGCAGGGGCAGCGCACGGGCCGGGAGGGTGTCGCGTATGGGCCGTAGGCGCGCCCCTTGCGGACGGGCGTACGCGGCGAGCGCGGCGGCGGCCAGCAGCAGGGGCCGGAAGGCGAAGGAGGCCACCACGCGCAGCAGCCGGCCCAGCGCCACCTCGCCGCGGCGCAGCCAGGCGGCGGCCAGCAGTCCGACGGCGACGTGCGCGGCCAGCAGCAGCCAGGGGGTGGCGGAGTGCGTCCCGGCGGCGCCCGCGAGCGGGTCGGCGCCGCCGTGGGCCGCCATGCGGGCCAGCGGGGTGCCGAAATCGCCGCCGCCACAGACCAGATCGACGCCCATCGAGCGCAGCGGGCCGGCGACGGGGCCGCCGGCCTGGCCGTAACAGGCGTGCTGGCCCGTGGTGAAGACGGTGTCCGCGGCCAGCTCCAGCGGAACGAGCAGGGCGGCTATCGGCCAGTAGCCGCGCTCGCGGCCGGCCAGCGCGTAGGCGATCGCGAAGAACGCCGCCGCCAGCACGGCGACCGTGGACAGCGGCAACGGCATGTGCGACAACAGCACATGGGAGGCTGCGGACAGGGTGACGCACAGCGCGGTGAACAGCGCCGCGCGCAGCGTCCTGTACCGAACTCCCGTCCCCTCCATGACGCCGAAGTCTGCCACGGCATCAGGAAGGTGTCGTGTCAAGATTCGGCATCGTTGAGGGGACGGTCGCGGTCCGGTCGCCGGTGTCGCCGGCGGCGGGGGACGGCTACTTCAGCATCTTCTCGATGGCCGGGGTGAACTGCTGCGGGGTCATCGGGACGCCCTTGCCGTTCACGGTCTCGACCTCGAGCTTCTTGCCGTCGACCTTCAGGGTCGGGGTGCCGGTGACGTCCTTGGCCTTGTCGAAGGCGTCGGACACCTCCAGCGCCCACTTGTCGAAGGTGCCGTCCTTGACGTTCTTCTCGAACTCGGCGTTGCCCTTGAGGGCGGGGACCTCCTGGGCGACCTTCAGCAGGACGTCGTCCTTGGCGTAGTCGTCCTTGGTCTCCTCGGGGTGGTTGCCCTTGGCGTACAGCGCCTTGTTGTAGGCCGAGAAGGCTTCGGGGCTCACGTTCAGGGCGGCGCCGAGCGCGCTGAGGGCGTTCTTCGAACCGGTGCCGGCGATCTGCGGGTTGCGGTCGAGGAAGGTGCCGACGTGGTACGAGAGCTTGTACTTGCCGTCCTTGACGTCCTTGTCGATCGTCTCGCCGACGTTCTGCTCGAAGACCGAGCAGATCGGGCAGCGCATGTCCTGGTAGACCTCCAGGGTGTGCTTGGCGTCCTTCTTGCCGATGACGATCTCGGTGCCCTTGTCGCCGGCGGTGTTGGCGGGCTTGACCAGCGTGCTGTCCGCCGCGGCCTTCCAGGCGGCGTTGGTGGACTTGCCGCTGCCACTGGTGCCGCCGCCCATCTGGCTCACGCCGTAGGCGATGCCGCCGGCTATGGCCAGGATGCCGACGACCGCTCCGGCGACGACGAGCTGGCGGCGGGCCTTGTCCTTCTTCGCCTGGGCCTCGCGCTCGGCGCGCAGCCGCTCGCGCGCGGTCTGCTTGTTCTCCCAGGTGTTGCGCTTGCTCATGGTGATGCTTCTCCGTGGTGCTCTGGTGCGGTGTGTTCTCTACTGCTCAGCCGAGGGCGGGGCGAAGCGGCGGTCCGCGCCGGACGACGGAGTGGAGAAGCGACGTGCGCGGCCGGGCCGTGCGCGCGGGGCGCGGGGGACGTACGGGCGCCCCCTCGGGAGAGGCGTACGCGCCGAGCGCGGCGGCGGCCAGCAGCAGCGGGCGGAAGGCGCACGCGGCGGCCGCGCGCAGCAGCCTGCCGAGCGCCGCCTCGCCGCGGCGCAGCCAGGCGGCGGCCAGCAGGCCGACGGCGATGTGCCCGGCGAGCAGCAGCCAGGGGGCCGCGCCGGGGGCGGCGACCCCCGCCAGGGGGCCGCCCATGCGTCCGCTGCACAGCCAGGTCAGGGCCCCCGGGGCCGGGTGCCCCGCGGAGCCGTAGCAGGTGTCCTGGCCGGTGGTGAAGAGCGCCCCGGTGGCCAGCTCCAGCGGCACCAGCAGGCCCGCGATGCGCCAGAAGCCGCGCTCCTCGCCCGCCAGGGCGTAGGCGAGCGCGAAGACGGCGGCACCGGCCGCGGCGACGGCCGACGCGGGCAGGGTCCTGCCGGACAGCAGCACGTGCGAGGCGGCGGACAGCAGGACGCACAGCGCTGAGAACAGCGCCGCGCGCAGTGCCCGCGGTCGTGCCGCCGATATGTCCATGAGGTTCGAGTCTGCCATGCCGTGCGGTGAGCCCCGGCTAAAGGCCCGGGATGCGGCCGTTGCGGAAGAGGTCCACGAAGATCTGGTGGTCCGCGCGGGCCCGGGCGCCGTAGGTGTGGGCGAAGTCCACCAGCAGCTCGGCGAAGCCCTCCTCGTCGGCGGCGATGACGGCGTCGATGGCCCGCTCGGTGGAGAAGGGCACCAGCGAGTGGCCGCTCTGGTCGTCGGCGGCGGCGTGCATGGTGGCGGTGGCACGGCCCAGATCGGCGACGACGGCCGCGATCTCCGCCGGGTCGTCGATGTCCGACCAGTCCAGGTCCACCGCGTACGGGGAGACCTCGGCGACCAGCTGCCCGCTGCCGTCCAGCTCGGTCCACCCCAGCCACGGATCGGCATGGTCCTGCAAGGCCCGCTGGGAGATCACCGTGCGGTGGCCCTCGTGCTGGAAGTAGCCGCGCACCCGCGGGTCGGTGATGTGCCGGGAGACCGCCGGGGTCTGCGCCTGCTTCATGTAGATGACGACATCGTTCTCCAGGGCGTCGCTGTTGCCCTCCAGGAGGATGTTGTACGAGGGCAGCCCGGCGCTGCCGATGCCGATGCCGCGGCGGCCGACGACGTCCTTGACACGGTAGGAGTCCGGGCGCGCCAGGCTGGTGTCCGGGAGGGTCTCCAGGTAGCCGTCGAAGGCGGCGAGGATCTTGTAGCGGGTGGCCGCGTCGAGCTCGATGGAGCCGTCGTCGCCCAGGAAGCGCCGGTCGAAGTCCCGGATCTCGGTCATCGTGGCGAGCAGCCCGAACCGGGTCATCGACCGGGCCTCGCGCAGCGCGCCCAGCAGCGGGCCCCCGGCGGTGTCCAGGGTGAACGGCGGCAGGTCGTCGTTCCTGGCGCCGGTGGCCAGGGCGTGGATGCGCTCGCGGTAGGCGGCGGCGTAGATCCGCACCAGCTCGCTGATCTTCTCGTCGCTGAGCGCCTTGGTGTAGCCCAGCAGCGCCAGCGAGGCGGTCAGGCGCTTGAGGTCCCAGGTGAAGGGGCCGACGTACGCCTCGTCGAAGTCGTTGACGTTGAAGACCAGCCGGCCGTTGGCGTCCATGTACGTGCCGAAGTTCTCGGCGTGCAGATCGCCGTGGATCCACACCCGGCTCGTGCGGTCGTCCAGGTACGGGCCGGCGTCGCGCTCGTGCTCGAGGTCGGAGTAGAACAGGCAGGCCGTGCCGCGGTAGAAGGCGAAGGCGGAGGCGGCCATCTTCCGGAATTTGACCCGGAAGGCGGCCGGGTCGGCCGCGAGCAGCTCACCGAAAGCGGTGTCGAAGACGGCGAGGATCTCCTCGCCGCGCTGCGTGGCCCGGTCGTGCTCGGTCGCCATCGCCGGTTCCTCCTGGTGGGGTCATCGGGCGGACATATGTGCTGCCAGCCTCAACGCCCGAGGCTACCGGCGCGTGCCCGTGGCTGTCGGTGGGGGCCGGTAACCTTCAAAACTGTCCCCGCCGACCCGCTGCACCCCGCCGGAGGTCTTCCCGCCGTGACCGCCTCGTCCAGGCCCCCCTTCACGCACCTGCACGTACACACCCAGTACTCCCTGCTGGACGGTGCCGCGCGGCTCAAGGACATGTTCAATGCCTGCAATGAAATGGGCATGACGCATATCGCCATGACCGACCATGGCAACCTCCACGGCGCCTACGACTTCTTCCACCAGGCCAAGAAGGCGGACGTCACCCCGATCATCGGCATCGAGGCGTACGTCGCCCCCGAATCGCGGCGCAACAAGCGACGCATCCAGTGGGGCCAGCCGCACCAGAAGCGCGACGACGTCTCCGGCTCCGGCGGCTACACGCACAAGACGATCTGGGCGGCGAACAAGACGGGGCTGCACAACCTCTTCCGGCTCTCCTCCGACGCCTACGCCGAGGGCTGGCTGACCAAGTGGCCGCGCATGGACAAGGAGACCATCGCCCAGTGGTCGGAGGGGCTGATCGCCTCCACCGGCTGCCCCTCGGGCGAGCTCCAGACCCGGCTGCGCCTCGGCCAGTACGAGGAGGCCCGCAAGGCCGCCGGCGAGTACCAGGACATCTTCGGCAAGGACCGCTACTTCCTGGAGCTGATGGACCACGGCATCGACATCGAGCGCCGCGTCCGCGAGGACCTGCTGAAGATCGGCAAGGAGCTGGGCATCCCGCCGATCGTCACCAACGACTCGCACTACACCTACGCCCACGAGGCCGGCGCGCACGACGCCCTGCTGTGCATCCAGACCGGCAAGAACCTCTCGGACCCCGACCGCTTCCGCTTCGACGGCTCCGGCTACTACCTCAAGTCCACCGACGAGATGTACGCCGTCGACTCCTCCGACGCCTGGCAGGAGGGGTGCGCCAACACCCTCCTGGTCGCCGAGCAGATCGACACCACCGGCTGGTTCGAGAAGCGCGACCTGATGCCGAAGTTCGACGTGCCCGAGGGGTACACCGAGGTCACCTGGTTCCAGGAAGAGGTCAAGCGCGGCATGGCCCGCCGCTTCCCCGGCGGCATCCCGGAGGACCGCCAGAAGCAGGCCGAGTACGAGATGGACGTCATCATCCAGATGGGGTTCCCGGCGTACTTCCTCGTGGTCGCCGACTTCATCATGTGGGCCAAGAACAACGGCATCGCCGTCGGCCCCGGCCGTGGCTCCGCCGCCGGCTCGATCGTCGCCTACGCCATGGGCATCACCGACCTCGACCCGATCGAGCACGGCCTGATCTTCGAGCGCTTCCTCAACCCCGAGCGCATCTCCATGCCCGATGTCGACATCGACTTCGACGAGCGCAGGCGCTCCGAGGTGATCCGGTACGTCACCGAGAAGTACGGCGCCGACAAGGTCGCCATGATCGGCACCTACGGCACCATCAAGGCCAAGAACGCCATCAAGGACTCCGCCCGCGTCCTGGGCTACCCCTACGCGATGGGCGACCGCCTCACCAAGGCGATGCCCGCCGACGTCCTCGGCAAGGGCATCCCGCTCTCCGGCATCCTCGACCCGTCTCACCCGCGCTACAGCGAGGCCGGCGAGATCCGGGGGATGTACGAGAACGAGCCGGACGTCAAGAAGGTCATCGACACCGCCCGCGGCGTCGAGGGCCTGGTGCGGCAGATGGGCGTCCACGCCGCCGGCGTGATCATGTCCAGCGAGCCCATCACCGACCACGTCCCCGTCTGGGTGCGCCACTCCGACGGTGTGACCATCACACAGTGGGACTACCCCAGCTGTGAGTCGCTCGGCCTGCTGAAGATGGACTTCCTGGGCCTGCGCAACCTCACCATCATGGACGACGCCGTCAAGATGGTGAAGGCCAACAAGGGCATCGACATCGATCTGCTGCAGATCCCGCTCGACGACCCCAAGACCTACGAGCTGCTGTGCCGCGGTGACACCCTCGGCGTCTTCCAGTTCGACGGCGGCCCCATGCGCTCGCTGCTGCGCCTGATGAAGCCCGACAACTTCGAGGACATCTCCGCCGTCTCGGCCCTGTACCGGCCGGGCCCGATGGGCATGAACTCGCACACCAACTACGCGCTGCGCAAGAACGGCCAGCAGGAGATCACGCCGATCCACCCGGAGCTCGCCGAGCCCCTCGAGGAGGTCCTCGGCGTCACCTACGGTCTGATCGTCTACCAGGAGCAGGTGCAGAAGGCCGCGCAGATCGTCGCCGGGTACTCCCTCGGCGAGGCCGACATCCTCCGCCGCGTCATGGGCAAGAAGAAGCCCGACGAGCTGGCGAAGAACTTCGTCTTCTTCAAGGAGGGCGCGCAGAAGAAGGGCTTCTCCGAAGAGGCCATCCAGGCCCTGTGGGACGTCCTGGTCCCCTTCGCCGGCTACGCCTTCAACAAGGCCCACTCCTCGGCGTACGGCCTGGTCACGTACTGGACGGCCTACCTCAAGGCCAACCACCCCGCCGAGTACATGGCCGCCCTGCTGACCTCGGTCAAGGACGACAAGGACAAGTCGGCGACCTACCTCAACGAGTGCCGCCGCATGGGCATCAAGGTGCTCCCGCCGAACGTCAACGAGTCGGAGTCCAACTTCGCCGCCCAGGGCGACGACGTGATCCTCTTCGGCCTCACCGCCGTCCGCAACGTCGGCGCCAACGTCGTCGACTCGATCATCCGCTGCCGCAAGTCCAAGGGGAAGTACACCTCCTTCCCCGACTTCCTCGACAAGGTCGAGGCCGTCGTCTGCAACAAGCGCACCGTCGAATCGCTGATCAAGGCCGGCGCCTTCGACGAGATGGGGCACACCCGCAAGGGCCTCACCGCGCACTACGAACCGATGATCGACAACGTGGTGCAGGTCAAGCGCAAGGAGGCCGAGGGACAGTTCGACCTCTTCGGCGGCATGGGGGAGGAGGACAGCGGCGAGCCGGGCTTCGGGCTCGACGTGGAGTTCTCCGACGTCGAGTGGGAGAAGTCCTACCTGCTCGCGCAGGAGCGCGAGATGCTCGGCCTCTATGTCTCCGACCACCCGCTCTTCGGCATCGAGCACGTCCTGAACGACAAGGCCGACGCAGCGATCTCCCAGCTCACCGGCGGTGAGCACGCCGACGGCGCGATCGTCACCATCGGCGGCATCATCTCCGGCCTGCAGCGCAAGATGACCAAGCAGGGCAACGCCTGGGCCATCGCCACCGTCGAGGACCTCGCCGGCTCCATCGACTGCATGTTCTTCCCCGCCACCTACCAGCTGGTCTCCACCCAGCTCGTCGAGGACGCCGTCGTCTTCGTCAAGGGCCGGCTCGACAAGCGGGAGGACATCCCCCGCCTGGTCGCCATGGAGCTGATGGTCCCCGATCTGTCCAACGCGGGCACCAACGCACCGGTGATCATCACCATCCCCACCGTGAAGGTCACCCCGCCGCTGGTGGAGCGGCTCGGCCAGGTGCTCACCCACCACCGGGGCTCCACCGAGGTGCGCATCAAGCTCCAGGGGGCGCGCAAGACGACCGTGCTGCGCCTGGACCGGCACCGGGTGACGCCCGACCCGGCGCTCTTCGGCGACCTGAAGCAGCTGCTCGGCCCGTCCTGCCTGGCGGGCTGAGCCCGCACCCGGCCGTGCGCCGGACCTGAAGAACGCGTGAGGGGCGCGTCCGCATCAAGCGGGCGCGCCCCTCAAATGCACCTAAGCGCCGGTCAGTTGTGGCCGAACCGCTTCTGGCGGCCCTTGTGCGCGACGTCGGCAGGGGTGACCTGGGACTGCCGCTGCTCCGTCTGCTGCTCCATCGAGCGGCTCTTGGCCTGCTGCTGCCCGCGCTCGGCAGCGCTCGACGACTGTGGCTGCTTCCGGTTCTTGTTCTTGGCCATGCTGAAGTGCCTCCACATCGGGATGACCCCCTCGGCCCACCCTCCCACGCACCGGCCAAACGTGCATTTCGGGTAATTACCGTGGGTGACAGGGGTACTTATCGGCCGTGGCCCGTATCCGCCACGCCGAAGATCCAGTTCGGACTGATAACCCCCGCGCGGTCGGGCAGACTCCTGGGAAAGCCAAAGGAGACCGGGGCACGCCTGTGCCGGGGGGCCGCACTTCTGAACTCACGGAAAGAGGGTGGAACGTGGACCGCTGCGTCGTCCTGGTGGACGCCGGGTATCTGCTGGGCGCCGCCGCGAGCCTGCTGGCCGGGGAGCCCGCCCGGTCCCGCATCACCGTCGACCACGCGACCCTCATCCAAGGTCTGCGCGAACGCGCCGAGGCCGACACCCAGCGGCCGCTGCTGCGCATCTACTGGTTCGACGGCGCCCCCGACCGCGTACCCCAGCCCGAGCACCGCCGGCTGCGCGTGATGTCCCGCGTCACCGTCCGGCTCGGCGCCCTGACCCGCAGCGACGGACGCTGGGCCCAGAAGGGCGTCGACGCGGCCATGCACGCCGAGCTCACCGAGCTCGCCCGCAACCGCGCCGCCTCCGACATCGTGCTCGTCACCGGCGACGGCGACCTGCTCCCGGGCCTGATGTCCGCCAAGGAACACGGCGTCGCCGTCCACCTGTGGGCCGTCCAGGCCGCCGACGGCGACTACAACCAGTCCGAGGACCTCGTCGCCGAGGCCGACGAGCGACGCGTCCTGGACCGCACCTGGATCACCCGGGCGGTACGGGCCAAGGAACTGAACGGCATCTGCGCCCCCCAGCCCGCCACCCGGCCCGAGATCGCCGCGATCCTCTCCGCGCCGCTGCCCGAGACCGCGGCCGCTGCCGCCGCCGCGGCGAGCCGCCCTGCGGACGCCCGCCCGGCCCCCGAGCGCAACGGCACCCGGCCCGCGGCCGCCGCCAGCACCCCCTGCACCTCCGCCGAGCGCGCCACCGACACCTCCGCCGGGCGGGGCGTGCCCACCCCCAAGGACCTCGCCGGCCTGGGCCGCGGCCCCGCCGCCGGCTCCCCCCAGCCGGCCGCCGCCCAGTCCACCGCCGGGCAGGGCGCGACCCCCAGCGCGACGCTGCGCTGGTCCTCCGACAAGGGCTGGGTCGAGCGCGGCGCCGGCAACGGCCTCGGGGAGCCTCCCGAAACCGCCTCCCTGCCCATGCTCGCCCAGCTCACCAGCGCCGAACAGCGATGGGCCGACCGCGAGGAGGACATCACCACCGTCGGCGGCGACCCCTTCGAGGTCGGCCAGGTCTTCGCCCGCCGCTGGACCGAGCGCATCACCGACTCCATCCACCTCCAGCACCTGTCCACCGAGTACCCGCGCATCCCGCACCGCATCGACGGCGAGCTGCTGCGCTACGCCGCCCGCTTCGGTCTCCTCGCCCACAAGGACGACCAGATCGACGAGCACGACCGCTATGCGATCCGCGCCGGCTTCTGGCGCGAGATCGACGCCCGCACCGCGGCGGAACACGCTCCCGCCGGGGACTGAGCCGGTGCGCGGCGAGGGGGTGCCCGGCGGGCGGCGCCACCGGCGGGCGCAGGAGGCCCCCGGAGCAAGCCGCGGGCGCCGGGGCGCGTACCCTCATAGCTCGTGAGGATGGGCGCGAAACAGGCGGAGCGGGGGTCCCCGGGGCGATCGGGCGGCGTGGTGTGCGCCGTGCGCGGCCTCGTCAAGACCTACCCCGCCGCACGCGGCCGGCGCGGTACGCCCGGCGCCGCCGCCGTGCGGGCCAGCGACCGCATCGACCTCGAGGTCCGGCGCGGTGAGATCTTCGGCCTGCTGGGCCCCAACGGAGCCGGCAAGACCACACTCGTGCGCCAGCTCACGGGCCTGCTGCGGCCGGACGAAGGCAGCGTCGAGCTCCTCGGCCACGACCTCGTGCGCCACCCCGAGCGCGCCGCCCGCCTCGTCGGCTACCTCGGCCAGGAGTCGAGCGCGCTGGACGAGCTGACCGTGTCCCTGGCCGCCGAGACCACCGGCCGGCTGCGCGGCCTCGACCTGCGTGCCGCCCGCGCCGAGCGCGACGCCGTCCTCGACGAACTCGGGCTCACCGCCCTCGCCGGCCGCCCGCTGAAGAAGCTCTCCGGCGGCCAGCGCCGCCTCGCCTGCTTCGCCGCCGCCCTGGTCGGCGAGCGGCCCCTGCTCGTCCTGGACGAGCCGACCACCGGCATGGACCCCGTGGCCCGCCGGGCCGTGTGGGCCGCCGTGGACCGCCGGCGCGCCGAGCGCGGCACCACGGTGCTGCTGGTCACCCACAACGTCATCGAGGCCGAGACCGTGCTGGACCGGGTCGCGGTGCTCGAACACGGGCGGATCATCGCCTGTGACACCCCGGCCGGGCTCAAGGAGCTCGTCGGGGACGAAGTACGGGTCGACCTCGTCTGGCGCGACGAACCGCCGCTGGACGTCCCCGAGGTCGCCGCGCTGCGCGACGCCGCCCACGAGACGGGCCGCCGCTGGTCGCTGCGGCTCGCCCCCGCCGAGGCTCGCGCCGCCGTCGCCGCCGTGACCGGGGGGCCCGCGTTCGCCGCGCTCGACGACTTCACGCTCGCCACGCCGAGCCTGGAGGACGTCTATCTGGCGCTGGGCGGCGGCCGCGCGCAGGGACTGGTCAAGGCATGAGGGGCGCCGGCGTGAAGGTCCGACCGAACAGGAGCTGTGCCGCGTGAGTGCCGTATCCGCAGAGGCGGTCCCCGGGAAGATCCGGGCGCAGGGCGGAGCCGAGTCGTGGCCCGACAGCGAGGGGGCCGCACCGCTGGCCCCCCGGGCGCGGCTGCTGCCGGCGCTGGCGGCGGTCTACCGCGCGCAGCTCTCGCGGGCCCGCGTCGCGCGGATCCCGCTGCTGTTCGTGGCGACGTTCCAGTCCGTCGGCATCATGATCCTCATGCGCGGTGTCGTCGACGGCGGCGACGAGGCACGGGCGGTCGTGGCCGGCTCCAGCGTGCTGGTCGTCGCCTTCGTCGCGCTGAACCTGCTCGCCCAGTACTTCGGCCAGCTGCGCGCCAGCGGCGGCCTCGACCACTACGCGACGCTCCCGGTGCCGCCCGCGGCCGTCGTGCTGGGAGCGGCGGGGGCGTACGCCTCCTTCACCGCGCCCGGCACGCTGGTGACGGCGGTGGTCGGCAGCGTGCTGTTCAAGCTGTCGATGGTGCACCTGTGGGTGCTGGCCGCGGTGGTCCCGCTGTCCGGCGCGGCCCTGGCCGGGCTCGGCGCCGCCCTCGGACTGCTCGCGCCGCGCCAGGAACTGGCGACGCTCTGCGGCCAGCTGGGCATGTCGGCGGCGCTGCTGCTGGGCGTGCTGCCGGCCGACCGCATGCCCGCGCCGATCGGCTACGCCCGTGACCTGCTGCCGTCCACCTACGGCGTGGAGGCGCTGGCCCGCAGCTTCGACGCGCACCCCGACTGGCTGCTGGTGGCGGCGGACCTGGGGGTGTGCGCGGCCGTCGGCGTGGTGTCGCTGGCCGTGGCCACCTGGGCCTACCGCCGGGCGGCCGTGCGGTGACGCGCCGCAGTGACCCTCCTGGCGCCCGGGCCTGCGCCCCGGCCTGGCACGATGGCAAGGTGACCGCACCGCTGACGCCGCACGACGGCTCCTCCTCCGACCCCGTCCCCACCGACGCCGTGCCCTCGCCGGGCCCGCAGCCGGAGGCAACGCGGGACGAGGCGGCCCTGGCCCGGGCCGAGGAGACCCGCCTCGAGCTGCGGGACGCCGCGATCGTCACGGCGGCCGTCATGGTGGCAGGCGTCCTGCTGGGACTGCTGTGGGTGTGGCTGGCGCCGCGCGTGCCGCTGATCTCCGACGGCAAGGCCGTCTACCTGAAGAACACCGAGGGCGAGCAGGCCATCGGCGCGGACGGCTGGTTCGCGCTGCTGGGCCTGGCGTTCGGCGCGGTCAGCGCGGCGGCGGTCTTCCTCTTCCGCCGGGCCGGCGGCATCGCCCTCGTGGTGGGCCTCGCGGCCGGCTCCCTGCTGGCCTCGGTGATCGGCTGGCGGATGGGCGTCTGGCTGGGCCCGTCCTCCGACGTGGCCGGGCACGCCCGGGCGGTGGGCAAGGGCGTGGTCTTCGACGCCCCGCTGAAGCTGGCCGCCAAGGGCATGCTGCTGGCGTGGCCGCTGTCGGCGATGGCCGTACACCTGGGCCTCATGGCCCTGTTCGGGCCGCGCGACCCCGAGCCGGTCCTGCCGTGGGCCGTACCCGGGGCCGCCTCCGGACCTGCCGCCGGCCCCGGGCCGGAGGCGCCGCCGGAGTCCGGCCGGGGCTAGGCTACGCCGGCCTGCGGCCGTGGTTGGCGCGGCCCTTCTTCAGCCGCCAGCGGCGCTTGCGGGTGCGCTTCGACATGGGCGTCCCTCCCTGTGCGGGGCGCACGCACGGCGGCCCGCCCCTCGGTCGTAGCGAAGGGAGCGGCATCAGTCCAGCCCGGGCGCGGGCCAACGGTCAGCCGCGGGCGATCGGGGCGATCACCGCTCCCGTCAAAAGCGCCAGGTCGGCGGGGGAGAGCTCGACCTCCAGGCCGCGGCGCCCGGCGGAGACGCAGATCGTGGTGTGCGAGCGCGCGGAGGCGTCCAGTGCCGTCGGCAGCCGCTTGCGCTGACCCAGGGGGGAGATCCCGCCCCGTACGTACCCCGTGGTGCGCTCGGCGGCGGCCGGATCGGCCATCGCCGCCCGCTTGCCGCCGACGGCCGCCGCCAGGGCCTTGAGGTCGAGCGAGCCGGAGACCGGCACGACGGCCACGGTCAGCGCGCCGTCCACGTCGGCCACCAGCGTCTTGAAGACCCTCCCCGGCTCGACGCCCAGCGCCTCGGCGGCCTCCTCGCCGTAGGAGGCCGCGGCCGGATCGTGGTCGTAGGCGTGCACCGAGAAGGCGGTGCCCGCCTTCTCCAGGGCGACGATCGCGGGGGTCGCCCCCGACGCCTGCTGCTGTTTCTTCGGCTTCTTGGTCAAGGCCGGATCCCTCAGTTGGGGCTGGTGGGCCGCCGGGTGAGCTCGACGGCCGGCAGCGACGGGAGCTTACTGATCACCGCGGTCTCGGCGCGCAGCAGCCTCAGCTCCTCCGAGAGCCGGGACGCGGTGTCGGCGGCCTGCAGCAGCCGCTGTTTGACCGGGGTCTCCAGCACCGCCGCCGCCGCGACGAGATACGACAGCACCTGCGGCTCGCCGGGCAGGTCCGCCCGGCCCGCCAGCGACGCCTCGTTCGCCCCCGCCAGCCGCTTCTGGTACGCCCTGAACGCCCGGACGACCCCCGAGGCGAGCGCCCCGGCGCCCTCGCCCTGCCGCTCCGGAAGGGTCTCCACCTCGCCCGTCAGATACGGGCCGGAGGCGTCGACGGACAGCAGCCGGAAGCGTGTCGTGCCGGTGGCCAGTACCTCGTACGTACCGTCCGGGCGCTCGCGGATGGTGGCCGCGTCCGCGACACAGCCGACGGTGTGGAAGGACTTCAGCGGGTCGGCGCCGAACCCGGAGGCGGGCCCGGGCTCCGGGCGCTCCTCGTCGGGCAGGCCCGGCGCGCTGGGCGCCACCTCGTGGCCGTCGCGGATGGCGACCACCGCGAACCGCCGCTCGTCCTCGGGCCGCTTCGCCAGGTCCCGCATCAGCGCGCGGTAGCGCTGCTCGAAGACGCTCAGCGGGAGCACGAGGCCGGGGAACAGCACCGTGTTCAGCGGGAAGAGGGGAAGGCGCGCGGTGGTCACGGCCGGTAAGCCTAATGGGCGGGCTGCCGGTCCTCGGGGGGATTTCTCTTCCGGCGCAGCCGCCGTGGCCCTTCCGCGGCGAGACGATCACTGCCGGCGCAGCAGCCGGGAGGCGCCCGCCGCCACCGTCGTGGCGAGGATCCAGCCCAGCAGCGTCAGCGCCGCGACGACCCACTGGGTGCCGCCGCCGGGCCGCCAGGCGGTGCCCTGGCCCAGGTCGATGACCGGCAGCAGCAGGTCCAGGGTGTACAGGGCGGCGTCCCACTGGGGGCCCTCGCCCTTCTTGAGGGGCGGCACCGGGCGGTAGGAGAAGTACAGCGCCCCCAGGGCCCACAGCACCGCCATCCACACCGCGGCCCGCCCCGGCCGGTAGCCGTAGGCCACAGTCCAGTCCTGGAGATACCCCCACGCCTTGCCGGCCGGCGGCAGGGTCTCGCGCCGGCGCCGCTGCTTGGCGAGCAGCACCGCCCGCGCGTCCGCGTCCTCACCGCTGGCGCGCAGGGCGCCCGCCAGCCGTTCGTACGGCTCCGGGGCGTACTCCGGGGTGGCCGCCGCGACCCAGTCCAGGCGCAGGGCGAGCGGGAAGTGGCCGAGCGGGATCAGGTGCTCGTAGAAGAAGCCGGCCATCACCAGGCCGCCCGGGCCCGGCCAGCTGTCGTAGCGGTCGATCAGGTTGGCCACCCGGGCGCCCGAGAGGACCACCCGTCCGCGCTGCTGCTTCTCGCCCAGGAAGCGCAGCTCGGGCGTCTGGACGCGGCGCAGCGAGAGCTCCTGGTCGGCCTCCATCACGAACCGGGCCTGGCTGAGGTCCACCGCGTCGCCGAACCGCCCGTCGTCCAGCCGGGCCCCGCCCAGGCACTCGAAGCGCCGCAGCCGCGTGGCCTGCTCGGGCGTGTTGAGGGTGATGCCGTACGGGGGAGTGGCGCCGCCGCCGTAGCGGTGGCCGCCGATGCCGGCCGCCGTGAGGTACAGGGTGCGCTCCACCGTCAGCTGCGGGGCGTTCAGGGCGCGCCGCCCGTAAGGGTTGTTGAGCGTGGAGCCGCGCAGGCTCAGCGAGGCCCCGATCGTCGCGCCGCGCATGCTCAGCTCGCCGTGCGAGCGCATCATCTCCGCCTGCAGGTCCTGCCCGACCGTCATCCCGTCGGCGGCTATGGACAGCCCGCGCCGGTCGCGCCGCACCACCAGCTGGTTGAGCAGCAGGTCGGTGCCTATGTGCGCGTCGGTCAGCCGTATGCCGTGCGGGATCACGCAGCGGGGCAGGTGCAGGTCGCCCTCGGTGCGGATCCGCGCGCCCTCCAGACGGGGCATGGCGCAGCCGACCAGGCGCAGGGTGGTGAAGCTGCTCTCCGGCAGCAGCAGCTGCTCGTCGAAGCGGCAGTTGTGCAGCTCGACGTACGGCACGACGGTCCCGCCGGCGACGTCGAGCGTGCCGGTGACCCGTACGCCGTTGAGCTTGAGCGCGGCGACACGCCCGGGGTGGGCCGCGGGCCCGTGGAGCAGCAGGAGGGCGACGACGCGGGCGCGCACACTGCGCTCGGGGCCCCACACGTGCGGGCCGGCGGGGTCGTCGTGCTCGAGGGAGGCGCGGCTGCGCAGGTCGAGGGTGGCGCCGTTGCGGAACGCCTGCCACATGTCCCGTTCGACGGCGGTGAGCTCCAGCCCGGTGGGCGGCTCGCCGTCGGCCGGCTCGCTCATGGTTCCCCCCCCTCCTGCCTTGGGTCCCCGCCCCGTCTCGCCCCGGGTAGGAGGCCCATTCCCGCCGGGTGACCGGTTGAACACCGGCGGTGAGGAGTGATTGTCCGTCCTCGGTCAGAAAAAGATCAACACTTCCGGCGCGTATCACCAAGTGGTACGCGAAGCCGTGTGACGGGACGGGTCTGAGACAATTGACCGCGTGATCTCCCGAATCGATCTGCGCGGCGCCGCCTTCCCCTCCGAAGGCGTCGACCGCGATCTGCTGCCCCGTGCCGAGCTCGACGTCGCGGCCGCCCTCGAGAAGGTGCGGCCCATCTGCGACGACGTGCATCATCGCGGCACCGCGGCCCTGATCGACTACGCGGAACGGTTCGACGGCGTGCGCATCGAGCGGGTCCGGGTGCCCGCCGAGGCGATCACCCGTGCCCTTGAGGAGCTGGACCCGGCCGTACGGGCCGCGCTGGAGGAGTCCATCCGCCGCGCCCGGCTCGTCCACCGCGAGCAGCGCCGCACCGACCACACCGTCCAGGTCGTGCCCGGCGGCACCGTCACCGAGCGCTGGGTGCCCGTCGACCGCGTCGGGCTCTACGTGCCCGGCGGGCGGTCCGTCTACCCCTCGTCCGTGATCATGAACGTGGTGCCGGCCCAGGAGGCCGGCGTCGGCTCCATGGCCGTCGCCTCGCCGCCCCAGGCCGACTTCGGCGGCCTGCCGCACCCCACCATCCTGGCCGCCTGCGCGCTGCTGGGCGTCGACGAGGTGTACGCGGCGGGCGGGGCCCAGGCCGTCGCCATGTTCGCCTACGGCACCGACGAGTGCCGCCCGGCCACCATGGTCACCGGCCCCGGCAACATCTGGGTCGCCGCCGCCAAGCGGCTGCTCAAGGGCCGCATCGGCATCGACGCCGAGGCCGGCCCGACCGAGATCGCCGTCCTCGCCGACCGCACCGCCGACCCGGCGCACGTCGCCGCCGACCTGATCAGCCAGGCCGAGCACGACCCGCTGGCCGCCTCGGTGCTCGTCACCGACTCCGAGGACCTCGCGGACGCGGTCGAGAAGGAACTGGCCGCCCAGGTGGCCGCCACCAAGCACGTCGAGGACCGCGTCCTGCCCGCCCTGAGCGGGCGCCAGTCCGGCATCGTCCTCGTCGACGGCATCGAGCAGGGCCTCGAGGTCGTCAACGCCTACGGCGCCGAACACCTCGAGATCCAGACCGAGGACGCCGCCCGGGTCGCCGCCCGGGTGCGCAACGCCGGCGCGGTCTTCGTCGGCCCCTACTCCCCGGTGTCCCTCGGCGACTACGCCGCCGGCTCCAACCACGTGCTGCCCACCGGCGGCTGCGCCTGCCACTCCTCCGGGCTCTCGGTGCAGTCCTTCCTGCGCGGCATCCACGTCGTGGACTACACCCGCGACGCCCTGGCCGAGATCGCCGCGCACGTGGTGACGCTCGCCGAGGCCGAGGACCTGCCCGCGCACGGCGCGGCGGTCAAGGCGAGGTTCGACTGGAAGGTGCCACAGAGCAAGTGACCGGCAACCCCTCTGTGTCCCCCTGGGACGAGCTCCCCATCCGGGACGAACTACGCGGCAAGTCCCCGTACGGCGCCCCCCAGCTGGACGTGCCCGTACGCCTGAACACCAACGAGAACCCCTACCCCCTGCCCGAGCCCCTCGTCGCCCGCATCGCCGAGCGCGTGGCCGAGGCCGCCCGGCACCTCAACCGCTACCCCGACCGGGACGCGGTCGAGCTGCGCACCGAGCTCGCCGCGTACCTCACCCGCACCGCGGGCCATGAGGTCGGCACGGCGAACGTCTGGGCCGCCAACGGCTCCAACGAGGTCATCCAGCAGCTGCTGCAGACCTTCGGCGGCCCCGGCCGCACCGCCATGGGCTTCGAGCCCTCGTACTCGATGCACGCCCTGATCTCCCGCGGCACCGGCACCGGCTGGATCCCCGGCCCGCGCCGCGAGGACTTCACCATCGACGTCGACGCGGCCGAGCGGGCCATCGCCGAGCACCGGCCCGACGTCGTCTTCGTCTGCTCGCCCAACAACCCCACGGGCACGGCCGTCGACGCCCAAACCGTCCTGCGGCTGTACGAGGCCGCGCAGGCGGCCAAGCCGTCGATGGTGGTCGTCGACGAGGCATACGGCGAGTTCAGCCACCACCCCTCGCTGCTGCCCCTCATCGAGGGCCGCCCCCACCTCGTCGTCTCCCGCACCATGTCCAAGGCCTTCGGCGCGGCCGGGCTGCGCCTGGGCTACCTCGCCGCGGACCCCGCCGTGGTCGGCGCCGTCCAGCTGGTGCGCCTGCCGTACCACCTCTCGGCCGTCACCCAGGCCACGGCGCTCGCCGCCCTGGAACACACGGACACGCTCCTCGGCTACGTCGAACAGCTCAAGGCCGAGCGCGACCGCATCGTCACCGAGCTGCGCGCCATCGGCTGCGAGGTGACCGACTCGGACGCCAACTTCGTCCAGTTCGGACGCTTCGAGGACAGCCACACCGCCTGGCAGGCCCTCCTCGACCACGGCGTCCTGGTACGGGACAACGCGGTGCCCGGGTGGCTGCGGGTGACCGCGGGCACCCCCGAGGAGAACGACGCGTTCCTGGACGCCGTACGCGCCCTTCGCAAGGAGAACAACCAATGACTCGAGTGGGTCGCGTCGAACGCACCACGAAAGAGACGTCCGTCCTCGTCGAGATAGACCTCGACGGCACCGGACAGGTCGATGTGTCGACCGGGGTCGGCTTCTACGACCACATGCTCGACCAGCTCGGCCGCCACGGCCTCTTCGACCTCACGGTCAAGACCGACGGCGACCTGCACATCGACACCCACCACACCATCGAGGACACCGCCCTCGCGCTGGGCGCCGCCTTCCGGCAGGCCCTCGGCGACAAGGTGGGCATCTACCGCTTCGGCAACTGCACGGTCCCCCTGGACGAGTCCCTCGCCCAGGTCACCGTCGACCTCTCCGGCCGCCCGTACCTCGTGCACAGCGAGCCCGAGAACATGGCGCCGATGATCGGCGCGTACGACACGACGATGACCCGGCACATCCTGGAGTCCTTCGTCGCGCAGGCCCAGATCGCGCTGCACGTCCACGTCCCGTACGGGCGCAACGCCCACCACATCGTGGAGTGCCAGTTCAAGGCGCTGGCCCGGGCCCTGCGCTACGCCTGCGAGCGCGACCCGCGCGCCGCCGGAATCCTCCCGTCCACGAAGGGTGCCCTGTGAGCGGCCTGTCGACCGTCCTCATCGTCGTCGGACTGTTCCTCCTCGGCGGCATCATCTCCTTCCTCAAGCAGGGCATGCCCAAGGGCCTGATCGTCCTGCTCGGCATCGGCGCGGCCATGTGCCTGACCGCCGGTGTGCTGCGCATCGAAGGGCTGTGGTCATGACCGCCCCCGTCACGAAGACCGCGAAGAAGGTCGTCGTCTTCGACTACGGCTTCGGCAACGTCCGCTCCGCCGAGCGCGCCCTGGCCCACGTCGGCGCCGACGTCGAGATCACCCGCGACTACGACAAGGCCATGAACGCCGACGGGCTGCTCGTCCCCGGCGTCGGCGCCTTCGAGGCCTGCATGAAGGGCCTGCGCTCCGCCCGCGGCGACTGGATCATCGGGCGCCGGCTGTCCGGCGGCCGCCCCGTCATGGGCATCTGCGTCGGCATGCAGATCCTCTTCGAGCGCGGCATCGAGCACGGCGTCGAGACCGAGGGCCTCGACGAGTGGCCCGGCGTGGTCGAGCCCCTCAAGGCCCCCGTCGTCCCGCACATGGGCTGGAACACCGTCACCCCGGCCGAGGGCTCGCAGCTCTTCGCCGGCCTGGACGCGGACACCCGGTACTACTTCGTGCACTCCTACGCGGTGCGCGAGTGGAACCTCGAGGTCACCAACGCCAACATCCGCGCGCCGAAGGTCACCTGGGCCACGCACGGCGAGCCGTTCGTCGCCGCCGTGGAGAACGGCCCCCTGTGGGCCACCCAGTTCCACCCCGAGAAGTCCGGCGACGCCGGCGCGACGCTGCTGACCAACTGGATCGAGACGCTCTGATGCCGAAGCTTGAACTCCTGCCCGCCGTCGACGTCCGCGACGGCCAGGCCGTCCGCCTGGTGCACGGCGAGTCCGGTTCCGAGACCTCCTACGGCGACCCGCTGGCCGCCGCCCAGGCCTGGCAGCGCGCCGGCGCCGAGTGGCTGCACCTGGTCGACCTCGACGCCGCCTTCGGCACCGGCGACAACCGGGCGCAGGTCGCCGAGGTCGTCCGTTCGATGGACATCAAGGTCGAGCTGTCCGGCGGCATCCGCGACGACGCCTCCCTGGCCGCCGCCCTCGCCACCGGCTGCACCCGCGTCAACCTCGGCACCGCCGCCCTGGAGACCCCCGAGTGGGTCGCCAAGGTCATCGCCGAGTACGGCGACCGCGTCGCGGTCGGCCTGGACGTACGCGGCACCACCCTGCGCGGCCGCGGCTGGACCCGCGACGGCGGCGACCTCTACGAGACCCTCGCCCGCCTGGACTCCGAGGGCTGCGCCCGCTACGTCGTCACCGACATCGCCAAGGACGGCACGCTCCAGGGCCCCAACCTGGAGCTGCTGAAGAACGTCTGCGCGGCCACCGACAAGCCGGTCGTCGCCTCCGGAGGCGTCTCCTCTCTTGACGATCTGCGTGCGCTTGCCACCCTGGTACCGGAGGGCGTCGAAGGCGCCATCGTCGGCAAGGCCCTCTACGCCAAGGCGTTCACCTTGGAAGAGGCCCTGGAGGCAGTGTCCGTATGACCAAAACCCCAGCCCCGCGGCGCGTGCAGACAGACAGCTCCTGGGAGGAGTCGATCGGCTTCGCACGTGCCGTGGCGGCGGGGGACCGGGTGCTCGTCGCCGGGACCATGCCGCTGGTCGGCGGCGTCCTGCACGGCGAAGGCGATCCGTACGAGCAGACGCTGGCCGCCTTCGGCAACGCGCTCGACGCGCTCAAGCGCTTCGGCCTCGGACCCGAGTCCGTCATCCGCACCCGGATGTACATCACCCACGCGCGGGACGTGGACGCGGTCGGCCGCGCCCACAAGGAGCTCTTCGACACGGTCCGGCCCGCCGCGACCCTGGTCGTGGTCTCCGGCTTCGTCGACTCGCGCGTCCTGGTGGAAGTTGAAGTAGAAGCCTTCCAAGGAGAACCGGCGTGACCCTCGCCGTCCGAGTCATCCCCTGTCTGGACGTGGACAACGGCCGCGTCGTCAAGGGCGTCAATTTCCAGAACCTGCGCGACGCGGGCGACCCCGTCGAAATGGCCGCGGTCTACGGCCGGGAGGGCGCCGACGAGCTGACCTTCCTCGACATCACCGCCTCCTCCGGCAACCGCGAGACCACCTACGACGTGGTGCGCCGCACCGCCGAGCAGGTCTTCATCCCGCTGACCGTGGGCGGCGGCGTGCGCACCGCCGACGACGTCGACAAGCTGCTGCGCGCCGGCGCCGACAAGGTCGGCGTCAACACCGCCGCGATCGAGCGGCCCGAACTGATCAAGGAGATCGCGGAGCGGTTCGGCCGCCAGGTGCTGGTGCTGTCGGTCGACGCCCGGCGGGCACCTACCCGCAACGGCTCGACCGGCTCCTTCGAGGTCACCACGCACGGCGGGCGGCGCGGCACCGGCATGGACGCCGTGGAGTGGGCCCACCGGGCCGCCGAGCTCGGCGCCGGCGAGATCCTGCTGAACTCCATGGACGCCGACGGCACCAAGGACGGCTACGACACGGAAATGATCAAGGCCGTGCGCCGCCATGTGACGGTCCCGGTCATCGCCAGCGGTGGCGCGGGCCGCCTCGAGCACTTCGCCCCGGCCGTCGAGGCGGGCGCGGACGCGGTGCTGGCCGCCTCGGTCTTCCACTTCGGCGACCTGCGCATCCCGGACGTGAAGAACGCCCTGCGCGAGGCGGGCCACCCGGTCCGCTAGCGGTCCGCCGGCGGCCTCCCGGACGGGCTCACGCCGAGCCCGTCCGGCTGTACAGGGCCGCGCCCACCAGGGAACCGATGGGAAGGGGCCTAGTCCCGGATCAGCAGGAACACCGCCCCGACCACCAGTGCCAGGGCGATCGCCCCCACGCCGTACACCAGCCGGTTCTGCCGCAGCACCGGCAGGTGGGCGTCCATCGAGTACCGTCCTGGTCCGGTCAGCGCCAAAGCCGTCGCCGCCAAGGCGACCAAAAGGGTGAATTCCACGCCCTTCGGCAGGAAGAATCCGCCGTCCCAGGTCGCACCCAGCGCGTTGATCATCGTGCCCAGGACCGCCGCGGCGGCCAGCGGCGTGAGCAGCCCCAGGGCGAGTCCCAGGCCGCCCAGCGTCTCGCTGAGCCCGGCGATGACGGCCATGGCCTTCGGCGCCGGATAGCCGACGGAGTCGAAGGCCTTCGCGGTCCCGTCGATGCCCGGCCCGCCGAACCAGCCGAAGAGTTTCTGCGTGCCGTGCCCGGTCATGATGATGCCGAGCATGAGGCGCAGCAGCAGAAGCCCCAGCGAGACGCCGGTCGCCGGCAGCGGGCCCGCGCGGTCGCCGGGAACGTTGGTCCTACCAGGAAAAGCCATGATGGGCACCTTCCTCGGGTCGGTATCCGGTCCGGGCCCCCGAGCCGCCTGCGTCCCTCAGATTCCCAGTGTCCCCTGCCGCAGCTTCGCCAGCGCGTCCTCGGCGCCGTCCAGAGCCACCTCGGCCCTTTCCTGGCGGCCGAAGGCGAACAGGGTCAGCTCTCCGGGCTCCCCGGTGACCGTCACCACCGGCGTACCCCGGTGGGCCACCACCGTCCGGCCGTCCGGTCGGCGCAACACCAGACCCACCGGTGCCCTGCGGCCCAGGAGCCGCGCCGTCCGCTCCAGCCGGCTCCACAGGGCGTCGGCGAAGACCGGGTCCAGCTCGCGCGCCGTCCAGTCCGGCTGCGCGCGGCGCACGTCCTCGGTGTGGACGAAGAACTCGACGGTGTTGGCCGCCTCGTCGACCGGCTTGAGGGCGTACGGCGACAGGCGCGGGGGACCGGTGCGGATGAGCTGGATCAGCTCCTCGTACGGCTTCGCCGCGAACTCGGCCTGCACCCGCTCCAGACGGGCGGCCAGCGGCTTGAACACGATGCCGGCGGCCGCGTCGGAGCGCCGCTCGCGCACCACGACGTGCGCGGCGAGGTCGCGGGCGCGCCAGCCCTCGCAGAGGGTGGGCGCGTTGGGGCCCACCGTCTCCAACAGGTCGGCGAGGAGCAGACGTTCGCGCTGGGCGTGAGTTGACATGGCGTCACCCTACGACCGCGCCCCCGGCGGGGCCACGCCGCCGCGCCATGCCCGGGCCGTCCGCCCGCGCCGGCCGGGTGCCGCCCGGCGCCCGGGCCAGGCATCATGGAGCCATGACCGGCAACGCCCGCCCCTCCTCCCTCGACCCCGCCCTCGCCGCCCGCCTCAAGCGCAGCGCCGACGGCCTGGTCCCCGCCATCGCCCAGCAGTACGACACCGGTGAGGTGCTCATGCTCGGCTGGATGGACGACGAGGCGCTCCACCGCACCCTCACCACCGGCCGCTGCACCTACTGGAGCCGCAGCCGCCAGGAGTACTGGGTCAAGGGCGACACCTCCGGGCACGTCCAGCACGTGAAGTCGGTGGCCCTGGACTGCGACGCGGACACCCTCCTGGTGAAGGTCGACCAGGTCGGCCCCGCGTGCCACACCGGCACCCGCACCTGTTTCGATTCCGGCGACCTCCCGCTGGGCCAGTAGGCTCCGCTGCCATGGCTGCCACGTCCGCATCTGCTGCCCACGTCTCCGGCGGGGATGTCACCCCCGACGCCGAGACCTTCCGCATGCTGGCGAAGGACCGCCGGGTCATCCCGGTGACCCGCCGCTTCCTCGCCGACGGCGACACGCCCGTAGGCCTCTACCGCAAGCTCGCCGCCGAACGGCCCGGAACGTTCCTCCTGGAGTCCGCGGAGAACGGCCGGACCTGGTCGCGGTACTCCTTCATCGGGGTCCGCAGCGCCGCCACCCTCACCGTGCGCGACGGGCGGACCCACTGGCTGGGCACCCCGCCCGTCGGCGTCCCCACCGAGGGCGACCCGCTCGCCGCCCTGCGGGCCACCGTCGAGGCCCTGCACACCCCGCGCGACCTCATAGAGGGTGCCGGACTGCCGCCCTTCACCGGCGGCATGGTGGGCTACCTCGGCTACGACGTCGTCCGCCGTCTGGAGAAGATCGGCGAGCACCCCGGCGGCGAGCAGGACGGCCTGCACCTGCCCGAGCTGACCATGCTGCTCACCTCGGACCTCGCCGTCCTCGACCACTGGAACGGCACCGTCCTGCTGATCGCCAACGCGATCAACCACAACGACCTGTCGACCGGCGTCGACGAGGCGTACGCCGACGCCGTCGCCCGCCTCGACGCGATGGCCGCCGACCTGCACCGCTCCGCGCCCACCCAGCCCACTGCCCTGCCCCCCTCCGAGCTGCCGGAGTACACGGCCCGCTGGGGCGGCGCCGACTACATGGCGGCCGTCGAGGACATCAAGGAGCGCATCCGCGCGGGCGAGGCCTTCCAGGTCGTCCCCTCGCAGCGGTTCGAGACGCCGTGCGCGGCCTCGGCGCTGGACGTCTACCGCGTGCTGCGGGCGACGAACCCCAGCCCGTACATGTACCTGCTGCGCTTCGACGGGTTCGACGTCGTCGGCTCCAGCCCCGAGGCGCTGGTCAAGGTCGAGGACGGGCACGCGATGGTGCACCCCATCGCCGGCACCCGCCCGCGCGGCGCCACCCCGCAGGCGGACGCCGCCCTCGCCGAGGAGCTGCTGGCCGACCCCAAGGAACGGGCCGAGCACCTGATGCTCGTCGACCTCGGCCGCAACGACCTGGGCCGGGTCTGCGAGCCCGGCAGCGTCGAGGTCGTCGACTTCATGTCCGTCGAGCGCTACAGCCACGTGATGCACATCGTCTCGACGGTGACGGGCCGGCTCGCCGAGGGCCGCACCGCCTTCGACGTGCTCACCGCCTGCTTCCCCGCCGGCACCCTCTCCGGCGCGCCCAAGCCCCGCGCCATGCAGATCATCGAGGAGCTGGAGCCCACCCGCCGCGGGCTGTACGGGGGCTGCGTCGGCTACCTGGACTTCGCCGGGGACTCCGACACCGCCATCGCCATCCGCACCGCCCTGCTGCGCGACGGCACCGCCTACGTCCAGGCGGGCGCCGGCGTCGTCGCCGACTCCGACCCGTCGGCCGAGGACGCCGAATGCCGCAACAAGGCAGCGGCGGTCCTCAGGGCGGTCCACACAGCGAACCGCCTGTGACGAGGTTGTGGGCAGTCGTTCCGCCGGGGCGGAACGGGTGGGCACAACCGGGCCGCACCCGGCGGACGACGCCCACCCCCCGCCGCACAACACCCGGCGGCAAGGGATAGTGGTACCCGTGACCACAGCTGTACCCCCCACCGACCAGGCCGCCGCCACCCCACACCGCGCCGCCCGGCGAAGCGTAGGCACCGCCCTCCTCCTAGGCGCGGCCGGCGCCGCCCTCGTCCTGCTCGCCGGCGGCCGCACCTGGTCCGAGGGCACCGCCCCCGTCGCCCAGGGCGGCGCCGTCCCCGAGCAGGCCAGCGGGCAGGACGTCACCGCCCTGCCCGGCGCCCTGGCCATCGTGGCCCTCGCCGCCCTCGTGGCCGTCTTCGCCGTGCGCGGCGCCGGCCGCACCCTGGTGGCCGCCCTGCTCGCGCTGAGCGGCGCCGGCATCGTGGCCGCCGCGCTCACCGGCGCCGGCGACACCGCCGCGCTGGAGGAGAAGGCCGCCAAGGTCTCCGGCCTGACCCGGGCCTCCATCGAGAACGTCAGCCACACCGCCTGGCCCTGGGTCGCGGTCGCCGGCGGCGCCCTGCTGCTCCTGGCCGGGCTCCTCGCCCTGCGCTACGGCCGCCACTGGCCCGCCATGTCCGGCCGCTACGAGCGCGACGGCACCCCCCGTCCGCGCCGCGCCCGCGCCGCCGTCGACCCCGACCGCCCCGAGGAGCTGTGGAAGGCCCTGGACCGCGGCGAGGACCCCACCGGCGGGAGCGGGAAGTGACCCGCGGCCGGACACGCGCACCCCAGATCGGTGTGGCCCGCGGCGTCGGGGACAATGTCCCCGAGCGATCTCTGCGCCCGCAGGCGCGATACAGCAACGAGGAGTCAACTCATGTCGGGTACTGACCACGGGCACACCCCGGCCGCCTGGACCGGTGTCACCATCGCCTTCATCGGCTTCTGCATCTCCGGTGCGTTCGTCGTGATGGCGAAGCCCGCCGGCTTCTGGGCCGGCATGGTCGTGGTCGCCCTCGGTGGCGTCGTCGGCCTGATCATGCGTTCCATGGGCATGGGCCAGGCCCCCAAGCGCGGCACGCGGACGCAGACCCAGGCCCAGAGCTGACCTTCTGCGGCCCGGAGGCGCGGCCCGGACCCGTACGGACGCCCGTACGCAAGTCCAGAGCTGCGCCTTCGTGCTGTGCGGCCCACACTCGGCAGGGTGAGGGAGCGAGCACGTGACGGGGCGGCCGGCCGGGTGGTGCCCGCGGCCCGCCGGGCCGTGGCGCCGCTGGGCGTCGCCGCCGCGCTGGGCGCCGCGGTCGCCTGGGTGGGCACGGTCGACCCCGGGCTGCCGGGGCACTACCCGGCGTGCCCGCTGCTGCGCTGGACGGGCCTGTACTGCCCCGGCTGCGGCGGCCTGCGGGGCCTGCACGCGCTGGTCCACGGCGATGTGATCACCGCGCTCGGCGCGAACGCCCTGGCCGTCGCCGGTTACGCCGCCTTCGCCGTGCTCTGGGTGCTCTGGCTGTTCCGGGCACTGCGGACAGGCGGGGGTATGCCGGTCGAATTGCGGGCAAAACACTGGTGGGCGCTGGCCGCGGTCGTGCTCGTCTTCACCGTTGTGCGGAATCTGCCGTTCGGGTCGGCGCTCGCGCCATGAGCGTCCAGGCGCGGGTCCGCCTGGTGGGACCTGCGTCAACCGGATGCGAAACCTTCGCCCTCCGGCAAGTACCATCGCAGTGCCTGGTGAGGTGATATCCCGCCGCACCAGCCCAGACCATCCGAGTCCGGAAGGGGGCCGCTCGCGTGAGTGTGCTCGACGAGATCATCGACGGAGTCCGTGCCGACCTCGCGGAACGGCAGGCGCGCGTCAGCCTCGACGAGCTCAAGGAGCGCGCGGCCAAGGCCCCCCAGGCCAAGGACGGCGCCGCCGCCCTGCGCGGCGAGAACGTCAGCGTGATCTGCGAGGTCAAGCGGTCCAGCCCCTCCAAGGGCGCCCTCGCCGCCATCGCCGACCCGGCGGGCCTCGCCGCGGACTACGAGGCGGGCGGCGCGGCCGTCATCAGCGTCCTCACCGAGCAGCGGCGCTTCGGCGGCTCGCTCGCCGACCTCGAGGCCGTCCGGGCCCGCGTCGACATCCCGATCCTGCGCAAGGACTTCATCGTCACGGCCTACCAGCTGTGGGAGGCGCGCGCCTACGGCGCCGACCTGGCCCTGCTGATCGTCGCCGCGCTGGAGCAGGAGGCCCTTGTCTCCCTGATCGAGCGGGCCGAGTCCATCGGGCTCACCCCCCTGGTCGAGGTGCACGACGAGGAGGAGGTCCAGCGCGCCGTGGACGCGGGCGCCCGCGTCATCGGCGTCAACGCCCGCAACCTCAAGACCCTCGAGGTCGACCGCGGCACCTTCGCCCGCGTCGCCCCCGAGATCCCGGACGGCATCATCAAGATCGCCGAGTCCGGTGTGCGCGGCCCGCACGACCTCATCGCCTACGCCAACGACGGCGCCGACGCCGTCCTGGTGGGCGAGTCCCTGGTCACCGGCCGCGACCCGAAGGGCGCCGTGGCCGACCTGGTCGCCGCCGGCGCCCATCCGGCCCTGCGCCACGGGCGGAGCTGACACTCCCGATGAGCCGCCGCGCCTGCCGTACGGTGCCGGGCCGACGCCCGGCCCCCGCCGGCATGCCCGCGGCCGGGCAGGCGGCCGGCTCGGCGGCCCAGGACCCGTACGCGCGGCTGGCCCGGGGCTGCCGTCCCCGCGGCTGCCGCGCGCCCGCGCGCCGCGTCCGCGGCCGCCGGGTGAGGTACCACATCGGCTGTGAGCCGGGGCAGGTCAACGGGCGCCGATGGCGTAGCTGAGCCGATCGCGGATCGCCGCACGGCCGATCGCTCGCTCAGTCACACCGTCAATCTCACTCATCCGAAGAGGAGATCAGGCATGCCCACCGACTTCTTCGTCCCGGACCCCGAAGGCCAGGTCCCCAACACCTCCGGCTACTTCGGCGCCTTCGGCGGCAAGTTCATCCCCGAGGCCCTCGTCGCCGCCGTCGACGAGGTCGCCGCCGAGTACGAGAAGGCCAAGGCGGACCCCGCCTTCGCCGCCGAGCTCAACGACCTGATGGTCAACTACACCGGGCGCCCCAGCGCGCTCACCGAGGTGCCGCGCTTTGCCGAACACGCGGGCGGCGCACGGGTGTTCCTCAAGCGCGAGGACCTCAACCACACCGGCTCGCACAAGATCAACAACGTGCTGGGCCAGGCGCTGCTCACCAAGCGGATGGGCAAGACCCGCGTCATCGCCGAGACCGGCGCCGGCCAGCACGGCGTGGCCACCGCCACCGCCTGCGCCCTCTTCGGCCTCGAGTGCACCATCTACATGGGCGAGGTCGACACCCGGCGCCAGGCCCTCAATGTCGCCCGGATGCGGATGCTCGGCGCCGAGGTCATCGCCGTGAAGTCCGGCAGCCGCACCCTCAAGGACGCCATCAACGAGGCGTTCCGCGACTGGGTCGCCAACGTCGACCGCACCCACTACCTCTTCGGCACCGTCGCCGGCCCGCACCCCTTCCCGGCGCTGGTCCGCGACTTCCACCGGGTCATCGGCGTCGAGGCCCGCCGCCAGATCCTCGAGCGCGCCGGCCGGCTGCCGGACGCCGCCGTGGCCTGCGTCGGCGGCGGCTCCAACGCCATCGGCCTCTTCCACGCCTTCCTCCCCGACGAGGGCGTACGCCTGGTCGGCTGCGAACCGGGCGGCCACGGCGTCGAGACCGGCGAGCACGCGGCCACCCTCACCGCCGGCACCCCCGGCATCCTGCACGGCTCCCGGTCGTACGTTCTGCAGGACGAGGACGGCCAGATCACCGAGCCCTACTCCATCTCGGCGGGCCTGGACTACCCCGGCATCGGCCCCGAGCACTCGTACCTGAAGGACATCGGCCGCGCCGAGTACCGCGCCGTCACCGACGACGAGGCCATGCAGGCGCTGCGCCTGCTCTCGCGCACCGAGGGCATCATCCCGGCCATCGAGAGCGCCCACGCGCTCGCGGGCGCCCTCGAGCTCGGCCGCGAGCTCGGCCCGGACGGGCTGATCCTGGTCAACCTCTCCGGGCGCGGCGACAAGGACATGGACACGGCGGCGCGTTACTTCGGGCTGTACGACGACGAGGCGGGGGACCGGTAATGGCGGGCAACATCGAACTGCTGAGCTCGGTCCTGGCCGCGGCCAAGGCCGAGAACCGCGCCGCGCTGGTCGGCTACCTCCCGGCCGGCTTCCCCACCGTCGACGACGGCGTACGGGCCATCACCGCCATGCTCGACGGCGGCTGCGACGTCGTCGAGGTCGGCCTGCCGCACAGCGACCCGGTCCTGGACGGCCCCGTCATCCAGACCGCGGACGACATCGCCCTGCGCGGCGGCATCAAGATCGCCGACGTGATCCGCACGGTGAAGGAGGCGCACGAGCTGACCGGCGCCCCCGTGCTGTGCATGACGTACTGGAACCCGGTCGACGCCTACGGCGTGGAGCGCTTCGCCGCCGACCTCGCGGCCGCAGGGGGAGCGGGCTGCATCCTGCCCGACCTGCCGGTCGAGGAGTCCGGGGCCTGGCGCAAGGCCGCCGAACAGCACGGCCTGGCCACGGTGTTCGTCGTCGCGCCGAGCAGCCGCGACGAGCGCCTCGCCAAGATCACTGCGGCGGGCAGCGGCTTCGTCTACGCCGCGTCCCTGATGGGCGTGACGGGAACGCGGGAGTCGGTGGGCCGGGAGGCCGAGGAACTGGTCGCCCGCACCCGGTCGGTGACGTCACTGCCGGTCTGTGTCGGCCTCGGCGTCTCCAACGCCGAACAGGCGACCGAGGTCGCCCAGTTCGCGGACGGCGTCATCGTCGGCTCGGCCTTCGTCAAGCGTCTGCTGGACGCCCCCGACCTGGAGTCCGGCCTGACGGCGGTCCGCGCCCTGGCGGGCGAACTGGCGGAGGGCGTGCGCAAGCGCGCGTAACTCTTTTGAAGGAAACGACGGCCGGGGGTGCGCTGGTGCGCACCCCCGGTTCGTTGTACGGGGACGTGAGCCAGAAGAACAACGACGGTAAGCGCAGCGCCCGTGAGCGCCTGCAGGAACAACGCCAGAGGGAGGAGTCCCGCGCGAAGCGCAAGCGGACTCTGATCGCGGGCGTCGTGGTGGTGGCGGTCCTCGGCGCGGGCGCCGGGATCGCGGCCCTGGTGGCCGGCTCCCAGCAGGGCAAGGACAACAAGCAGACGTCCGGCCCGGTCGTCGCCCCCCAGGGCGCCATGGGCAAGGACAACCTCGCCATCCCGGTCGGCAACCCCGCCGCCAAGGCCACCCTCGTCGTCTACGAGGACTTCCGCTGCCCCGCCTGCGCCCAGTTCGAGAACGGCTTCCGCGAGACCATCCACGACCTGCGGGACAAGAACCAGCTCAAGGCCGAGTACCACCTGGTCGCACTGATCGACAAAAACCTCCGCGGCTCCGGCTCCCTGAACGCCGCCAACGCGGCCGCCTGCGCCCAGGACGCCGGAAAGTTCCCCGCCTACCACGACGAGCTGTTCAAGAACCAGCCGCCGGAGACGGACGACGCCTACGGCAAGAAGGCGAAGCTGCTGGAACTGGCCGGCAAGATCGAGGGCCTGAAGACCCCCGCCTTCGAGAAGTGCGTGAACGAGGGCACCCACAACAGCTGGGTCCAAAAGTCCCAGGACAACTTCAGCACCTCAGGCCACCGCGGCACCCCGACGGTCCTCCTGAACGGCAAGAGCCTCTACGAAGACCCGACGAAGCCCCTGACCCCGCAGAAGTTCCGGGAGATGGTGGCGGAGGCGCAGAAGGGGTGAGGGTGACCTGACCGGCGTGCTCCCTTGGCTCCCTGTCGGGGTGAGGATCCTCGAAGTTACGGCGTAAGTCCCTCGGCGGGCATTGAGGCCATGTCAAGAAGTGCATGATATCCATCACTTCGCGGCCGTATGTGCCTGCTTTGGGTTGAATAAAGATCGCGTCAGGTAGTAATAATGATCGATTTTATTCACCCATGAGGGAAACTCGTGCGTCTTATACGGCAAGTAGCATTTGCCATGGCTTTTGTCATGGCCCTGCTGTGCGGAACCGAACAGGTTGCGCTAGCAGTCGATCAATGGAATCGAAGTTCATCCAGCCCCGGAGCTCCCGACCAGCGTTGGGGATCGGCCGCAGGCCGCGACCACCGCGCAGCCGGTGGTGTCACGGAGGCGGCGGCCACGGGCGGTCGCCCAGGGGCCCTCGAGGCCCCCGGGCAGCTGCCGGCCGAACACAAGCTGACCCGGCAGGAGCTGGCGGGCAAGCCGCAGCAGCCCATGATGGGCCCGGCGGAGCCGGCCGAGGCACCCGCTCTCTCGGTACCACAGGGCTTCTCCGAGAAGAAGAGCAAGGAGCTGCCCGCCGAGCGCAAGGAGCGGCAGCGTACCTTCCGTAACGAGGACGGCACCTACACCACCAGGCACTACAACGAGCCGGTCAACCGCCGCACCGCCGAGGGTACGTGGGAGGAGATCGACCCCACGCTGACCCGTCCTGAGCAGAAGGCCACGCGCTCGGCGGGCGAGGTCGCTCCCCTCTGGGAGACCCGATCGACCGCCGTCACCATCCGCTTCTCCGCCACCGCCGACGCGGACCCGGTACTGCGCATGGGCCTGGGCGACGGGATCGCGCTGGCCTACGGGCTCGAGGGCGCCTCACGTGCGACAGGCACGGTGGACGGCAGCGTCATCACCTACCCCGACGCTCGCCCGTCCGCCGATCTGCAGTACATCGCCAGCAACGACACGGTCAAGGAGACCCTCGTCCTCAAGAGCAAGGACGCACCCACCGAGTGGCGCTTCCCGCTCAGCACCGAGGGCCTGACAGCCAAATTGGACGACCAGGGCGGGGTGGTGTTCACCGACAAGGCCGGCAAGCAGCACGCCCGGATCCCGGCAGGATGGATGGAGGACTCCCACCTCGCGGAGAACGCGAACCAGGGTGAGATCTCCTCGGGTGTCCGCTACACCCTCGCGACCGACAAGGGCCGTCAGGTCCTGGTCGTCACCCTCGACAAGGACTGGCTGAACGCGCCGGAGCGTGTGTTCCCGGTGAAGGTTGACCCGTCGGTCAAGGGCGTCACGTCGACCTCCGGTACGTACGTGCAGTCGCCGTACACCCAGGACTTCTCGACCGACACCATCCTCAAGGCCGGCACGTACGACGGCGGCACGCACAAGGCCGCATCGTTCCTCCGGTTCGACGGTGTCGAAAGCTCACTGAAGAACGCCTGGGTGCTGGACGCGAAGCTGTCGCTGTACAACACCTGGTCGTACTCCTGCGACGCACGGCCGGTCACCGTCCACGGCATCACGTCGGACTGGTCGGAGTCGTCGACCAAGTCGTACCCCGGACCGGACACCGGACCGTCCTTGGTCTCCAAGAGTTTCGCCCATGGCTGGCGCCCTCCCAACACGGAGTCGTGGTCGTGCGGCGCCGCATGGGAGTCCATCAGTCTCGGTTCGGCCGGTCGTGAGCTCGTCGACGACTGGACCCACGGACGGAAGAAGAACTACGGACTCGCGGTCAAGGCGTCGGACTCGGACAGCAAGAGCTGGAAGCAGTTCGGTTCCGACGACTACCCGAACGGCAACCCGCGCCTGGACATCACCTGGACCAAGTACGGCGCAACCTACAAGCTGGGCAACTTCACCGCGCCGGTGACTGCTACCTCTCAGGGGTCCATGCAGGTCACCGTGACCAACCAGGGCCAGGACACCTGGACCAAGGGCGGCAACGTCCAGCTGCGCTACAACCTCCTGGACGCCTCGGGCAAGGAGATCAACGACTCTTCGCGCATCGCATGGACACCCATGCCGCGCGATGTCGCCCCGGGGCAGAGCGTTTCGCTGGACGCCAAGATCGCCCCGTTGGCTCCTGCCGAGTACACGCTGCAGTGGACCATGGACGTGCTCGACGGTCCGCGTTTCACCAGTGAAGGCGTCCCGGGACCGGCCGTGAAGTTCTCGGCCGTCAACCTTCCACCCCAGCTGACCGCCGAGTCGCCGGCCAGCGGTGCGGTGCTGAACTCCCTGACCCCGACCCTGTGGGCGGTGGGCAAGGACGCCGACCGTTCCCCGAGCGGAGCTCTGCAGTACAGCTTCGAGATCTGTGAGGTTGAGGGGAAGGACGCCCGCAAGAATTGCCGGAGTGGCACGCGGAGCACCGCCCAGCAGTGGGCCGTCCCGGCCGGTTGGCTGTCGTGGAGCAAGAGCTACGCCTGGTACGCCTATGTCTTCGATGGCAAGGATACTTCTGCCCGGCAGAATCCGGCCTTCTTCTCTACGCAGGTGCCGCAGCCCCCTGTGACCGGGCACCTGGGGGGTGACAGCGGACGCGAATTCGGTGTGCGCTCGGGGAACTACTCGACGCAGGCGGCCGACGTGGCCGTTCCCACGGTCGGTCCGGAGCTGTCGGCCAGACGGACTTACAATTCCCTCGACCCGCGGACGGACAACGTCTTCGGTGCGGGCTGGTCGACTCGCTGGGACATGCGCGCGGTCGCCGAGAGCACCGGCAACATCGTCGTCACCCAGGCCAACGGCACGCGGGTCCGGTTCGGCAGGAACATGGACGGCAGCTACGCTGCCCCGTCCGGCAACCCGACCACTCTCACCTCCGCTTCCGGCGGTGGCTGGGTGCTGCGGGACAAGTCAGCCACCACGTACTCTTTCGACCCCTCCGGTCGACTGGCGAAGATCACTGATGGGTCGGGCAGGGAACAACGCCTGACGTACACCGACGGCAAACTGACCGAGGCCCGCGACGTGCTGTCGGGGCGTTCGCTCGCCTTCACCTGGAACGGCGGCAAGGTCGCCACGGCCAGGGCGAAGGGAACCGGCCCCGGTGCCGACGGCCTGACGTGGACGTACACCTACACCGGTGACCGTCTCACCAAGGTCTGCCCGCCGGGCGTCACCGACAAGTGCACGGTCTACGAGTACGGCGACGGTTCGCTCTACCGCAGCATGGTCCTCGACCAGAACCCCGTTTCCTACTGGCGGCTGGGCGAGGCCCAGGGCGCCGTCGCCGCAAGCGAAGCGCCTTCCCGCACAGGCCTCAACCAGGCCCTCTACCGGGACGTGAAGCTGGGCTCCGCCGGATCCGTGGCGGGCACGAGTGACAAGGCCGCTGCTTTCGACGGCACCAACTCGTACGTGGAGCTGCCCGAGGACACCATCCGGACCTCGACCTCGCTGACGACCGAGCTGTGGTTCAAGACCACCAAGCCTGGCGTGCTGGTCGGTTTCCAGGACGGCCGCCTCGCCGACGGCGAGCCCAACGACTGGACCCCCACTCTCTCCGTGAACAGTGCGGGCAAGCTGGTCGGCCAGTACTGGACCGGTAGGGTTCAGCCCATCGTCAGCGGCAACGCCGTCAACGACGACACCTGGCACCACGTGGCGCTCACCGCCGCCGGAACCACACAGTCGCTGTACCTCGACGGTGTCCTGGTCGGTTCGCTGACCGGGCCGATCGACCACCGCAAGCAGTCCTTCACCTACCTCGGTGCCGGCTACTCCAGCACCAGCTGGGACGGCCAGGCCCCTGGCATCCGGCACTTCACCGGTCTCATGGACGAGGTGGCCGTCTATCACCAGTCCCTGGACGCCACCACCGTGGCCGAGCACTACCGGGCACGTGCCACGTCGGCCCGGCTGACCAAGGTCACCCTTCCGTCGGGACGCGTCCACGCCCAGGTCGCCTACGACACCGGCACCGGTCGCGTTACCGAGACCACGGACGACAAGGGCGGCACCTGGAAGGTCTCCGCGCCTTCCTACTCCGCCGGCTCGGCGGCTTACGCCGACACGGTCCGTACCTCCGGACCCGTCGAGTACTGGCGGCTGGGTGACCGCAGCGGTTCCACCGCGTCCAACGAGATCACCGGCGGCGCGGACGGGTCGTACCGCGACGGCGTGATGCTCGGTGCGGTCGGGGCCTTCTCCGACGGCGATGACGGTTCAGTGACGCTCGACGGCTCCACGGGTGCCGTGGAGGTCCCCACGGACCCGCTGAAGGGGGCCGACTCGCTCTCCTTCGAGCTGTGGTTCCGCACGGGGAAGCAGGGCGTCCTGCTGGGTCTGCAGAACGCGGAGCTGGGCAAGACGCCGACCGACTGGAACCCGAGCCTGCTGGTCGACGCGGACGGCAAGCTCCGGGGGCAGCTGTGGCACGGCGGCTCCTGGCAGCCGATCATCTCCGGGAAGAAGGTCACGGACAATGAGTGGCACCATGCCGTTCTGACCGGTGGTACCAGTGGCCAGGCGCTGTATCTCGACGGTGCGAAGGCTGGATCCCTCGCGGGTGCCGCCAAGCCGGAGACGCTGGACCACGCCTACCTCGGCGCGGGCCACTCCAGTGAGGGCTGGGACGGCCAGAGCGCCGGAACCCGCTACCTCGCCGGTCAGCTCGACGAGGTGGCCTTCTACACCAAGGAGCTAACGCAGGACACGGTCGCCGAGCACTACCGCTCGCGCGCCGGCCTGGTCTCCGGCGACGGTGCCCACTACCGGGGAGCGGTCACCGCAGACGCGCCGTCCGGCTATTGGCGCCTCGACGAGACCAGCGGGGACAAGGCCCGCAGCAAGACCGCGGTGTACCCCGGCGACGGCACGTACACCAAGGCCAAGCTTGGGGCCACCGGCACCTTCGGGCCCGGCGACAACGCTGCCGTGACCCTGGCGGGGGACGGCTCGGTCGAACTGCCCTACGGCATCATGGGCAACACTCCCGCGATGTCGGCGGAGCTGTGGTTCCGTACCGGCAAGGCGAGCGGCGTCCTGCTCGGTCTGCAGAACGTGGACCTGGGCAAGGTCCCCACCGACTGGAACCCGAGCCTACTGATCGACTCCGACGGCAAGCTGCGCGGCCAGCTGTGGCACGGCGGCTCCGGAAAGCCAATCATTTCCGGCACGACGGTCACCGATAACCAGTGGCACCACGTCGTGATCACCGGTGGTGCGAGCAGTCAGTCTCTCTACCTTGACGGTACGAAGGTCGGCAGCCTGAACGAGTCATCCAAGCCGGAGACGATGGCCCACACCTACCTCGGTGGCGGCTACTCGAGCGAAGGTTGGGACGGCAAGGCGCCTGGAACGCGCTACTTCACGGGTGATCTCGACGAAGCCGCCTTCTATCCGAAGGAGCTGACTGAGAACCAGGTGGCCGAGCACTACCGGGCCATGCGTCACTCGGGGATGTCCTCGCTGACGTCCACCGTCAGCGTCACCGACCCGGCGGGCCGCACCAGCAGCGCGACGTACGACGCCCTGCGTGGCCAGCGCCCCGTGACCGCGACGGACGCGGAAGGCGGCCGGACCACCTACGCGTACGACAGCGGCGGGTTCCTGCACACCGTGACCGACCCCAACGGGCACTTCGCCATCACGGGGCACGACTCCCGCGGCAACACGGTCTCCAGGACCACCTGCCGTGACGCCAACTCCTGCTGGACGTCGTTCACGGACTACTACCTCAACAGCGGCGACCCGCTCGACCCGCGCAACGACAGGCCGACGGCCATGCGCGACGCCCGCTCCACGAGTGCCCGCGACGACCGTTACCGCACGTCCATGACGTACACGGCGCTCGGTCTGCCGGACACGACGATGTTGGCGGACGGGCGGAAGTCCGTCACGGCGTACACGACCGGCAGCGAGCCTGCGGTGGGTGGCGGAGCTGTCCCGGTCGGATTGGTCCGCAGCATCACCGCGCCCGGCGGAGCCGTGACGGAGTACGCCTACACGGCCCAGGGCGACCTGGCCCAGGCCACGGCCCCATCCGGACTCGTCACGCGTTACGCGTACGACGGCATCGGCCGGAAGGTGTCCGAGACCCAGGTCTCCGACGGCCAGCCGAACGGTGTGACCACGACCTTCGCCTACGACGCCATGTCGCGGATCGTCTCCGAGACCGGTGCCGCGGTGAAGAACGAGGTCACCGGCGCGACCCACACCGCCAAGATCACGCGTGCCTTCGATCCCGACGGCAAGCTGCTGACCGAAACCGCGGAGGACACCACCGGCGGCGACGCCAAGCGCACCGTCTCTCACCACTACGACGAGCACGGCCTGGAGGACAAGTCGACCGACGCCGAGGGCAACGAGACTGTTGTCGCTTACGACGAGCTCGGCCGCAAGGTCCGTACGACTGACCCTCTCGGGACGACCTACGAGTTCCGCTACACGGCCGCCGGCCGTCCCGCGGAAACGGTCCTCAAGGACTGGAGGGGCGACCCCTCCGGGGACGCCAAGGACCTGGTAGTGGTCTCCAACGCCTACGATCCGGCAGGCCGCCTGGCCTCGACGGCGAACGCGATGGGAGCCACCACCGCCTACACCTACTACGACGACGGCAAGCTCGCGTCGAAGACGGCCAAGAGCGTTACCCAGGCCGACGGCAGCAAGCACGACGTCGTGCTCGAGGCCAACGTCTACGACGGTGCGGGCAATCTCGTCCAGCGGACCGGCGCCGGAGGCACGGCCATCGTCGCCAACGAGGTGGACGCCACCGGCCGTGTCAAGCGCAGTGTGCTCGACCCCAATGGCCTCAACCGCTGGATGGAGTTCACGTACGACGACGCCGACCGGCCCGTCGAGCAGAAGACCGCGCTGAACACGCAGCGCTTCACTTACGACAAGGCGGGGAACAAGCTCACCCAGACCGCGGTCGACGGCGACCGCACGCGCACGGTCAAGTTCACGTACGACCAGCGGGGCCTTCCCGTCACGGCCGTCACGCCGCGAGGCACCGAGATCGGCGCGGACGCCGCCGCCTTCACCACCATCAACCGTTATGACGCCCTCGGCCGCCTCGTGGAGCAGACCGCCCCGCAGGTCCAGGCCGAGAAGCCGGGCCAGCAGCCCGAGGCCGTCAAGCCGACCACCCTCAGGGGGTACAACACCTTCGGCGAGGCCACCGAGGCCCGTGCCGCGAACGGATCGGTGACCCGCACCGCGGTGGACAAGCTCGGCCGGGCCACCGCCGTGACCCTGCCCGACTACACCCCGCCCGGCGGGGAGAAGATCACTGCCGTCTCCCGGGCCTCCTACGACGCCCTGGGCCACAAGACGGCGACCACCGACCCGCTGGGCCGGACCGTGACGTACGCCTACGACCAGCTCGGCCACCTGATCCGGCAGTCGCTCCCGGCGACGAACCTGCTGAACAACGACGGTGGCACCTTGCAACAGCCGTCGACGCTCGACGACAAGGCGAATCGTTTCTCCTGGACGCCCACGGGCCTCCAGCTCTCCGCAACCGGACCCACCGGTGCGCGGACCGAGGCCACCTACGATGAGCTCGGTCGCCGGCTGACGGCCACGACCGTCGAGCGCTACCCATCGGTGCAGAACCTGACCACGCGCTACGCCTGGGACGACGGGGGTCGCCAGACCTCGTCCACCAGCCCGGCGGGCCGGGTCACGACTGCCACGTACAACGTGGCGGGCGAGGTCCTGACCGCCACGATGCCAGGCGGGGGGACGACGAAGCTCGGCTACGACGCGCTGGGCCGCCGGACCGAGACCGTGGACCCCACGGGCCGCAAGAGCGTCACGCGCTACGACGGCTTCGGGAGCGTGGTAGGCACCGCCGACTACGGCACGGGCACCACTGCTCTGCGGTCGACTTCTGCCGAGTACGACGCCGACGGAAACCGCACCGCGGTCACTTCGGCGACCGGGACCAAGATCATCCTTGCGTACGACGCCCTGGGGCGGATGACGCAGCAGGTCGAGCCGGTAGCGGACGGCAAGTCCATCACCACTTCGTTCGGCTACGACGTGGTGGGCAACCGCACGCGCCTGACGGACGGCCGTGGCAACGTCACGACCTACTCCTTCACTCCATGGGGCCTGCCCGAGTCCACGATCGAGCCCGCCACCGGGGCCCAGCCGAAGCCAGCGGACCGCACGTGGACGAAGATCTACGACGCGGCGGGCCAGAACGTGGCCGAGCTGCTGCCCGGCGGCGTCGAGCGGCGCAGCACCTTTGACGTCTACGGTCGCCTGGCCAAGGAGACGGGCACGGGTGCCGAGGCTGCCACGGCCGACCGCATCCTGGAGCACGACCTAGCGGGCCGTCTGACCAAGGCCGGCTCGGGAGACGTGCTCAACCCCAATACCTACACCTACAACGACCGTGGCCAGCTGCTGACCACGAACGGCCCTGGAGGCAAGTCCACCTATACCTACGACGCCGACGGTGCCATGACGTCCCGGGCCGACAAGGCCGGTACGACGACGTACGGCTATGACGTCGCAGGCCGTCTGAACCGGACCGAGGACGCCGTGACCGGCGGTCAGATGACGACGGCCTACGACTCCGCCGGGCGCGTGTTGCAGGAGCAATACGCGACCAAGCCCGCCGGCTCGGCCGGCTGGCAGCTCGGTGCGAGGCGCGGCTACGGGTACGACCAGCTCGGCCGTCTGACCGAGTCCAAGGTCACCGGTGCGGACGGCACCACCCAGGTCATGTCGGCCACATACGACTACGACCTCAACAACCGTCTGACCAAGAAGAGCACCAGTGGCGTCTCGGGCGCCGGGACGGAGACGTACGAGTACGACAAGTCCGGTCGGCTGACGACGTGGTCGAGCGATGGCAAGGCCACGAACTACGCGTGGGACGACGCGGGCAACCGCGTCAAGGCCGGCGAGCTCACCGCCTCCTTCGACGAAGCCAACCGTCAGCTCACGGACGGCACCACCCGGTACAGCTACACAGCGCGTGGCACGCTCTCGTCCGTCGACACGGGCAGCGGCAAGCGCTCGCTGACCCATGACGCCTTCGAGCGCCGCATCGCCGATGGGGACACGAGGTTCACCTACGACTCGCTCGACCGGGTGAGCAGACACGGCGACACCGTCTTCACGTACGACGGCGGCTCCAACAACCTGGTCTCGGACGGTTCGAGCACGTACAGCCGGAGCCCCGGCGGTGCGCTGCTCGGCAGCACGGACGGCACGACCGCGCAGCGGTCGGTGACCGACCAGCACACGGACGTGGTGGCCGGACTGTCGCCCGACGGCACGAAGGTCGTGGGATCCACGGCCTACGACCCGTTCGGTTCGGTGCGTGCCAAGTCCGGCTCGCGCTCGTCGCTGGGCTTCCAGTCCGGCTGGACGGATCCGTCGAGCGGTGATGTCAACATGGCGGCGCGTTGGTATCAGCCGGGCACGGGACGCTTCGCGGCTCGCGACACGTGGCAGCTGGACCCGAGCCCGTCGGCTCAGGCTAATCGTTTCCTTTACGGAAACGCGGATCCGCTCAACACAACAGACCCGGATGGGCACAAGGGCAGGGGCTGGAGTTGCGGGTTCGTCTGTGACGGCATCGAGTTGCTGATCCAGATCGAGACGCCCACACCGCTGGGAGACGACAGCTGTTTCGGTCGTTTCAGCAACTTCGTCTTCTGCATGAACGGTCGTAATGAATCGGCAATTTTGGGGCAATCTCGCCACCAGAGAGAACTGGCTGACCGGGAGTACCGATGGGCCGAGTCGAACAATGGTAGTCAGCTCTGGGATGAAGAGGAAGACGAGGATTACTACTACGAGGACGATGACTCCGGCGACGAGGGCGACTGGTACAGCCCACCGCGCGGTGGAGGTCGTGGTGGCGGCGGTGGCGGTATCACCCGGCCGTTCATCGTCAAGCCGCCCAAGCCGCCCATCATCCAGAATCCCAACCGCGGTAAGAACCCCATCTCCGCTCCGACGCTTCTCGCGCCGGTCGTCAGTTTCGTAGGGACGACCGTAACGGCGGCGACGGCCACCGCGACGACCGCTCTTACGGTCACGACGCAGGCGCTCGTCGACCTCGCCGCGATCGCGCTCTTCACGCCTGACGCACCTCACGCTTCGAGTCCTCACACAGTGCCGGTGGACAACACCGGTATAGATGATCTGAAGCGGATGTTCCCCGGTGAGGACATCGAGCACGATCTGGGCAATGGCGGATCCGGGGCGGATCCCATCGCGAAGCGGACCCGTAACTCCTGTGCTCGCGACATCCCGTCCAGGGATGCCGGCTACTACTACGCGCCGATGACACGATTCGGTCCGGAGGAGGGGGACTGCAGAGCCACAGGTGCGATCGCAGAGATCACCTCGAGTACTCTGCGGACCGGAATGAAGAGGCGCAATCCGAAGTGGCAGCCGTCCGGGTTCGACGAGATCGCACAGGAGACCACGGGCACTGTTCCGGGACGTCCGCACAACGCGGCGGCTCTCCACCTCATCGCCGACAACCTCGGCGGCGCCCCCTACACCTTGCGGAACTTTGTCGCTGGGTACCAGACCCCTGCCAACACCCCGCATATGCGTGCCCTCGAGTACGATGTAGAGAAGGCAGCGAAGGGGGAGGACATAACCTACGGCGTGCTGCCGGTGTATGGTGACGCGTCTCGTCCGGCCATTCCAAGCGAGATAAGAATCAAGGCAGTCGGCAACGGCGGCTATCGCCTGGACTGTTCCATTTTCAACAGGGCCGCTGGCGGATATTCATGCTCAGAAAGGAGTTCTGGTGGGCCTCGTTCAGTTCGGTAGTATTCTGGGGGACCCGGAACTGAATTCCGACGTCGTGGCTGATTGGTCCTCCTTCGAGGAGCGCTTTGGTCGCCATCTGCCCGATGACTACAAGGAATTTGTTTCGGCCTATGGGCCATGTGAGATCTTTGGTGATCTGTGGATCTGGCATCCGCGGGCTGACGTGCTGAACCTTGAGGGCGCGATGGATCGCGTGCTTGCTGAGGCGGATTTCATGCGGAGTCAGTTTCCGGAGACGTACCCGTACTCGCTGCATCCTGCACCGAATGGCCTGATTCCGGTCGCCGAGTCGCAGGCCGGCGCCAACATCTATCTCGCCCCGCCGGGATCGATCCGGGACACGTGGACGATCGCCGTCGACTGGAAGCCTTCCTGGAGCCTCTACGACTACGGTTTTTCCGAGTTCTTGCTGAGGGCCCTGAACGATGAACTGGACGATGCGTTCTTCGACGAGAGCATCCTTGAGGAAGTGACAGTTCCCTGCCGGATGGTTGGGAATATCGCCTGACGGGTGCTTAGTGCGGACCGATCGAGTTCTGCACTAGCAAAAGCGCCATCCGCCGCTGGTCCCTTCCGGAAGGGACCAGCGGCGGTCGCATATGCGGCTGTGGCCTTCGCCAGGGGTGCGCCACGCGCAGGTGGACGCCCATGGCGAAGGTCGCCGCCTCGGCGCCTGGCCGGTCGCCGGCTTCCAGGGCCTGGGCCCGGCGCTGCTTGATGTTCTGACACTCCACGCAGCGCGTTCTGGACGCAGACGTGGACGTCGGCTGGGCCGTCTTCTGGTTGGTCACCGGGCATTCCTCCGCGCGCTGCGGTTGTTGAGGTCCGCGATTCTCGCCCGCAGCTCGTCGTTCGCCGCGGCGGGCCGGACGTCGCAGCGCGACGCTTCCCACTCCTCCCTGCTCGCTAGGTCGCGCAGCACCACCCGCCCGTCGCTCGCCCTGATGGCCTCGCCGACGCAGTTCCGTCCGACGTCGACCACCCACGTCCCGGTCTTCGGAGCGGCGTTCACCGGGTCGCGTTCGCGCGGTGGGGCTGGCGGGGGACGAAGTTGATGCCGCGTGCAGATACGACGGCGGTGTAGGGGGGTGGGTCCGTGGTCCTGGGGCAGTGCGGGGGCTTGCGCGGGGGCGGTGAAGGAGTGGGGATCGGGGCGAACAGAGCCCTTACCTGGCGGAACCAGCGAGCGACATGGTCAGTCATGTCGACGCTTCTTGTTAGCGTTGGCCATGTCCCGGGGCCGTTCACGCGGTCGCCGGGGTACTGCCTGCCTCCGTGTCGAATCCCCTTTGGCCACGCGGGAGTTGACTGGCCTTGACTAAACTTGAAGGCCGGAGTCAATGCTTAGGGGTTCACTGTGAGCGACTTCGCTGATCCGGCCCGCCGCGCTCTGTGGGACAGCGGCTACTCGATGGGCGCGGCAGCGCGGGCGATCAACTACGACCTTGCCTACCTCTCCCGTGCACTGAAGGGGAAGCAGCAACCTTCCCCGAAGTTGGTTGAGAGCTGGACTTGCTGGTCGGGGTGGAGGGGGCGTGGGCCGGTCTCCTGCTGGGGGCGCCTTCTCTCCGCGCGAGCGTCGACGACGAAGCCATCGACAGCGAAATCGCGCACATGCGCGCCGCAGTCGCCTACTTCATGGATCACGACAACCGCTACGGCGCCGACGTCATCGCCCCCGCTGCTGTACAGGCGTGGCGTGCCGCCCAGCGCAAGCTCGACAGTGGTGCTGTTCCCGCGCGCCGGTTGGTGAATGCCTGTCAGTCGTCGCTGAGCTGGCGCAGGTCGCTGGATGGCTTCTCTTTGATGCAGATCAGCGGGCAGATGCTCGCGCGGCCTTCTTGGAGGCGTGCGTGCTCGCTCATCACCCCGGGGACCGCCCGAAGCTGTGGTTCGCGCTGGACATGCTGGCCATGCATGGTGTCCAGGAAGGCCGTCCTGGGGAGGTGTTGCGCATTTCTGAAGAGTTGCTGTCGGAGCTGCGCCTTCCTCCTCGTGTTGGACTGATGGCTCGGGTGCGCAGGGCGCGGGCGCTGGCCGACATCGGCGACCAGACTCGCGCCCTGTCCGAGTTGGATGTGGCCCGGGTCGCCCTGGAGGATTCGATCGGCCCCCGAGACCCGTCGTGGACGTGGTGGATCAACGAACTGGAGTTGGCGGGCCACGAAGGCGAAGCCCTGCTGACAGGGGGCGACGCCGACTGGGCGCTGACCGGTCTGCAGCGTGCACATGAGCTCAGCGAGGATTTCGTTCAGGGTGGCCGAGGGACGCTCTACTACACAGTCTCGATACTGACCGCCTATGCCAGGGCGGGGGACTGGCCCGAGTGCGAAGCGACGTTGATCTCCCTCCCCACGATGCTGGAAGTGGTGAACTCCGGCCGCAATCGCCACGGGCTGCGGACCACGCTGCGCGAGATCGAGTGCACCGCCGAAGCCCCCTCATGGCTGAAGGACCTCGCACGGGATGTGGCAAGCACGCCGCAGCTCGCCACTGCTTGATCACCTGCGTAGGGGAGCGGCAGCCACTGCCGCTTCCCTACAGACAGTGCTGATCAGCCCGCCGTCCGTCCCGACGCTCCGTGCCCGCTCCGGTCGGCTTTGGGGGAGCGGAACCAGGCCGTGCCCTCCTTCTTCAGGCACCCGAGCAGGATCGGGGCCGCGAAGACGACGGTGCTCAGGGGCAGCGCACCGTCCACGACGAGGCGCAGCGCATCCTGGGCAACGATGATCGCGCCGAGTGCCACAGCGCCGTTGCGAATACCGGTTCCACCGGTGCGGAATCGGGCGGCGAGGAAGAAGGCGGCCACGCCCCCGGTGAAGGTCATCGTTCCGGTGACGACGTCAGGTGCGCCTTCGAGGCCCACGGCCGTCGCAGCGAGGATCAGTGCGCCGACGGGTATGCCGAAGGCGGCGAGGACGAACAGCGATATGCGTGCGCTTCGCACCCCGAGAGGCAGGGGTCCGCGGGGCGGTCGGGTGTTGCGCGGGGTCGCTTCCAGCGGGGTCACAGAGTCCTTTCCCAAACGTGCTTCCGTGTGCGCAGCGCTACTGTCGGTAAGGGCCCCAAGGCCCACTCTGGGGTTCGGCGGCATCACACGGTAGGTTCTTACGTGCCATGAATCTCGCATACATCCCCAGCCCGTCGACCGGAGTGGTCCACCTCGGGCCGGTCCCGCTGCGCGGCTACGCCTTCTGCATCATCATCGGCGTCTTCGTCGCCGTCTGGCTCGCCAACCGGCGCTGGGTAGCGCGCGGCGGCAAGGCCGGGACGGTGGCGGACATCGCCGTGTGGGCGGTGCCGTTCGGGCTCGTCGGCGGGCGGCTCTATCACGTGATCACCGACTACGAGCTGTACTTCGGCTCGGGCCGGAACTGGGTGGACGCCTTCAAGATCTGGGAAGGCGGCCTGGGCATCTGGGGCGCCGTCGCGCTCGGGGCGGTCGGGGCGTGGATCGGGTGCCGGCGGCGTGGGATTCCGTTGCCGGCCTGGGCGGATGCCGTCGCGCCCGGGCTCGCGGTGGCGCAGGCCATCGGGCGCTGGGGCAACTGGTTCAACCAGGAGCTCTACGGCAAGGCCACCGATCTGCCCTGGGCGCTGAAGATCGACGCGGACCCGGCGATCGGGCGTGAGGCCGGTACGTACCATCCGACGTTCCTGTACGAGTCGCTGTGGTGCCTCGGCGTCGCCGCGCTGGTGATCCTCGCCGACCGCCGCTTCAAGCTCGGACACGGGCGGGCCTTCGCGCTGTACGTCGCCGCCTACACCGTCGGGCGCTTCTGGATCGAGTACCTGCGCGTCGACGAGGCCCACCACGTGCTGGGGCTGCGCCTCAACGGCTGGACCTCCATCGTCGTCTTCCTCGCCGCCGTCGCCTACATCGTGATCTCCGCGAAGAAGGTCCCCGGGCGGGAGCTCGTGGTGGAACCCGGTGCCCTTGAAGGCGCCGAGGAGACCGTCGAAGGCTCCGAGGGGGGCGCCGCGGACGTGCAGCGCTCGCCGCGCAAGCCCGCCACGCCCTCGAAGCCGTCCAAGGAGAAGAAACTCTGACGCGGTCCGACGCGGCGCGTCGGACCTGGCCCCCACGGATTACGCCGTGGGGGCCTTTTTGCCATCGCTGGCTGGAACCGTTCGTTCCGCTCGCCGTGATGTTCCCGCTCCCACCGCAAAACCGCAGGTCAGGGCGGTAAGTTCGGCCTTCCTTGCTAGCGGATCAGCCCCGTTCGTGCGTACCGTCGGGTGACGGAGGGGTGGGGCGAAGGGCCCGTGCCCCTGGGGAAGGGAGCGTTCGCAGAGATGGCTGTCCTGGATACGGCCGCGGCGACACATGCCGCACACCGTGACAACCACACCCACCGTGATGTGAACGGTGGCTGGCTGCGGCCGGCGGTGTTCGGGGCCATGGACGGACTGGTCTCCAACGTGGCCCTGATGACGGGCGTCGCCGGCGGCACCGCCTCCTCGCAGGCCATCGTCATAGCCGGCCTCGCCGGCCTCGCGGCGGGCGCGTTCTCCATGGCGGCCGGCGAGTACACCTCCGTCGCCTCGCAGCGCGAACTGGTCCTGGCCGAGCTGGCCGTGGAGCGGCGCGAGCTGCGCAAGCACCCGGGCGACGAGCTGGCGGAGCTCGCCGCGCTGTACGTCTCGCGCGGCGTCGAGCCGAAGCTGGCCCGCGAGGTCGCCCGGCAGCTGTCGCAGGACCCCGAGCAGGCGCTGGAGATCCACGCCCGCGAGGAGCTCGGCATCGACCCGTCCGACCTGCCCTCGCCCACCGTCGCGGCCGTCTCCTCCTTCGGCTCCTTCGCGCTGGGCGCCCTGCTGCCCGTGCTGCCGTATCTGCTGGGCGCCACCCAGCTGTGGCCCGCGGTGCTGCTGGCGCTGGTGGGGCTCTTCGCCTGCGGGGCTGTCGTCGCCCGGGTGACGGCCCGGTCGTGGTGGTTCAGCGGGCTGCGGCAGTTGCTGCTGGGCGGGGCCGCGGCAGGTGTGACGTATCTCCTCGGTATTGCCTTCGGCACCGCCGTCGGGTAATTCTTATGCGCGCTTCCGCATAACGTGCGTGTTTCTCCGCGGTTTCAGCTCCTCGGCGACTGGGCACAATCCGGAAGCGCAGCGGGCAACGCCGCCCGTGCTGTGCTGATTCTCCGGCGCGGCCGGGCCTGGCGATCCCAGGAATTCCGGAGCGCCCGCCCCATAGGTGTCCACATGATGGACCACCCCTTCCACTTTCTGAGAAGCGCTCCATCATGTAGCTGCACCAACCTTCTTCAGCGAGGGCCAACGTCGTCCCTCGGCACATGCCTCTGACATGACTGCCAGACGACGACGGGAGCGCCGATGCGCCACGCATCCCACCCCGCCCCGCAGGGGATGTACGACCCTCGCGACGAGCACGACGCCTGCGGCGTGGGCTTTGTCGCGACTCTCACGGGCGAGGCGAGCCACGAGCTCGTACAACAGGCGCTCACCGTCCTGCGCAACATGGAGCACCGCGGCGCCACCGGCTCCGACCCCGACTCCGGCGACGGCGCGGGCATCCTGATGCAGGTCCCCGACGCCTTCCTCCGGGAGAGCGTTCCCTTCCAGCTTCCGCCCGCCGGCTCGTACGCCGTCGGCACCGGCTTCCTGCCCGCCGACGAGCAGGAGGCGGCCGCCGCCGTCTCGCGCATCGAGACGATCGCGGCCGAGGAGGGCCTGACCGTCCTCGGCTGGCGCGAGGTGCCCGTCGCCCCCGACCTGCTCGGCGCCGGCGCCCGCGCCACCATGCCCGTCTTCCGGCAGCTCTTCGTGAGCGACGGCGTGAACACCGGCATCGCCCTCGACCGCAAGGCCTTCGTCCTGCGCAAGCGCGCCGAGCGCGAGGCGGACACCTACTTCCCCTCGCTGTCCGCCCGCACCCTCGTCTACAAGGGCATGCTCACCACCGGGCAGCTGGAGCCGTTCTTCCCGGACCTCTCCGACCGCCGCTGCGCCACCGCCATCGCGCTCGTGCACTCCCGCTTCTCCACCAACACCTTCCCCTCCTGGCCGCTCGCCCACCCCTACCGCTTCGTCGCCCACAACGGCGAGATCAACACCGTCAAGGGCAACCGCAACTGGATGCGGGCCCGCGAATCCCAGCTGGCCAGCGAGCTGTTCGCCGGTGACGGCAGGAGCATCGAGCGGCTCTTCCCCGTCTGTACCCCCGACGCCTCCGACTCCGCCTCCTTCGACGAGGTCCTGGAGCTGCTCCACCTCGGCGGGCGCTCGCTGCCCCACAGCGTGCTGATGATGATCCCGGAGGCCTGGGAGAACCACGCTTCCATGGACCCGGCCCGGCGCGCCTTCTACCAGTACCACTCCACCCTCATGGAGCCCTGGGACGGCCCGGCCTGCGTCACCTTCACCGACGGCGCCGTCGTGGGCGCCGTCCTGGACCGCAACGGTCTGCGCCCCGGCCGCTACTGGGTCACCGACGACGGCCTGGTCGTCCTCTCCTCCGAGGTCGGCGTGCTCGACATCGACCCCGCCAAGGTCGTTCGCAAGGGCCGTCTGCAGCCCGGCAAGATGTTCCTCGTCGACACCGGCAGCCACCGCATCATCGAGGACGACGAGATCAAGGCGGCCCTCGCCGCCGAGCAGCCCTACCAGGAGTGGCTGGAGGCCGGCCTGATCGACCTGGCCGACCTCCCCGAGCGCGAGCACATCGTGCACACCCACGCCTCGGTCACCCGCCGCCAGCAGACCTTCGGCTACACCGAGGAAGAGCTGCGCGTCATCCTCGCCCCCATGGCCAAGTCCGGCGCCGAGCCCATCGGTTCGATGGGCACCGACGCGCCGATCGCCGCCCTCTCCGAGCGCCCGCGGCTGCTCTTCGACTACTTCACCCAGCTCTTCGCCCAGGTCACCAACCCCCCGCTGGACGCCATCCGCGAGGAGCTCGTCACCTCGCTGATCTCCTCCCTCGGACCGCAGCGCAACCTCCTCGACCCCACCGCCGCGTCCTGCCGCAGCGTCACCCTGCCCTTCCCGGTCATCGACAACGACGAGCTCGCCAAGCTCATCCACATCAACGCCGACGGCGACCTGCCCGGCCTGAAGGCCGCCACGCTCTCCGGCCTGTACCGGGTCTCCGGCGGCGGCGAGGCCCTGGCCGCCCGCCTGGAGGCGATGTGCGCCGAGGCCGACGCCGCCATCGAGGACGGCGCCCGCCTCATCGTGCTCTCCGACCGGCACTCCGACGCCGAGCACGCCCCCATCCCGTCCCTGCTGCTGACCTCGGCCATCCACCACCACCTCATCCGCACCAAGCAGCGCACCCAGGTGGGGCTGCTGGTGGAGGCCGGTGACGTCCGCGAGGTCCACCACGTCGCGCTGCTCATCGGTTACGGCGCGGCGGCGGTGAACCCCTACCTGGCCATGGAGTCCGTCGAGGACCTCGTCCGCGCAGGGACGTTCCTGCCGGACCTCGCCCCCGAGGACGCCATCCGCAACCTCATCAAGGCGCTCGGCAAGGGCGTCCTGAAGGTCATGTCCAAGATGGGCATCTCGACGGTCGCCTCCTACCGGGGCGCCCAGGTCTTCGAGGCCGTCGGCCTCGACCAGGACTTCGTCGCGACCTACTTCCAGGGCACCGCCACCAAGATCGGCGGCGCCGGCCTGGACGTCATCGCCCGCGAGGTCGCCGCCCGGCACACCAAGGCCTACCCCGTCACCGGCATCCCCGCCAGCCACCGCCGCCTCGACATCGGCGGCGAGTACCAGTGGCGCCGCGAGGGCGAGCCGCACCTGTTCGACCCCGACACCGTCTTCCGGCTCCAGCACTCCACCCGCGCCCGCCGCTACGACATCTTCAAGCAGTACACCCAGCGCGTGGACGAGCAGTCCGAGCGGCTGATGACGCTGCGCGGGCTGTTCTCCTTCAAGAGCGACCGCACGCCCGTCCCCCTGGACGAGGTCGAGCCCGTCAGCGCCATCGTCAAGCGCTTCTCCACCGGCGCCATGTCGTACGGGTCCATCTCCCAGGAGGCCCACGAGACCCTCGCCATCGCCATGAACCGGCTGGGCGCCAAGTCCAACACCGGTGAGGGCGGCGAGGACCCCGAGCGCCTCTACGACCCCGCCCGCCGCTCCAGCATCAAGCAGGTGGCGTCCGGCCGCTTCGGCGTGACCAGCGAATACCTGGTCAACTCCGACGACATCCAGATCAAGATGGCCCAGGGCGCCAAGCCCGGCGAGGGCGGCCAGCTGCCCGGCCACAAGGTCTACCCCTGGGTCGCGAAGACCCGCCACTCCACCCCCGGCGTCGGCCTGATCTCGCCGCCCCCGCACCACGACATCTACTCCATCGAGGACCTCGCCCAGCTCATCCACGACCTCAAGAACGCCAACCCCGCCGCCCGCATCCACGTGAAGCTGGTCTCCGAGGTCGGCGTCGGCACGGTCGCGGCGGGTGTCTCCAAGGCCCACGCCGACGTCGTGCTGATCTCCGGTCACGACGGCGGTACGGGCGCCTCCCCGCTGACCTCGCTCAAGCACGCCGGCGGCCCCTGGGAGCTGGGCCTGGCCGAGACCCAGCAGACGCTGCTGCTCAACGGCTTGCGCGACCGCATCGTCGTCCAGACCGACGGCCAGCTCAAGACCGGCCGCGACGTGGTCATCGCGGCCCTCCTGGGCGCCGAGGAGTTCGGCTTCGCCACCGCGCCCCTCGTCGTCTCCGGCTGCGTCATGATGCGCGTCTGCCACCTGGACACCTGCCCCGTCGGCATCGCCACCCAGAACCCCGTGCTGCGCGAGCGCTTCAACGGCAAGGCCGAATTCGTCGTCAACTTCTTCGAGTTCATCGCCGAAGAGGTCCGCGAGATCCTCGCCGAACTGGGCTTCCGCACCCTCGAGGAGGCCGTCGGCCAGGCCCAGCTGCTCGACACCGCCAGGGCCGTCAGCCACTGGAAGGCCCAGGGCCTGGACCTCGCACCCCTGCTGCACGTGCCCGAGCTGCCCGCCGGCGCCGTCCGGCACCGCACCACCGCGCAGGACCACGGCCTGGCCAAGGCGCTCGACAACCAGCTGATCAAGCTCGCCGCCGACGCCCTGAACACCGTCGGCGCCGAACAGGCCCAGCCCGTCCGCGCCCAGGTGCCCATCCGCAACATCAACCGCACCGTCGGCACCATGCTCGGCCACGAGGTGACCAAGAAGTACGGCGGCGCCGGGCTCCCCGACGACACCATCGACATCACCTTCACCGGCTCCGCCGGCCAGTCCTTCGGCGCCTTCCTGCCGCGCGGCGTCACCCTGCGCCTGGAGGGCGACGCCAACGACTACGTCGGCAAGGGCCTCTCCGGCGGCCGCGTCATCGTCCGCCCGGACCGCGGCGCCGACCACCTCGCCGAGTACTCCACCATCGCCGGCAACACCCTCGCCTACGGCGCCACGGGCGGCGAACTGTTCCTGCGGGGCAGCGTCGGCGAGCGGTTCTGCGTCCGCAACTCCGGCGCCACCGTCGTCTCCGAAGGCGTCGGCGACCACGGCTGCGAGTACATGACCGGCGGCCACGCCGTCGTCCTCGGACCCACCGGGCGCAACTTCGCGGCCGGCATGTCCGGCGGCGTCGCCTACGTCATCGACCTCGACCCCGACAACGTCAACAAGGAGCTGGCCGACGCCGTCGACACCCTCGACGCCGACGACCGGCAGTGGCTGCACGACGTGGTGCGCCGCCACCACGAGGAGACCGCCTCAACCGTCGCGGCGCGGCTCCTCGCCGACTGGGACCGGGCCGTGACCCGCTTCCGCAAGGTCATGCCGACCACGTACAAGGCAGTGCTCGCCGCCAAGGACGCCGCCGAGCGAGCCGGTCTCTCCGAGACCGAGACCCACGAGAAGATGATGGAGGCGGCGACCCATGGCTGACCCGAAGGGCTTTCTGACCACCGACCGCGAGGTCGCCCGCACCCGTCCCGTAGCCGAACGCGTCCGTGACTGGAACGAGGTCTACGTCCCCGGCTCCCTGCTGCCCATCATCTCCAAGCAGGCGAGCCGCTGCATGGACTGCGGCATCCCGTTCTGCCACAACGGCTGTCCGCTCGGAAACCTCATCCCCGAGTGGAACGACTACGCCTACCGCGAGGACTGGGGCGCCGCCTCCGAGCGGCTGCACGCCACGAACAACTTCCCCGAGTTCACCGGACGGCTGTGCCCCGCCCCGTGCGAGTCCGCGTGCGTGCTGGGCATCAACCAGCAGCCCGTCACCATCAAGAACGTCGAAGTCACCATCATCGACAAGGCGTGGGAGGCCGGCGACGTCACCCCGCAGCCGCCCGAGCGCCTGTCCGGCAAGACCGTCGCCGTCATCGGCTCCGGTCCCGCCGGCCTCGCCGCCGCCCAGCAGCTCACCCGCGCCGGCCACACGGTGGCCGTCTACGAGCGCGCCGACCGCATCGGCGGGCTGCTGCGCTACGGCATCCCCGAGTTCAAGATGGAGAAGCGGCACATCAACCGCCGCATCGAGCAGATGCGCGCGGAAGGCACCAAGTTCCGCACCGAGGTGGAGATCGGCCGCGACATCGACGCCGCCAAGCTGCGCGGGCGCTACGACGCGGTGGTGATCGCCGCCGGTGCCACCACCTCCCGCGACCTGCCCGTCCCCGGCCGCGACCTCAAGGGCATCCACGTCGCCATGGAGTACCTGCCGCTGGCCAACAAGGTGCAGGAGGGCGATCTGACGGTCTCCCCGATCAGCGCCGAGGGCAAGCACGTCGTCGTCATCGGTGGCGGCGACACCGGCGCCGACTGCGTCGGCACCGCCCACCGCCAGGGCGCGGCCTCCGTCACCCAGCTGGAGATCATGCCCCGGCCGGGGGAGGAGCGGAACGCGAGCCAGCCCTGGCCGACCTTCCCCATGCTCTACAAGGTCACCTCGGCCCACGAGGAGGGCGGCGAGCGCGTCTACTCCGTCTCCACCACCCACTTCGAGGGCGACGAGGACGGCAACGTCCAGTGGCTGCACCTGGTCGAGGTCGAGTTCACGGACGGCAAGCTCACGCAGAAGCCCGGCACCGAGCGTCGCATCCCCGCCCAGCTCGTCACCCTCGCGATGGGTTTCACCGGCACCGACCGACAGAACGGTCTCGTCGAGCAGTTCGGCCTCGCGCTGGACGAGCGCGGCAACATCGCCCGTGACGCCGACTACGCCACCAACGTCCCCGGCGTGTTCGTCGCCGGCGATGCCGGCCGCGGCCAGTCGCTCATCGTCTGGGCCATCGCCGAGGGCCGCTCCGCCGCCCGTGGCGTGGACCGCTATCTGACCGGGAGCAGCACCCTGCCGGCCCCGGTCAGGCCGACGGACCGCGCCCTCAGCGTCTGACCCACCGGCCGCCGAGCACGCGGCCCGCCGTACCCGGCGCCTGCCTCACCCCCCGGCCGAGGCAGGCGCCGTTCCGCGTCATACCGGAATCAGTCGGCGGAGCGCACCGACATGTCGCTGAACACCACCCGGGCGTCCTCCGTGTACGCCCCGACGTTGCCCCGCAGATACGGGCGCTCCTTGTCCTCGTAGGCCACGAGCCCCCGCCCGTCCACGCTCACCTCCATCCGCGCCCCGCGCTGCCCGACCCGTACGTCCGACCACTTGCCCACCGGGAAGCGCTCCGCGCCGGTCGCCAGGAACCGTTGCCCGCCCGGATAGGCGGGGTCGCGCTTGCCCAGCTCCCAGCCGTTGGGCTTGAGCGTGATGTAGTAGAAGTGCTCGGGATCCGTATAGCCCCACACCAGCCACGGCACCTCCCACGGATTGGGTTCGGGGGTGCGCAGCTGGGCCTCCGTGCGCATCCGCGCCCGGTAGTTCACGTCCCCGTAGCTCTCTGTGGAGACGATCAGCCCCGCGTGGGTCTCCTCCGGCACCTTCGCGGGCTTGGGGGAGAGGGCCACGCCGTCGTGGCGGCCGATGTTCACGCCGTGGCCGTCGAAGACCGACCGCCAGGGGCCGTGGACCGATCCCTCGGCCCACGGCGTCGCCGGCTCTCCGCTGTCTTCCCACATGCTGCTCACGGCCACTGCGATACCCGCCACCAAGGCGGCCGCGAACAGGGCGAGGGCGAGAAGCCGGCGATCTCTCGTCATGCCGTCGAGTATGACCCCGGACCGTCGGGCTGTGTGGCGATCACGGCATCAGGTACGGGCATCGCGTCGGCGTCGGCACCGAAGTCCTCCGCCAGCTGGGCCACGATGCGCTCCGTGGCACGACCGTCACCGAAGGGGTTGCCGGCCGTCGCCATGCGCCGGTACTCCTCCTCGTCGTCCAGCAGGCGCACGGCCGCGTCGAGGATGGCCTGCGGTTCGGTGCCGACCAGCTTGGCCGCCCCCGCCTCGACGGCCTCGGGCCGCTCGGTGGTGGTCCGCAGGACCAGGGCCGGCTTGCCGAGGCTGGGGGACTCCTCCTGGATGCCGCCCGAGTCGGTCAGCACGAGGTCGCAGCCGGCGAGGGTGGCGGAGAAGTCGACGTAGCCCAGCGGCTCGACGACGCGGATGTTCGGGTGGCCGGTCAGCTCCGGCAGCAGGGCCTCACGGACGGCCGGGCTCTTGTGCAGCGGCAGCACGAGCTCCACGTCGCCGCGGTCGGCGAGCTGCCGCAGGGCCTTGCCCATGGCCCGCATCTTCTCGCCCTGGTTCTCCCGTCGGTGCAAGGTGACCAGCACGCGCCGCAGATCGGTGCGGAAGAGGTCGGTGCCGGTGTCCTGTTCGAGGACCCACAGCAGGTTGTCGATGACGGTGTTGCCGGTGACGAACACCTCGGCGGCCGGCACCCCTTCGGCGGTCAGGTGGCCGGCCGCGCGCGGGGTGGGCGCGAAGTGCCAGCGGGCCATGCGCCCGATGAGGCGGCGGTTGAGCTCCTCGGGGAACGGGTTGTCCAGCACCCCGGTGCGCAGCCCGGCCTCCACGTGGGCGACCGGGATGTGCTCGTAGAAGGCGGCGAGGGCGCCGGTCAGCGCGGAGGTGGTGTCGCCCTGCACGATGACGACGTCGGGGCGCTGCTCGCGGACGACCTCGCCCAGTCCGTCCACGAGGCGGGCGGTCAGGGTGGACAGTTCCTGCCGTTCCCGCATGACGTCGAGCTCGACGCGCACCTCGACCTGGAGGAGTTCGAGCATCTGGTGGAGCATCTCGCGGTGCTGGCCGGTGGTGACGACGATGGGGTCGAAGAGCGGCGAGGCGGCCATGGCGCGGGCGACGGGCGCGAGCTTGATGGCTTCGGGCCGGGTGCCCAGCACGAGCATGGCGCGTACGGGCGTGGTGATGACGTTCGGGGACATGGGTCTCCCTCGGAAGTACCTTCGCTTGGCTGGTGGTGGGTGGCGCTGCCGGTCCTCCGGCGGGCGCGCGCCGGTTCCTCCGGCGCGCGCGGGTGCGGGTGTCAGGTGCGCGCGGTCTTGAGCCAGGTCTGCTTGCCGGTGAGCATCCGCCACAGGCCCCACCATCCGGCGGCGAACCAGATGTAGCCGTAGATGACGAACACGTGGGAGAGCAGAATCGCGCGGACGAGCCCGAGTCCTCGCTCGCGCCGGGAGTAGACCCAGCCGTAGGCGTACGCCGCGGTGAACGACAGCACGTACGGGCCGACGATCCACATGGGCGAGATCAGCGCGTGGCCGGCCTGGATGGAGCCGATGACGGTGCCGGCCACGGCGACGAGGAAGGACAGCGGCAGCAGTGAGGTGAGCAGGATCAGCACGGGGCTGGAGAGGTGGTACAGCAGGTCCACGGCGGCCTTGGTGGGCACCTCGCGCAGGATCAGCGGGACCAGCCCGGCCGACTGCAGATGGCCCTGGAACCAGCGGGAGCGCTGGCGTACGAGCCGGCGGACGTCGAGCACGGCCTGCTGGGAGACCGCGGCGGTGGTGCAGTGCTGGTTGGTCCAGCCGCGGGCGATGAGGCGCACCCCGAGGTCGAGGTCCTCGGTCAGGGAGTCGCTCCATGGTCCCCTGCCGCTTCCGTCGCCGAGGGTGTCCAGCGCGGAGAGCCGCATGAACTGGCCGTTGCCGCCCATGCCGACGCTGCCGAAGTAGCGCCGGGCCGACTGGAAGATGTCGCCGTAGATGACGAATTCCATGTCCTGGAGCCGGGCGAGCAGGCCCTTGTGCCGGTTGTACATACGCACGCCGACCTGGGTGGCGCCGGTGCGCGGGTCGTCGAAGTAGGGGTCGACCGCCTGGACGACGTGCGGATCGAGCCGGCCGTCGGCGTCGACGACGCAGACGATGACGTCGCTCGGGTCGCGGCCGTCGAGGAGGCCGGATTCGCGCAGGTGACGGATGCCGTCGTTGAGGGCCGCGCCTTTGCCCTTGCGGGCGTTGGGAAGGTGCCGCTGCAGCAGCCGGACCCGGTCGGGATCGGCGGCGCGGGCGATGGCGGCCGTGCGGTCGTCGGAGGCGTCGTCGATGACCAGGGCCATGAAGTTCCCGGCCGGCAGGGCGGTGATGCGGGCCAGGCTCTCGGCGAGAACCTTTTCCTCGTTCAGACAGGCGAGGAGAAAGACGTAGAGACGTTCCGCGCGTGGGCCGCGGTCGCGGCGGACGCGACGTCTGGAGAGGACGAAGAGTGTGCTGTTGTAGCAGCCGGCCATCACGATGATGGCAATGCTGGACCAGAGCAGGACTTCGGTGATCATGAACGGTCACCGGAGCTTCGGAGCACGAACCAGAATTTGGCCGAAAGAAGTACGGCGGCTATCGCGCAGTAGAGCAGGAAACCTGCCCCCGCCGCTTCCTGCAGTCCCCTGGCAAAGGGTATGCCCGGCATAACTTCTGGGGCTGCCGTCAGCCCGGCCAAAGGCAGGACTGTCCCCAGAGCGGGTTTTCCGTACATGAGTTCCCCCCGGATTCCGCCTCACTTGAGGCGTGCGCTGGGAAGGTATCAGACCGAGCGACCTGTTCAGTGCTTCATGGTGAGAGATGTTGAATCGGAACAGTAAATTCTGTGTACCAACCGGTAGTTATGCCTGCTGGAGTCAGTCGTGTGACTGATGGGATCTTTGGTCTGAACCAATTCGGCTGTCCTTTATTGCCCGGTCCGGACCAGGGCTGTCTATTGACACCCCCTCAGGGGGCCCACAAGAATCAGCCAACTGTCGGGGCCTGCCCGTTCGGGGAAGGAAACGACAACAGCTGGTCAACCAGGGGGGAACAACAATGGAAAACACGCGAGGGAGAGCGGGGATTTCCCGGCTCTCGCTCATCCTGGCCCTCATCGCCGCCCTGCTGGGCGGCGTCGCGCTTTCCACGGGCGCCGAGGCCGCGATAGGCAGGGACGACAAACCCCGGCCCCCGCACGGCCTCAAGGGCATCAGCTCCGCCTCGCTCTCGGGGGCGAGCACCAAGGACCTCAAGGCATGGGCCGGCGCCCGGCTGGCGAACGACCGCAAGCGCCGCGCCGGGACGCTCGCCGTCCGCCCCGCGCCCGCCCCGAAGACGACCGTCAAGGCCACCACCGCCGGGACGCTCGCCGCCCCGGCCGGCCCCTCGGCGCTCGTCCTCTACGACACGACCGGCCCCTACGGCCACCTCGGCGAGCTCTACGCCATGGCGATCTCCAACCTCGCCGGCCACTTCGGCACCGTCACCGCCAAGCCGGTCTCCGCCTACACGGCGGGCATGGTGGAGCAGTACACCTCCACCTACTACGTCGGCTCCACCTACTACGGCGGTTCCCTGCCCGACGCCATCCCCGCCGCCTTCTACCAGGACGCGCTGAAGACCACCAAGCCCGTCAACTGGATCGGCGACAACATCTGGGGCATGGCCAACGCGGTCGGGGTGGAGAACTTCAAGAAGAAGTACGGCTGGGACCCGACCAACTCGTTCTTCGAGACCAACGGCAACGTCGGCAACGTCAACCAGGTCACCTACAAGAACCAGACGCTGACCCGGAAGATCCCCGCCGGCTTCGACGGCGGAGTGCTGCACCCGGCCGTGGCCGACGGCGATGACTACCCGGACATCACCGAGATCGCCCAGGCCAAGGACGCCAACAGCGGGGCCACCTTCCCCTGGGCCCTGCGCTCGGGCAACCTCACGTACGTCGGGGAGATCCCCTTCAGCTACGTCTCCGAGACCGACCGCGTCATCGTCTTCGAGGACCTCCTCTTCGACGGTCTGGCCCCCGCGACCGCCGAGCGCCACCGGGCGTTCGTACGGCTGGAGGACATCAGCCCCGACTCCGACCCGGCGAAGCTGCGGGCGATGGCCGACTACCTCCACTCGCAGAAGGTCCCCTACGGGATCAACGTCGTCCCGGTGTACACCGACCCCAAGGGCGCCTACAACAACGGCGTGGCCAAGACGGTCACCCTGGCCCAGGCCCCGGAGGTCGTCTCGGCGCTGAAGTACATGCTCCAGCGCGGCGCCATCTTGATGAACCACGGCTACACACACCAGTACAAGAACGTCAACAACCCCTACACCGGGGTCACGGGCGACGACTTCGAGTTCTTCCGCGCCCACGTCGACGCCTCCGACAGCGTCATCTACGACGGGCCGGTCGCCGAGGACTCCACCGTCTGGGCGCAGTCCAGGGTGACGTCCGCCCTCGCCGCCTTCACCGCCGCGGGCCTGCCCAAGCCCACGCTGTGGACGACGCCGCACTACGCCGCCTCGGCCACCGACTACCGGGTCTTCGGCAAGAACTACACCGCCCGGCTTGAGCGTTCGCTGTACTTCTCCGGGACGCTCAGCGGCCAGGCGGTGAACTCCAGCCGATACATCGGGCAGTTCTTCCCCTACGCGGTCAAGGACGTCTACGGTACGACCGTGCTCCCCGAGAACATCGGCAACTACGAGCCCGTGCCGTACAACAACCACCCGGCGAGGCTGCCGGCCGACCTCATCGCGTCGGCCAAGGCCAACCTGGCCGTCCGTGACGGCGTGGCGAGCTTCTTCTACCACCCGTACTACGACGTGGAGCCGCTGAAGCAGACGGTCGAAGGCATCCGTGCCCTCGGCTACACCTTCGTGGCCCCCGCGGCTCTCACCCAGTGAACGCGATGAGGAGGACGGCCGCCGCGCTGGCGGCGGTGGCCGTCCTCTTCGTCGCCGGGTGCTCCTCGTCCGGCGACGGCGACGGTGACGGCGGTCCCGCCCCGACGCCCGGCGACCGGAGCGGCCGGCCCGACGACAGGAAGGTGAGCGGATTGCGGGGCGTCACGCTCCCGTCGTGGAACACCGACGACTACAGCAGTCCCCAGGCGGGAACGTATCTGCGCCAGATCGCCGCCACCGGTGCCCGGTGGGTGACCTTCACCCCGACCTGGTACCAGGGCCGCGTCACCGACTCGGCCATGCGCACCACGCGGGAGACCGCCGGCGACGACAGCCTGCGCCACATCATCCGCCTCGCCCACGCGGCGGGGCTCAAGGTCATGGTCAAGCCCCATGTGGACCTGACCAAGGGCGGCGACCGCGGCGAGATCCGCCCCCGCGACCGGGACGCCTGGTTCGGCGCGTACCGGCGCTTCATCACCCACTACGCGGACCTGGCCCAGGACACGGGCGTCGAGCAGTTCTCGGTCGGCACCGAGCTCGCGGGCACCTCGCAGGACGGCGAGCGCTGGGGCCGGACCATCGCCGCGGTCCGCGAGCGCTACAAGGGCCCGCTGACGTACGCCGCCAACTACGACGAGTACCAGAAGATCTCCTTCTGGAAGGATCTCGACGTCATCGGCATCGACGCGTACTGGCCGCTGGCCGACAAGGCGACGGCGGACCCGGCCCGGCTGCGGCAGGCATGGCAGCCGATCACCGAGGAGCTCGCCGCCTTCTCGCAGCGACAGCACCGCAAGATCCTCTTCACCGAGGCCGGTTACGTCAGCCAGCGCGGCACCACCACCGCCCCCTTCTCCTGGACGGTCAGCAAGCGCGCCGGCGAGGACGAACAGGCCGCGGCGTACGAGGCGTTGCTCGCCGCGTTCGAGGGCAAGCCGTGGTGGGCGGGCGTGTGCTGGTGGATGTGGGACGACTGGCCGGACAGCGGCGAGACCGCGAAGAGGCTGTCGTACACCCCGCACGGAAAGCCGGCGGAGAAGATCCTGCGCAAGTGGTGGGCCCGCTCGTGAACCGCTAGGTGTCGCACTCCAGCACCGTCCGGCACAGCGCGCACCGCGCCCGCAGCCGCCCGCGCACCGGCACGCGGATGCGCTGGTGGCACGTCGGGCAGGGGAAGCTGACCCGTAGCGGATCGGCGCCCTCGAAGGCGTACCCGGCACCGGCGGACGCCGCCCGTGCGCGCCGGTCCCGTGCGTACCGGTGGTGCCCCAGCCGCCCGGCGGCCGCCAGCGGGGGCCGCCGGGCGTCCCGGCGGGCCCACTCGCGCCCCCGCACGTAGGCGTCGTAGGCCTGCGGGCTGGTGAACCACGGCGAGGGGTCCTCGCCGAAGGCGAGGGCGCGCTTGGCGAGGACGTAGCCGAACTCCTCCGGCGTGAGATACCCCAGCTTCTGCGTCGAGACCTGCGACTCCCGGTAGGCGTCGAGCAGCAGCCATCCCGCGCCGAGGTAGGCGGCGGTGGTGTCGGTGAGGATCTCGTTGTCGCGCGTGCCGGGGAACTCCAGGCCGAGCCGGTGCAGATAGACGTGCGTCACCTCGTGCGCGAGCGCCGCGCCGATGTCGCGGCGGTGGGCCTTGAAGCGGGCGTTGAGCTCGATGAAGTACTCCGGCCCCGCCGCGAGTTCGACGCTGCCCGCGTGCACCATCTCCCGGAAGCTGACGATCATGCGGGCGTCGGGCAGGCGCAGGTGCCGGACCATCTCGCCGGCGACGCGCTGGACGCCCAGGTAGGGGTCCTCGTCGTCGTGGAAGGCGACGCCCGCCGGCGGCACGCTCGCCCCGAAGGAGCGCACTCCGTCGTAGGAGAGCCGCCTGTACAGCGCCGTGATCGCCGACCGCACCGTCTCCACGTGCGGGAAGCCGTGCTCGATCGCGATGTCCGAGCCCACGCGTGACCACCCCCGTGCGGTTGCCGGTGCCCCTCCACTGTACGGGCGGCGGCCTTCGCCGACTGGCCGAAAACGCGGCTAGGTCAGGGGTGTCGCCCGGCCCGATAATCGCCAAGCGCATTGTCATGAGCCCTACAAGACCCCCACCCCACCCGGCCATGCGGTGCGCACAACCTCCCACGAAAGGAAGACCGTTGCGCAACTACCTCAAGGTGCTCAAAAGATGCACCGCAGTGGGCGCGGTCGCCCTCGCCGCGTTCAGCCTCCAGCCCTCCGCCGCCCAGGCACAGGACGACCCCGGGCCCCGGCCCGGTCCCGGAGTCGTCGGCGGCGAGCCCGCCGCCCAGGGCGAGTTCCCCTTCATGGTGCGGCTGTCGATGGGCTGCGGCGGCGCCCTCTACACCCAGCAGATCGTCCTGACCGCCGCGCACTGCGTGGACGGCAGCGGCGCCAACACCTCCATCACCGCCACCGCGGGCGTCGTGGACCTCCAGTCCTCCCAGGCCGTCAAGGTCAAGTCCACCCGCGTCCTGCAGGCCCCCGGCTACAACGGCGTCGGCAAGGACTGGGCCCTCATCAAGCTCGCCCGGCCCATCAACCTGCCCACCCTCAAGATCGCCGACAGCACGGCCTACAACGACGGCACCTTCACCGTCGCCGGCTGGGGTGCCACCCGCGAGGGCGGCCCGCAGCAGCGCTACCTGCAGAAGGCCGAGGTCCCCTACGTCGACGACGCCACCTGCGAGGGCGCCTACGGCGGCACCCTCACCCCCGGCGAGGAGATATGCGCCGGCTTCCTGGAGAAGGGCGGCGTGGACACCTGCCAGGGCGACTCCGGCGGCCCGATGTTCCGCAAGGACGACGCCGGCGCCTGGATCCAGGTCGGCATCGTCAGCTGGGGCCAGGGCTGCGCGCGCCCCGGCTACCCCGGCGTCTACACCGAGGTGAGCACCTTCGCCTCGGCCATCAGGTCGGCCGCGGCCAGTCTCGGCTGAGCCCCGGCCCGCACCCCGGCACCCCACGCAATCCGACCGCCCGTACCGGCCCGCCACGCCGTCCGCTGACCCGGACGGCCCAGCCCCGGTACGGGCCCCGGCGGCCCGTCCGCGACCCCGGGGGACCGCACTTTGGTATGACCTGGACGGGCCCCGGTCATCCTTTCGGCCGAGACGAGAATGGTCGGACAGTCGAGGTGTGCGGCACATAAACGTCCGTAACGTGAAGGCGTGCCCGTCGAAGAACCCGGCGGGCGCAGCCAGAGCCGACCGTTACGGAAAGGCACCTCCCGTGTCCGTGAAGTCCCGCATCGCCGCCGCCACCGTCCTCACCGCCGCCGTCGCGGCCGTGGCGTACCCGACGGCGACCGCCTTCGCGGCCGACAAGCAGGACCACGACACCCGCCCCCGGCACACCACGGTCCAGCAGGTACGGCTGCCCGACGGCAGCCGGGCCAGCCTCACCTCCGGCGACGGCCGCACGAGCGTGACCGTCACCAGCCACGGCAAGCAGCTGCGCACCTTCGACACCGCCCGCCCCACGGCCGACCTCGACCGGCTCCACCTGCGCATCCTCGGCGGTGACAGCTCCCGCCCCACCCTGCGTGCCCAGCTCGACGGCAGCCGCCTGACCCACTACTACGACTTCGCCTCCGGCACCCTGCGCCACACCCCCGAGGCGGCCGGCACGGCCGGCACGGCCGGCACGGCCACCGCGGCCGCCCACCGGACCGGCGCCTTGGCGGACGGTGCCACCGCGCAGGCCGGGACCAAGGCCGGGGCCCGCCCCACCACGGGCCCGGGCAAGCCGCCCCATCACTCGTCCGGCAACCCCGTCAAGCGCGTGGTCGAGGCCGGCCAGGTGATCAAGGCCAGCCACGATGTCGGTGACGTCGGCACCCCCGTCGTCGCGGGCGGCGTCGCCCTGCTGGCCGTAGGCGCCGGTGCCTACGGCGTACGTGTCGCGCTGCGCCGCGGCGGACGCACCGCGGACTGACCGGCACCGGCTACGACCGGCCGGACCGTACGCACGCCGCGCCCCTGCGCCCCGGCCCTGCGCCCCGGCCCTGCGGTTGCGTCACCCGCACACCCCCGGTGACATGGAGGGACGCCCGCACGGGCGCGGCTCTTCGGGCACCGAACCTTCCGACCACCGCCGAAGCGTCAAGGAGCGAGGGCACAGCATGGCGATCACCGTGGTCATCGCGGACGACCAGGAGATGGTCCGCACCGGCTTCCGGATGATCCTGGAGAGCCAGCCCGACATCGAGGTCGTGGCCGACGTCGTCGACGGCGAGGCCGCCCTGGAGGCCGTCGAGTACCACCGGCCCGACGTCCTCCTCCTCGACATCCGCATGCCCAAGCTGGACGGCCTGGAGGTCACCCGCCGCCTGTCCGAGCTCTCCGCCGCCCACCCCGAGCGCGGGCAGCGCCCCCGCATCGTCATCGTCACCACCTTCGACCTCGACGAGTACGTGCACACCGCCCTGCGCAACGGCGCCTCAGGCTTCCTGCTGAAGGACGCCAGCCCCGCCATGCTGGTCGAGGCCGTGCACGCCGCGGCCGTCGGGGACTCCCTCATCTCGCCCGCGATCACCGTGCGCCTGCTGCGCGACATGGCCCCCGCCGGATCCGCCGCGCCCACGGTCAAACAGCCCTCCGAGCCGCTCACCGACCGCGAGGCCGACGTCGTGCGCTGCCTGGCCCGCGGGGCCACCAACGCCGAGATCGCCGGCGAACTGTTCGTCTCCCTGTCCACGGTCAAGACCCATCTGGCCAACGTGCAGCTCAAGCTCGATGCCCGCAACCGCGTCGAGATCGCCGCCTGGGCCTGGGAGAGCGGGCTGGCCGCGGGCGGCACGTGACCAGATGGGCCGGGTGGGCCGCCCGCCACCCCCGGGGAGCGGCAGCCGCGAAGGCCGGCCTCGGGGTCGTCCTGCTCTGCCTCGTCGGCCTGGAGGGCATCGTCCTGGCCCGGCAGCCCAGCCGCCCGCACGCCATAGTCCTCGCCTCCGGCGTCCTGGTCTGCCTGTGCGCGGTGCCCTACGCCTGGATCCCGCTGAACGTACGGGCGTCCGTGGCCGTCGCCGTCTCCTGGACGGCCTCCGCCGTCCTGATGGCCGGGCAGCACCCCACGATCGTCTGGGGCATGGGCGAGGACGTCGCCCTGCTCGTCCTGCTCACCCTCGTCGTCAGCCGGTCCTCCCGGCGCGTCGCCGCCACCCTGGGCCCGATGCTGGCCCTGGCCATCGTCGCCGCGCCCATGCGCGACCTCAACCCGGAGTGGTTCACCGCCCTGTTCACGGTCCTGACCGTCGTCGTGGGCAGCTACTCCCTGCTGCTGCGCGGCCAGTCCGCCCGGCGCGTGCGCGACATGGCCGCCGTCCGCACGGCCGAACGGCTGGAGCTGGCCCGCGAACTCCACGACCTCGTCGCCCACCACATCACCGGCATCGCCGTACAGGCCCAGGCCGCCCGCTTCACCGCCCTGGAGGGCCCGGCCGCGACCGGGGCCTTCGAGCGCATCGAGACCTCCGCGAGCGAGGCGCTCGGCGCGATGCGCCGCCTGGTGGGCGTCCTGCGGGAGGGCGAGGCGGAGACCGAACCCGTCGCGGGCCTTCCCGAGGTACGCGAACTGACCGAGGCGTTCGCCCGCACGGGACCACCCGTCGCCCTTTACATCGAGCGGGGCATGGAAACCTGGATCCCGGGTGATGTGGCGGCCGGCGTCCACCGCGTCGTCCGCGAGGCCCTCACCAACGTCCGCAAGCACGCCGCCGACGCCACGGCCGTACGGATCGGGGTGCGCGGCGTCCCCGCGGGCGTCGAGCTGCGCATCGCCGACGACGGCAAGCGGGCCGCGGGGCTGACCGAGCAGGCCCGGGGCGGGGGCTTCGGCCTCGTCGGGCTCGCCGAACGGGCCAAGGCCATGGGCGGCGTGCTGACGGCGGGCCCCGCGCCGGAGGGCGGATGGCAGGTGACGGCGCTGTTCCCGGTGGACCGCGGGGTCTGACCCGGCCGGCCGGGGCCGTTCGCCGGGGGCTCAATCCGCCGACGGCGCAAAGCCTTGGGGCGGGCCGGAGCCGGTGCCTAGCCTCACGTCATGGAGAGCACACAAGTAACCCTCCACATATGGATGTTCACCTTCGCCGTCGGCCAGTCCTACGCGGTGCGCCGGCGGGACGGCGCCGGCTGGGCCCTCGTCGACGCCGGGCTGCCGGGCAACGAACGGCCCGTCCTGGAGGCCCTGGCGCGGCTGGGGGCCCGCCCCGAGGACGTCAAGGACATCGTGCTGACCCACTTCCACGTGGACCATCGCGGGTCCGCGGCCGCCCTGGCGGCGGCCACCGGGGCCCGGGTGCTGGCGGGCGCCCCCGACGCGCCCGTGATCCGCGGAGAGGTCCCGGAGCCGCCGCCGGTGCTGGAGGACTGGGAGGTGGCCCTGTGGGAGTCCGTGCAGTCCGGCCTGGCGGACGTGCCGCCCGCCGGGCCGTGCCGGGTGGACGTCGAGCTCGCCGACGGGGACGTCCTGGACTGGGGCGAGGAGGTACGGGTCGTCGCCGTGCCGGGGCACACGGACGGCAGCATCGCGCTGCACCTGACCTCGTCCGGGGTGCTGTTCACGGGTGACACCATCGCGGGCGTACCGCACGTGATGTTGGGCGTCTTCAACACCGACCGGCGCCGGGCGCTCGAATCCTTCCGCCGTCAGGCCGAGCTCGACGTTCAAACGGCCTGTTTCGGTCATGGTGCGCCCGTCGTCGGCGGCGCGGGTCAGGCGCTGCGGGAGGCGGCTGCCCGGCTGCCCGTGGGCTAGAGCCCGCCGGGGCTTCCGGGCCGCCCCGCCCGGCTCAGAGCGACGACTGCCCGTAGCAGAGGCAGAAGGGGTGCCCGGCCGGGTCGGCGAAGACCCGGAAGCCCGACTTCTCGCCGCCGCTGTCGTGGAGGAACGTCGCCCCGAGGGCGATGACCTCCGCCTGCGCCCGTTCCACGTCCTCGCGGGTGGCGACGTCGAAGTCCAGGTGCATCTGCTGCGGATGGCCGGGGTCGGGCCAGCGGGGCGGGTGGTACTCGCCCCGCACGCCCTGGAAGGCGATGCGCTGACGGGTGGCCGGGTCGGTCACCCAGACCCAGGCCGGGTCGTCCTCGTCGCTCTCGACCCGCCAGCCGAGGATCGCGGAGTAGAAGCGGGCCAGGGCCGACGGGTCGGGGCAGTCGATGACGGTGCACTGCAGTTCGGCGATCATGACGTCATGATGCCGCGCCGCACGGCGCAGGGGAACGACGGCCGCGCCGGCGTCGCCCGGGCGGGCCGCCCCTAGGAACGGCGCTCCAGCGCGTCGAACCAGCGGACGATCTGCGGCTCCGCCGCCTTGAAGGTGCCGAAGTGGTTGGCCTTCCCATGGTCGATCACCGGCGCCTTCACGCCGTTGCGCGCCAGGTCACGGGCGCAGCTGCGGGAGTTCGCGATGGGCACGTCCGTGTCACCGGCCGCGGCGTGCAGCCGCACCGGCACGTCCGGCTTCCACGCGCAGTTCCCGTCCTGGGCCCGCATGGCCTCCAGCAAGGCCCCCGAGGGGTGCCGCAGCTTCTCGCGGAACTCGTCGGTGATCAGCTGTTCCACCGTCGCGGGGAGCGCCTTGAAGATCTCCTCCTCCGTGTGACGGGTGTCGAAGAGCTTCTCGACGACCCCCGCGTACGGCTGCTTGAAGGCCTCGGCCGGGTGCTTGTAGATCGGGTGCAGCCGGTTCTGGGCCGTGAGGTAGTACGAGAGGTAGAAGACGGCACTGGTCTGGTTGACCCGGCCGTCGAAGATGCCGGGCATCTCCGCCTTCTCGATGTCGTACGGCCCGGCGACCGGGGCGAGGGCACGGAGCCGGAAGTGCCGGTCCGCGCCGCCCGCCAGGGCCCGGCCGAGCGCCATGGCCACCTGCCCACCCTGCGAGAAGCCCGTGCCGTACACATCGCCGTTCAGCGGCCTGCCCAGCCGCTGCGCGGCGGTCCGCGAGGCCCGCAGCATGTCCAGGCAAGCGGTCACGGCGGACGCGGTGTCCATGTACGGGTGCGGGCCGGGGCCCTTGCCGAGCCCCAGGTAGTCGGGGGCGGCCACGGCACGCCCCGCCGAGGCGTGCAGATACGGCGCCACCCGCCCGAAGCCCTCGCCCACGGAGGGCGCGTAGTCGCGGTGGGCCATGGTGCCGTGCGTCTCGGCGACCAGGGGGAGCGTGCGCCCGCCGCCCTTGGGCAGCACGAACAGCCCGGTGGCGGTGGTGGGTTCGCCCTGCGCGGTCACCGTCCGGTACGTGAGCCGGTAGGCGCGTACGCCATGGGCGGCCCGCGTCGCGTCGATCTCCGACGTGCGCAGGAACGTGGCGACCTGGTCGCGGCTCAGATCGGCGAGGGGCGTCACCGACAGCAGCGTGCCGCGCTCGGTGTGCTGCCGCGCGGACGCGGCCTCGGCCGAGGGCTCCGCCGCCATCGCGGGCGCCGCCCCCAGCGCCGCGACGACGACGGCCGTGGCGACCGCCACCCCGCGTCGCGTCATGGAACTGCCCCTGCCCGTACGCCGGTTACCGCCGACTGTGATCATCATGGACACGACCCTAAGCGGCGCCGCACCGCGACCGCCCCCTTCCTGAGAAGGGGCTGCGCACCGGCCCACCCCTAGGGGACGGATCGTTCCCACAGCCGAGACGCACCCCGCCCCACCGGCATCCGGATCGCGTTAGTCCAATACGGCGCCGCCCTTTGTCCATGGGCACCCCCACCACGTGCGCCCCACAGTGTCGCCGTGACCGCAGAAACCACGGGCCCCAGCAGACGGACCGTCGTCGTCACCACGGCCCTCGCCGGCCTCGGCACCGCCCTGGCCCCCACCGCCCGCGCCGCCACCGGGCCGGCCGAGGCCCTCCTGCGCTCCGACGTCCTCGACGTGCGCGTCGACACCCGCTTCCCGCGCGTCCTGTCCTACACCGACCGCGCCCGTGGCACCGTCCTCCACGGCCAGGAGGACCCCGTCACCTCCCTGCTGGTGGACGGCGTCGAGCACACCCCCCACGTCACCGTCTCCACCGCCGCCGCCCACGCCGCGTACCGCCTCACCCTCGGCGCCACCCGCATCGACGTCGAGATCCGCGTCGACGGACCCCGCGTGCACTGGCGGGTCACCCACATCGCCGACACGCCCGGCCTGCGCGTGGGCACCCTGCGCTTCCCCACGCTCGCCTTCCTCTCCGTCCGCAGCACCCAGCCCGGCGCCGCCCTCCTCGCCGCCCGCATCCACCTGGACGCGGCAGCCGACGGCGACACCCTCGTACGCCCCACCCCCGGCCGCCCCGCCGACCCGGCCCCCACCGGCTGCGCCTACGCCGTCGTCAGCACCGGCGAACTCGCCGCCGCCATCGAGACCAACACCGTCCACGACAAGCCGGACGCGGCCTCCTCCTGGGACAACGGCCGCCTGTGGTGGCAGACCCTGACCCGCGCCGGCTACACCAAGACCCAACTCACCTGCGGCGAGTGGACCCACCGCGCCGCCACCGCGCCCCTGACCGCCACCGAACCCCTGCCGTACGCCACCGTCATCGTCACCGGCGACCGCAACGGCGACGGCACCGCCGACTGGCAGGACGCGGCCATCGCGATGCGCGACATCATGACCGAACCGCTCGGCGCCCGGGAACAGCACCTGCGCGTCGTGCCGCACATCCCGTTCAACTTCGCCAGCCAGGCCACCAACCCCTTCCTCGCCACCCTCGACCACATCAAGCGCATCCACCTCGCCACCGACGGGCTGCGCCAGTTCACCCTCCTCAAGGGCTACCAGTCCGAGGGCCACGACTCCGCACACCCCGACTACGGCGGCAACTACAACACCCGCGCCGGCGGCCTGGCCGACCTCAACACCCTGCTGCGCGTCGGCAAGCGCTGGAACAGCGACTTCGCCGTGCACGTCAACACCACCGAGTCGTACCCGGTCGCGAACGCCTTCTCCGAAACCCTCGTGGACAAGAACAACCGGCAGTGGGACTGGCTCGACCAGTCGTACCGCATCGACGCCCGCCGCGACCTGGTCTCCGGCGACATCGCCCGCCGCTTCCGGCAGCTGCGCCAGGAGACCGACCCGGCCCTGAACACCCTCTACATCGACGTCTTCCGCGAGTCCGGCTGGACCTCCGACGCGCTGCAGCGCCTCCTGCGCGAGCAGGGCTGGCAGATCACCACCGAGTGGGGCCACGGCCTGGAGCGCTCCAGCCTGTGGGCGCACTGGGCGGCCGAGACCGACTACGGTCCCGACAGCTCGCGCGGCATCAACTCCCGGCTCATCCGCTTCATCCGCCACCACCAAAAGGACGTCTTCGCCGACAAGTGGCCGCTCCTGGGCACCGCCAAGCTCGGCAGCTTCGAGGGCTGGCGCGCGAAGACCGACTGGACCGCGTTCCACCGGCGGCTGTGGACCGAGAACCTGCCCGCGAAGTATTTGCAGGCGTTCGCGATCCAAACCTGGGGCGAGCACGACATCACCCTCGCCACACCGGACGGACTCACCACCCGCGTCTCGGACGCCGACGGCACGAAGAAGATCACCACCGACGGCCGTCTCGTCCACGACGACGGCGCCTACCTCCTGCCCTGGGAACCGCTCAGGGCCACCGATCCCGCCAAGCTCTACCACTACAACCCCCGCGGCGGCCCCACCACCTGGGCCCTGCCCCGCGCCTGGGCCACCCTGCGCTCGGTGGTGCTGCACCGCCTCACCGACCAGGGCCGGGCCGACGCCACCGACGTGCCGGTGCGCGACGGCAGCGTCACCCTCGACGCCGCACCCGCGCAGCCCTACGTCCTCACCCGCACCCGCGGCCGGCGCCGCCCCGACCCCCGCTGGGGCGAGGGCACTCCCGTGCGCGACCCGCACTTCCTCTCCGGAACCCTCGACGCCTGGCAGGTCACCGGGCCCGCCCGGGCCGTGCGCAGCGCCCTCGGGGACTGGGAACTGGTCGTCGGCGCCGGGGGAGCGGCCACCGTAAGCCAGCGGCTCGCCCGCCTGGCCCCCGGCACCTACGCCGCCTCCGTCCAGGTCGAGGTCGGCGCCACGGCGGGCGAGCGCCGAAGGGCCGCGCTGAGCGTCCGCACCGCCGACGGGGTCACCGCCACGAACTGGACGGACACCTCCACCGCCGTCAACCACATGGCCGCCGACCACAAACACGGCACGCGCTTCCAGCGGATGTTCACCTGGTTCACCGTGCCGGCCGGCGGCGGCCCCGTGACCCTGGCGCTGACGGCCGCGCCCGGGCAGGCCCGGGTCCGCTTCGACGCGGTGCGCGTCGTCCCCGGACGGCGGGCCACCGCCCCAGGAGCCCTGGTCTTCGAGGACTTCGAGAACGTGCCGCAGGGCTGGGGCCCCTTCGTCAAGGGCGACGCGGGCGGCACCACCGATCCGCGCACCCACATCGCCCAGCGGCACGCCCCGTACACCCAGCGCGGCTGGAACGGCAAGGCGATCGACGACGTCATCGACGGCACCCAGTCGCTGAAGTCGCGCGGCGAGAACCCCGGCCTGGTCTACCGCACCGTCCCGCACACCGTGCGCTTCGCCCCCGGACGCCGCTACCGCGTGACGTTCCGCTACGAGAACGAGCAGGCGGGCCAGTACGCGTGGATCACGGCGGTGGACGAGCCCGGGGAGCGCGAACTGACCCGCACCACCCTGCCAGTGGCCACCGCCCCGGCGACGCACACCTATGAGTTCACCGCACCCGATACGGGTGAGGCGTGGGTGGGATTACGGAAAGTGGGAGACAACGGGACCGCTGAGTTCTGCCTCGATGGCTTCACGGTGCATGCAGTCGGGCAAGAAACATCCACGGGGTTCCGTCCCGTTGGTCACCGTCATCGGCCGGTGACCAGCGGGACGGGAGCTCAGCCCACCGCCCCCACCGGGAGCGCCGGCTCGCCGGCCCGCTCGAACTCCAGCACCAGCAGCTCGTTCTCCCCCTCGCGCAACACCGGCCCCGGCACATAGAGCGCACGCTGCGGGCCCCGGTCCCAGTACCGCCCCAGACAGAAACCGTTCACCCACACAAAGCCCCGCACCCAGCCCGGCAGCTTCACCGTCGCGTCACCGGCACCGGCCACCGTGACCGCGCCCCGGTACAGGCCCGGACCGCCACCGCCCGGGCCCTGAGGGCCACAGGCGCTCTCCCACGCCCGCCACGGCACGCCGCGCGGGGCGCCGGGCTCCACCACGGCATCCAGCCGCAGCGCCCGCGCCCGCACCCCGTGCACGTACTGCCGCTCGTGCAGCACGCCCCCCGTGATGCCCTTGGACTCTCCCAGGCGGGGGCCGTAGTTGACCCGGCCCAGCGACTCCACCCACACCTCCACCGACGCCGGTCCCGCGACCTCACCGACCAGCACCACGCCGCCGTCGCCACCGCCGTCGCCGCCACCGTCCCCGGCAACGACCCTGCGTACCCCGTCCACGTACACCGCCGCCACATCCCGCAGCCCCACCAGCCGCAGCGGATACGCCCCGCGCGGCCCCGGCACCTCGAAGCGGTACCGCACCACCCCGCGCTCGACGCCCAGTTCCTCGAACACCGGCGGCACCGCGCCCTCCCGCTCCTCGTCCCCCAGCGCGTCCACCACCTCGCCCAGCGGCGCCCACTGTCCGAGCCGGGCCACCGCGGGGGAGCCCAGCACCGGGGGAGCGGGCGGCAGGGCGGGCAGCGGACCGGTGGCCTCCCGGTACTCCGCCAGCACCTCGCGGAAGGCCCAGAACTTCGGTGTGGGACGCCCGTACTCGTCGACCGGCGCGTCGTAGTCGTAGGAGGTGACCGTCGGCCGCAGCGCCCCGCGGTGGTCGTCCCCGGCACGGTTCGCCCCCGCCCAGCCCCCGAAATTGGTGCCCCCGTGCGCCATGTACAGATTGACCGACGCCCCGCACTCGAGGACCTCCCGCAGCGCCCGCGCCGCCCGCGCCGTCCCCCGGCAGGCCGGCTCCGCGCCCCAGTGCGTGAACCAGCCGCACCACAACTCCATGCACATCAGCGGCCCGGACGGCCTGAAGCGGCGCAGCACCTCGAACGCCTCGCGCGCACCCGAGGCGAAGTTCACCGTCGCCAGCACGCCCGGCACCGCACCACCGGAGAGCATGTGCTCCTCCGGCCCGTCCGAGGTGACCAGCGGCACCGTCACACCGAGCGCCTTCCACCGTTCTGCCAGATGCCGCAGATAAACCTCGTCGCTGCCGTACGACCCGTACTCGTTCTCGACCTGCACCAGCACCACCGGACCGCCCCGGCCCACCTGCCGGTCCAGCAGCTGGTCCGCGACGACCGCGAACCACGCGTCGACGGCCCGCAGGAACCTCTCGTCCCGTGTCCGCACACCGCGCCCCACCGCGCCCGTCAGCCACGCCGGCAGTCCGCCGTTCTCCCACTCCGCGCAGATGTACGGACCCGGGCGCACGACGGCGTACAGTCCCTCCTCGCCCGCCGCGTCCAGGAACCGGCCCAGCGCCCCGACATCACGCCAGTGACCCGGGGCCGGCTCGTGCCAGTTCCACGGCACGTACGTCTCCACACAGTTCAGCCCCATCGCCCGCAGCATCCCCAGCCGGTGCCGCCACAGCCCCTCGTGCACCCGGAAGTAGTGCAGCGCCCCCGACAGCAGCCGCACCGGCCGCCCGTCGAGCTCGAAACCCTCGTCCCCCACCACGAACTCCGGCACGCGCCCGCCCGCCTCTCACCCTCGGCCGTCCCGGGCCGTCCTCGACCCGGCCCCGGCCATCGTCGCCCTCTGGCGGGGGAGCAAGCCATGGACAAAGATCGGCCCTGTTTGGACGGAGCCGACGGCGCCGCGGAAGGCAGGGACGCGTGTATCACACCTGGATGCGCTACTTCACCCCCGGCCCGGTCCACCACCGGCTCGGCCTGGTCTGCCTCGGGGTCGGCCTCCAGCACGGCGCCCTGCCCGCCGTGGGCCCGCGCGTCCTCGACCACCACGTGGCCGTCGTCATCAGCGCCGGATCCGGCTGGTACCGCACGCCCGACTCCCGCACCCACCCCGTCACCGCCCCCGCCCTGCTCTGGCTCACCCCCGGAACCCCGCACCACTACGGCGCCGGGCGCGGCGCCGGCTGGGACGAGAGCTTCGTCGACTTCACCGGCAGCGCCGTCGCCGCCTACACCGAGCTGGGCTACATCGAACCCGGACGGCCCGTCGTCCCCCTGACCGACACCACCGGCCCCCGTGCCGCCGTCGCCCGCATCGCCCGCGCCGCCCGCCGCGGCAACCCCCTGCTCGAGGTCGAGACCTCCGCCGCCGTCCACGAGCTCCTCGTCGCCCTGCGCCACGTCCGCGCCGACTCCGCCGGCGACGCCGACCCCGTCCTGCGCGCCCTGGCCCGCGATGCCTTCCTGCCGCTGTCCGTCACCCAGCACGCCGCCCGCCACGGCATGAGCCCCGCCGAGCTGCGCCTGGCCGTCCGGCGCGGCGCCGGCTGCAGCCCCAAGGACTACCTGCTCGGCGTCCGCCTCGGCCGCGCCAAGGAGCTCCTGGCCGCCACCGAGCTGCCCGTCGCCGCCGTCGCCCGGCGCGTCGGCTACGACGACCCCGCCTACTTCAGCCGGCTCTTCACCCGCCGGGTCGGCACCGCTCCCATCCGCTTCCGGGAACGGTGCGGGCGGGCCGTGCCCTCGGGCGGCTGGAGCAACGAGATCCCCGATCCGGAGCACCCACCGGTCATCGGATCCCGTCCATCCGCATAGGCTCGGTGGGGTGGACATGAACAACAGTGCCAACGACGAGTCCGTACGCGCCGAGCTGGGCCGCCTGCGCGACAGCATCGACAACATCGACGCGGCGGTCATTCACATGCTCGCCGAACGCTTCAAATGCACCCAGCAGGTCGGCCACCTCAAGGCCGCCCACAAGATGCCCCCGGCCGACCCGGCCCGCGAGGCCCGCCAGATCGCCCGCCTCCGCGAGCTCGCCGAGAACGCGAAGCTCGACCCGGCGTTCGCGGAGAAGTTCCTGAACTTCATCATCGCCGAGGTCATCCGCCACCACGAGACGATCGCCCGGGCCTAGCCCGGCCCCCGCCGGGCCGGCGACGCCGGGCCCGGGCGGTGAGCCCACCCGCCGACCGGTGCCCGGGGGCTCGCGCCGGGCCCGGCGGCACCGGACCGACCGCCGACCCCACCCGCCCGCCGCCGCGGCGCTCAGTCGCAACCGGCGCGGCCCGGCGAACCGACCGCCGCACTCCTATCCCGCCGCCGCGGCGCTCAGCCGCAATGGTGTGGCCCTGCGAACCGGCCGCCGCACCCCTATCCCGCCGCCGCGGCGCTCAGCCGCAATGGTGTGGCCCTGCGAACCGGCCGCCGCACCCCTATCCCGCCGCCGCGGCGCTCAGCCGCAACCGGGGGGCCGACGGTGCCGAACCGTCCGCATCCGGTCCGCCGCGGCGCCCCAGCCGCACCGCGGGGCCACGCCCCACCCGGCACCGCAATATGCCCAGGCCCGGCGCCCGGCGTTACGGCAGCATGGGCCGCATGCCCGTACTGACGCGCGACGAAGCGCAGAGCCGAGCCCGGCTCCTCGACATCCACCGATACCGGATCGACCTCGACCTCACCCGCGGCGAGGAACACTTCGGCTCCACCACCGTCATCCGCTTCACGGCCCGTACCGCCGGCCGTACGTTCGTCGAGCTCAAGCCCGCCACCCTGCACCGCGTCACCCTCGACGGGCAGCCCCTCGACCCCGCGGGCCTCGACGGCAACCGGCTCCCGCTGACCCTGAGCGCCGGCGAGCACGAACTGCGCGTCGAAGCCGACATGCGCTACTCCCGCACCGGCGAAGGCATGCACCGCTTCACGGACCCCGCCGACGGGCGCACCTACCTCTACACCCAGACCTTCCTCGACGACGCCCAGCGCGTCTTCGCCGCTTTCGACCAGCCCGACCTCAAAGCCCTCTTCGACGCCACCGTCACCGCGCCACCCGAGTGGACCGTCCTCGGCAACGCCATAGCCACCCGCGTCGGCCCACCCGCCGAAGGACGCTGGCAGCTGGCCACCACCAAGCCGCTGAGCACCTACTTCGTCGCCTTCGCCGCCGGCCCCTGGCACACCGTCCGTACCGAACACGCGGGACTGCCCTTCGCCCTGCACTGCCGCCGCTCCCTCGCCCCCCACCTCGACGCCGACGCCGAGGAGATCCTCGACATCACCCGTCGCTGCTACGACCGCTACCACGAGATCTTCGACGAGCCCTACCCGTTCGACTCCTACGACCAGGCCTTCGTCCCCGAATTCAACGCCGGCGCCATGGAGAACCCCGGCCTGGTCACCTTCCGCGACGAATACGTCTTCCGCTCCGCCGTCACCGACACCCAGCGCATGGGCCGCGGCACGACCATCGCCCACGAGATGGCCCACATGTGGTTCGGTGACCTGGTCACCCTCCAGTGGTGGGACGACATCTGGCTCAACGAGTCCTTCGCCGAGTACATGGGCGTCCAGATCCTCGCCGAAGCCACCCGCTTCCACGACACCTGGACCGACTTCGCCATCGCCCGCAAAGCCTGGGGCTACGACGCCGACCAGCGCCCCTCCACCCACCCCGTCGCCCCCGCACCGCACGACGTCCACGACACCGCCTCCGCCCTGCTCAACTTCGACGGCATCTCCTACGCCAAGGGCGCGAGCGCACTGCGCCAACTCGTCGCCTGGCTCGGCGACAAGGACTTCCTCGCCGGCATCAACGACCACTTCGCCCGGCACCGCTTCGGCAACGCCACCCTCGCCGACTTCATCGACTCCCTCGCCCGCAACACCGACCGCGACATCCACACCTGGGCCGAGCAGTGGCTGCGCACGACCGGGGCCGACACGCTCACCCCGGACGTCACCCACGACGGGACGTACGTACACCTCGCCATCCAGCACCGGGGCAGCCCGGGGGTCCCCGTTCCCGCGGGCGACGGCTTCGTACCCGGCGGCAGCCGACCGCACCACATCACCGTCGGCCTGTACGACCACGACCCGGACGACCCGGCACGCCTCCTGCTGCGCAAGCGCGTCGAGGCGGACATCCCGCAGACCGGCGACCTCGCCATCGCCTCCGCCGGCCCCCGCCCCGCCCTCACCCTCCTCAACGACCGCGACCTCACCTACGCCAAGGTCCGCCTCGACCCCCACTCCTGGCAGACCGCGCGGGCCTCGCTCTCCGGCCTGCCCGACCCGCTGACCCGAGCCGTGGTGTGGAACGCCGTCCGCGACATGGTCCGCGACGGCGAGCTCGCCCCCACCGCCTACCTGGACACGGCCCGCACCCACCTCCCACGCGAAACCGACATCGCCGTCGTCCAAGGCGTCCTCGCCTTCGCCCGGACCCAGATCGCCGACCGCTACAGCGCCCCCGCCGACCGCCCGCACGCCCTGGCCACCCTCACCGACCTCTGCCACGACCTCCTCGAGCGCACCCAGGGCACCACCGGCACCGAAGGACTACGCCTGGCCGCCGCCCGCACGCTCATCGACAGCGCCACCACCCCCACCACCCTCCAGCAGTGGCTGCACGACGGCACCGCCCCCGGCGGCCCCGCCCTCGACCCCGAGCTGCGCTGGCGCACCCTCGCCCGCCTCGCCACCCTCGGCGCCGCCACACCGCACGACATCGACACCGAACTCGCCCGCGACCCCAGCGCCACCGGCCGGGAAGGCGCCGCCCGCTGCCGCGCCGCCCTCCCCGACCCCACCGCCAAGGCCGCCGCCTGGCACGCCCTCTACGCCGACGACCAGCTCAGCAACTACCTCTTCACCGCCACCGCCCAGGGCTTCTGGCAGCCCGAGCAGGCAGACCTCCTGCGCCCCTACCGCGACCGCTACTACTCCGACGCCCTCGCCCTCGCCACCCGCCGCGGCCCCGCCCTCGCCGCCGCCGCCGGAACCCACGGCTTCCCCCACACCCTGATCGAAGAGGAAACCCTGCGCCGCGGCCAGGACTGCCTGCGCGACGCCGATCCCACCCCCGCCCTGCGCCGCAAGCTCACCGACCAGCTCGACGACCTGCGCCGCGCCCTGGCCGTCCGCGCGGCACACTCCTGACAGACCCGGCAGCGGATACGACAAAGGCTCCCGTACCCCACCGGGGGGTACGGGAGCCTCGGCCCATGGCTCTGCCGATCGTCGGTACCGACGATCAGTCGCGCGCGTCGCCCTTCGCCGCCTGCGACGGCTGGGCCGTACGCAGCTCCTCCAGGAAGCGGTCGACGACGCCGCTCTCCCGGGCGTAGTCGGCCATCGACTCGCCGACGATCTTGCCCGCCAGCTCCGTGGCCAGCGCGCCGACCTGCTCCCGCAGCTCGGCCTCCGCCACCGCACGCTCGGCGTCGATCACCGCGTGACCCGCGGCGACGATCTCCTCGCGCTGACGCTGACCCTCGGCCCGCAGCTCGGCGATGATCGCCGTACCCTGCTCGACCGACTCCTGCCGCAGCCGCGCCGCCTCGTGACGGGCCTCCGCCAGCAGCGCCTGGTACTCGGCGTGGACCTGCGCCGCCTCGGCGCGGGTCTCCTCGGCCTCCTCGAAACGCCCCTCGGTGGCGTTCTCACGCTCGACGAGGACCTTGTTGATCCGGGGCAGGATCACCTTCGCCATCAGGGCGAAAACGATGAAGAACAGCACCAGCCCCACGATCAGCGGAGCGAGGTCGGGCTTCAGAGGCCCTACGTCGAGGGCAAAAGTCATGGCCATGGTGTGCACATTACCTTGCGGCCCCGCCCACCCGCCGACCCGCACCCACCCCACGGCCCCGCCCGGACCCCCAACTCGCCGCCGCCACAAGGCGACGACGGTCCCGTCCCCCCATCGGGCGAACCCTCCTCCACTCGAGGTCACCGACCGTGCACAGCCGGTAGCTTGGCCCGTTGGTGCCAGCCCCCGGACCCGCCCGTACCCCAGGAACACCGCACAGAAAACCGACCCAAAAGGGACAGACTCATGCCTGCGCCGCCCTCACCCCACCCCACCCCCGCACTCGCGGGCGGCGCCCAAGGAACCCGCGCCCTGCGCCCCCTGATCGACATCGCCCTCAACGCCCTCGCCCGCGGTGCCACCGCCCGCGGCGGCCCGCTCCCCGCGGGCGGCCCCGAAACCGTCGCCGCCCGCATACGAGCCACCGCCGGCCCCGCCCTGCCCGAACGCGGCACCGGCCCCGAAGAATCCCTGCACACCCTCGTCCAGGCCCTGGCCGAAGGCGCCGCCGACCCCGCCGACCCGCACTGCGCCGCGCACCTGCACGGCCCACCCCTCGCCCTCGCCACCGCCGCCGATCTCGCGGCCGGCACCCTCAACCCCTCCCTCGACTCCTGGGACCAGTCCCCCTCCGCCACCGCCCTCGAAGCCCTCACCACCCGGGCCCTGGCCGCCCTCGCCTACCCCGGCCGCCCCGCGCCCGACGCCCTCGTCACCACCGGCGGCACCGAGTCCAACCAGCTCGCCCTGCTCCTCGCCCGCGAAGCCGCCCGCACCCACGGCACCGCGCCCCTGCAGATCATCTGCGGAGCCAACGCCCACCACAGCATCCACCGCTCCGCATGGCTCCTCGGCCTCCCCGAACCCCGCACCCTCCCCACCCCCAGCGGCACCATCAACCCCGCCGACCTCCACACCGCCCTCACAGCACTCCCCGGGCTCCCCGGTGGCACCCCCGCCCTCGTCGTCGCCACCGCCGGCACCACCGACACCGGCCGCATCGACCCGCTGCCCGCCATCGCCGACCACTGCGAGGCCCACCGCGCCCGCCTGCACATCGACGCCGCCTACGGCGGACCCCTGCTCTTCAGCGACACCCTCAAGACCGCCCTCACCGGCCTCGACCGCGCCCACACCATCACCCTCGACCTGCACAAACTCGGCTGGCAACCCATCGCCGCGGGCCTCCTCGCGGTCCCCGACACCACGGCCCTGCGCCCCCTCGCCCACCAGGCCGACTACCTCAACGCCCCCGACGACACCGAAGCCGGCCTCCCCGACCTCCTCCACCGTTCCCTGCGCACCACCCGCCGCCCCGACATCTTCAAGATCGCCGTCACCCTCCGCGCCCTCGGCCGCCAGGGCATCGCCGACCTCGTCGAGCGCGTCTGCGCCGCCGCGCACCACCTCGCCGACCTCATCGACGACCACCCCGCACTCGAACTGCACTCACGCCCCACCATCAGCACCGTTCTCTTCCGTCCCATCGGCGCCGACCACCACACCACCGCCCACACCAGACGCCGCCTGCTGCACACCGGACACGCCGTCCTCGGCCGCGCCCACACCCCTCAGGGCCTCTGGCTCAAAGCCACCCTGCTCAACCCCCACACCCGCCCGGACGACCTCCGACACCTGCTGAAACTCGTGGAAGGCCACACGACCCGATGACCAACGCCCAGCCCCCCGCCTCCGCCCCCGACCAACCCCTCGACCTCGTCGGCATCGGCATCGGCCCCTTCAACCTCTCCCTCGCCGCCCTCGCCCAGCCCCTCGACGACCTCCGCACCGCCTTCTACGACCAGAACCCCACCTTCCAGTGGCACCCCGGCCTCCTCATCGACGGGACCACCCTCCAGGTGCCCTACCTGGCCGACCTCGTCACCCTGGCCGACCCCACCAGCCCCTGGACCTTCCTCAACTACCTCAAATCCCGCGAACGCCTCTACCCCTTCTACTTCTCGGAGCGCCAGCACATCCACCGCGCCGAATACGACGCCTACTGCCGCTGGGTCAGCGAGAACCTGGGCGGACTCCACTTCAACCACCACATCGACGCCGTCCGCTGGAACCCCGAACGCGTCCTCTTCGAAATCGACTACACCCAGCTCGACCCCGAAGGCGAAGCCGACGCCCTCGGCCGCGCCTACACCCGCAACCTCGTCCTCGGCGTCGGCACCGCCCCCCACATCCCCGAACCGCTGCGCCCCCTCGCCGAAGCGCACAACGTCCCCGTCATCCACTCCGCCGACTACCTCGACCACCGCGAGAAACTCCTCGAAGCCGAACACATCACCGTCATCGGCTCCGGGCAATCAGGCGCCGAGATCTTCCTGGACCTCCTCCGCCGCCGCCCCACCGGCCGCGAAAAGCTCGCCTGGCTCGCCCGCAGCCCCGCATTCGCCCCCATGGAATACAGCAAGCTCGGCCTCGAGCACTTCACCCCCGACTACACCCACTACTTCCGCACCCTCCCCGAAGCCGTGCGCGACCACGTCCTGCCCCAGCAGTGGCAACTCCACCAGGGCATCGACGTCCACACCATCGCCGACATCCACGACGAGCTCTACCGCCGCAGCCTCCACGGCGGCTGGCCCGACACCGTCCTGACCCCCGGTGTCTTCGTCCGCACCGCCGGCCGCGTCGGCACCACCCGCGTCGAACTCCACCTCGAACACATCCAGCAAGGCGCCCGCTCCCGCCTCACCACGGACGCCGTCATCCTCGCCACCGGCTACCGCGAGCGCCGCGTCGACACCCTCCTCGCCGCCCTCGACCCCTACATCCGCCGCGACTCCAACGGCCGCCCCCGCATCGACGAACACCACCGGCTCATCCTCGACCCCTCCGTCAAGGGCGCCATCCACGTCCAGAACGCCGAGACCCACACCCACGGCGTCGGCACACCCGACCTCGGCCTGGCCGCCTGGCGCAGCGCCGTCATCCTCAACGCCCTCACCGGGAAGACCCACTACCCCCTGCCCCAGCGCACCGCCTTCACCACCTTCGGCCTGGAGCCGCGGCCACAGCCACGGCCCCACACCGGCATCAGCTCAGAGAACCGGCGCACCATCCCGCGTCAGCTTCCAGTTCACTGACGCGAAGGCCGCCACATCGATCGACTGCTTCGCCTTCACCCAGCCGATGATCGTGTTACGGATCTCCTCAGAATTCGCCCACACCTGCTTGGCGCGCGCCACGTGCGGGAAGTTCCCGCCACCACTCGCCCGGTAGTTGTTCACCGCCAGAACGAACTGCGCCGAATCGACGAGCGGCTTCCCGTCGAACGAGAGATTCACGATGCGCGAACCCGGCGCCTTCGCGACATCGATCTCGTACGACAAGCCGCTCACAACGTCGTAGTTGTAGTCCGGAATCCCCTCGGCGTTCGTCAGCTTCGCCGGATCCACCGGCCCACCGGCCGGCGTCCGCACGTAATAACGCGCCGAGAACTCCAGATACTCACGCAGCTGCGCGCCCGTCAGCAGGCGCGCCTCCAGGGTGTTCTCGAACGGATACAGCCCCGCCACCTCGCGGATCGTCACCTTCCCGGCGGGGACGGCGGCCGTACGCGAGAAGCACGACGCCTGGGAGAGCACGGGAAGGGCGGCGTACGCGGTCCCGGCAAGCGCCGAACGCACCGTCTCCGCCTGCACGTGATTGATGAAATCGATGATCGGGGTGTCCTTGTACGACGCCTCCGCGGCACTCATCGCCGCCGACGACGTACCGATCACCTGATTCACATACGCGACCACCTTGCGGTGCTCATCGCTCAGCAGGCCCGTGATCTTCCGGTCCTCGGCCACCGCGTTGGAGTTCAGTACCTTCGCCGACACCGACTCGACCTGCCAGCGGCCGCGGTCCCACACCACGTCGAAGTCGAACAGCGTCAGCCGCTGGCCCCACTTCAGCGGCTCGGACAGCACGACCTGCTTGCCCGTCTCCTTGTTCGTCACCCGGTACTCGGGAATCTCCGTGTGCGCGTGCCCGACGAGAATCGCGTCGATGCCCGGCACCTGCTCGGCCACCAGGGCGGCCGCGTTCTCGATGTACGGCAGCTGATCACCGTACGACGACGTCCCGCTGGAACCGGAGTGCGCCGACACGATCACCACATCGGCACCCATCGAACGTAGCTTCGGCACCCACTTCGCGGCCTGCTCCTCCAGGCCCGGGAAAACCATCTTCCCCTGCACATTCGCCTTGTCCCAGATCGCGATGCCGGGGTTGGTCAGCCCCAGGATCGCCACCCGGACATCACGGCCGTGCGGCGTGCACACCTTCTTCATGACATACGGCGGGAACGCCGGGCGCAGCGTCTTCGCGTCCAGCGCGTTGGCGCCCAGGAGAGGGAAGCGGCACTGTTCCTGGAACTTGCGCAGCGTCGGAATGCCGTAATTGAACTCGTGATTTCCCAGGGCGGCGGCGTCATAACCGATCGCGTTCATCGCCTGGGCCATCGGATGCACCGGGCCGTTCGCACCCGTGATCGGGTCGACCTTCGCGTAGTAGTACGACAACTGGGTGCCCTGAATCGTGTCACCCGCGTCGATCAGCAGGGTGTTGCGCCGGCCCTTCTCGGCGCGCACCTGATTCACCAGGGTCGAAATCTTGGCAAGGCCCACATCATTGTGCGCCTTGTCGTCGAACTCCGCGTCCGTGAAGTAATCCCAGTTGAAGATGTTGCCGTGCAGATCCGTGGTGCCCATCACGGTGAAGGAGTACCGCTTCTTCCTGCCCCCGGGAGACGCCGCCTCGGCCGGCGCGGCACTCACCGCTCCGGCCAGCGCGACACCGGCACCCGTCGCGGCGGTACGCCCCAGAAAATTCCTACGATTGAGCGGCATATGTTCTGTTCTCCCCATTCATCATCAGAACCAACGCGCGTAGATTCTGACCCAGCAACCACACCCCCCGACACCCTCACAAGGTTGCGAATACATCACCGACCACCCTCACCACACACCCCGCCCACCTGGGACCCTGAACCCATGACCACACCCGCACCCCTGCCCTACGGCACCCCCGACACCCCCCGCCTCGCCGTCCGCGGCGAAGCCCGCCTCGAAGTCGACCCCGAGATCGCCCACCTCGGCATCACCGTCAACGCCCGCGGCACCGACCGCCGCAATGCCCTCCAAGACCTCACCCACCGCAACAGCCAGGTCCTCGACCTGCTGAAGTCCTACGGCGACGCCGTCGAGAAACTCGAGACCGGCCGCTTCACCATCACCCCCCAGCTCACCGAGAAGGGCCGCAACGAACGCGTCCGCGCCTATCACGGCACCGTCCACCTCACCGCCACCCTCGCCGACTTCACCGCCCTCGGTGAACTCGCCACCCGACTCGCCGAACTCGACCTCACCCGCGTCGACGGCCCCTGGTGGTCCCTGCGCCCCGACTCGCCCGCCCACCGCGACGCCCGGCAGCAAGCCGTACGCGAAGCCGTCCAGCGCGCCCGCGAATACGCCGCCGCACTCGGCGCCGAACTCACCGCGGTCGTCGAACTCGCCGACAACGGAGCCGAGAACACCGGCCTGCCCGCCTACCCGCCGCCCGCCCCCGGCGGAATGATGCGCACCGCCGGCTACGGCGGCGCCTCCGCCCCCGCCCCCGCGCTCGACCTCGAGCCCCAGCGCCAGACCGTGTACGCCCAGGTCAACGCCCGCTTTACGATGACGCGACCGGTGCTCTGAGGGGGCCGCGGAGCGCTCATCGGAGCAGCCGCCCGCACGTTTCACGAAGTGTCAACAAGCTTTTACTCAAGGGACGTTGGGGAGTTGCGAGGGGTCAATTCTCTACCCACCAGTAGGTCATAAGGTCGTGCCATGCGCCGAGCGAAAATCGTCTGCACCCTGGGCCCCGCCACCGACTCGTACGAGCAGATCAAGGCACTCGTCGAAGCGGGCATGGACGTAGCCCGCTTCAACCTCAGCCATGGCACCTACGTCGAGCACGAGGCCCGGTACCAGCGGGTGCGCAAGGCCGCGGAGGAGACCGGCCGCAACATCGGCATCCTCGCCGACCTTCAAGGCCCGAAGATCCGCCTCGGCCGCTTCCGTGAAGGCCCCGTACTCCTTGAACGCGGGGATGAATTCACCATCACCGTCGAGGACACCGAAGGCGACCGCCACTGCTGCGGCACCACCTACGACGGTCTCGCCTCCGACGTCACCAAGGGTGAGCGCATCCTCGTCGACGACGGCCGCGTCACCCTCGAGGTCATCGAAGTCGACGGTCCCCGCGTCAAGACCCTCGTCCTCGAAGGGGGCATGGTCTCCGACCACAAGGGCCTCAACCTCCCCGGCGTCGCCGTCTCCGTCCCCGCCCTCTCCGAGAAGGACGTCGAGGACCTCCGCTGGGCCCTCACGACCGGCGCCGACATCATCGCCCTGTCCTTCGTCCGCAGCGCACGCGACATCGAGGACGTCCACCGCGTCATGGACGAGGAGGGCTGCCGCCTCCCCGTCATCGCCAAGATCGAAAAGCCCCAGGCCGTCGAGAACCTCGACGGCATCGTCGCCGCCTTCGACGGCATCATGGTCGCCCGAGGTGACCTGGGCGTCGAAATGCCCCTCGAAACGGTCCCCATCGTGCAGAAGCGAGCGATCAAGCTCGCCAGGCGCAACGCCAAGCCGGTCATCGTCGCGACCCAGATGCTGGACTCCATGATCGACGCCTCCCGCCCCACCAGGGCCGAGGCCTCCGACGTCGCCAACGCCGTCATCGACGGCACCGACGCGGTGATGCTCAGCGGCGAGACCAGCGTCGGCAAGTACCCCGTCGAGACCGTGAGGACCATGGGCCGCATCGTGGCGGCGGCGGAGGAGGACCTTCTCGCCAAGGGCCTCCCGCCGCTGAGCGAGCGCAGCAAGCCCCGCACGCAGGGCGGCTCCGTCGCCCGCGCCGCCGCCGAGATGGGCGACTTCCTCGGCGCGAAGTTCCTGGTGGCCTTCACTCAATCCGGTGACACGGTCCGGAGGCTGTCGCGCTACCGGTCGCCCATCCCGCTGCTGGCGTTCACGCCCGAGCCGGCGACCCGGTCGCAGCTGAATCTGACGTGGGGGGTCGAGACGTTCCTGGGGCCGATGGTGCAGACGACGGACGAGATGGTCGACCAGGTCGACGAGTATCTGCTGCGGATCGGCCGGTGCCGGAAGGGCGACATGGTGATCATCACGGCGGGGTCGCCGCCGGGGGTGGCGGGGACGACCAACCTGGTGCGCGTGCACCACATCGGGGAGGACGATTCACCGAAGGGCTAGCCGGGCGGTCGGCCGGCGGGAGAGCGAAGGCCGTCAGGCACCGGAAGCGGCGCTACGCCTTCGAATCGAAGGTGGAGTGCCCCGGGTCGGACTCGAACCGACACTGTATGGGTTTTGAATCCATCGCCTGCTGCCAATTGGGCTACCGGGGCCTTGCAATCCAAGGGAAGTCTATACCCCCTCAGTGCTCAAAACTACATGACCTAGGTAGGCTCATGCAGCAGCACCTGCCCTACTGAGGAGACCCGTGACCGCCGCCGAGCCCCAGCCGCCCGTCGACGACGAGCCGCAGCACACCCCTCCGCACATCACCCGTGTCGTGATCGCCGAGGACGAGGCCCTGATCCGCCTCGACCTCAAGGAGATGCTCGAGGAGGAGGGCTACTCCGTCGTGGGCGAGGCCGGCGACGGGGAGACGGCCGTCGCCCTGGCGCGGGAGCACAAGCCCGACCTGGTGATCCTCGATGTGAAGATGCCGGTCCTCGACGGGATCTCCGCCGCCGAGCGGATCGCCGCCGAGTCGATCGCGCCCGTCCTGATGCTCACGGCGTTCTCGCAGCGCGACCTCGTGGAGCGGGCCCGGGACGCCGGGGCCATGGCGTATCTGGTGAAGCCGTTCAGCAAGAGCGACGTCGTGCCGGCCATCGAGATGGCCGTATCGCGCTTCACCGAGCTGAAGGCCCTGGAGCAGGAGGTCGCCGACCTCTCGCAGCGGCTGGAGACGCGGAAGCTGGTCGACCGGGCGAAGAGCGTGCTGCAGACGCAGTACGGACTGACCGAGCCGGCGGCGTTCCGGTGGATCCAGAAGACGTCGATGGACCGCCGGCTGTCCATGCAGCAGGTCGCCGAGGCCGTCATCGAGGACGCCAAGGAGAAGAAGGCGGCCAAGGAGCAGTAGCGGTCGTGATCACCCGAAGGGCCCGTGTCCGGCCGGACACGGGCCCTTTTCCTATGCCTTCAGACTTCCACCCTCAGGCTTCTGCCCTCAGTCTTCGCCGAGGTAGGCCTTGCGGACGGACTCGTCGTGCAGGAGGTCCGTTCCCGTGCCCGACAGGACGATCTTGCCGATCTCCATGACGTGGCCCTGGTCGGCGAGGGTCAGGGCGGCCTGGGCGTTCTGTTCGACGAGCAGGATGGTGGTGCCGGACGCCTTGAGCTCGGCGATGGTGTCCATGATCTTCTGCATCATGATCGGGGAGAGGCCCATGGAGGGTTCGTCGAGCATGAGCAGCTTGGGGCGGGACATCAGGGCGCGGCCCATGGCGAGCATTTGCTGCTCGCCGCCGGAGAGGGTGCCGGCCTTCTGGGAGGCTCGTTCGCCGAGGATGGGGAAGAGCTCGTAGGCGCGGCGTATGTCGTGGGCGATGGCGTCGGTGTCCTTGCGGAGGAACGCTCCGAGCTGGAGGTTCTCGGCGATGGTGAGGCGGGGGAAGATATGGCGGCCTTCGGGGGAGTGGGCGAGGCCGCGGGCGACGATCTCATGGGCGGGGACGCCGGTGAGCGGCTTGCCGTCGAAGCGGATGGTGCCGGTGGTGGGGGTGAGGAGGCCGGAGAGGGTGCGCAGGGTGGTGGTCTTGCCGGCGCCGTTGGTGCCGATGAGGGTGACGACCTGGCCCGCGTGCACGGTGAAGGAGATTCCCTTCACGGCTTCGATCTTGCCGTAGGCGACGCGGAGGTCCTCGACTTCGAGGAGGGGGGTCATCGCTGGTCTCCCTCGGTTTCGGTCGCTCCGGGCGTTCCGGTCGCTTCGGCCGCGGCTTCGGCGGCTTCGACTTCGGCTATTTCCTCCTGGCCGGGTGCGCCTTCGAAGGGTGTGCCGAGGTAGGCGGCGATGACGCGTTCGTCGGCTTGGACGGTGTCGGGTGTGCCTTCGACGAGTTTCTCGCCCTGGACGAGGACGGCGACGCGGTCGCAGAGGTTGAAGATGAAGCGCATGTCGTGCTCGATGACGAGGACGGCGGTGCCCTGTTCCCGGATGGCGCGCACGAGTGTTTCGGTGGCCCGGGTTTCCTGGGGGTTCATTCCGGCGGTGGGTTCGTCGAGAAGGAGGAGGCCGGGGTCGCTGGCGAGGGCGCGGGCGATTTCGAGCTTGCGTTGTTCGCCGTAGGGAAGGTTGCGGGCGAGGTGGTCGCGTTTGGGGGCGAGCTCGGTGAAGGCGAGGAGTTCCATGGCGCGTTGTTCGGAGGCTTGTTCGGCGCGGCGGAATCCGGGGCCTCTCAGGAGGGCGGAGAAGAGACCTTCTTTGGTGCGGGTGTGGCGGCCGACGAGGACGTTTTCCAGGACGGTCATGTTGGGGAAGAGGCGGATGTTCTGGAAGGTGCGGGCGATTCCGGCCTGGGTGACCAGGTGGGGTTTGGGCGGGAGGGTATGGCCCCGATAGGCGACGGTGCCTTCGGTGGGTATGTAGAGGCCCGTGAGGCAGTTGAAGAACGTGGTCTTCCCGGCGCCGTTGGGCCCGATGAGGCCGACGATCTCGCGGTGCCCGACGGTGAGGTCGACGGTGCGTACGGCGGTGAGTCCGCCGAAGCGCATGGTGACGCCGGTGGCGGTGAGCACGGGCGGGGTGGGTGTGGCGGTGGTCGTCATGGTGGTTACGCCTCCGCCTTGGTGAGGGGTGCGCCGCCGGCCGGGGAGGTGTTCTCGTGCTCGTGGAATTCGAGTTGTTTTCTGCGGTCGGCGACCAGACCTTCCGGCCGGAAGCGCATGAGGAGGATGAGGGCGAGTCCGAACAGCAGGAGTTGGTAGTCCTGCATGAAGTCCATTTTGCTCGGGATGAGGTAGAGCAGGGCCGCTCCCACGATGGGGCCGGTGATGGTGCCCATGCCGCCGAGGATGACGGCCGCGAGGAGGAACGCGGAGTTGGGTGGCACCGTGCCGGCGAATTGATATTGGTCGGGGGTGGCCGTGGTGATGACGTGGGCCTGGATGGTGCCGGCGAGTCCGGCGAGTGCGGCGCCGAGGGCGAAGGCGAGGAGTTTGAGCCGGAAGGCGTTGATGCCCATGGCGGTGGCCGCGGTTTCGTCCTCGCGGATGGCGATCCAGGCGCGGCCGATGCGGGATTCGGTGGCGCGGCGGAAGACGAGGACGACGGTGATGGTGGCCAGGAGCATGAGGAGGTAGTAGTTGCCGAACCGGCCGATGGGCGTGCCGAGGATGTCATGGGTCTGGCCGAAGTCGAATCCGAAGATGTTGAGTTCGGGGATGTTGGGAATTCCCATCGAGCCGTTGGTGATGTCGGGCCCGGTCTTTCCGTTGAGGTTGAGCATGGTGATGCGGAAGATTTCGCCGAATCCGAGGGTGACGATGGCGAGGTAGTCGCCGCGGAGCCGGAGGGTGGGGGCGCCGATGAGGACGCCGAAGACGAGGGAGGCGGCGATGCCGGTGAGGACGGCGGCCCAGAAGGGGAAATGGACGCCGATGGCGGATTCAGGGGAGCCGGAGACGAGGGCGGCCGCGTAGGCGCCGACGCCCAGGAAGGCGACGTAGCCGAGGTCGAGGAGGCCGGCGAGGCCGACGACGACATTGAGGCCGAGGGCGACGGTGGCGAAGATCAGGATGCTGGTGGCGAGGTTGGTGTAGGCGTCGTTGGTCTGGGTGAGGGGGAAGCAGGCGGCGGCGATGAAGGCGGCGGTGAGTGTGGTGTTGCGGTGTTTGGCGGTGAGGGCGCTGAGGCGGGTGGTGAGCCCGGCCCGGCTGATGGCGGCGAGGGCGCAGCCGGTGAGGAGGAGGTAGCCGACGAAGAGTTCGCCGTACTCGGTGTCGATGCCGTAGCTGAAGAGGTAGAGGCCGATGCCGAACGAGGCGGCGATGATGAGGATGTCCGCCCAGGTGGGCAGGGGCGCGGGGCGGGGCGGCCGTCGGGTGGTGAGGGTGTGGCGCAGGCGGCGCCAGAGGGTGGGTGGCCGGGTGCCGTTGTGGTCGTCATAGGGGTGGTCGGGTGGCAGGGCGAGGGCGGCGGCGAGGGTGAGGAGGGTGTCGGCTCCCGCCAGGTAGCCGCCGGGTTCGAGGTTGGCCAGGCCGCCGAGGTCGATGGCGATGGCGGCGAGGGTGTACCAGGTGGTGGCGAAGGTGCCGAGGGCGAGGAGGAGCGTGGGTGCGGTCCCGCCGGCGGGGGTCAGCCACCGCAGGCCGCGGGTGCCGTGGCCGGCGACGGCGAAGAGGAGGGTGAGGAGGGCACCGGCGAGGGTGATGGTCTGGAGGCCGCCGGGGTAGCCGGTGACGGTGAGGTTGCCGGGGAACCTGGCCGTCCAGGTCCAGGCGGTGAAGGTGGAGGTGATGGCGAGGGCGGCGCCGATGATGACGAGGACGCGCGCCGCGTCGGGGGGCAGGGGGATGAGGCCGCGGGACGGACGGGGCGTGGGGTGGGTGCCGGTCATGGTGATCACGCCCGATCCGCGACGCGTTCGCCGAGCAGGCCCTGGGGCCTGAGCAGCAGGACGAGGATGAGGAGGACGAAGGCCCAGACGTCCTTCCAGGAGCCGCCGCCGAATTGGGTCATGCCGGGGATCTCCTCGATGTAGCCGGTGGCGAGGGCTTCCGCGACGCCGAGGACGACGCCGCCGAGCATGGCGCCGTAGATGTTGCCGATGCCGCCGAGGACGGCCGCGGTGAAGGCTTTGAGGCCGGTGATGAAGCCCATGCGGAAGTCGACCTGGCCGTATTTGAGGCCGTGGGCGACGGCCGCGATGGCGGCGAAGGCGGCGCCGATGGCGAAGGCGATGACGATGATGCGGTCGGTGTTGATCCCCATGAGCTTGGCGGTGTCGGGGTCTTGTGCGGTGGCCTGCATGCCACGGCCGGTGCGGGTTTTGGCGACGAAGAGGCCGAGAGCGGTCATGCACAGCGGCGCGGCGATGAGGAGGAAGATTTCTCCCCGTTGGACGGTGGCGCCGAGGATGTCGAGGGATTCGCCCTTGAACTGCGGGAAGACACGGGCCTTCTTGGCGTCGGGGTACCACTTCCAGATGGCTTGCTGGAGGGCGATGGACAGGCCGATGGCGGTGATGAGGGGGGCGAGGCGGGGCGCGTCGCGCAGGGGGCGGTAGGCGAAGCGTTCGGCGGTGACGGCGACGGCGGTGGCGGCGAGGATGCCGCCGAGGATCATGAGGGGGAGGGCGAGGAGCAGGCCGGTGCTCTCGGGGAGGATGAGGTGGGCGGTCAGTGCGCCGAAGCCGCCGACCATGAAGATCTCGCCGTGGGCGAAGTTGATGAGCTGGACGATGCCGTAGACCATCGTGTAGCCGATCGCGATGAGTCCGTACATCGCGCCGAGGATGAGTCCGTTGGCCAGCTGTTGCGGCAGTTCGTGCACCGCCGGGCCTCCGTGGGATGGGAAGGGGTACGGGCGGTCGGCGCGGGCCGTGCGGGGTGGGTGGTCGGTTCGTACGGCCCGGCCGGTGGATGTGGTGCGCGGTGTGCGCGGGCGCGGGCGTCAGCGTTTGTACTCGGCGCTGTGGCGGGCTTTCCATGCCGCTGAATCGACCTGGTATGCGGTGATCATGGTGTTGGTGGTGTCGCCGTACTGGTCGAAGGAGACCGGCCCGGTGACGCCGTCGAACTTGACCTTGTTGAGGGCTTCGACGACCTTGGCGCGGGCGTTGTCGGGGAGCTTTCCGCCGTTGTCGGCGACGACGGCTTTGACGGCCTGGATGATGGCCCAGGTGGCGTCGTAGGTGGAGCCGCCGTAGGCCTCGTAGCGGTCTTTGTAGCCGGCGGCCTTGTAGTCGGCGATGAATTTCTTGGCGGAGTCGAGTTGTTCGACGGGCTTGCCGACGGAGGTGGCGTAGTCGCCGGCGGATTTCTTGTTGAGGGTGATGTAGTCACCGCTGTACATGCCGTCGCCGCCCATGAGCGGGGCTTTCACGCCGCCGTCCTTGAGTTGTTGGCTCAGCGGTGCCGCGGCGGGGTATTCGCCGCCGTAGAAGACGAGGTCGGGGTTGGCGGTCTTGACTTTGGAGACGATGGCCTTGAAGTCGCGGTCCTCGGGGTTGACGTGTTCGGTGCCGGTGACTTTTCCGCCGAGTGAGGTGAATTTGGCGGAGAAGGCGGCGGCGAGACCGACGCCATAGGTTTTCTGGTCGTCGATGACGTAGACGGTTTTCGCCTTGATCTGTTCGTAGGCGTACTGGCCGCCGAAGGCGCCCTGGATCTCGTCGGTGGTGGCCGTGCGGAAGTAGGTGGTGAACTGGCGCTTGCGGTTGTTCTGTTTCCAGTCCTTGCCCTGGGTGAGGTCGGGGGTGGTGTTGGCCGGGGATATGAGGGGGACGCTGTTGGCCTGGGCGACCTGCTGCATGGACTGGGCGACGCTGGAGTTCAGCGGTCCGACGATGCCGAGGACCTTTTTGTCGCCGACCAGTTTGGTGGCGTTCTGCTGGCCGGAGGTGGGTTGGGCCTGGTCGTCGAGCGGGGTGAGTTCGAAGGTTATGCCGGGGACTTCCTTGGCTTTGTTGGCGTTGGTGACGGCGAGGTGGGCGGAGTTTTTGATTCCTTGACCGAGAGCGGAGAGGTCGCCGGTCAGGGGGGCGTCGAGGCCGATGGTGACGGTGGTCTTCCGGTCGCTGCCGGTGTCTTTGTCCCCGCCGCCGTCGCGTGATCCGCAGGCGCTGAGGGTGAGGGCTCCCGCGGTGATCGCGGTGGTGAGGATGAGCAAGGAATGGTGTCGCACGGTGCTTCCTTTCCCTGGCGAGGCCCTCGCTGCGGAGGTGCCGTATCGCCGCCGGGCGGGAGGAAGGCAAGGCGGAACGGGAAATTCGAGAGGTGCGGAGAGGCCGTGTGCGAACCGCCCGGCGGGGTGGTGAATGGCCGTGACTCTAGGGGTGTGCGGCACTAAGGGGCAGAGGTGCAGGCCATGATGTGACTGTCTTGTTATGACGCAGGTCACTCGGGGGCGATTGTTTAACAGAGTCGGCTGTATGGGTCGCGCTGAGTAGACCGATGCCGCCCCCGGAAGCGTTCCGGGGACGGCATCGGTCGGGTGGGGCCGGGGGATTTCTCAGGCGGCGGAGGAGGTGTCGGCGGCCGCGCGGATGAGGCACGTGAGGCGGGCGGAGCACACGCGCTTGTCCTGCTCGTCGGTGATGACGATCTCGTAGGTGGCGGTGGTGCGTCCGCGGTGGACGGGGGTGGCGGTGCCGGTGACCAGTCCGGAGCGGACTCCGCGGTGGTGGGTGCAGTTGAGGTCCACGCCCACGGCGATGCGGCCGGGGCCCGCGTGCAGCATGGCGCCGACGGAGCCGATGGTTTCGGCGAGGACGGCCGAGGCGCCGCCGTGGAGCAGTCCGTAGGGCTGGGTGTTGCCTTCGACGGGCATGGTGGCGACGACGCGCTCGGGGGAGGCCTCGACGACGTGGACGCTCATGCGCTCGCCGAGGTGGCCGGCGGAGAAGAGAGCGCTCAGGTCGAGCCCGCTGCCGGCCCACTGGTCGAGGATCTCCTGCGGGAACGTGGTCTTGCTGTACTCGCCCATGCGTCGTGGCTCCGATCACCTTTGGTCGTTGTGTGGTGAAAGTTTTTTCAGCTGGACCGCTTCGGCGTCAACTGTCCTGATCGGCCCGCCGCTCGATCCTGATGACGAGGGACTTACTGGCCGGGGTGTTGCTGGTGTCGGCGGTGTGGTCCAGGGGGACCAGGACGTTGGTCTCGGGGTAGTAGGCGGCGGCGCAGCCGCGCGCGGTGGGGTAGTGCACGACACGGAAGCCGGGTGCGCGGCGTTCGCTGCCGTCGGTCCATTCGCTGACGAGGTCGGCGTAGGAGCCGTCGGCGAGATCGTGGGCGCGGGCGTCGTCGGGGTGGACGAGGACGACGCGGCGGCCGTTCTTGATGCCGCGGTAGCGGTCGTCGAGGCCGTAGATGGTGGTGTTGTACTGATCGTGCGAGCGCAGGGTCTGCAGCAGCAGCCGGCCCTCGGGCACGAGGGGGTAGGTGACGTCGGCGGCGGTGAAGTTGGCCTTGCCGGTCCTGGTGGGGAAGGTGCGGCTGTCGCGGGGGGCGTGGGGGAGGGTGAAGCCCCCGGGGCGGGCGACGCGGGCGTTGAAGTCCTCGAAACCGGGGATGACGCGGGCGATGCGGTCGCGGATGGTGCCGTAGTCCTTCTCGAACTCTTCCCATGGTGTGGTGCTGCTGGTGCCGAGGACGCGTCGGGCGAGCCGGCAGACGATGGCGGGTTCGGACAGCAGCCGCGGGCTCGCGGGCCGCAGGCGGCCGCGTGAGGCGTGCACCATGCCCATGGAGTCCTCGACGGTGACGAACTGCTCGCCGCTGTGCTGACGGTCGCGTTCGGTGCGGCCGAGGGTGGGCAGGATCAGGGCCCGGGCGCCGGTGATCACGTGTGAGCGGTTGAGCTTGGTGGAGACGTGGACCGTCAGGCGGGCACGGCGGACGGCCGCTTCGGTGACGGCCGTGTCAGGGGTGGCGGAGACGAAGTTGCCGCCCATGGCGACGAAGACCTTCGCCTGTCCGTCGCGCAGGGCGCGGATGGCGCGGACGACGTCGAGCCCGTGCTCGCGGGGCGGGGTGAAGCCGAATTCCTTCTCCAGGGCGTCGAGGAACGCCGTGGAGGGACGTTCGAAGATGCCCATGGTGCGGTCGCCCTGGACGTTGCTGTGGCCGCGGACGGGGCAGACGCCGGCGCCGGGGCGGCCGATGTTGCCGCGCAGCAGCAGGAAGTTGACGACTTCCCTGATGGTGGGGACGGCGTGCTTGTGCTGGGTGAGGCCCATGGCCCAGCACACGACGGTGCGTTCGGAGGCCAGGACCATGCGCAGGGCCGTCTCGATCTCCTCGCGGCGCAGGCCGGTGGCGCGCAGGGTCTGGTCCCAGTCGGCGGCGCGGGCGGCGCGTGCGAAGTCCTCGAAGCCGTGCGTGTACTCGTCGACGAACGCGGTGTCGACGGCGCCTTCGGTCTCCAGGACGAGTTTGTTGAGGAGGCGGAAGAGGGCCTGGTCACCGCCGAGGCGGATCTGCAGGAAGAGGTCGGTGAGGGGGGTGCCGCCGCCGGCGAGACCGCGGGCGTTCTGGGGGTTCTTGAAGCGTTCCATGCCCGCTTCGGGCAGCGGGTTGACCGTGATGATCCTCGCTCCGCCGGCCTTGGCCTTCTCCAGGGCGCTGAGCATGCGGGGATGGTTGGTGCCGGGGTTCTGCCCGGCGACGATGATCAGGTCGGCTTTGTAGAGGTCTTCCAGCAGGACGCTGCCCTTGCCGATGCCGATGGTCTCCGTGAGCGCGGAGCCGGAGGACTCGTGGCACATGTTGGAGCAGTCGGGCAGGTTGTTGGTGCCGAACTCGCGGGCGAAGAGCTGGTAGAGGAAGGCGGCTTCATTGCTGGTGCGCCCGGAGGTGTAGAAGACGGCTTCATCCGGTGTGGCAAGGGCGGTCAGCTCGTCGGCGATGATGCCGAAGGCCCGCTCCCAGCTGACCGGCTCGTAGTGGGTGGCGCCTTCGGCGAGGTACATGGGGTGGGTGAGGCGGCCCTGCTGGCCGAGCCAGTAGCCACTGCGGCCGGCGAGGTCGGCCACGGAGTGCTCGGTGAAGAAGGCGGGGGTGACGCGGCGCAGGGTGGCTTCCTCGGCGACGGCCTTGGCGCCGTTCTCGCAGAATTCGGCGGCGTGGCGCTTGTCGGGCTCGGGCCAGGCGCAGCCGGGGCAGTCGAAGCCGTCCTTCTGGTTGACCTTGAGGAGGGTGAGGGCGGTGCGGCGGACGCCCATCTGGTCCTGGGCGATGCGCAGCGTGTGGGCGATGGCGGGCAGCCCTGCGGCCGCGTGCTGCGGGGCGGTGACGTCGGGTGCGTCCTGTACGGGATCGCCGGTGGGCGGCTTGCCTGCCATCTCGCTCCCCCTTGAGCGGTCGGTGTGGTACGCGGGTGTGCGCGTACGGTGCCGATCCTGTCATGGGCGTCTGACAGTGGCGGTGGCGAGGGTGTGAGGGGTGATCGACGACCAGGGCTGTCGGGATTGTCAGTGGGCCGTGGCAGGATCGGGGGCGTGGCAGCAAAGGCATCGAAGACGAACGAACCGACCGGCACCGAGGCATCAGCGGAGGGAGGCCGGCCCCGTCTGCTGTTGATGGACGGGCACTCCATGGCGTACCGGGCGTTCTTCGCGCTGCCCGCGGAGAACTTCACCACTTCGGGTGGTCAGCCGACGAACGCGGTGTACGGCTTCGCGTCCATGCTGGCCAACACACTGCGTGACGAGCGGCCTACGCATTTCGCGGTGGCGTTCGACGTCTCGCGCAAGACGTGGCGCTCGGAGGAGTTCCCGGAGTACAAGGCGACGCGTTCGAAGACCCCGGACGAGTTCAAGGGGCAGGTCGCGCTGATCGGCGAGATGCTCGACACGATGAGTGTGCCGCGGTTCGCGGTGGACGGCTTCGAGGCGGACGACGTGATCGCCACGCTGGCCACGCAGGCGGAGGCGGAGGGCTTCGAGGTTTCGATCGTCACCGGTGACCGCGACTCCTTCCAGCTGGTGAGCGACGCCGTCACGGTGCTGTATCCGACGAAGGGCGTCTCGGAGCTGACGCGGTTCACGCCGGAGAAGGTCGTGGAGAAGTACGGCCTGTCGCCGCAGCAGTACCCGGACTTCGCGGCGCTGCGCGGCGACCCGTCGGACAACCTGCCGGGCATCCCCGGTGTGGGGGAGAAGACGGCCGCGAAGTGGATCAACCAGTTCGGTTCGTTCGCGGAGCTGGTCGAGCGGGTGGACGAGGTCAAGGGCAAGGCCGGGCAGAATCTGCGGGACCACCTGGAGGCGGTCAAGCTCAACCGCCGCCTGACCGAGATGGTGCGGGACGTGGAGCTGTCCACGGGCCCCGGGGGTCTGGTCCGTGAGGCGTACGACCGGCTGGCGCTGGTGTCGTTCCTGGAGCGGCTGGAGATCCGCAACGTGGGCCTGCGGGACCGGCTGCTGGCCGCCGACCCGGGCGGGGAGTCCGCCGAGGAGGCCGCTCCCGAGGCGGGTGCCGAGGTCGACGGTGTGGTGCTCGCCACTGGCGAGCTGGCGCCGTGGCTGGCGGAGCACGGCGGGGCCGCGCTCGGTGTGGCCGTGGTCGACAGCTGGTCGCTGGGCAGTGGCCGGGTGAGTGAGATCGCGCTGGCGACGGGCGAGGGCCCGGCCGTGTGGTTCGACCCGGCGGAGCTGGACGAGGCCGACGAGCGGGCGTTCGCCGCGTGGAGCGCGGACACGGCACGGCCGAAGGTGATGCACGACGCGAAGTCCGCGATGCGGGTGTTCGCCGAGCACGGCTGGTCGGTCGAGGGCGTGACCATGGACACCGCCCTGGCCGCCTATCTGGTCAAGCCCGGCCGTCGGTCGTTCGCCCTGGACGCCCTGTCGGTGGAGTACCTGGGCCGTGAGCTGGCGACGGCGGCGGCGGGCGACGGCCAGCTGGCCTTCGGCGCCGACGAACAGGCCGAGGCCGACGCCCTCATGGGCCGGGCGCGTACGGTGCTCGACCTGGGCGGCGCGTTCACGGGCCGGCTCAAGGACGTGGGCGCGGCCGAGCTGCTGACGGACGTGGAGCTGCCGACGAGCGCGATGCTGGCGGGCCTGGAGCGGGCGGGTATCGCCGCGGACCGGGGCTGGCTCGAGCGAATGGAGCAGCAGTTCGCGGCGGCGGTGCAGCAGGCGGTCCTCGAGGCGCACGCCGCGGCGGGGCGCGAGTTCAACCTGGGCTCGCCCAAGCAGCTGCAGGAGGTCCTCTTCGGGGAGCTGGGCCTGCCGCGGACGAAGAAGACGAAGACCGGCTACACCACGGACGCCGACGCCCTGGCCTGGCTCGCCGCGCAGACGGAGAACGAGCTGCCGGTGATCATGCTGCGGCACCGGGAGCAGTCCAAGCTGCGTTCCACCGTCGAGGGCCTGATCAAGGCGATCGCCCCCGACGGCCGGATCCACACCACCTTCAACCAGACGGTGGCGGCGACGGGCCGGCTGTCCTCCACCGACCCGAACCTGCAGAACATCCCGGTGCGTACGGACGAGGGCCGGGCCATCCGCCGCGGCTTCGTCGTCGGCGAGGGCTACGAGTCCCTGATGACCGCCGACTACAGCCAGATCGAGCTGCGGGTCATGGCGCACCTCTCCGAGGACGAGGGCCTGATCGAGGCGTTCGCGTCGGGTGAGGACCTGCACACCACCGTGGCCTCCCAGGTGTTCGGCGTCGCCAAGAGCGAGGTCGACCCGGAGATGCGCCGCAAGATCAAGGCCATGTCGTACGGCCTGGCCTACGGCCTGTCGGCGTTCGGGCTCTCGCAGCAGCTGAACATCGCGCCCGACGAGGCGCGGCGCCTGATGGACACGTTCTTCGAGCGGTTCGGCGGGGTGCGCGATTATCTCCAGCGCGTGGTCGAGGAGGCCCGCGCCACGGGATACACCGAGACGATGCTCGGCCGCCGCCGCTACCTTCCCGACCTCAACAGCGACAACCGCCAGCGTCGTGAGATGGCCGAGCGGATGGCGCTGAACGCCCCGATCCAGGGCACCGCCGCCGACATCGTCAAGATCGCGATGCTGCGGGTCGGCGAGGCCCTGGCGGCCGAGACGCTCACCTCCCGGATGCTGCTCCAGGTGCACGACGAAATCGTGCTGGAGATCTCGCCGGGCGAGCGCGAGAAGGTCGAGGCGCTGGTCCGCCGCGAGATGGCCGGGGCCGTCGAGCTGCGTGCCCCGCTGGATGTGTCGGTGGGCGTCGGCCGGGACTGGGAGTCCGCCGCGCACTGACCACCCGCGGGGTTCCGGCGCGGCCCCGTACGCGTCCCGCCCGCGCGGTCCGGCACCGGACCCGTACGCACTGACCGGCCCTTCTTCCCCCTCGGCGCTCCGAGGGGGAAGAAGGGCCGGTGTGGTTGGAGGCGGCGGTGTGGTTCTCATCCGCGGCGTGCGTTGCTACCGTGCCCATCCCTGACGCCTCGTCACATACGGGGAACGCTGCCAGGAGGCTCCGCATGCGCGCACTGGCCGCCGCGGCCATCGGACTGGCCGCGGCCCTCGCCCTGGTCTTCGCCGTCACCGCCATCGGCCCGCCCGAAGGCGAGACCTCACCCGAACCCCTGCTGTCCACCGCCCCCGCACACCCGTAGCCGGGAGGCCCCTCATGCGCCGCAGAGCGAGCCTGGTCCTGCTGGCCCTCGCGGTGTTCTTCACCGCCCTGTCCCCCCTGCTGCGCTGGTACGCCTTCCCCCGGCTGGCCAAGGTCCCCGCCGGCCGCTACCAGACGGCCGTCCTGGAGGCGAAGGACGCCACCCTCATCGACTACGCCACGCTCACGCCGAAAAAAGTCCCCCGCCTGACCATGGTCCAGACCCTCAAGGGCAACGTCGAACAGGCCCGCAAGGTCAAACACGCGACCGGTCGCGACGTCGTCGTCTGGGACGGCCTCTCCTACGCCGCGGGCCCCGACGGCACGATGGTCTCGCGGATACCCGAGCGCTACGTCTTCGACGCCCACAGCCAGCAGCCCGTCCACGCGGGCGGCGAACACATCGACGGCACCCCGGTGCGCCGCGACGGCATCCAGTACAAGTGGCCCTTCCTCGTCGAAAAGCGCGACTACCGCTACTTCGACCTGATGACCCGCACCTCCGCCCCCATCCACTACAAGGGCACCCGCGCCTTCCACGGACTGAAGGTCTACTACTTCGAGCAGACCATCCCCTGGACCAAGGTCCCCCTGCCCCGCACCCTGCCGCTGGGTATCACCCCCGACACCGTCCGGCAGCTCGGCCTGGAGCGCTGGTACTCCACCCGGCGCATGTTCTGGGTCGACCCCACCACCGGCGCACCCGTCAACGGCGAGGAGATCCACCGCGAGGAGATGCGCTGGACCGGAAAACCGGACAAGAAGCCGATCACCGCCTTCGCCGGTCATGTGAAGATGCGGCCCGACTACGTCGAGGACACGGTCGCGCTCGTCAAGACGCAGCGACAGCTGGTCCTGCTGCTCACCGGCTACCTCCCCTGGGGCTTCCTCGCGCTCGGCGGCGTGCTGCTGTCCCTCTCCCTCGTCCTGGAGGCCCGAGATCGTCGTGCGCTCACCGCGAACCTGGCACACGATGGAGGGAAACCCGAACGGCCGACCCCCGACGAGGGGCCGCTGAGCAGAGGAGGCTCGCCGTGAAGGAGAGTCCCGAGGACGAGTCCACCACGTCCCGGCCGCGCCGGCTGTACACCGGCGGCGAGCGGCCGTACGACCCCGAAGACCTGGTCATGGCCTCCGGCCGCGACGTGACACCGGAACGGATCGAGAAGGCCAAGCGCCTGATGGAGAAGGAGGGGGCCGCGGCGGTCGAGCGTTACCTCCCCTGACACGGCACGACCCCCCGGGCGCGCACGCCGCACCTGCGCGCCCGGGGCGCACGTCCTATGAACGACGCGCGTTGGTACGGCGTGTCGCCACGGCCGTCGACGGGTCCTCGGGCCAGGGGTGCCTGGGGTAGCGGCCGCGCAGCTCGGCCCGCACCGAGCGGTAGCCCTCCTGCCAGAACGACGCCAGGTCCGCCGTGACCGCCGCCGGCCTGCCCGCCGGTGACAGCAGGTGCACGAGCACCGGGACCCGGCCGCCCGCCAGACGCGGCGTCTGCCGCAGACCGAAGAGCTCCTGCAGCTTGACCGCCAGGACGGGCTGCTCACCGGCGTAGTCCACCCGGATCCGGGAGCCGCTCGGCACCTCCAGGCGCTCCGGCGCCAGCTCCGCCAGGCGCGCGGCGTCCCCGCTCGCCCACGGAAGCAGCCGCTCCAGGGCCTTGCCGGCATCCAGCCGCTCCAGGTCGGCGCGCCGACGTGCCCGGTCCAGCTCCGGGCCCAGCCACTGGTCCGTACACGCCAGCAGCGCCTCGTCCGACACGTCCGGCCACGGCGCGCCCAGCTCCCGGTGCAGGAACGCCAGACGCTGCCGCAGCCCCTCGGCCTCCGCGCTCCAGCGCAGCAGAGCGAGCCCCTCACGCCGCAGCCCTGCCAGCAGGGCCGCCCGCACACGCCGCGGATCCGGCGCGCTCAGCGCGCTCGTGGCCAGCTCCACCGCGCCCAGCCGCGTCACCCGGCGCGCCACGACGTCGCGCCGCTCCTCGGACCAGAGCACCTCCTCGTCCTCGGCGAGCAGCGCCCCGGCCGCTGCCCTGGCCGTGTCCTCGTCGATCACCGCGCCCAGCCGCACCCGCGCCGACGCGGCCGTCACCGGCCGGTCCGCCACGGCGATCGCGAGCCAGCGCGCACTGCGCAGCCGCGACCCCTCACCCAGCTCGGCGCCGGTCCCCGACACCATCAGATACGCGCCCTCCCCGCGCGCCCGCGCCACCCGCTCGGGGAACGCCAGCGCCGCGATCAGCCCGGCGGCGGCATCGTCGGTCTGCGGGCCGCCGGTACCGACGCGATCACGACCTTCCTCCGGCGCGCCGCCCATGACACCCCGTACCCCGCTCTCCAGGCGGCGGGCCTCGGCGCGCCAGCGCGCGGCGTAGGCGTCGCCGCCGCGCCGGGCCGCTCTCCAGGCGGCGGCCAGGTCGTCGCCGTACTCACGGGGCGGTTCCTCGCTGAGCAGCGCCACGACCTCGGCCGCCCGGCGCGCGCCGACCTCGTGCGCGCCGTCCAGGAGGGCGCGTGCCAGACGAGGGTGCACCCCCAGCCGGGCCATGCGCCGGCCCCGGTCCGTGGGGCGCCCGTCCGGGCCGGTCGCCCCCGTGGCCGCCAGCACCGCACGGGCCGCGGCCAGCGCGCCGGCCGGCGGGGCGTCGAGAAGCGCGAGGCCGGACGCGTCGGGATCGCCCCAGCAGGCCGCCTGCAGGGCGAACGCCGTCAGGTCCGCGACCGTGATCTCCGCGGCCGGGAACGCCGGCAGCCGCGCCTCCTCGGCCTCGGCCCAGCAGCGGTACACCGTGCCCGGCGCCTCACGGCCCGCACGCCCCGCCCGCTGCCGTGCCGCCGCCCGGGACGCCCGTACGGTCGTGAGCGCGCCGAGCCCCCGGGCGTGGTCCGTGCGCGGCTCCCGGGCCAGGCCCGCGTCCACCACGACCCGTACGCCCGGCACGGTCAGGCTCGACTCCGCCACCGACGTCGCCAGCACCACCCGGCGCGCGCCCGAGCCGCCGGCGAGGACCGCGTCCTGCACCGCGGCCGGGGCCCTGCCGTGCACCTGCAGCACCTCCGCACCGCCCAGCGCCCCGGGCCCGCCCAGCAGGCCCGCCACGCGCCCGATCTCGCCCACGCCCGGCAGGAAGCACAGCACGTCGCCGTCCCGCTCGCGCAGCGCCCGCCGCACGACCGCGGCCACGTGCTCCAGCAGGACGGGGTCCACGCGCATCCCGTGCGGCGGCCGCACCGCCCGCTCCGGCGGCGCCCACACCACCTCCACCGGGTGCGAGACGCCCTGCGCCCGCACCACGGGCGCGTCGCCCAGCAGCCGCGCCCAGCCCTCGGCGTCCGTGGTGGCCGAGGCGGCCACCAGCCGCAGGTCGGGGCGCAGGGCGGCGCGTACGTCCAGCAGGAACGCCGCGGCCGTGTCGGCGTCCAGATGCCGCTCATGGCACTCGTCGAGCACCACGACGTCGACCCCGGCCAGCTCCGGATCGCGCTGCAGGCGCTGCAACAGCACACCGGTCGTGACCACCTCGACCACGGTCGCGGGCCCTGCCCGCCGCTCCCCGCGCACGGTGAACCCCACGCGCCCCGCGGCGCCCCCCTCGCCGATGGTCTCGCCGAGCAGCCACGCCATGCGCCGCGCCGCGGCCCGCGCCGCGATCCGGCGCGGCTCGGCGACCACGACGCGGCGTACGGGCGCGGGCGCGCCCGTACCGTCGGCCGGCACGAGCCCGGCCAGGACCAGCGGCACCAGGGTCGTCTTGCCCGTGCCGGGCGGCGCGCACAGGACGGCGGCGCCGCTCTCGTCCAGTGCGCGGGTGAGCGCGGGCAGGGCGGTGCGTACGGGCAGATGGCCGAGGGCCTCGGTGTGGATCACGGGATCAAGTCTCGCCGAGCTCCGGAGTGGCTCCGCGGCCCGGTGTCAGTCGCGCTCGCAGACGAAGATCACCGTGCCGGGGATCAGAGCACCGCGCAGCGGGGACCAGCCGCCCCACTCCTGGGTGTTCCAGTGCGGCCATTCCGGTTCGACCAGGTCGACCAGGCGGAATCCGGCCGCGACGACGTCGCGCACCCGGTCGCCGAGTGTGCGGTGGTGCTCGACGTAGACGGCGTGGCCGTTCTCGTCCTGTTCCACATAAGGGGTGCGGTCGAAGTAGGAGGCGGCGACGGACAGGCCCTCGGGGCCGGGCTCGTCGGGGAAGGCCCAGCGGATGGGGTGGGTGACGGAGAAGACCCAGCGGCCGCCGGGGCGCAGCACCCTGCGTACCTCCCGCATCACCTGGACCGGGTCGGCGACGAACGGCACCGCTCCGTAGGCGGAGCAGGCCAGGTCGAAGGAGCCGTCCGCGAAGGGCAGCGCGCCGGCGTCGGCCTCGACCAGGGGGAAGTCCGCGCCGATCCGCAGGGCGTGCTGCAGCTGCCGGTGGGAGAGGTCCAGGGCCACGGGGCGGGCGCCCTGGGCGGCCAGCCAGCGCGCGCACTGGGCCGCGCCCGCCCCGATCTCCAGGACGGCCAGGCCCTTGAGGCCGCTCGCCGGGCCCAGCAGCGCGGCCTCCGCCTCGTCCAGGCCCTCGGGGCCCCAGACGAAGCGGTCGTCGCCGAGGAATCCGCCGTGCTCGCTCTGGTACTCGTCGGCGTTGCGGTCCCACCAGCCACGGCTGGCCCGGCTGCTCTCCGCCCCGCCGCTCTCACGGCGGGTCGCTTCCGGCTCGTACTCTTGGGTCATCTCGACGGTCGCGCCCTTGGCCTCGGCAGGGAACCGCGGTGAGCGGTTCCCGGTTCAACAGGTCTCTTGATCTTTTGATCTTTACAGGTCCCCGCCGGAGCGTGCCGCCGCGGGGGCCCGGGCGGCGATCGTCCCGGTTTCGCCGGGTTTTCGCGAGGGGCCTTCCGGTGTCCCGAGCGTGGCGCCACGAGGTGCCGGGAGGCCCTCGTGGCCTCGCACAACCTGAGTTGTGCCGGTTTTCGGGCGTTTCGTCCCGGGTGTGCGCCTTCGCGCATTGACCGTGTCCGGCTGCCCCCGTATGCTACAAGTTGCGCTGCGAGCCTGCGCGCCTCAGACGGAGCAGGTCGCGCTCGCACTGGTTGTATGTCCCCTCGGTTGTCGAGGCGTTTCCGGTTTCCTATCGGGTCTTAGGGCCCTTTCGGAGACTGCGCCTCCAAGGCTGTCCGGCTTCGGCGGTGCGATACGGGCCCACGGCGTAGCAGTACCTACGACTTCAATGTCCGTACCGGAGCCCTTTCCCACATGACGAGCAGCACCGAGACCACCGCCACCACCCCGCAGGTTGCGGTCAACGACATCGGTAACGAGGAAGCCTTCCTCGCCGCGATCGACGAGACGATCAAGTACTTCAACGACGGCGACATCGTCGACGGCGTCATCGTGAAGGTCGACCGGGACGAGGTCCTGCTCGACATCGGTTACAAGACCGAGGGTGTGATCCCCTCCCGCGAGCTCTCGATCAAGCACGACGTCGACCCGAACGAGGTCGTCAAGGTCGGCGACGAGATCGAGGCCCTGGTTCTCCAGAAGGAGGACAAGGAAGGTCGCCTGATCCTCTCGAAGAAGCGCGCCCAGTACGAGCGCGCCTGGGGCACCATCGAGAAGATCAAGGAAGAGGACGGGATCGTCACCGGCACCGTCATCGAGGTCGTCAAGGGTGGTCTCATCCTCGACATCGGCCTCCGTGGCTTCCTCCCGGCCTCCCTGGTCGAGATGCGCCGCGTCCGCGACCTCCAGCCCTACGTGGGCAAGGAGCTCGAGGCCAAGATCATCGAGCTGGACAAGAACCGCAACAACGTGGTCCTGTCCCGCCGTGCCTGGCTGGAGCAGACCCAGAGCGAGGTCCGCCAGACCTTCCTCACCACCCTGCAGAAGGGTCAGGTGCGCTCCGGCGTCGTCTCCTCCATCGTCAACTTCGGTGCCTTCGTGGACCTGGGTGGCGTCGACGGTCTCGTCCACGTCTCCGAGCTCTCCTGGAAGCACATCGACCACCCGTCCGAGGTTGTCGAGGTCGGCCAGGAAGTCACCGTCGAGGTCCTCGACGTCGACATGGACCGCGAGCGCGTCTCCCTGTCGCTCAAGGCGACCCAGGAAGACCCGTGGCAGCAGTTCGCCCGGACCCACCAGATCGGTCAGGTCGTCCCGGGTAAGGTCACCAAGCTCGTTCCCTTCGGTGCGTTCGTGCGCGTCGACGAGGGCATCGAGGGCCTGGTCCACATCTCCGAGCTGGCCGAGCGCCACGTGGAGATCCCGGAGCAGGTCGTCCAGGTCAACGACGAGATCTTCGTCAAGGTCATCGACATCGACCTCGAGCGCCGCCGCATCAGCCTCTCGCTGAAGCAGGCCAACGAGTCCTTCGGTGCCGACCCGTCCGTGGTCGAGTTCGACCCGACCCTGTACGGCATGGCCGCGTCCTACGACGACCAGGGCAACTACATCTACCCCGAGGGCTTCGACCCCGAGGCCAACGACTGGCTCGAGGGCTACGAGAAGCAGCGCGAGGAGTGGGAGCGCCAGTACGCCGAGGCGCAGCAGCGCTTCGAGCAGCACCAGGCGCAGGTCATCAAGTCCCGCGAGGCCGACGAGCAGGCCGCTGCCGAGGGCGCTGCCGCTCCGGCCGCCGCCTCGGGTGCCGGCAACGTCTCCGGCGGTTCGTACTCCTCGGAGTCGGCCGACAACTCCGGCGCCCTGGCGTCGGACGAGGCGCTCGCCGCGCTCCGCGAGAAGCTCGCCGGCGGCCAGAGCTGAGGCTCTGACCGGCAGCAGCTGACAGCTGACTGAAGTAAGGCCCGCTCTCCTTGGAGGGCGGGCCTTACTCATGCCCTCCTTCCGGCCCCGGTGATCCTCTTGGCGGCCCGGACGGGGAATGCCCGCGCCCTTCAAGGACGTTCTTCCGTACGGAACATGAGGAGGAACGGTCACTGTGTTGGATCCGCAGGGTTTGTACGAATGGGAGCCCAAGGGGCTCGCCGTAGCCGACCTGGCCCTGGCCCAGGACACGGCCGGGCTGGTCATGCTCTACCACTTCGACGGCTACATCGACGCCGGTGAGACGGGCGACCAGATCGTCAAGCGGCTGCTGGACGGCCTGCCGCACCAGGTCGTGGCCCGCTTCGACCACGACCGGCTCATCGACTACCGCGCGCGCCGCCCCCTGCTGACCTTCGAACGCGACCGCTGGAGCGCCTACGAGGTCCCGAAGATCGAGCTCCGCCTGGTCCAGGACACGACGGGCGCCCCCTTCCTCCTGCTCACCGGCCCCGAGCCGGACGTGGAATGGGAGCGCTTCGCGGTCGCCGTGCGACAGCTGGTGGAACGCCTGGGCGTACGCCTGTCCGTCAACTTCCACGGCATCCCCATGGGCGTCCCCCACACGCGTCCCGTCGGCATCACCCCGCACGGCAACCGCACGGACCTGATGCCGGGCCACCGCAGCTACTTCGACGAGGCCCAGGTACCCGGCAGCGCCGAGTCGCTCGTCGAGTACCGCCTGGCCGAGGCCGGCCACGACGTCCTGGGCGTCGCCGCCCACGTCCCCCACTACATCGCCCGCTCCCCCTACCCGGACGCGGCGCTGACCGCACTTGAGGCGATCACCGCCGCGACGGGCCTCGTCCTGCCCGACGCCGCGCACTCCCTGCGCACGGAGGCGCTGCGCACCCAGGAGGAGATCGAGCGCCAGCTCGCCGAGGGCGACGACGAGCTCGTCGCCCTCGTACGGGGCCTCGAGCACCAGTACGACGCGGTGGCCGGCGCGGAAACCCGCGGCAACCTCGTCGCCGAGCCCGTCGACCTGCCCTCCGCCGACGAACTGGGCGCGGAATTCGAGCGCTTCCTCGCCGACAGGGAGGGCGACGGCGGCCGCTGACCGCCGGCCCGATAGCGTGGGGCCCATGCTGAAGGTGGGCCTCACAGGCGGAATCGGCGCGGGCAAGAGCGAGGTGTCGCGCCTCCTCGTCTCCTACGGAGCGGTGCTCGTCGACTCCGACAAGATCGCGCGGGAAGTGGTGGCGCCGGGCACGCCCGGACTGGCGGCCGTGGTCGCCGAGTTCGGCCCCGGCGTCCTCACCCCCGAGGGCGCGCTCGACCGTCCGAAGCTCGGCGCGATCGTCTTCGCCGACCCGGGCAGGCTCGCCGCCCTCAACGCCATCGTGCACCCCCTGGTCCGCGCCCGCTCCGCCGAGCTGGAAGCCGCCGCGGGCCCGGACGCCGTCGTCGTCCACGACGTCCCCCTCCTCGCCGAGAACGGCCTCGCCCCCCTGTTCGACCTGGTCCTGGTCGTGGACGCCTCCACCGAGACCCGCCTCGACCGGCTCGTGCGCCTGCGCGGCATGACCCCCGACGAAGCCCGGGCCCGCATGGCGGCCCAGGCCACCCGCGAGCAGCGGCTGGCCGTCGCCGACCTGGTCATCGACAACGACGGCCCGCTCGAGGAGCTGGAGCCCAGGGTCAGGGCGGTGTGGGAGGAGCTGCGGAATAGGTCGTAGGGCGAGGACGTTGTGCCGCTGCGACGACGTTGCGTGACGACGTTGTGCGGCTGCGGCGAGACCTGCGGCGGGACCTGGCGGCGAAAGGAGACGGACGTGACCGAGCGGACGACGCCCGAGACCCATGTGATCGACTTCCGGGCGGCGGAGCAGCTGCTGGACGCCGGTGACCCGCGCGGCACCATCAAGCTGCTCGACTCCGTCATCTCCGCCCACCCCGAGAACACCGCGGCCCGCCTGCTGCGCGCTCGCGCTTTCTTCGCCACGGCCCAACTCCGGCCCGCCGAGCTCGAATTCCAGCTCGTCCTCGAACGCGAGCCGGACAACGCCTTCGCCCACTTCGCCCTGGCCCGCACCCTCCAGCGCGCCGCCCGCCCCACCGAAGCCCTCCGCCACTTCCGCCTCGCCGCGGCCCTGGACCCCCGCCCGGACTTCCTGGCGGCGGCCCGGTTCGGGGACAAGGGCTGAGCTTGTTGTTTACGGTCCGGGGTCGAACATGGCCCGAACCTGATCGGAAGCGCTCGCGGAAGTGTCGGCTCTCCCGCCGGTGCATCGAAACCGTCCCGGCCCGGCCAGGCAGGCCCGATGACCACGCGGTCAAGCAGGATGGGCACCATGGACGCGAACGGAAGCCGACCCCTTGAGGACCTCGTGCAGTGGAACGGTGAGCTCTCTGGGCTCATCAGAGATACCCGGCAGGGCGAATCGCCATTGGCTGTCATCTTCCATCGTGGCCACGCCGTTGCTGCCACGGAAAGGGTCACTACTGGGCTCGCGAGCCCCGGCCAGCTCGTCGACTGGGCACAGGCCGTGCATTTCGAGGACCAGGTGCACGTTGAGGAAGAACACCAGGACCTGCTGACCCAGTTCCTCGTCGAAATCTCGAGCCCCGAGCTGTTCGAACCCGTCACCCATGCGGTCTGCCGACGATGGCTACGCATCCTGCGGACATCGATGGCCTCTGATGCCGAACGTTCAACGACAAGCTGAGCGCGGCCCGAGCCCGGCTCGGGCAGGGTGGTGCGCGGCCGGTGGGCTGATCGCTTCGTCCTATCGGGTGAGGGGTGTGAGGGGCTCCTGTGTCGCGGGTTGCCTCTGGAGAAACGGTGCATGCAGGTGCTTTGGGGGCTGAGGGCCCTGCGTGGGGCGGGGGTGCAGGGGGAGCGGTGTGCGGTTGCCTCGTCCGTTCGTGCATAGCGTGGTCGTCTCGATCTTGCTCGTCGAGCCGCCCCCAGGAGACCGTCCATGGCCATGCCGGAACTGCTCGGTGTCAGTCCCGTCGCGCCCCCGTCCGGGCCCCGGTACAAGGCCCGGGCCTTGGGCGTCGGCTGGGTGCTCGCCGGCCTGCTGTTGGTCGCCGCCTCGAGCGCGGAGGCGGAGAAGGCCGCGGGGCATGTGACCGACAAGGGCACTCTGACCGTGGAGCGCTGCTGGGTGCGTACCACGCGTGAGAGGCACAGTGACGTCGACCGGGACGTGTGTGTCGGCGTCTATCGGGCGCAGAACGGGCGGACCGTACGCGATGATGCCGAGCTTCAAGGCTCCTATGTGCCGGGCGAGCGTGTACGGGTGTATCGCGAGGACTTCGAGTACTACGTCATCGGCTGGCGTGCGTTCTGGAGCTGGCTGGCCTGTGCCTTTGGCGGGGCTCTCCTTGTCTGCTTGGGGATGGCGACCGTCGTCGTCGGGATTCACGCGAAAACCGCGGAGGAACTCCACGCACTCAGGTCATTGCTGCGTTTGCAGCCGGCGGTCGCGGTCTGTCTCAGATGGCTGCGGAGGGTAGCGGTCGCGGGCTTGGCGCTGTGCTTCGCGCTGGCGCTCATTTCCCATTGATGGAATCGGCATGCTTTCGAGCCGGGAGGGTGGTCGGATGGAACTACGGGAACTACGGGAACTGCGGGTCGACTCGGGACAGTTGGAAGCCTTCGCTCGTCAGATCTACCGGGGAGCCGAAGATGCGCGGGAAGTGCTGAACTACGCCGGGAAGTTCACGCACATCACCGGCCGGCAGAATGGGCTCTTCGCCCTTGCCGTCGACGGTCACGACGGATTACGCCACGAGGTACTGCGGGCTCTGAAGCATCTCTCCGGCATCTTGACCGAGTCCTCGGAAGAGATGCGTGCCGCTGCCACTTACTACCGCTGTACCGATCACGCCGTGGCCGCTTCCCTGGACGCCGGGTACTCGCGGGAGAGGCGCTGACCTGCTGTGCAATTCGCCGATGTGGCGCAGCCGACGGAGTACCTGGTTCCGCCGCGGAAGCCGGAGGAGTTCACCGACCCCCTGCTTTCGCTCAACGCGGTCTGTGATGTCCTGAGTCCGGGCGGGTGGTTTCTCAAGCTGGCCGAGCTGATGCTGCCGGAGAATCCCGTCGAATGGGCCCAGCGGCAGCTGGCCGGGGACTGGGCGGCCTACGCCAAATGCGCCGAGTCGTGGCAGCACATGGGCCAGGCATGCGGTGCTGTGGCGCGCAATGTCGAGTCCGGCCGCAGAAGCGTCGCCAGGACGTGGGACGGTAACGCGGCCGAAGCCGCACTTCTCTACCTCGATGCCTTGCGGAAGAACCTCGAGGATGTGCGGGAAGCGCTGGAGAGGATGGGCGACGAGTACCGCGCCGTCGCGCAGTCGATCTCGCTCACCGGTCAGGCGATCGGAGGATGCGTCAGTGCGATCGTCGATGCTCTGGTGACCGCGTCCATCACGGCAGCGGCTACCACAGCGCTCGGCTGGACCGGGTGCGCCGCGGCGATGGGCTATGCCCTGGGGGCGATGGAAGCCCGGGTCATCATCAAGGAGTGGGAGCGGATGACCAGGCTCATCAGCGCCGCCCAGCTGGCCATGAACAGCAGTTACGCGGTCATGGGACATATCGGTGGTGAGGTCATGGCGAAACTCAACGCGTTTCCCCTGCCCCGGGCGAGCTATGACCACCCGGCGGTCTGAGACAGGAGGGCGTATGCCTGAACAAGAGGTGGGGTTCGAAGAGTTCCTGGCTCCGGGCAGGGACCGCGAGCAGGCCCGAGTGGTCCACAAGGCCCTGCAGCATCTGGCCGCCGGTGGTGCGGGCGACGTCCTCCAGGAGATGGCGCGTGAGGTCCTCTCCGGTCGGGTGGGCCTGCGCGAGGCCGTGCGGGTGGGCGCTTACGCTGATGCGCTGGGCGAGCACGCCCACGTGGCGCACAAGGCGTGGGAGGGCATGACCGAAGAGGAGCGCGACCGCTGCTTGGCGGACGCCCGTAGCTCGCTGGACGCCGAGGGGGCCTGAGCGGGGCCTGGGGGCCCTGGTGGCTCCCCGCCAGGGCCCTAGCCCCTACCCTTCGGGCCTCTTGCCCTTGACCGGCTCGTACGGCGGGACGTCCCGCCCCGGCTGGTAGTGCGGCCCCTGCCGGATGTGCCGGATCACGACGGCCAGGTCGGTGGCCGCCACCGCCGCCACCACCCCGCAGGCGATCGCCCACCCCGGGCGGCCGGCGGCCGCGAAGAGGAGGGCTCCGGCCAGGGCCCAGACCAGGCCGAACGCGGCCAGACCGCAGCGCAGCCGCAGGGGGCTGCGGGCGGTGATCGGTTCATTGCCCGTACGCATGGCACACCATCTCCTCCTCCCAGGATCCACCCTGTCCGGGGAAGAGGGGGCCGGCCTCAGAGCAGGCGCTGGATCTCGCCGCGGACGCGGTAGAAGCCGGAGGCGGGGGAGAGGGCCTCGACGACGTAGCGGGCGCCGGGCTGGCGTATGTGGCGGGGGAACTGCACGTTCCAGGTGGGGTCGTAGCCGCCCGAGACGACGTGGACGCGCAGCCGGCCGGCTTCCTGGACGCATTCGACCACGATGCCCGAGGCGGGCGGGGTGGCGACCGTCCGGACGGTGGCGGACGGGGCGTACGTGGGCAGGGCGGCGGCGGACTTGACGTCCAGGGGCACGGGGACCGTGCCGGACTGTGCGGCGGCGATGGCGGCCTCCGTGGCGTCGACGCAGACCAGGGAGCCGTCCGTGGTGACCATGTACAGCTTCTCGTCGAGGTACTGCATGGACAGCGCCGAGCCGCCGCCCGTGCCCAGCTTCCACAGGCGGGTGCCGTCGGCGGCGAAGCAGTAGACGGAGGAGGCGGAGTCACCGGCGAAGACGTAGCGGCCGCCCGGGGCGGTGGCGCAGGAGTAGACCGCCGAGTCGCAGGGGTACGTCGCCTCGATGGCTCCGCTGACCTTGGACAGGCGCTGGACGACGTTGTGGTGGGTGCCCGCGTAGACGGAGTGGTCCTCCTGCCAGCCGAAGAGCACGGAGCCGTTGGTCGGGGTGTGCCACAGCTCGCCGCCGCCGTCCTGGGCGTAGGCCGTCACCCCGCGCGCGTGGCCGTGGTAGACGGCGCGCTCGTCGCGGCGCACCATCCAGGCGTGCGCTCCGGTGCTCCTGCGTGACCACTGGTACTCGTCCTCGTGGTCGATGACGGTCAGCCCGCCGTCGCGGTCGGCCACGTTGAGCACGCCCTCGCGGATGTCGAGCCAGAAGATGTCGACGTCGGAGGCGATCTCGTAGGCGGCGAACGGCAGTTTGCTGGAGAGGTCGTAGACGGTGCCGTCGTCGCAGCCGGCGTAGATCCAGAAGTCGTCGGCCACCAGGCACTTGACGCCGTCCGGCAGCCGATAGCGGGCCAGCACCTCGCCATCGTGCCCGAGGGTGTAGACGTCGCCGGACTGATTGCCGACCCAGCAGCGGTCCTCGCCGATGTGGATGCCGAACGCGGCCGCTCCCGTGCGGAAGCGCCACAGCACCGGAGCCACGGCCCGCGCGGTGGAGGGCGCGGAGGTGACCTGGCGGCGCGTCACCGCACGGGCCGCGCGGCCGCCCCGCACGGCCGGTGCGTAGCCCTTGCGCACCTTCTCGCCCACCTTCTTGGCGGCGGCGGCCCGCGCCTTCTCCACGGTCGGGAAGGTGGACGTCTGGGCCTGCCCGGCCGCCCCGATCCGGCCGTAGCGCACCGTCACCGTCGTGCCGGCGACGACGACTTCGTAGAACTTGTGCGCTCCGCCGCCGTCCTGGGACAGCTCCAGATACGTGGTGTCCGACGACATGGCAATGCCCCTCTCCCCGCCGGTCGCGGCGACCGGTCTGCAGTGAGGGGAACGCTAGGGCGTGCCACTGACAATCGGGCCCGGCCGAGGTGGCGCGGCTGTCAGAACAGCGGTTCCGGAAGGACGCCTTCGAGTGCCAGCAGGGTGCGTTTGGCCTCCAGACCGGGGCCGAAGCCGCCCAGGCCGCCGTTGCTTTCGACGACGCGGTGGCAGGGCACGACGACGGGCAGCGGGTTGCTGCCCATGGCCACGCCCACGGCACGGGCCGCACCGGGCTCGCCCACCCGGTCGGCCAGGTCCTGGTAGGCGACGAGGGTGCCGTAGGGGACGTGATCGAGGAGTTCGTGCAGGGCGCGGCGGTTGAAGCCGGCGGTCAGGGACCAGTCCAGGGGCAGCGAGAAGACGTGCAGGCGGCCGTCGAAATAGGCCCGCAGCTGCGCCGACGCCTCGGCCAGGACGTCGTGGCAGGCGGAGGGCGGGGAGGCGGGCGCGGAGCCCAGGACGCGGGCCAGGCGGTCGACGGAACGGGCGGCGAGCTCGCCGTCGGCATGGAAGACGACGTTGACCAGGCCGTCCGTGGTCGCGGCCAGCCCCAGGGGGCCCACCGGCGTGTCGATCGTCGTCCAGGCCCACGCGCGGGCGGTGGCCGGCAGGGGGCGCTCGGATTCCGTCACGCCATCCAGCGTAGAGCGTCCCCTGCCGGTGTCCCGGGGGCGGTTCAGAAGGTGGAGTCCAGGACCGAGGCCACCCCGGACAGGCCCGGGAAGCCGGACAGCTCGGAGGAGTCGTCCGACAGGAGCGACGGGTCACCGGCGTCCTCGGCCAGCGCGTCGGCGACGACGTGGGGAGCGTTGCTGATGATGCCGTCCACGCCCATACGGGCGAGCAGGACCGCCCGGTCGGCGTCGTCCACGGTCCACGCCGAGACCTCCAGACGCCGCCCGTGCGGGCCCTTGAGCGCGTGGACGGAACGCACCCAGGAGGCGGTGACGCCCTTGTGATTCGGGTTGATCTGGTCGGCGAAGGCGGCGTACGAGCGGAGCTGGGCGGGCTTCGGGGCGCCCAGGAAGCCCTTCTTGATGTCCGGACGGAGCGTGTGCAGCTTCTTCAGGGACGAGGCGTTGAAGCTCTGGACGACGAGCCTGCTCTTGACGTGCCGGCGGTCCAGCCAGCCGGCCCGCCGCAGCTCCGTCACCAGCTGCCGCTCGATGCCGGGGTACAGCTCCGGGGCCTTCACCTCCAGGAGCAGCTTCTGGCCGTTGCGGTCGACCTGCCGCAGGTAGCGGCTGAGGGTGGGCACCCGCTCGCCGGCGAAGCGGTGGCCGTACCAGCTGCCCGCGTCCAGCTTCTTGATCTCTGCCAGGGTGAAGTCCGCGATCTTCCAGGGCGCGCGCCTGGGATACCGCCGCTTGACGTCGGTCGTGCGCTCCAGGGTGGTGTCGTGCATGACGATCAGGACGCCGTCCTTGGTGCGCTGGACGTCGTTCTCCACCCACTCGACGCCCAGCCGGGCCGCTCTGTCGATCGACGCGACAGTGTTCTCCGGTGCCTGGACCGGAACCCCCCGGTGCCCGATGGCCACCGGGACGGCCCGGTCGTCGGCCGTGGCGTGCGCGGGGGTGGCGACGCCGACCGTGGAGGCGGAGGCGAGCGTGGTGAGGGACAGGCCGAGAAGTGCGCTGGTCACGGCGGAGACGGTGCGGATGCGCATAAGGGCTCCTCGCGGCGGCCGGGCCCGGGCCGGCGGCGCCCCGGGCCTCGTGTACGGAACGTCGTACGGCGTGCACGGAAAGTCGTACACGAAACTCCTACTGGCCCGCGACGGGCGGGGCACCCGCAGGCGGGACCCTTTGCCGACTTTTCGCCGGGCGTTCGCCCCGGAAAACAGGGGCGGAACGCCGGGCACGAGGCCGTTGTCAGTGGTGGGCCGTACGGTGGTCTCATGCGGCCCGTATCCAAGATCGAACGCAAGGTGGCGCCCTTCGAGGTCGTCAGCTCCTACCAGCCCAGCGGTGACCAGCCCACGGCCATCGCCGAGCTCGAGCGACGCATCCGGGCGGGGGAGAAGGACGTCGTCCTGCTCGGTGCCACCGGCACCGGAAAGTCGGCGACCACGGCGTGGATGATCGAGAAGCTCCAGCGGCCGACGCTCGTCATGGCGCCCAACAAGACGCTCGCGGCCCAGCTCGCCAACGAGTTCCGCGAGCTCCTGCCGAATAACGCCGTCGAGTACTTCGTCTCGTACTACGACTACTACCAGCCCGAGGCGTACGTCCCGCAGTCGGACACGTACATCGAGAAGGACTCCTCGATCAACGAAGAGGTCGAGCGGCTGCGCCACTCGGCGACGAACTCGCTGCTCACCCGGCGTGACGTCGTGGTGGTGGCGTCCGTGTCCTGCATCTACGGCCTGGGTACGCCGCAGGAGTACGTGGACCGCATGGTGCCGCTCAAGGTCGGCCAGGAGACCGACCGGGACGAGCTGCTGCGCCGCTTCGTGGAGATCCAGTACACGCGCAACGACATGGCCTTCACGCGGGGCACCTTCCGGGTGCGCGGCGACACCATCGAGATCTTCCCGGTCTACGAGGAGCTGGCCGTCCGCATCGAGATGTTCGGTGACGAGATCGAGGCGCTGTCCACGCTCCACCCCCTCACCGGCGAGGTCATCTCCGACGACCAGGAGCTGTACGTCTTCCCCGCCAGCCACTACATCGCCGGCGCCGAGCGCATGGAGAAGGCCATCGCGGGGATCGAGGCCGAGCTGGAGGAGACCCTCGCCCGCATGGAGAAGCAGGGCAAGCTCCTGGAGGCCCAGCGGCTGCGCATGCGGACCACCTACGACATCGAGATGATGCGTCAGGTCGGCTCCTGCTCCGGCATCGAGAACTACTCGCTGCACATGGACGACCGCGAGCCCGGCTCCCCGCCGAACACCCTCCTCGATTACTTCCCCGAGGACTTCCTCCTCGTCATCGACGAGTCGCACGTCACCGTCCCCCAGATCGGGGCCATGTACGAGGGCGACGCCTCCCGCAAGCGCACGCTCGTCGAGCACGGCTTCCGCCTGCCGTCGGCCATGGACAACCGGCCGCTGAAGTGGGAGGAGTTCACCGAGCGCATCGGCCAGACCGTCTACCTCTCCGCGACGCCCGGCAAGTACGAGCTCTCGCGCGGCGACGGCTTCGTAGAGCAGATCATCCGCCCCACCGGCCTCGTCGACCCCGAGGTCGTCGTCAAGCCGACCGAGGGCCAGATCGACGACCTGGTGCACGAGATCCGCACCCGGACCGAGCGCGACGAGCGTGTCCTGGTCACCACGCTGACCAAGAAGATGGCGGAGGACCTCACGGACTACTTCCTGGAGCTGGGCATCCAGGTGCGCTATCTGCACAGCGACGTCGACACGCTGCGCCGCGTCGAGCTGCTGCGCGAGCTGCGGGCCGGCGAGTTCGACGTTCTGGTGGGCATCAACCTGCTCCGTGAGGGCCTCGACCTCCCGGAGGTCTCCCTGGTGGCCATCCTGGACGCCGACAAGGAGGGCTTCCTGCGCTCCGGGACGTCCCTGATCCAGACCATCGGGCGCGCGGCGCGCAACGTCTCCGGCCAGGTGCACATGTACGCCGACAAGATCACTCCCGCGATGGAGAAGGCCATCGAGGAGACCAACCGCCGCCGCGAGAAGCAGATCGCGTACAACACGGAGCGGGGGATCGACCCCCAGCCGCTGCGCAAGAAGATCGGCGACATCGTCGCCACGCTCGCCCGCGAGGAGATCGACACCCAGGAACTCCTCGGTTCGGGCTACCGCCAGACCGGCAAGGACAAGGGCAAGGCCCCCGTGCCCACCGTGGCCTCCGGCGCGGGCGCCAAGGGCAAGGCCAAGGGCAAGGCGAAGGAAGCGGTTCCTACGGACCGGCCGGCCGCCGAACTGGCTCAGCTCATCGAGGAAATGACCGACCGGATGCGGGCCGCGGCCGCGGAGCTGCAGTTCGAGGTCGCCGCCCGGCTGCGCGACGAGGTCGGCGAGCTGAAGAAGGAGCTGCGGCAGATGCGGGAGGCGGGCCTGGCCTGACGGGCCGTACGGCCGGCCCGCCCGCGGGACGGGCGGGCCGGGCGGGACGAAGGGGGCGGGCGGGGCAGGGTACGGCACGTCGGGCGGGGCATGTTGCAAGACCGCCACAAACCCCCCTCGGGTGAGTACCCACTCCCCGGCAGTGCATAGGGTCGTTCATGGAGGCCGCGCGCACGCGTGGTCACGGGGACGAACGAACGAGAGAGGGACTGCGCGTGACGGTCAACTTGTCCAAGGGCCAGGGCATCAGCCTGCAGAAGGCCGACGGGGGCACCCTGACCGCGGTGCGGATGGGGCTGGGCTGGCAGGCGGCCCCTCGCCGCGGGCTGTTCGGTACGCGGACGAAGGAGATCGACCTCGACGCCTCGGCGGTGCTCTTCGCCGACAAGCAGCCGGTCGACGTCGCCTTCTTCCAGCAGCTGGTGAGCAAGGACGGCTCGGTGCGCCACACCGGCGACAACCTGGTCGGCGGCGCGGGCCAGGGCGGTGACGACGAGTCGATCCTCGTCGACCTGCAGCGCGTGCCCGTGCACGTCAACCAGATCGTCTTCACGGTGAACTCCTTCACCGGCCAGACGTTCGCCGAGGTCCGCAACGCCTTCTGCCGCCTGGTCGACGAGGGCACCGGCCAGGAGCTGGCGCGCTACACCCTGGACGGCGGCGGCCCCTACACCGCGCAGATCATGGCGAAGGTGCACCGCGTGGGCAACGGCTGGCAGATGACGGCCATCGGCACTCCGGCCAACGGCCGCACCTTCCAGGACCTGCTGGCGGAGATCCAGGCCACCCTGTAGCCGGGCCGCGCCGGCCCCGACCGGCGCGACGACGGACGGGCCCGCCGGGCCGCCCTCAAGGCGGCCCCGGGGCGCGTCCACAGCAAGTACGGACCCAAGAGCAGTACGAGCCGGGCCCGGCGGAGCGGCATCCGCCGGGCCCGTGGCACAGCGAGCCGACATGACAAGGGGGAAGCGGCGATGACGGCCGAGCTGGTGCGGGGGCAGAACCACCCGCTGTCCGGGACCCGACTGGAGATCCGGGTCTCGGCGGGCCAACCGGTGGTGGCGGGGGCGACGCTCGGCGACGCGGACGGCAGGGTCCCCGGCGCCGAGTGGGTCGCCCACCCCGCCTCGCCGCGGCTCCCGGGCCTGGAGGTGTCCCGGCAGGCCGCTGCCGAGCACCGGCTGGCTGTCGACCTGGACGCCCTCCCGGAGGCCGCCCACCGGGTCAACGTGCTGCTCGCCCTGCCGGCCGGCACGGGCACGCCGCCGCGCTTCGGCGCTATGGCGGCCCCATTCCTGGCGGTCACCGGCGTCGACGGCGCGGAGGTCGCCAGCTACACCATCACCGACCTGGACGCCGAGTCGGCGGTGGTCGCCCTGGAGCTGTACCGCCGGCAGGGCGCGTGGAAGGTGCGTGCCGTCGGCCAGGGGTACGCGGACGGCCTGGCGGCGATGCTGCACGACCAGGGGCTGCCCGGGGCGGCCCAGATGGCGGCCGGCATCGAGGAGGCCGTCGCCCAGGGCATGGCCCGGGCGGTCTCCGTGCCGCCGGCGCAGCGCTCCGCGGGCGAGAGCGCGGCCCGCCGGGCCGCCCCGGCGGACGCACGCCCGGCGGCGGACCCGGCCGCCGCGCAGGTGCCCGGGCCGGGCGACTCAGTGGCCGCCGCGTCGCAGCCGTCGGCCGGCGCGGGCCCGATCAGCTACCGGCACCCCGGCCGGCGGACCTCCACGCCTCCCGACCCGGCCCCCGTCGCCGCGCCCGCCGAGCCCGGGCAGCCGCCCAGGCCCGTCGCGGGTGATGCCACGGGCTGGACCATGGACGAGCGGCTCTACAACCAGGTCTGGGGCATGTTCGAGGACCTGGCCCGTACGACCGCCTCCTACCGCAGCACCGTCGACTTCGCGGAGTCACGCCTGGAGCAGGAGCTGGACCGGGTGCTGTCCGACCCGGCCACCCGCGTGGGCCCCGCCGCCGACGCGGTCCGCCAGGAGGCGCGGGCCCGGCAGGCGCAGCTGGTGGACCAGGCGCGGGCCGCGCTCGACCGTGACCTGACCCAGCTCGCCGCCGAGGCCGAGGTCGTCGAGCACGCCCTGCCGCCCGCCTTCGCGCGCTGGGACAGCCCCGCCTGGCAGGGCTACCAGGTGCCGCTGGAGAGGCCGATGGCGCTGCGGCTGGGGGATGTGCATCTGCCGGAGCGCAGGGACCTGCGCATCCCCATGCTGGTGCGGCTGCCGCTGGAGCGCGGGCTGTGGGTCGACGCGGGGCGCTCCCAGGGCGGTCCCGAGGCGGGTCTGCTGGATTCCTCCGAGGTGCGCAGGCTGGCGATGGACTGTGCGGTCGCCCATGCCGTGCGGCTCCTGGCCGTCCACCCCGTCGGCGACTATTCGGTGCACGTCATCGACCCCGCGGGCACGGCCGGGGCCGCGCTGGCTCCGCTGCTGGAGTACGGGGCGCTCCGTGAGCCGCCGGCGGCCGGGGCACGGGGGGTGACCGAGGTGCTGGCGCGGCTGACGCGGCGCGTGGACCTGGTGCAGATGGCGGTGCGCAGCGGTGCGCTGGACTCCCTTCCAGCGGATCTCGACACGTCCGAGCAGCTGCTGATCGTCAACGACTTCCCGCACGGCTTCGACGACCGTGCCGTCACACAGCTGCGCTACCTCGCGGACGAGGGGCCGGCCGTGGGCGTGCATCTGCTGATGGTCGCCGACCGGGAGGACGCGCGGGCCTACGGGCCGGTCCTGGACCCGTTGTGGCGCTCCCTGCTGCGGATCACGCCGGTGCCGGACGACCACCTCGCCGACCCGTGGGTGGGGCACGCGTGGACGTACGAGCCTCCGTCGGTGCCGGTGGGCAGCGATGTGGTGCGGCAGGTGCTGTGGCAGGTCGGCCAGGCCCGGAAGGCGTACGGGATCTGACGCCACGACACGCCAACTGAGCTGGGGTTTTGGGTTTTTCTTTACTGTTTCTTGGGTGTTCCTGTACTGTTCTGGGAACTGCCGTACGCCCGTACGACGTACCGGAGGAACAGTGGACGTCTCCCTGACCCTGTGGGCCCTGACCATCCTTGGTCTGTGTGCCCTCATCGCCGCCGACTTCTTCATAGGCGGCCGCAAGCCGCACGAGGTCTCCCTCAAGGAAGCCGGCATCTGGACGGTGGTCTGGGTCGCCCTGGCCGGGCTGTTCGGGCTGGGGCTCCTGGTCTTCGGCGGCGGGCAGCCGGCCGGCGAGTTCTTCGCGGGCTTCATCACCGAGAAGTCGCTGAGCGTCGACAACCTCTTCGTGTTCGTCCTGATCATGGCCAAGTTCGCGGTGCCGACGGTGTACCAGCAGCGGGTGCTCATGGTCGGCGTGCTCATCGCCCTGGTGCTGCGGGCCGTCTTCATCGGCGCCGGCGCGGCGATCATCGCCAACTTCTCCTGGGTCTTCTACCTCTTCGGCGCCTTCCTCATCTGGACGGCGTGGAAGCTCATCCAGGAGGCGCGTGCCGACGAGGAGGAAGAGGAGTTCGAGGAGAACCGCTTTCTCAAGCTGGTGGAGCGGCGCTTCCCCTCCACCGACCGGTACCACGGCACCAAGCTGTTCATCGCCGAGAACGGCAAGCGGCTGATGACCCCGATGCTGATCGTCATGCTGGCGATCGGCACCACGGACGTGCTGTTCGCGCTGGACTCCATACCGGCGATCTTCGGCCTCACCCAGGACCCGTACATCGTCTTCACCGCCAACGCCTTCGCGCTCATGGGCCTGCGGCAGCTGTACTTCCTCATAGGCGGCCTGCTGAAGAAGCTGGTCCACCTCTCGTACGGCCTGTCGGTCATCCTCGGCTTCATCGGCGTCAAGCTCGTCCTGCACGCCCTGCACGAGAACGGCGTCGGGGTCCCCGAGATCAGCATCCCGGTCTCGCTCGGTGTCATCTGCGCGGTGCTGGTCGTCACGACCGTCACCAGCCTGCGGGCCTCCGCCAAGCAGGCACGGGCCGAGGCGGCCGAGGCCGCCGTCGAGTCCGCCGGTGAGACCGAGGGCGAGCGGGAGAGCGCCCGCGTCTGACGGGCGGGCGCCCGGTCCCCTCAGGCGGGTGCCGCGTCGGGGGTCGCGCCCACCGCGACCCTGGGACGGGTCTCGGGAAGCATCAGGAAGCAGGCCAGGCTGACCAGGGCCACGCCGGTCAGATAGACCGCGACGCCCCAGGGCGGCCCGTCGCCCCGGGCCGTCGCGGTCGCGACCAGCGGGGTGACGGCACCGCCCAGCACGCCCGCCAGGTTGTAGCCGACGGCCGCTCCCGTGCAGCGCACCCTGGCGTCGTACAGCTCGGGCAGATAGGCGCCGACGACGCCGAAGGCGGTGATGAAGGCCAGCATCGCGACAACGAAGGCCAGCAGCATCAGCGCGGGCCGGCCGGTGCGCAACAGGCCGATCAGCGGGAACATCCACAGGGCGACGGCGGTGCAGCCGGCCAGGCACATCGGGCGGCGCCCGACGCGGTCGCCGATCAGGGCGACCAGGGGAGTGGCCGCGCCCGAGGCGGCGACCGACACCATGATGCAGCCGAGCATGACCGTGCGGTCGACGCCGAGCCGTTCGGTGCCGTAGGCCAGGGACCAGGTGGTGACCGTGTAGAAGACGGCATAGCCCATGGACAGGCCGCCGGCGGTGAGCAGGACGAGCCGCCAGTGGCCGCGGATGACCTCCGCGAAGGGCTGCGAGGAGCGGGTCTCGTTCGCGGTCAGTTCGCGGAAGTCCGGGGTCTCGGTGAGCTGGGTGCGCAGCAGCAGCCCCACCGCCGCCAGGACGCCCGCCGCCCAGAACGGCACGCGCCAGCCCCAGGACAGGAACTGGGCGTCGGTGAGCGCGGTCGACAAGCCCAGGGTGATGCCGTTGGCGAGCAGGAAACCCACGGTCGGGCCGACCTGGGGGAAGCTCGCCCACAGCGCACGGCGGTGCGCGGGCGCGTGCTCGGCCGTCAGCAGGACGGCGCCGCCCCACTCGCCGCCCAGCCCCAGACCTTGCAGGAAGCGCAGGACGAGCAGCAGCACGGGGGCGGCGATCCCGATGTCCTGGTAGGTGGGCACCAGGCCGACGGCGACGGTCGCGACGCCCGTCAGCAGCAGGGACGAGATGAGCACCGGACGGCGGCCGAGCCGGTCGCCGATGTGGCCGAAGAGCACGGATCCCAGCGGGCGGGCGATGAATCCGACGCCGAAGGTGCCGAAGGCGGCCAGGGTGCCGAGGAGGGGGGAGACGGTGGGGAAGAACAGCGGGCCCAGGACGAGGGCGGCCGCGGTGCCGTAGGCGAAGAAGTCGTAGAACTCGATGGCGGTGCCGGTCATGGACGCGGCTGCCAGACGGAACATGGCCGGGGAACGGTCACGATGCATGTACTGCCCAACTTCCGGGCGGGCCACAGGAAACGGGGCGCTCGGAAGTGCTGCCGGGGGCGCGCGGGGAAGGCGCCGTCCGCCTCCCGCGCGGACGGCGTGCTACCCGCCCGGCGCGACGGAAGGTGTCAATATCGCTAGGTGCTTTCCTTTTTCGGGTGGTTGTCCGCGAAACGCGGCGAGGACTTCTCGAGGGGTATGCGGCAGAACCGAGGATGGGGAGGGTTCGTCGTCTTCGAGTAAAGGACCTGCGGCATGGTGCTTACCGTCGCCGAGACAGATCTCCCCGCCCTCTATTGCCCACTGGAGTCGGCTGTCCATCGGCACGCCCGCCAGGTCGACGCGCAGGCCGTGCGGTGGATCCGGGAGAGTGGCATGTGTGCTTCCGAGCACGAAGAGTCCTGGGTGGTGGCAACGCACAGCACCGATTTCTATGCCCGTTTCGCTCCTGTCGCGGCCGACGACCGTCTGCTGGCGACGTCGCTGTGGGTGTATTGGGGTTTCGCCTTCGATGACGCACGGTGTGACAACGGGCCTCTGAGCAGGAATCCTGCCCGGTTCAACGCGTTGGCCGGTATGGTGCAGCGGGCTGCGGAGTCGCCTACCGCCTTCGATGCGGGAGAGCGGTTCATCGGACCGCTGCAGGACATCATCGGCCGTTTCCGGTCCTTCGGTACGGCTGCGCAGGTTCGTCGCTTCACCGACGCGCACCGTGCGTGGTTGTCGGGTGTCTGCTGGCAAATCGGCAACCAGGCCGCGGATCGCATGCCCGAGCTGGACGAATATCTGGCCATGAGAATCCTGGCGGCCGGCGGTGAGCCGACCTTCGCCATGCTGGAGTTGGCCACCGGGCTCGAGGTGCCGGACGCGGAATTGCGGCGGCCCGCGGTGCGGGCTCTGACGGAAATGGCCATCATGGTGGCCGCGCTGGACAACGACCGGCACTCGCTGCGCAAGGAGCTGTCCCGGGGTCATACCGATCAGAACATCTACAACGTGCTCATGCGCCATCAGCAGATGTCGCTGCCGGAGGCGGTGGAGGCGGCGACCCGCATCAGGGACCGGGTGCTGACCAGGTTCATGCGGGTGCACGACCGGATCAGGCCGCGAGCCGGCGTCGAACTGGCCGGCTATCTCCAGGGCTTGCGGTACGGAATCAGGGGCAATGCCGAGTGGGGGCTTCGCGTGCCCCGCTATTTGAGCCTGGGGCATGTCCCGGATGCCATGGACGAAGCACCACTCGAATGGGCTCAAGCGCCTGCCGACAGCCATGACACGCCCCTTCCCCTGGCGCCTGCCGTCGCCTGGTGGTGGGACGACCAGGTGCTGTGAACCCAAGGCGGCGGACGAGGCGGTCTCAGCGTGGCGCGGCCAGCAGCAGAGTCCACCACGGCCCGTTTCCGCCTGACTCACGGCCGACGCCCGCGTGGCGGAACGGGCAGGTCAGGAGGGAGGCGCGATGCGGGGCGCTGTTCATCCACGCCCGCACGGCCGCCGCCGGATCCTTCGGCCCCGCGACGAGGTTCTCACCGGCTTGGCCGGCCCTGTAGCCGGCTGCCCTCATGCGGCGGCCGGGGCCGGGACCGCCGGCCTCCGTGTGGGAGAGGGTCTGCGTACGCGCCATGTACGCGCTGTGATTCTGGGCCGCCTTGTTGAGCGCCGGGTGCGGACGCACCGCCGGGCAGTGCGCTTTCCTTCGCTCGTGGTTGACCAGCTGAATGAGGATGCTCCGATAACCGGAGTTCGACGCGGGCCGTTCCGTGGAATGCGCGTGCCCGGAAGGCGGGTGGCCGGGTCTCCATACGTGATGCTTCGGCGGTTTGTAGGACCAGGGAGCCGGTGGCGGAGTGGGGTCACCCGAGGACGGAAAAGTGCTCAGCAAGGCCAGAGTTGTCGCGGCGGCCACCATGGCGAGATGGGTCATTCACGCATTGTATGGGCGAATGGCAGCGCATTGTCGCCCAACTGGTAAGGCAGACAAGGCGATACGCGTTTGATGTGCTGTGCCGATTGCATTGCCTCCTTCGAGGGAAGCGGTCGGGATTCCCGGTCCGCCCGTCCCCGGCAGGCGCATATGGTGGGCGGTGTTCCTGATCCTTTTCCGATCCAGGGAGTTGGCAATGTCGTTCCTTCGTCGCGCTGCGATCGTTGTTCTCGTGGCGGCCGGATTGGCCACGGGAGGCGGTGCCGCATCGGTGTCCGCCGCGCCGTCGTCATCATCCGCGGTGAGTGTCAGAGATCCGGGCGATCACGATGGGCGACCGATTCATTTCGGCCCGTTCGATATCCCCCGCAACGCCAATGTCAGTGGTGGCTTCCAGTGGGAGACGTCCAACGGCGGGGGCTGGGACTGAGCGGCGGATCCACCTGAGCGGACAGCATGGCGCGTGGGGTACGGACAAGGCCGTACCCCACGCACTGTTGCCCGGCGCCGGTCCTCAGCGCTTGAGTGTGGCGGCGCTGGCCACGAGGACGCCGACGACGCACAGCAGGACCAGTACGGCGTCACGGACGAAAAGGCCGGTGATGCCCTCGTGCGTGGCGGCCTCGGCGGCCGCCTGCACCGCGTAGGTCATGGGCATCATCTGTGCCAGAGCATCGAGGACACCGTGCATCTCGTCCCTGGGCACGAACAGTCCGCAGACCAGGAACTGCGGCAGGACGCCGGCGGGGAGGAACTGTACGGCCTGGAATTCGTTGCGCGCGAAGGCGCTGACGAGCAGCCCGAGGGCCAGGCCGAGCAGAGCTCCGAGTATGGCGATGACCATGAGCAGATACGCGGGCCCCTTGATGTCCAGCCCCAGCGGGCCGATCGCCAGCACGGTGGACAGCACCGCCTGGAGCAGTGCCAGGAACCCGAAGGCCAGGCTGTATCCCAGGATGATGTCGAGGCGTTGAACCGGCAGGGTGAGCAAGCGCTCGGCGGTGCCCGAGGTCCGTTCCCGCAGCGTGGACACCGAGGCGACCAGATACATCACGACGACCGGGAAAACCCCGAAGACCCGGGTGCCCACGCGCTCGAAGGTCTCGTCGGCGTCATGGAACATGAGCTTGAGCAGCACCATGAGCATGCACGGGATAACCAGCATGAGCGCGACGCTGCCCCGGTCCCGGGATAACTGCTGGAGCACCCGGCGGGCGGTGGCCGCGGTGATGCTCGGGGAAAAGGGCAGCGAACGGCCCCGCAGCGGGGGCAGGGCGGAATGATCCGGGGTCACCGGTCTGTGTCCGAGGCGAAGTAAGGAGTGCGGGGATGAGGCAGGACATCGGCGATCGCCGGAATGTGCTCATCGGCCGGCCGCGGCCGGGCTTCGGCCTTCGCCGCCGAGGTCACCACATATTTGAACGCCTCCTCGACGCTGATGCAGCCGGTGTGCAACAGCAGGTCCTCACGTCCCGCCGCGGCGATGAGCCGGCCCTCGCGCATCAACAGCAGCCGGTCACAGCGATCCGCCTCGTCCATGACGTGGCTGGAGACCAGCAAGGTCGTTCCCTCCTCTGCCAGCCGCCTGAAGACGGTCCAGAGCTCCGAGCGCACCAGGGGATCGAGTCCTACGGTCGGTTCGTCCATCACCAGCAATTCAGGAGTGCCCAGCAGGGCCACGGCCAGTGAGACCCGGGAGTACTGCCCGCCCGACAGGCGGGCGACGGGTTTGTCGGCGTATGCGGCGAGGTCCACTTCCTTCACCACGCGGACCACGGCGTTCTGGCGCCGCCACCCCCGTATGCCCAAGGCGGCGGAGAAGTATTTCAGATTCTCCAGAACCGTCAGATCCGCGTAGACGGACGGTGCTTGAGTCACATAGCCGACCCTGCTGCTGAGTACCGGAGAACCGGCGGGGAATCCCAGGACCTGGACATGACCGGCCGTACTGGCCTGAATTCCCATGATGGACCGCAGCAATGTGGTCTTGCCGCAGCCGCTGGGCCCGAGAAGCCCGACGATGGCACCCCGTGGCACCGTGAAGCTGATGTCCTGGAGCAGGGCGCGCTTTCCGCGCATGACGTGCAAGCCGTACACGCTGACGGCCGGGGGGCCGGACACATCCCCCCTCTCATGTGAATATCGTTCGGATTCGCGATCCACGATTCTCACCAGTTGACGACTCGGTGGGGGCGGCGGCGCGATGCCGCGACTCCCTGAACAGGAACGTACTGGCAATGCCGTTGGTTACGGAAATCGAGTCGCCGTGTGGAAGTGCGTCCCCTTTCCGCCGACGGCATCGGTCAGTGGTCGCGGTCCGTCAGGAGTCTGGCCAGGCAGTGCAGCTGCTGGTACACCTCGGCGGTCGGTTCCGCCCTGGACAGAGCCCGCATCGCCGCCGCGGTCTGACGTTTCACCTCCAGTTCGGTCCGTTCCCGCCCCCCGGCCCGTTCGATGAGCTCGGCCACGAGCGCGATACCGTCCTCGTCCAGCGCCTCCTGGCGTTCGTAGAGAGCGGCCAGACGCCTGCCCGCGGGCCCGTCGTCAGCCAGAGCCGCGACCACGGGCAGGGACTTCTTGCGTGCCGCCAGATCCGCCCCGACCGGCTTGCCGCTCCTTTTGCACTCGCCCCAGATGCCGAGGAGATCATCCACGCACTGGAAGGCCAACCCCAGGCAGCGGCCGAACTCCCGCAGCCCGGAAACCCGTTCCTCTCCGGCTCCGGCCAGGACGCCCCCCAGAGCACAAGCGCATCCCATCAGCGCGCCCGTCTTGCCCGCGGCCATGGTCAGGTACTGCCGCACCCCTACGTCCGTGCGGCTTTCGAAGGTCACGTCCTGGCTCTGGCCCACCATGAGCTCGCCCAGCATTGCCAGTGTCTCGCGCACCGCCGCGTCCGCGAACGGAGTGGGCGAATCGGCCAGTGTGCACAGGGCACTCACCAGCAGGGCGTCACCGGCCAGCACCGCCGCGGGCGTCCCGTAGACCATCCAGGCGGCAGATTGATGCCGGCGCATCGGGTCACCGTCGATCACATCGTCGTGCAGGAGTGAGAAGTCATGGATCAACTCCACCGCCACAGCGCCTGGGACGGCGCATTCGGCGGAACCTCCTACCGCGCGTGCCGCCAGAAATACCAGGGCGGGCCGCACGGCCTTACCGCCGCGCTCGCCCGCCGGAATTTCCCGCAGGGGGCTGCCGTCCGCCTCGTGCCAACCGCGGTGGTATCCAGCGATCAGGCACTCGGGGTGGGGCATCCGGTCAATGGCATTCCTCAATGCCGGGGACACCAGAGCACGGGCCCACGCCAGCAACGGCCCCATGTCGGCAGTCGTATCCGTTTCCATCGCGGTCAGCCCCGTCATGCACGGCCTCCTCATCGCACAAGCCAACACAGCGGTCTCCGTCGCATGGTGCCGGGCTCGGCGCGCACCGCCGGCTCATTGGGCGAAAGGTCACCTCACTGGCACAAGAAAGCCGATCTGCCGGTTATCGACTCTTCCGGTTCGGTGACCGCCGCACCATTCCGGTGGACACGGGATTCGGCATTCCGTTGGACGGATTCGCCACGCCTGTCATGATGAGCCGGGGGGTCGGCACAGTAACCTTCCGGAGAATCAGATGAGTTCATCCACCAACAACCCCATTATTCTGACGCCGGGTATGCAGTTCGAATTGCCGCCCGTTCCGATGCGGCTCCCGCTTCTTGGCCATCCGGAGACCGCGCGGATTGAGGAAGAGTGCTATCGGTGGGCCCGCCCGTACCTCATCGCGTACTTCGGGAACGAGGAATGCGCCGACCGCTACATCCTGCAGCGCATGGCGTACTGGGCGTGCCTGTGCTACCCGCACATGCTCGACGACCGGTGCGTCACCTTGCCGAACATCATGATCCCGGCCGGGATCTGTGACGACTCGTTCTCCCGCCCCGGCATCCAGGAAAGCCTCGACCGGACCGGGGCGTTGCGGCGAAGCTGGCTCGCCATGCTCGACGGCGAACCGGTCGACCCCGGCTTCCACGCCGGCCGGATGCTGCGTGACGCGCTGGCCCCGGCGTGGCCGCAGATGTCACCGGACCTCGCGGGCCGCTACCGCGACGCCTACCGGGACGTCATCGCGTCCGCCGTCACCGAGGCCGACGCCCGCATTCACGACGATCTTCTGCCGTTCGACGACTACATGGAGCTGCGGCTGACGAATCTCTTCGGTTACTGGGCCACCTGCCAGACCGAGTACGCCCTCGGCTGCGACCTCACGGAGGAGCTGGACACCGACAAGGCCCTGGCCAAGGCCCGGGATCTCGCCATCCACCACATGACCTTGGTCAACGACCTCTACTCCTTCCCCAAGGAGTACGAAGCCGGAGAAGCGATGAACTGCATGTGGATCCTCATGCGTACCGAGGCGCTTCCCTTGCAGCGGGCGGTCAACCGGCTTGTCGAGCTGATCGGGCAGACCGAGGAGATGTTCTCCCGCACATGCTCCGAGGTCGTCGGGGGAGCCGGGGCGGTCCATCCGGCGGTGCCCGCTTACCTGAAGGAGCTCGGACACCTCATCAGCGGCAATCTCCACTACCACAGCCTGACGACCCGCTACCACGGCGATGACGCCTCCGAGGGCAGCGGGCGGAAGTCCGGAACCGTCACCATCAAGCCCCTGGGTACGGTCCATGCGCCAAGGAACCCTCACGCCGCGGACCGTGCCCACTGACCGCGATGGTGGGGGCCGCCCCGGGTCCGGGCGGCCCCGTCGGATCACCAGCCGCGCTCGCGCCACTCCGCGAGGTGCGGGCGCTCGGTGCCCAGGGTGGTGTCGTTGCCGTGGCCCGGGTAGACCCAGGTCTCGTCCGGCAGCGTGCCGAAGATCTTGGTCTCGACGTCGTCGATGAGGCTGGCGAAGGCCTTGGGATCGTCGTGCGTGTTGCCGACGCCGCCGGGGAAGAGGCAGTCGCCGGTGAAGACGTGGGCGTGGCCGTGCGGGTCGTCGTAGACGAGCGCGATGCTGCCCGGGGTGTGGCCGACCAGGTGGCGGGCCGTCAGTGCCACCCGGCCGACGCGGATGGTGTCCCCGTCGTCGACGAGCACGTCCGTCGGCACCGGGATGCCGTCGGCGTCCTCGCGGCCCGCGTAGGTGCGGGCGCCGGTGGCGTCCACGACCTCGCGCAGCGCGCCCCAGTGGTCGGCGTGCTGATGGGTGGTCACCACGGAGGCGATGCCGCTGTCGCCGATCAGGGCGAGCAGCGTGTGCGGCTCGGCGGCGGCGTCGATCAGCAACTGCTCGTCCGTCGCCCGGCACCGCAGCAGATAAGCGTTGTTGTTCATCGGACCGACCGCGACCTTCGAGATCATCAGATCGGCCAACTCGTGTACGTCCGCAGGTCCGCCGACCTCTACCGCTCCGCTGTACGTCATGGGATCACCCTATAGCGGAGGCAGAACGGGGAGCGGTTCGCCACCCGTTTCGATTTCCGGGGCGTCGCCACGGCCGGCGAGCCAGCACAGCAGGGCGGTGGCGGTGCCGGTGACGTGGAGGGGTTCGCCCTCCGCGCGGCCGGTGCTCCAGTGGCCGCCGCCGGTCGCGGTGAGCCGGAGGGCGGGGACATCGGGGTGGCCGGAGAAGCGTTCGGTCAGGAACTCGATCTCGCGGGCGGTGAATTCGGCGGACAGGTCAGCCGGCTCGTAGCCGATGCCCAGGTCGACGTGGTGCAGTTCCACCTCGATCAGGCGGCGGAAGGGGACCCGGGCGGCGAGGTCGGTCACACCGTTGCGCAGGGTGACCGTGCGGTTCCAGTCGGCGGGTGCGTCGGCGGCCCGCTGGAAGCGGGCGGCGCTCTCCCGCAGGTCGGCCAGGTGCGCGTCGAGCGTGCGGGTGGCGTCGCGCTCGATGTCGGCGTCGCGGGCCTCGGCGCTCACGTACATGGGACGGCCTTCGAGCACGTTCACCAGGGCGTCCGCGTTGCGGGCGAGGTGGGCCAGGAGGTGGCCGCGGGTCCAGCCGGGAAGCCGTGACGGCCCGGCCACCGCCGCGTTGTCCAGCTTGTCGACCGCGCCGAGCAGCCGGTCGGTCGCCTCACGTACCGCAGTCAGGTCGTGCACATGATCAATCATGCCGCCGACGATAGTCCGGTGACTCCTTCGGGTGAAGAAGGTGGAACCGGCCCGTAAATCGAATGTGCGTGCTATATGGTCGGGAGAGGCATCGCTTACCGCATCCGTTGCCGGATCCGTTACTGCATCCGTGTGAACCGGGCTTTGTCAGAGGCCCCCCGTACTCTGGATCGAGGGGCACGGCGCACCCCGCAGCTCCCCCCAGAGCCGACTCTCAAGAAAGGTGCCGACCGGCGTGGCAGACCGTCTCATCGTCCGTGGCGCTCGCGAGCACAATCTCAAGAACGTCTCGCTCGACCTCCCGCGTGACTCCCTCATCGTCTTCACCGGGCTTTCGGGGTCGGGCAAGTCCTCCCTCGCGTTCGACACGATCTTCGCCGAGGGGCAGCGTCGCTACGTCGAGTCGCTCTCCTCTTACGCACGGCAGTTCCTCGGGCAGATGGACAAGCCCGACGTGGACTTCATCGAGGGCCTCTCCCCGGCCGTCTCCATCGACCAGAAGTCGACCTCGCGCAACCCGCGCTCGACGGTCGGCACCATCACCGAGGTCTACGACTACCTCCGCCTCCTCTTCGCCCGCATCGGCAAGCCGCACTGCCCCCAGTGCGCGCGGCCGATCACCCGCCAGTCGCCGCAGGCCATCGTGGACCGGGTGCTGGAGCTGCCGGAGGGCAGCCGCTTCCAGGTGCTCTCCCCGCTGGTGCGCGAGCGCAAGGGCGAGTTCGTCGACCTCTTCTCCGACCTGCAGACCAAGGGCTACAGCCGGGCCCGGGTGGACGGCGAGACGATCCAGCTCTCCGACCCGCCCAAGCTGAAGAAGCAGGAGAAGCACACCATCGAGGTGGTCGTCGACCGCCTCACCGTCAAGGACAGCGCCAAGCGCCGGCTCACCGACTCGGTCGAGACCGCGCTCGGCCTCTCCGGCGGCATGGTGATCCTCGACTTCGTCGACCTCGCCGAGGACGACCCTGAGCGTGAGCGGATGTTCTCCGAGCACCTCTACTGCCCGTACGACGATCTGTCCTTCGAGGAGCTGGAGCCGCGCTCCTTCTCCTTCAACTCGCCCTTCGGCGCCTGCCCCGACTGCACCGGCATCGGCTCGCGCATGGAGGTCGACCCCGAGCTGATCGTCCCCGACGAGGACAAGTCCCTCGACGAGGGCGCGATCAACCCCTGGTCGCACGGCCACACCAAGGACTACTTCAACCGGCTGGTCGGCGCCCTCGCCGACGAGCTCGGCTTCCGTACGGACATCCCCTGGGCCGGCCTCCCGCAGCGCGCCAAGAAGGCGCTGCTCAACGGCCATCGCACCCAGATCGAGGTGCGCTACCGCAACCGCTACGGCCGCGAGCGCGCGTACACCACGGCCTTCGAGGGCGCGGTCCCGTTCGTCAAGCGGCGCCACTCGGAGGCCGAGAGCGACTCCAGCCGTGAGCGCTTCGAGGGCTACATGCGCGAGGTGCCCTGCCCCACCTGTGAGGGCACGCGGCTCAAGCCGATCGTCCTGGCGGTCACCGTGCAGGGCCGCTCCATCGCGGACGTCTCCGCGATGTCGATCAGCGAGTGCGCCGACTTCCTGCGGGACATGACGCTCACCGGGCGCGAGAAGAAGATCGCCGAGCGGGTGCTCAAGGAGGTCAACGAGCGCCTGAAGTTCCTCGTCGACGTCGGCCTGGACTACCTCTCGCTCAACCGCGCCGCCGGTACCCTCTCCGGCGGTGAGGCGCAGCGCATCCGCCTCGCCACGCAGATCGGCTCCGGCCTCGTCGGTGTGCTCTACGTCCTGGACGAGCCGTCCATCGGCCTCCACCAGCGCGACAACCACCGCCTGATCGAGACGCTCGTGCGCCTGCGCGACATGGGCAACACCCTGATCGTCGTCGAGCACGACGAGGACACCATCAAGGTCGCCGACTGGGTCGTCGACATCGGCCCCGGCGCGGGCGAGCACGGCGGCAAGGTCGTCCACAGCGGTCCCCTCAAGGAGCTGCTGACGACCGAGGCGTCCATGACCGGGCAGTACCTGTCCGGCAAGCGGTCCATCCCCACCCCCGACGTCCGCCGGCCCGTCGACGGCTCGCGTCGGCTGACCGTGCGCGGGGCCCGGGAGAACAACCTCCGCGACATCGACGTCTCCTTCCCGCTCGGCGTGCTCACGGCCGTCACCGGTGTCTCCGGTTCCGGTAAGTCGACGCTGGTCAACGACATCCTCTACACCCACCTGGCGCGCGAGCTGAACGGCGCCCGGACGGTTCCCGGCCGGCACACGCGCGTGGACGGCGACGACCTGGTCGACAAGGTCGTCCACGTCGACCAGTCGCCCATCGGCCGTACGCCGCGCTCCAACCCGGCCACGTACACCGGTGTCTTCGATCACGTCCGCAAGCTCTTCGCGGAGACGATGGAGGCGAAGGTCCGCGGCTACCTGCCGGGCCGCTTCTCCTTCAATGTCAAGGGCGGCCGCTGCGAGAACTGCTCCGGCGACGGCACGATCAAGATCGAGATGAACTTCCTGCCGGACGTGTACGTCCCGTGCGAGGTCTGCCACGGTGCGCGCTACAACAGGGAGACCCTGGAGGTCCACTACAAGGGCAAGTCCATCGCCGAGGTCCTGGACATGCCCATCGAGGAAGCGCTCACCTTCTTCGAGGCGGTGCCCACGATCGCGCGTCACCTGCGCACGCTCCACGACGTGGGTCTGGGCTACGTACGGCTCGGGCAGTCCGCGCCGACCCTCTCCGGTGGCGAGGCGCAGCGCGTGAAGCTCGCCAGCGAGCTGCAGAAGCGGTCGACGGGGCGGACGGTGTACGTGCTCGACGAGCCGACGACCGGTCTGCACTTCGAGGACATCAGCAAGCTGATCTCCGTGCTGTCCGGGCTGGTCGACAAGGGCAACACCGTGATCGTCATCGAGCACAACCTCGATGTGATCAAGACGGCCGACTGGGTCGTCGACATGGGCCCCGAGGGCGGCGCGGGCGGCGGCCTCGTCGTCGCCGAGGGCACGCCGGAGGAGGTCGCGTCGGTGCCGGCCAGCCACACGGGCAAGTTCCTGCGCGAGATGCTGGGCGGCCGCGTCAGCGACGCGTCCGCGTCGCCCGCGGTGTCCTCGCCTTCGGCGCGGAAGACCGCGAAGCGGGCGCCGGCGAAGAAGACGGTGGCCGCGGCGACGGTGGCGGGGGCCGCGAAGAAGACGGTTTCGGCGCGGACGAGCACCGCCGGTGCGGCGGCGAAGAAGTCCGCCTCGGCTGCGAAGAAGACCGCCGCGGCGAAGAAGCCGGCCGCGGCCGCGAAGAAGGCGACCAGGGCTCGCAAGGCCTGAGTGGGCGGGCGCCCGGCCGCGGAGGGTTCGGCACCGCCGGACTCCGCCGTCGGGCGTCCCGCCGTTGCGGCGGGAGGAGTTCCCCAGCCCCGCCCCTTCCCGAAACCGGAGGCTCCGCCCCGGGCCCCCGGGGTGGGGTGGGCCCTGAGCCGGGGGCTCCGCCCCGGGCGCCTGGGCGGGCCGGAGGCGTTGGACCCGGGACTGTGCCCCGGGGCCCCGGGAGTGGGGTGGGCCTGAACTGGGGGCTCCGTCCCCTGGGTCCCCGGGTTGGGGCGGGCCCTGAATCGGCGGCTCTGGCCCCCCGGGGCCCCTGGGTGGGGTGGGCCTGAAGCGGCGACTCCGTCCCCGGGTCCCGGGGTGGGGTGGGCCTTGAATCGGCGGCTCCGGCCCCCCGGGACCCCTGGGCGGGGTGGGCCTGAACTGGCGGTTCCGTCCCAAGGTCCCCTGGGCGGGGTGGGCCCTGAACCGGCGCCTCCGTTCCCAGGTCCCCTGGGCGCGTGGGTCTGAACCGGCGGCTCCGCCCCCCCCAGGACGACCCCCGGGCGGGGTGGGCCCTACGCCCCCACCTCCCTCGCGAACGGGGGTTGGGCTCCCGCTCGGGAGCAGGTCGTGGCTGCTGCGCGGGACGCGAAGGTGAGGGTTTCCTGCCAGGTCGGGCCGTCCAGGGTCGCCAGGGCCTTGGGGGACAGGGCGTTCAGGCGGGACAGGTGGTGCAGGAGGGCGGCGTTCACGGTGTCGCCTGCGCCGATCGTGTCCACGACGTCCACCCGCTGGGCCGGGACGGCATACGTGGCTCCCTCCCGCGTGTGGACCGACAGGCCCTCCCCGCCCCTGGTCACGACGACGGCGGCCGGGCCTGCCGCCAGCCAGTCGGCGGGCTCGCCGCCCAGCCAGCGGGCGTCCTCCGCCGACAGCTTCAGCAGTGACACGTCCGGCAGCCAGGAGAGGAAGCGCCGGCGGTAGGCGGCGGCGTCCCCGATGATCTGCGGGCGGATGTTGGGGTCGAGCAGGGTGAACACCCCGCGCCGGGCCTCACGCCGCAGCAGCGCCTCGTAGGCGCTCGCACCCGGCTCCAGTACGAGGGAGCACGTCCCCAGGCACAGCGCCTCGGTTCCGTCCGGCAGCGGGCCCGGCAGTTCGAAGAGACGGTCCGCCGTGCCGCCCGCGTAGAAGCCGTAGCCTGCCGAGCCGTCCGTGCCGATGGCCGCCACCGCCAGCGTCGTGGGCTCCGGGCCGCGCCGCACCAGGGAGAGGTCGACGCCCGCCACCCGCAGGCCGCCCAGCAGCGCCTCGCCGAAGCCGTCCGCCGACACCCGGGAGCAGAAGGCGGTGGCCGAGCCCAGCCGGGCCAGGGCGAGGGCGGTGTTGTAGGGGCCGCCGCCGCACCGCGGCAGCAGGGCCGGGAGGCCGCCGTCGCCTCCGGGGCCGTCGGGCACGAGGTCGATCAGCGCTTCTCCGGCGACGACGATCATGGGCGGAGTCCTCTCGGCAAGCGGAGCAACTGGTGCCGGTATTGTCGCTGTGTCGCATCGCCGCACTTCCCGTTGGAGCCCCCCATGTCCAGCCCCACTGCTTCGCCGGCATCCCGCCGCACCGTGCTGCGCGGAGCCGCCCTGGCCGGTGCCGCCGGGCTCGGCGTCACCGCCTGCGCCGGCGGCGGAACGGGCGGCACCAGGGGGCCCGCCGTGCCGACCGCGCCGGTGGACCTCGGGGCGGCGGGCGAGGTCCCCGTCGGCGGGGCCCGGCTCTACCGCGAGCAGCGGCTGGTCGTCTCGCAGCCCGCGGCGGGGCAGTACAAGGCGTTCAGCGCGGTGTGCACGCACGCCGGCTGCGTCGCCGACAAGATCGAGGACGGCAAGGTCAGCTGCCCCTGCCACGGCAGCACGTTCGACGCCACCACCGGCAAGGTCCTCCAGGGCCCGGCGAGCGTGCCCCTGCCGGCCGTTCCCGTCAAGGCGGACGGCGGCAAGCTGATCGCGGGCCCGGACGCCTGAGGGCGCGGCGCCCGCGGCTACGACCAGTCCCAGGCGATCCCCAGGATCCCCGGCCGCACCCCCTGCTCCACCAGGTGCACCCCCCGGTGGCGCCCCGCCAGCGTCAGCTCCTGCTGCCCGCAGCGCGGCGCGCCCGCCGACGACTGGGTGAAGCGGAGGCAGCGGACCGGCAGCGCGGCGTCGTCGAAGCGCACCTGCAGCACGTACTGGCCGCCCGCGAAGCTGAAGCCGCGCACGTACTCGCTGCTCGTACCGCCCGTACCGTCGTCGAAGCCGTAGCCGAAGACGTGGGTCTCCCCGGAGCGCAGCCGGGTGTCGAAGAGCAGCTCGGCGACCAGCACGCCGGACGCGGTGTGCCACCGTACCCGTCCCACCCGGCAGTTGTCGGTGGCCCGCACGGCCACCCGCCCGGGGTCGCAGCCCGCGTCCCCGTGGTGGATGGCCACATAGCGGTCCACCCCGTCGCGGTGCGCCCGCACCACATGCTGCGAGTCGCGGGCGCGCAGCTCGCGGTGCGCGCCGATCAGCACGCGTTCCAACTGGCAGACGGTGTGCAGGCCGCCGTCCTCCGGCGACTCCAGATCCGCCAGCAGCCGTGCCAGGACACGGGACTCCTCCACCAGCGCGCGGTACGAGCGGGCCGCCGGCCGGTCCGTGGACGTCCGCTCGGCCGGTTCCACCAGTAACCGGGTCAGGGCGTGCGGGGGCAGGTCCAGGACGTCCTCCAGCACCCGTACCGCCCTGAGCGACTCGGGACGGCAGGGCCGCCGGGCGCCCTGCTGCCAGTAACTCAGGCTCGTCACCCCGACCTTCACCCCGCGCTGCGCCAGCCGGTGCTGCACCCGGTGCAGGGCGAGCCCGCGCGCCGACAACGCCATGCGCAACGCCAGGTGGAACGGGCCCGTGCGCAGCGCCCGCGCCAGTTCGGCCTCGGCAGCGTGGGGGGTGCTGCGTGCCATCCGCTCGCTCCTTAGTGACGCCTCTTCGCGAAGCTCCCCCTGCCGACGCCCGCGCGGCACCGCCGCGCGGGCCTGTGCGAAGCCCCGCGTGAATGTGAACGTTCACCTAGCGCGCCGGGGGCGCCGGTGGCCGGGAGCGTCACGTTCCTCCTGGACCGGCACCGGCCGTTCACATCCGATTCGATCTGTTCACACCGTGGTCCCACGCGGTATTGAAGCCTGTTGACCAGTCCCCGACAACACCCGATGCTCCCCACACGCGTCCGGATGCGCTCCTCCACCACCAACCCCCCGCCACGGGAGGAACGCCACATGACCCGTGCTTCGGCATCGGCACACACAGGAAAGTCCCGCATACGCGGCAGACGGCTGCCCCTGGCCGCTCTCGCCGCCGGCGCCCTGCTCGTCGTCCCCACAACGGCGAACGCGGCGACCGGCGAACAGACCGCTGTGCGCGCGACGAACAAGCTCGACATCAGCATGCAGGCGCAGGAGAAGACGAACTGGTGCTGGGCCGCCTCCGGCAACACCATCACCACCTGGATGGGCCGCAAGTACAGCCAGAACCAGTTCTGCAACGCCGCCTTCAACCGGACGCAGGGCACCGCCTGCCCCAACAACCAGGCCACCTTGGGCAATGTGCAGAACGCCCTCGCCTGGGCCGGCATCAACCGGGGTTCGTACGTCAGCGGATGGCTGCGCTACGCGACCGTCAAGGCCGAGATCGACGCCGGCCGTCCCGTCGAGACCCGCATCGGATGGCAGTCGGGCGGCGGCCACATGCACGTCATCTACGGGTACGACGACTCGGGCAGCATGGTCTACTGGGGCGACCCATGGCCGTCCAGCAACCGCTACAACTGGGCGTCGCACAGCTGGTACGTCAACAACAACCAGTTCGCCTGGACCCACTCGCTCTACCGGATCGGGGCGTGAGGGCCATGACGAACCGCGACCACTCGCGCTCCTCCCGCACCGCGGCCCGTGCCGCTGCCGCCGGTGGCCTGACCGCCGCGCTGCTCGGCCTCGCACCGCTCGCGCACGCCGCGCCGCCGGCCCTGCCCGCACCGCCGCCGGCGGCCGGGGTGGCCGAGGCCCACGACGCGGCGGCGGCACCCGGGACGCTCGCCACCCTCTCGCGCTTCTTCGCCCGCGACGGCGCCCTCGCCAAGGCGGACGCGCGGCCGAGGATCGAGGGGGCGACGGTGCCCGTCTACACGCTCGCGCCGGAGTTCGTGGCGGGCAAGGACGGGGCCGCCATCGCCTCCCTCGACTTCCTCGCCAGCGCGGCGGTGGCGGCCGACGGGCAGAGGGCCTCGGTGTGGACCGCCCGCACCGGGGACGGCTGGAAGGTCGTCAACATCGCCACTGGTGACGACGAGACACGCTACGTGGCCGAAGGGGCCCGCATGCTGCCCGGCGGCACCGTCTTCCGCGAGCCGCAGATCAACGCCTGGTACGTACAGCGGGGCGAGAAGATCCTGCCGCTCGACGAGGACGCCGTCCGCGCGATCGGCGAGCAGGGCACCACCGTCGACGCCTACCGCGGTCGCGTGCACAAGGCGTACGGCGACAAGCTGCCCGGCTCCGCCTATGCGAAGAAGGGCGCGGCCGGCGGCTTCGCGGAGAGCGACCACGACAGCGGGAACTCCGCCGCACAGGAGGCCGGCGCGGACCGGACGGCGACCGCCGCGCCCCAGGGCGACGCCGGCTCGCCGGCCGCGGCCTCCCTCGCGGCGGCGGGAGGGGCGACGGCCCTGGCCCTCGGCCTGGTGACCGTGGCGGTGCGCAGGCTGCGGCGCCGCTGACCGACCGGGACACCCCCCATGAGGGCTCTCGGGCCCCGTCGCGGGACCCGGTGACCCGCCCCTTCGCCGCGGCCCCGGCAGCCACCGCTGCCGGGGCCGCGGTGCGTTCCCGGACCGGGTCCCGTACCGGCCGCCGGACGACGGATTGTCACTGCCCGCAAGTAGGGTGTGTGACATGGCCGACCCCAGCAGCTACCGACCCAAGCCGGGACAGATCCCCGACTCGCCCGGGGTCTACAGGTTCCGTGACGAGCACGGCCGCGTGATCTACGTCGGGAAGGCGAAGAGCCTGCGCCAGAGGCTCTCCTCGTACTTCCAGGATCTCGCCGGCCTGCACCCGCGCACGCGCACGATGGTCACCACGGCCGCGTCCGTGGAGTGGACCGTGGTCTCCACCGAGGTCGAGGCGCTCCAGCTCGAGTACTCCTGGATCAAGGAGTACGACCCGCGCTTCAACGTGAAGTACCGCGACGACAAGAGCTACCCCTCCCTCGCCGTCACCCTGGGCGAGGAGTTCCCCCGCGTGCAGGTCATGCGCGGCCCCAAGAAGAAGGGCGTGCGCTACTTCGGCCCGTACGCCCACGCGTGGGCCATCCGCGAGACGGTCGACCTGATGCTGCGGGTCTTCCCCGTACGGACCTGCTCGGCCGGGGTGTTCAAGCGCTCCGCCCAGATCGGCCGCCCCTGCCTGCTCGGCTACATCGGCAAGTGCTCCGCCCCCTGCGTCGGCCGCGTCACCGCCGAGGAGCACCGCGAACTGGCCGAGGAATTCTGCGACTTCATGGCCGGGCGTACCGGCGCGTACATCCGCCGTTTGGAACAGCGGATGCATGATGCGGCCGAAGAGATGGAGTACGAGAAGGCGGCCCGGCTGCGGGACGACATAGAGGCGCTCAAGCGCGCCATGGAGAAGAACGCCGTCGTCCTCGCCGACGCCACCGACGCCGACCTGATCGCGGTCGCCGAGGACGAACTCGAAGCGGCTGTGCAGATCTTCCATGTGCGCGGCGGTCGCGTGCGCGGCCAGCGCGGCTGGGTGACGGACAAGGTCGAGGCCGTCGACACCGCGGGCCTTGTCGAGCACGCCCTCCAGCAGCTCTACGGCGAGGAGAGCGGCGACGCCGTCCCCAAGGAGGTGCTCGTACCCGCCCTCCCCGACCCGGCCGGGCCCGTCGCCCAGTGGCTGGCCGAACGCCGCGGCTCCCGCGTCGACCTGCGCATCCCGCAGCGCGGCGACAAGAAGGACCTCATGGCCACGGTCCAGCGCAACGCCCAGCAGGCGCTCGTGCTGCACAAGACCAAGCGCGCCTCCGACCTGACCACCCGCTCCCGGGCCCTGGAGGAGATCAGCGAGGCCCTCGGCCTGGACTCGGCACCGCTGCGCGTGGAGTGCTTCGACATCTCCCACCTGCAGGGCCAGGACGTGGTGGCGTCCATGGTGGTCTTCGAGGACGGCCTCGCCCGCAAGAGCGAGTACCGCCGCTTCCAGATCAAGGGCTTCGCCGGCCAGGACGACGTCCGCTCCATGCACGAGGTGGTGGGCCGGCGCTTCCGGCGCTATCTCCAGGAGAAGATGAAGACGGGGGAGTGGACCGAGGAGGCCCCCGGCGGCGAGATCGAGGAGCCGCTCCCGGCGGACGACGGCAAGCCCAAGCGCTTCGCCTACCCGCCCCAGCTGGTCGTCGTCGACGGAGGAAAGCCGCAGGTCATGGCCGCCAAGCGGGCCCTGGACGAGCTCGGCGTCACCGACGTGGCCGTCTGCGGCCTGGCCAAGCGGCTGGAAGAGGTCTGGCTGCCCGACGAGGACGACCCGGTCGTCCTGCCGCGCACCAGCGAGGGCCTGTACTTCCTGCAGCGCGTCCGTGACGAGGCACACCGCTTCGCCATCTCCTACCAGCGCAGCAAGCGCGCCAAGACCTTCAGGGCCGGCCCGCTCGACGCGGTGCCCGGCCTCGGTGAGACCCGCAAACAGGCGCTCCTCAAGCACTTCGGCTCGCTCAAGCGGCTGCGCGCCGCCACGATCGAGCAGATCTGCGAGACGCCCGGCATCGGCCGCAAGACGGCCGAGACGATCGCCGCCGCGCTCGCCCAGGCGGCGCCCCCCGCCCCGGCCGTCAACATGACGACGGGCGAGATCATGGACGACGCGGAGGAATGATGGACCTGGCCGCACAGGACGGCTCCCGCGGACGGCGCACGGACCGGCGCCGCCCGCGGCCCGGGCCGTGGGCCCGGGAAACCCGCAGTATGGAAGAGAGGACGGCGCCGAAGGCGCCGTCGGCAGAACGGGGGAAGACAGCATGAACGTGACCGACCGGGACGGAGCAAAGGTGAGTACGGGCACGACGGCGGACGCGACCGGCGAGGCGGCGGGCATCCCCGAGCTGGTCATCATCTCCGGCATGTCGGGGGCGGGCCGCAGCACCGCCGCCAAGTGTCTGGAGGACCTCGGCTGGTTCGTCGTGGACAACCTGCCGCCCGCCCTGATCCCCACCATGGTGGATCTCGGCGCCCGCTCCCAGGGCAACGTGGCCCGCATCGCCGTGGTCGTGGACGTACGCGGCCGGCGCTTCTTCGACAACCTCCGCGAGTCCCTCGCGGACCTCGCCGCCAAGAAGGTCAAGCGGCGGGTGATCTTCCTGGAGGCGTCCGACGACGCCCTGGTGCGCCGCTTCGAGTCGGTGCGCCGCCCGCACCCCCTGCAGGGCTCCGGGCGCATCGTCGACGGCATCGCCGCCGAGCGCGACCTGCTGCGCGAGCTGCGCGGCGACGCCGACCTGGTCATCGACACCTCCAGCCTCAACGTCCACGAGCTGCGCGCCAAGATGGACGCCCAGTTCGCCGGCGAGGAGGAGCCGGAGCTGCGCGCCACCGTCATGTCCTTCGGCTACAAGTACGGCCTGCCCGTCGACGCCGACCTCGTCGTGGACTGCCGCTTCCTGCCCAACCCGCACTGGGTGCCCGAGCTGCGCCCCTTCACCGGCCTCAACGAGGAGGTGTCGGGCTACGTCTTCAACCAGCCCGGCGCCAAGGAGTTCCTCGACCGCTACACCGAGCTCCTGCAGCTCATCGCCGCCGGCTACCGCCGTGAGGGCAAGCGCTACGTGACGATCGCGGTCGGCTGCACCGGCGGCAAGCACCGCTCCGTCGCCATGTCCGAGAAGCTCGCCCACCGCCTCGTCTCGGAGGGTGTCGAGACCGTCGTCGTCCACCGGGACATGGGGCGCGAGTGACCGGCCGCACCTTCCGGATGCGCCGCGTCCGCAAGCTGGTCCCCGGCCGTGCGCGCGGCGGCGCCGAGGGCCGTACGAACCGTGGCGCGCAGCCCAAGGTCGTCGCCCTCGGCGGCGGCCACGGGCTGTCCGCCTCCCTCGCCGCGCTGCGCCGGATCACCGGGGACCTGACGGCCGTCGTCACCGTCGCCGACGACGGCGGCTCCAGCGGCCGGCTCCGCGACGAGCTGGGGGTGCTGCCCCCGGGCGACCTCCGCAAGGCCCTGGCGGCGCTGTGCGGGGACGACGACTGGGGCCAGACCTGGGCGCGCGTGATCAAGCACCGCTTCGAGAGCCAGGGCGAGCTGCACGGCCACGCCGTCGGCAATCTCCTGATCGTCGCCCTCTGGGAGCAGCTGGGCGACCATGTGCAGGCCCTGGACCTGGTCGGCAAGCTGCTGGGCGCCCACGGCCGGGTGCTGCCCATGTCGGCGGTCCCGCTGGAGCTCCAGGCGCTCGTGCGCGGCCACGACCCGGCCGCTCCCGACGAGGTCACCACCGTGCGCGGCCAGGCCACCGTCGCGCTCACCCCCGGCGAGGTGCAGTCCGTGCACGTCGTCCCGGAGGACCCGCCGGCGGTGCCCGAGGCCGTGGAGGCGGTGCTGGACGCGGACTGGGTGGTGCTCGGCCCGGGCTCCTGGTTCTCCTCCGTCATCCCGCACCTGCTGGTGCCCGAGCTGCTGCACGCGCTGCAGGAGACCAAGGCCCGCCGGGTGCTGTCGTTGAATCTCGCACCACAGCCCGGGGAAACCGATGGCTTCTCCCCGCAGCGTCATTTGGAGGTTTTGGCCCGACACGCCCCTAAACTCGCCCTGGACGTGGTGCTGGCCGACGAGGCCGCCGTGCCCGACCGGGACAGCCTCACCGATGCCGCCAAGCGGCTCGGGGCAACGGTCGAGCTGGCGCCGGTCGCCTCGCCCGACGGCTGCCCGACGCACGACCCGGAGCTGTTGGCCGCCGCGTACGACCGTATTTTTCGGATGCATGGAAGGATCGGCCCATGGCGATGACGGCAGCGGTGAAGGACGAAATCTCCCGGCTTCCCGTCACCCGGACCTGCTGCCGGAAAGCGGAGGTCTCGGCGATCCTGCGGTTCGCGGGCGGGCTGCACCTGGTCAGCGGGCGCATCGTGATCGAGGCGGAGCTGGACACCGGGATCGCGGCCCGGCGGCTGCGCAAGGACATCCTCGAGATCTTCGGACACGCCTCCGACCTGGTGGTGATGGCCCCCGGCGGGCTGCGCCGCGGCAGCCGGTACGTGGTGCGGGTGGTGGCGGGCGGTGACCAGCTGGCGCGCCAGACCGGACTGGTCGACGGCCGCGGCCGTCCGATCCGCGGGCTGCCCCCGCAGGTCGTCTCCGGTGCCACCTGTGACGCGGAGGCCGCCTGGCGGGGTGCCTTCCTGGCCCACGGCTCGCTCACCGAGCCCGGCCGCTCCTCCTCCCTGGAGGTGACCTGCCCCGGCCCCGAGGCGGCGCTGGCGCTGGTCGGCGCGGCCCGCAGACTCCAGATCGCCGCCAAGGCCCGGGAGGTGCGCGGAGTGGACCGCGTGGTCGTCCGGGACGGTGATGCGATCGGCGCGCTGTTGACGCGGCTCGGCGCCCACGAGTCGGTGCTGGCATGGGAGGAGCGGCGCATGCGCCGCGAGGTGCGGGCGACCGCCAACCGCCTGGCCAACTTCGACGACGCCAACCTGCGCCGCTCGGCGCGGGCCGCCGTCGCCGCGGGCGCACGCGTCCAGCGGGCGCTGGAGATCCTCGGCGAGGAGGTCCCCGAGCACCTGGCCGCGGCCGGACGCCTGCGCATGGAGCACAAGCAGGCGTCCCTGGAGGAGCTGGGCGCCCTGGCCGACCCGCCGCTGACCAAGGACGCCGTCGCCGGCCGGATCCGCCGCCTGCTGGCCATGGCCGACAAGCGTGCCCAGGACCTGGGCATCCCCGGCACCGAGTCCAACCTCTCCGACCTCTCGGACCTGTCCGAGGAGATGGCCGAGGGCATGGTCGGCTGACCCGCCGCCGCGCCCGCTCCGTTCCCGCTCGCCCCTGTCGCCCGTCAAAGGCGGCGGGGGCGTCATGCCGCGAGGGCGGGCGCAAAACGCACCGTTGACATGATCATGCTGTGTCACGAGCCTGGCGTCCATCCACTCCCGTGGCAGGCAACGGCAAGGGGGGCTCATGAGACACAAGGCAAGAAAGACACGCACAGGCGTCGTGGTGGCTTCGCTGTTACTCGGCGGGCTCGCCGCGGCACCCTTCGCCCAGGCACAACCGGCGACGGGCACGGCCGCGGCAGCGGCCGGCCCGGACACCCTGTCCGTATGGACCGCGGACGTCACCGCCGCACAGGTCCCGCTCCTGCTCGAGGCCGGCGTCGACGGCCACGAACTGGGCAGACGCATACCCGACGGCAAGAAGGCACCCGTCGAGCTCCACCTCACCGCACCACAGGCGGACGAGCTGCGCCGGAAGGGCGTCGACCTCACCGAGAAGCGCCTCTCGCCGCGCGTGCGCGAGAACCTCAAGGACCGGGGCGACGGCGTCTTCCGCCCGTACAGCGGCAGGAACGGCCTGCGGCAGGAGATCACCGACACCGCCCGCGCCCACCCCGGGCTCACCAAGGTCGTCAGCATCGGCAAGACCGTGCGCGGCCAGGACATCCTCGCCCTCAAGCTCTCCAGGAACGCGGCGAAGAGCCCCGACGGCGCCAAACCCGCCGTCCTCTACATGTCCAACCAGCACGCCCGGGAGTGGATCACCCCCGAGATGACCCGCCGGCTGATGCACCACTACCTCGACCGCTACGGCAAGGACGAGCGGATCACCCGGATCGTGGACCGCACCGAGCTGTGGTTCGTGCTCTCCGCCAACCCGGACGGCTACGACTACACCTTCGAAAGCCCCGCCACCCGGCTGTGGCGCAAGAACCTGCGGGACAACAACGGCGACGGGAAGATCACCCCCGGCGACGGCGTCGACCTCAACCGCAACTACGCGTACAAGTGGGGCTACGACAACGAGGGTTCCTCCCCGCGCCCGGCCTCCGAGACCTACCGCGGCCCCAGCGCCTCCTCCGAACCGGAGACCAAGGCCGTCGACGCCTTCGAAAAACGCCACCGCTTCCGCTACGCCGTCAACTACCACTCGGCGGCCGAGCTGATCCTCTACGGCGTCGGCTGGCAGGTCGCCACGCCCACCCCCGACGACGTCCTCTACAAGGCCCTCGCCGGCACCCCGGAGAAGCCCGCGATACCCGGCTACCACCCCCAGCTCTCCTCCGAGCTCTACACCACCAACGGTGAGGCCGACGGCCACGCGGCCAACGCCAACGGCACGATGATGTTCACCCCTGAGATGTCGACCTGCCAGACTGCCTCCAAGGTGGACCCGGACGACCGCTGGGACCCCGCCGACTGCCGGTCCTCCTTCACCTTCCCCGACGACGAGAAGCTGATCCAGCAGGAGTTCGCGAAGAACATCCCCTTCGCCCTGTCCATCGCCGAGACCGCCACCCGCGGCGACCGCCCCGCCTCCGCCGTCGGCCTGGACGCCCCCGACTTCACCCCGCACGCCTTCACCACCTCCTACGCCCGCGGCGGCGACCAGACCGTCGCCGTCACCGCCCGCAAGAGCGTGCGGGACAAGCACCTGAACTACCGCGTCGACGGCGGCCGTACGCACACCGAGGAGCTCGAGGCCTGGGACGGCGGCGACCGCTACGGCGGCGAGGACAACATCCGCTTCGACCAGTACCGCGCCACCGTCGAGGGCGCCGGCCCCGGCTCCACCGTCAGCGTCTGGTTCACCGGTCGCACCCGCGAAGGCAGAGCCACCGCCAGCGAGCCCTTCACCTACACCGTGGCCCGCACACCCCGCGCCGACACCCTGGTAATCGCCGACGAAGGCGGCAAGGAGGCGGCGCGCGACGCCGGCGTGTACACCAAGGCCCTGGCCGGTAACGGCCGCAAGGCCGCCGTCTGGGACGTCGCACGGAAGGGCGCACCCCCCGCGCTGGGCGTCCTCGCCCACTACGACACCGTGCTGTGGTACACCGGCGCCTCCCGCCCCGACGGCGCCACCCTGCTGGCCGTCCGCGACTTCGTCAACGAGGGCGGCAAGCTGATCACCGCCGGGGTGCGGGCGGGCGGCAGCTCGCGGGTCGGCCCGGCCGACACCGACGACTTCGCCCAGTACGTCCTGGGCGCGGGCGCCCGCACCCAGGTCGCCCAGGCCACGCGCTTCACCGGCGCCGGCGAGCTCACGGGCGCCACGGCCGCCCTGGGCACCGGCGCGGGCCCGCTGGAGGCCGCCGGGGCCTACCGTCCGATCTCCGAGCAGCTGCCGCCCGACGCCTTTCCGCAGTTCCGCAGCGCGGCGGCCGGCGAGTACCGATCATTGGTGACGCAGAGTGACGACTCGGCGGGGTCTGCCGGTGTCGCCGCGGCCGTCACCACCCGGGACACCGTCCTGCTGGGCTTCGGCCTCGAGCATGTGGCCGACCCGCGTGAGCGGGCCGTGCTGGTCGGCGCCGCGCTGCGCGCCATCGGCGCCTGACCAGCAGCTGAGCGCCTCTGAGCACGGCTGAGCGCGGTGCGAGAACCCCGCCGCCAATGTCACGTACCTCCCTTGTTAGAGGTAGGGTCGGTGGTGGTCGGGGACATCCCATACAGCCCGCCGGCGGACAGTCCGGCACACCAACGAGGAGATCGGTTCGTGACGATCCGCGTAGGCATCAACGGCTTTGGCCGTATCGGTCGTAACTACTTCCGCGCGCTCCTGGAGCAGGGTGCGGACATCGAGATCGTCGGTGTCAACGACCTGACCGACAATGCCACCCTGGTGCACCTGCTGAAGTACGACACCATCCTGGGTCGTCTGAAGCAGGAGGTCAGCCACACCGACAATTCGATCACCGTCGGCAACCAGACCTTCAAGACGATGGCCGAGCGCGACCCGGCCGCCCTCCCGTGGGGCGAGCTCGGCGCCGACATCGTCATCGAGTCCACCGGTATCTTCACCAAGCGCGAGGACGCGGCCAAGCACCTGGCCGCCGGCGCGAAGAAGGTCCTCATCTCGGCCCCGGCCAAGAACGAGGACATCACCATCGTGATGGGCGTCAACCAGGACAAGTACGACGCGGCCAACCACCACGTCATCTCCAACGCCTCCTGCACCACCAACTGCGTGGCGCCGATGGCCAAGGTTCTCGACGAGAGCTTCGGCATCGTCAAGGGCATGATGACCACGGTCCACGCGTACACCAACGACCAGCGCATCCTGGACTTCCCGCACTCCGACCTGCGTCGCGCCCGCGCCGCCGCGGAGAACATCATCCCGACCTCCACGGGTGCCGCGAAGGCCACCGCCCTGGTCCTGCCGCAGCTGAAGGGCAAGCTGGACGGCATCGCCATGCGCGTCCCGGTCCCCACCGGCTCGGTCACCGACCTGGTCCTCGAGCTCGACCGCGAGACCAGCAAGGAAGAGATCAACGCCGCCTTCCAGAAGGCCGCCGAGGGTCAGCTCAAGGGCATCCTCGAGTACACCGAGGACGCGATCGTCTCCTCGGACATCGTCAACTGGCCGGCCTCCTGCACCTTCGACTCCTCCCTGACCATGGTTCAGGGCAAGCAGGTCAAGGTCGTCGGCTGGTACGACAACGAGTGGGGCTACTCCAACCGCCTGGTGGACCTGACCGTCTTCGTCGGCGGCCAGCTCTGATCGCTGCCTGACGCGACTGGCATAGTTCGCAGGCAACGGATGTAGGGGACGGGGCTCGTGCGACGCGATGAAGCGTCGTACGAGCCCCGTCCCATGACACTCACGGACTCCCCCGGCCACCGCCGGGAGGGCCCCCAACCGGAGTCACTGCATGAAGACGATCGACGACCTCATCCAGGACGGTCTCGCGGGCAAGCGGGTCTTCGTCCGCGCCGACCTGAACGTGCCCCTCGACGGCACCACCATCACCGACGACGGCCGCATCCGCGCCGTCGCCCCCACGATCGCCAAGCTCGCCGAGGCGGGCGCCAAGGTGATCGTCGCCTCCCACCTCGGCCGTCCCAAGGGCGCCCCGGACCCCACGTTCTCCCTCGCCCCGGCCGCCGAGCGCCTCGGCGAGATCCTGGGCCAGAACGTCTCGTTCGCCACCGACACGGTCGGTGACAGCGCGAAGGCCACCGTCGCCGCTCTCGGCGACGGCGAGGTCACGCTGCTGGAGAACCTCCGTTTCAACGCGGGCGAGACCAGCAAGGACGACGCCGAGCGCGGCGCCTTCGCCGACGCCCTCGCGTCGCTGGCCGACGTCTACGTGGGCGACGGCTTCGGCGCGGTGCACCGCAAGCACGCCTCGGTCTACGACCTCCCGGCGCGCCTGCCGCACGCCGCGGGCGACCTGATCGCCACCGAGGTCGGCGTCCTGAGGAAGCTCACCGACGAGGTCCAGCGGCCCTACGTCGTCGTCCTGGGCGGCGCCAAGGTCTCCGACAAGCTGGGTGTCATCGACAACCTGCTGGAGAAGGCCGACCGCATCCTCATCGGCGGCGGCATGTCGTACACCTTCCTCAAGGCCAAGGGCCACGAGGTCGGCATCTCGCTGCTGCAGGAGGACCAGATCCCGGTCTGCCTGGAGTACCTGGCGCGTGCCGAGAAGCGCGGCGTGGAGTTCGTCCTCCCCGTCGACGTCATGGTCTCCGCCGACTTCCCGGACCTGAAGACCAAGGCCCCGGCCAACCCCGAGCTCGTCGCCTCGGACGCCATTCCGGCGGACAAGGAGGGCCTGGACATCGGCCCGAAGACCCGCGAGCTCTACGCCTCGAAGCTCGCCGACGCCGGCACCGTCTTCTGGAACGGTCCGATGGGCGTCTTCGAGCACCCCGACTACGCCAACGGCACCAAGGCCGTTGCCCAGGCCCTGCTGGACTGCGACGGCTTCACCGTCGTGGGCGGTGGCGACTCGGCCGCCGCCGTGCGCATCCTGGGCTTCGACGAGAACGCCTTCGGCCACATTTCGACCGGTGGCGGCGCCAGCCTCGAGTACCTCGAGGGCAAGACGCTCCCCGGCCTCGCCGCACTGGAGGACTGAACCACTGTGAGTGCACGCACCCCGCTGATGGCGGGCAACTGGAAGATGAACCTCAACCACCTCGAGGCCATCGCCCACGTCCAGAAGCTCGCCTTCGCGCTCGCCGACAAGGACTACGAGGGCACCGAGGTCGCCGTCCTGACCCCCTTCACCGACCTGCGCTCGGTGCAGACCCTGGTCGACGGCGACAAGCTGAAGATCAAGTACGGCGCCCAGGACCTCTCGGCGTACGACACCGGCGCGTACACCGGGGAGATCTCCGGCGCGATGCTCGCCAAGCTCAAGTGCACCTACGTGGCCGTCGGCCACTCCGAGCGCCGCCAGTACCACGGCGAGAGCGACGAGCTCTGCAACGCCAAGGTGAAGGCCGCCTTCCGCCACGGCCTCACCCCGATCCTCTGCGTCGGCGAGGGCCTGGACGTCCGCAAGGCCGGCAACCAGGTCGCGCACACCCTCGCGCAGGTCGACGGCGCCCTGAAGGACATCCCGGCCGAGCAGGCCGAGAGCATCGTCATCGCCTACGAGCCCGTCTGGGCGATCGGCACCGGCGAGGTCGCCACCCCCGAGGACGCCCAGGAGGTCTGCGGGGCCATCCGCGCCCGTCTGGCCGAGCTCTACGACCAGGAGCTGGCCGGGAAGGTCCGCATCCAGTACGGCGGCTCCGTGAAGGCCGGCAACATCGCGGCGATCATGGCCCAGCCCGACGTCGACGGCGCCCTGGTGGGCGGCGCGGCACTGGACGCCGAGGAATTCGTCAAGATCGTTCGCTTCCGCGACCAGTAGACGATCAGCAGCAGCTATGACGACGGGCGCTCCCCGTCGTACCCTGTCGGGGCCGGGACCGGCGCGCTTGGCGCCCCCGGCCCCGCAGTGTTCTCCATCCGAGTCAGTCCGAGAGAGTTGGTCCAGCCGTGGTCATCGGGTTCTCGATCGCCCTCATCGTCTTCAGCCTGCTGATGATGATGCTGGTGCTCATGCACAAGGGGAAGGGCGGCGGCCTGTCCGACATGTTCGGTGGCGGCATGCAGTCCTCCGTCGGCGGCTCCTCTGTCGCCGAGCGCAACCTCGACCGGATCACCATCGTGGTCGGTCTGCTCTGGTTCGCCTGCATCGTCGCGCTCGGCCTGCTGATGAAGCTCGACAGCTGACGTACTGTCGTATCAGCGGCCTATGATGGGGCGCGCGTTCTTCCGGGCGGGCTGTAACTCCTGCCACTGGACGCGCGTTGGGCCTTACGTAGACTGGGGCGCCCGCGGCGCAGCCGCTCATTCCGGCACAGTGCAGCACCATCACGCAGGGAGTTACGACCGTGGCAAGTGGCAACGCGATCCGAGGAAGCCGGGTCGGAGCGGGGCCGATGGGGGAGGCCGAGCGGGGCGAGTCAGCACCGCGCCTCCGCATCTCCTTCTGGTGCTCGAACGGGCACGAGACGCAGCCGAGCTTCGCCAGCGACGCACAGGTGCCGGACACCTGGGACTGCCCGCGCTGCGGCTTCCCGGCCGGTCAGGACCGGGACAACCCGCCGGACCCGCCCCGCACCGAGCCGTACAAGACGCACCTCGCGTACGTCCGTGAGCGGCGCAGCGACGCCGATGGCGAGGCGATCCTCGCCGAGGCGCTCGCCAAGCTCCGCGGGGAGATCTGAGCAGCGACATCCGGACCGAAGGAAGACCGAAGCGGCCCGGCCGTACACCCCACCAGGTGTGCGGCCGGGCCGCTTCGATCATTTAGGTTTGGTTGTGCGAGGCAGCTACCGAGGAGAAGTGGGCTGATGTCCGAGAAGAACGCAGGAAGCCGCACCCGGCTCGACCAGACTCCCGAGTGGAACGCGCTGGCCAAGCACCGCGACGAACTGGGGGAGGTGCACCTGCGGGAGCTGTTCGCGAACGACCCGCGACGGGCCGGGAAGTACGCCCTGACCGTGGGCGACCTGCACCTGGACTACTCCAAGCACCTCGTCACCGACGAGACCCTGCGCCTGCTGCGCGAGCTGGCCGCCTCGGCGGGCGTCGCCGAGCTGCGGGACGCGATGTTCCGGGGCGAGAAGATCAACAACACCGAGGGGCGCGCGGTGCTGCACACCGCCCTGCGGGCCCCGGAGTCGGCGGTGGTCGAGGTGGACGGCCAGAACGTCGTCCCGGCCGTGCACGCCGTTCTGATGAAGATGCAGGTCTTTTGCGACCGGGTCCGTTCGGGTGACTGGAAGGGCCACACGGGCAAGCGCATCAAGAACGTCGTCAACATCGGTATCGGCGGCTCCGACCTCGGTCCGGCGATGGCGTACGAGGCGCTGCGCGCCTACACCGCGCGCGACCTGACGTTCCGTTTCGTCTCCAATGTGGACGGCGCGGACCTGCACGAGGCCCTGCGTGACCTGGACGCCGAGGAGACGCTGTTCATCGTCGCCTCGAAGACCTTCACCACGATCGAGACGATCACCAACGCCACCTCCGCGCGCAACTGGCTCCTCACCGAGCTCCGCGCGGGCGAGGAGGCGGTGGCCAAGCACTTCGTGGCGCTGTCCACGAACGAGGAGAAGGTCGCCGACTTCGGCATCGACACCGCGAACATGTTCGAGTTCTGGGACTGGGTCGGCGGCCGCTACTCCTTCGACTCGGCCATCGGGCTCTCCCTCATGCTCGCCATCGGCCCGGACGGCTTCCGCGAGATGCTGGCCGGCTTCCACCTCGTCGACGAGCACTTCCGCACCGCCCCGCCGGAGGAGAACGCGCCGCTGCTGCTCGGCCTGCTGGGCATCTGGTACGGCAACTTCCACGGCGCGCAGTCGCACGCGGTGCTGCCCTACAGCCACTACCTGTCGAAGTTCGCGGCGTATCTGCAGCAGCTGGACATGGAGTCCAACGGCAAGTCGGTCGACCGCGACGGGCGGCCCGTCGCCTGGGAGACCGGCCCGGTCGTATGGGGCACCCCGGGCACGAACGGGCAGCACGCGTACTACCAGTTGATCCACCAGGGCACCAAGCTCATCCCCGCGGACCTGCTCGGCTTCGCCAAGCCGGTGGACGACCTGCTGCCGGGTCTGGTGGCCCAGCACGACCTGCTGATGGCGAACCTGTTCGCCCAGGGCCAGGCGCTCGCCTTCGGCAAGACCCCGCAGGAGGTCGCGGACGAGGGCGTGCCGGCCGAGCTGATCCCGCACAAGACGTTCCGGGGCAACCACCCGACGACGACGATCCTGGCGAGCGAGCTGAGCCCGTCGGTGCTCGGTCAGCTCATCGCGCTGTACGAGCACAAGGTCTTCGTCCAGGGCGCGATCTGGAACATCGACTCCTTCGACCAGTGGGGGGTCGAGCTGGGCAAGGTGCTCGCGAAGCGGGTGGAGCCGGCGCTGACGGAGGGCGCGGACGTGGCGGGCCTCGACGCGTCGACGGCGGCCCTTGTGGCGCGCTACCGCGAGCTGCGGGGGCGCTAGCCGCGCCGGGCCTGGGGGCAAGCCCCCAGGCCCCTTGTCCTCAAACGCCGGACGGGCTGGATTTCCGCCGGTTCCGGCAAGAAATCCAGCCC
>NZ_JBEYZU010000003.1:222525-581333 GCF_040646235.1 Streptomyces sp. NPDC046261 | reverse complement strand
GGTTCTCCCTGGTGATCACCGCCCTGTTCGTGCTGGCGCTGCTGGTGGGCCGCCGGGAGTTCTACGCCAAGGGCGTCCGGCGGGCGCACGGCCCCGGGGCGCCATGGGGTGAAGGGCAACACTCCTGGGACGCGGGGGTGTTTGGGCTGTGCACACCGGGGCACCCGCATCCTGTGCTTCGGACCGGAGGCACGCCGCAGCAGCAGGATCTCCCCTGCCCTGGCCGCGCGGCGGTGCACCGGCATCCGCACGTGATCCGACCGCCGGCCCGGGGAGACCGACACCCCCCGAGGAGCCGTCACTGTCATGCGCCCTTCCACCCATCCGCACGACGACGCCCCCGACACCGTCGAGACCTTCCGCCGCATCGCCCGCCTGCCCGAGGGGCCCGAACGCGACGAGCTGCGCCGCGAGGCCGTGACCGCCTGGATGCCGATGGCCGAGCGCCTGGCCGTGCAGTTCCGGGGCCGCGGCGAGTCCGCCGAGGACCTGCGCCAGGTCGCGGCCCTGGGCCTGGTCAAGGCCGTCCACCGCTACGACCCCGGCCGCGGCACCGCCTTCGCCAGCTTCGCCGTGCCCACCGTGGTCGGCGAGATCAAGCGGCACTTCCGCGACCACCTGTGGAGCGTGCACGTGCCCCGCCGGGTGCAGGAGCTGCGCAACCGGGTCCGCCGGGTACGCAACGAACTGCCGCCCGGCCCGGGCGGCCGGGGCCCCGGCGTCCGCGAGATCGCCGAACGTGCCCTGCTGACCGAGGAGGAGGTACGCATCGGCCTGGCCGCCATCGACAGCTACACCACGCTCTCGCTCGAGGCCGAGCGGCCCGGCTCCGAAGGGCGCGCACTGCTCGACACCCTCGGCGGCGCCGACCCCCGCATGGAGCGGGTCGTGGACCGGGAGGCGGTCAAACCGCGGCTGCGCGGGCTTCCCGAGCGCGAGCGGGAGATCCTCTACCTGCGCTTCTTCGGCGACCTGACGCAGCGCCAGATCGCCGAGCGGCTGGGCATCTCCCAGATGCACGTCTCGCGCCTGCTCAGCCGCACCTGCGCGCGATTGCGCACCGAGATCACGGCCGGGGCCTGAGCGGCCCGAGGGCACGCCCCAGCGCCAGCCCGGTGTGCCGCGCCACCCGTTCCAGCACCCCCGCCTCCGCCATCGAGAACGGGCCGGGCTCGCCCGGCTCCCCCGGCTCCGCCGTGCCCGTACGGAAGACGGTCAGGACCGCGGCCACCGGCGGACCGGGGACACCGGCGGGGCACCGCACCGGCAGGCAGACCAGCGAGGCCACCGCGGCGCGGGTGATCAGCGCCTCGCCCGCGGCGTCCCGGCCGAAGCAGCCGGCGTCCTCGGCCCGTACCCGCACCGTGACCACCCCGCCCGCGGCGGCCTCGACGACCACGGGGCACTGGGCCGGATCCTGGGCCCGCACCGCGGCGGCCGTCCCGTCGCCCTCGCGCCCGGCCGGGGCGGCCACCGCGCGGCGCCGCAGCGTTCCGGTGTCGTCCACGAGGTCGGCGATCGCCCAGTCGGCGAGGGTCGCGCCCAGCGCCCCCGTGACCGCCCGCAGCACCCCATCCGGCCGGCCCGGGCCGGCGGCCAGGAGGGCCGCCGTCACCTCGTCGAGCGTGTCGAGCAGGACGGTCTCCCGGGTGGCGGCCGACAGGGCGTGCCGTGCGTCGCCCGGGACGCCGCCCGGGGCGTCGTCCGGGGCCGCCGGGCGGTGCACGGCATCGTGGCCGGGGGCCTGGAAGACCGCCATGACGGCGTTGCGCGTCTCGCCCGGCGGGCGCAGCGCGACGAGGGTCAGCTGCCAGCGCTCGCCGGCGGCGGCGCCGGGCGGTGCGAGCAGTCCGGCCATGACGCTGCGGTCCCCGTCGCCGCGTGCGACGGCGGCCGCCTGGGTGCGCAGGGCCGGCCGGTCGGCCGGTTGCAGGAAGGTCGTGAGCGAACGCCCCGTGGCGTATCCGGCGCCGACGCCCAGCAGGCGGGCGGCCCCCTGGTTCAGCCGGCGTATCGCGCCGTCGCCCTCCAGGAGCGCCACCGGCAGGGGCAGCCGCTGGAAGAGGGCGCGCAGCAGCTGCTCCTCCTGCCGGCCGGCGCCGGCGTCCGCCCGGGTGCGGCGGGCCGGCTCCTCGTGGCGCGGCCACAGCACGTCGGCGGCGTAGCGCAGTTCGATCAGCGCGGCGTCCAGGGCCCGCAGTTGCCGGTCCGGCGGCAGCCCGCGGACGGCCTCGAGCTCACGCACCCTGCCGCGGAAGTCCGCCAGTTCCCCGTCGAAGCCGTCCCGCCCGCCACCGGTCATGGGGGAACGATAGTGCGCGCCGCCGCCGTCTCCCGGCCTCACGGAGACTCACCTCCCGCCGGACACCGGGGCGGTGCCGTCGTGGCGGTCAGTGCGGCACCTTGCGGCGCCGGGCGGGGCGGGCGTACTCGGGCCGGCGCCGGCGTATCCTGCGGCGTTCGTCCTCGCAGGTGCCGCCCCACACCCCGGAGTTCTCCCCCGTGCGCAGGGCGTAGTCCAGGCACTGGGCGCGCACGGGACAGCGCCGGCACACCTTCTTGGCGTCCTCCTGCTGCCGCGCGGCGGGGCCGACCGTTCCGACCGGGAAGAACAGGTCGGGGTCCTCACGGGTGCATGCCGCGTACCGCAGCCAGTCCATCGTTCCTTCCCCTCCTCGTCGCCTCGTCGTTGCTGCTTCATGTCGTCCGTTTTTCGTCTTGTCAGCTTCCGGTGGCAGGGGCGCGGGTACCCCCGGGCAGGGGCGGGAAACCGAAGCGGAGTGGCTCCCGCCGGGCGCCGTTTCCGCTCGCGAAGGGGGGGCATGCGCCTGCCTATGGAGGCCATCGCGCAGACACAGGCAGGTGTCCTGTCGGCGGGCGCGGAGCTGCTCGGCGACATGGCGGAGACCCCGTGGGGACAGCGCATCGCACAGGTGACCGAACTGATTCCCCGGCTGGTGCCGGGTACCTGCGGCGCCACCACCACGGTCTGGGACGGCACCGCCGAGTCGCCCACCACGGCGACCCATCCGGATCTGGCCGACCTCGTCACGGTGCAGCTGCGGGCCGCCGAGGGCCCCATCCCCACGGCCGTCGGCACCCGCGCCCCCGTCCGCGCGGACGACCTGCTCACCGACGAACGCTGGCCGCGCTACCGGGCCAGCGCGCTGGGCACCGGCATACGGGCCAGTGCCACGCTTCCCTTCCACCGTGCGGGGGTGACCGTGACGGTGACGGTCTACCGGCTGCGCCCGGGCGGCCTGGAGCACGCCGCGCAGGGGCCGTCGGCGCTGCTCGGCAAGCTCCTCACCGACACCGTCGCCCGGGACCGCCGCTACCGGCGGGCGCTGGCCACCGTCGACCAGCTGGACGCGGCCCTGCACTCGCGGGCGGTCATCGACCAGGCCTGCGGCATCGTCATGCACGTCCTGGGCTGCGACACGGACACCGCCTTCGGCGTCCTGCGCCGCATCTCCCAGCACACCAACCGCAAGCTGGCCGACCTGGCGCGCGCGGTCGTCGACAGCCGGGGGCAGGACCTGCCGGCCGGGTGAACGCATCCCGCCCGGGCCCGGCCGCGGCCGTACGCCCGAATGGCGCAGGCGGGGTTTGCGCCACGGTGATCAGGGCTAGACACGAGGCGCCCGCTGACGCGACGGCAGGTCTCGGCAGACTTCGCCCGGCACATGGAGAGGCGATGCCGCAGCTGGATCACCGGACACCGCCCGACCAGCTGTCGGAGAGCACCGACAACGCCCGCACCCGGCTGGGGAGCAGGCTCCTGGGCTATCTCACCACCACCGACCACAAGGTCATCGGCAACATGTACCTGGTGACCGCCTTCGCCTTCTTCCTGCTGGGCGGCCTGCTGGCGCTGCTGATGCGCGCGGAGCTGGCCCGGCCGGGCCTGCAGGTCTTCAGCAACGCCCAGTACAACCAGCTGGTGACCATCCACGGCACGGTCATGATGCTGCTGTTCGCGACGCCCATGTTCGCGGGCTTCGCCAACGCCGTGATGCCACTGCAGATCGGGGCTCCGGACGTCGCCTTCCCGCGCCTGAACGCCCTGACGTACTGGCTGTTCCTCTTCGGGGGCCTGATCGTGGTCTCGGGCTTCCTCACCCCCGACGGGGCCGCCGCCTTCGGATGGTTCGCCTACGCCCCGCTCAACAGTGCCGTCTTCTCGCCGGGCGCGGGAGGCGACCTGTGGGCGATGGGGCTGGTGGTGGCCGGGCTGAGCACCGTGCTGGGGTCGGTGAACTTCATCGCCACCATCGTCTGCCTGCGGGCGCCCGGCATGACGATGTTCCGCATGCCCGTCTTCACCTGGAACATCCTCTTCACCTCCATCCTGGCGCTGCTCGCCTTCCCGGTGCTGACGGCGGCCCTCCTCGCCCTGGAGTCGGACCGCAAGTTCGGCTCGCACATCTTCGACGCGGCCAACGGCGGGGCGGTGCTGTGGCAGCACCTGTTCTGGTTCTTCGGCCACCCCGAGGTCTACATCGTCGCCCTGCCCTTCTTCGGCGTGATCACCGAGATCATCCCGGTCTTCAGCCGCAAACCCATGTTCGGCTACCTCGGCATGGTGGGGGCCACCATCGCCATCACGATGCTGTCGGCGGTGGTCTGGGCCCATCACATGTTCGCCACGGGGCTGGTACTGCTGCCCTTCTTCTCGCTGATGTCGTTCCTGATCGCGGTGCCGACCGGGGTGAAGTTCTTCAACTGGATCGGCACCCTCTGGAAGGGCGGCATCACCTTCGAGACCCCGATGCTGTGGGCCCTGGGCTTCCTCGTCACGTTCCTGCTGGGCGGCCTGAGCGGCGTGCTCATCGCCTCGCCGCCCCTCGACTTCCACGTCACCGACTCCTACTTCATCGTCGCCCATCTGCATTACGTGCTGTTCGGAACGGTCGTGTTCGCCATGTTCGGCGGCTTCTACTTCTGGTGGCCCAAGTGGACGGGCCGGCTGCTCGACGAACGGCTGGGCAAGGTCCATTTCTTCACCCTGTTCGCCGGCTTCCAGCTGACCTTCCTGGTGCAGCACTGGCTGGGCGAGGCGGGAATGCCGCGCCGCTACTCCGACTACCTCGCGGCCGACGGCTTCACCACGCTGAACACCCTCTCCACCATCGGCTCGTTCCTGCTGGGCCTGTCGACGCTGCCGTTCCTCTACAACGTCTGGCGCACCGCCCGCTACGCGCCGAAGGTGGAGAGCGACGACCCCTGGGGCTTCGGCCGGTCGCTGGAGTGGGCGACGTCCTGCCCGCCGCCGCGCCACAACTTCGTCGCGCTGCCTCAGGTGCGCTCGGACTCCCCCGCGTTCGACCTGCACCATCCCGAGGCGGAGAGCCGGGACCCGCACAGGGAGCTGAGCACATGAAGGCCGAGGCGGTGCTGTTCGCCGGGGTCGCCGGCTTCTTCCTCCTCACCGGCGCCGGCTACGCGTGGTGGTCGGGCAGGGAGCCCGCGGGCACGGCGGCGCTGACGGTGTCCTTCCTGATGGCCGCGCTGATGTCGTTCTTCTTCACCATGAACTACCGCCGCCGGGGCTCACGGCCGGAGGACCGCAAGGAGGGCCGGGTGGCCGAGCGCGCGGGCCCGCTCGACTTCTTCCCGCCCCACAGCGCCTATCCGGCGCTGACGGCCCTGGGCATCGCGGTGCTCGCCCTGGGCGTCGTCTTCGGCCTGTGGCTGTTCCTGGTGGCCACGGGAGTGCTCGCCGCCGGGGTGATGGGCATGGTCTTCCAGTTCAACGACAGGGCCTAGTGCCGCTTGGGCGCCGGCTCCGGTTCGGCCAGCCTGCTCGCGATCTGCTTGCGCTGTTCCGCGGTGACCGGCATCTCCACGCGGTCGCGGTAGTACCAGGAACTGAGCGCCGCCCGCAGCCGCCTCCGCCGCGGCACGGGGCCCTGCGGGGCGGGCAGCGGCCGCGGGACCTCGCGCACCATCAGCCGGTAGCCCTGCTGCGCGGAGATGCGGTGATGGCCCTCCGCCAGCCCTCCGGAGACGTCCTGCACCACGTCGCCGGTCTCCTCGCCCTCCGTAAGCCGCCGCCGGTCGCGGGCCTGCAGGGCCAGGCACAGCCGCTTGGTCGCCCAGAACGCCAGCACGGGGCCGACGACCACGAGCACCCTCAGGGTCCAGGTCAGGGCCTCGACGGAGAGCCGGAAGGAGTAGGCGATCACGTCGTTGCCGCCGGCCAGCAGCAGGACCGCGTAGGCGACGACCGCCGCCACGCCCAGCCCGGTGCGCGCGGGCCGGTCCCGGGGCCGGTCGCACAGATGGTGCTCCGTGCGGTCGCCGGTCACCCACTTCTCGAAGAACGGATACGCGTACAGGATGAGGAACAGCACGCCCGGCAGGATCACGGCGGGGATGAGGACGTTCCACATCAGGGTGTGGCCGCCCACCACGTTCTCCCAGGGCGGCATCAGGCGCAGGGCCCCTTCGAGGAAGCCCACGTACCAGTCCGGCTGCGCTCCGGTGGTGACCTGATCGGTCCGGTAGGGGCCGTAGTTCCAGACCGGGTTGATCTGGGCGAGGGCGCCGAGGAGGACGAGCACCCCGGCGAGCATCGTCATCAGGCCGGTGGACTTGGCGGTGAAGTGCGGGAACATCGGCACTCCCACCGCGTTGCGGTTGGTCCTGCCCTGCGCCCCCCAGTGGGTGTGCTTGAGGTAGACCACCAGGTAGAGGTGGAGGGCGACCAAAGCCAGCAGCACGCCGGGGACGAACAGCACGTGCACGATGTACAGCCGCGGAATGATGATCTCGCCGGGGTACGGGCCGCGCCAGATGAAGGAGCTGAGGTACGTACCGGCGAACGGGATGGACAGCACGATGCTGTTCGCCGTCCGCATCCCGGTCCCGGACAGCAGGTCGTCCGGCAGTGAGTAGCCGCAGAAGCCCTCCAGCAGCGCGAGGAGGAACAACGTCACCCCGACGGTCCAGTTCGCCTCCCGGGGCCTGCGGAACGCCCCGGTGAAGAAGACGCGCAGCATGTGGACGCCGATCGCGGCGACGAACACCAGCGCCGCCCAGTGGTGCGCCTGACGGATCAGCAGCCCGCCCCGCACGTCGAAGCTGAGGCCGAGCGTGGTGGCGTAGGCCTGGGACATGCGCAGGCCCTTCAGCGGCTCGTAGGCGCCCTCGTACACGGTCTGGGTCATGCTCGGGTCGAAGAACAGGGTGAGGTAGGAGCCGGTGACGACGAGCACCAGGAGGCTGTAGAGGGCGAGTTCGCCGAGCAGGTACGACCAGTGGTCGGGGAACGCCTTGCGCATCAGCGCCGCGGCGGTCTCCGCCGCCGGCAGCCGCCGGTCCAGCGCCCCGAATCCGGTCACCGCCGCCGCGCGCGCCCTTTCCGCGGCCCTCTGCCGCCACGTCGGGAACAGCATCCACCACGCTCCTCGTCAAGCCGCGCGCCCGGGGCCCGCCGCGCCACACCGCGGCTGATGGGTAACCGGCGTGCCGGACGGCTAATCGCCGGGCCGGGGAGGATTAGGCAGAACAGGGGGCGCGGGCAGGCGTTTCCCTCCGGCGCGGCAGGTCACCCGTACGGCAGCACGCTTTCCCGCTTCCGGTGTCCTCCCGCGGAGGGATCTTCAGATGGACCACACCCAGGCGCCCTTTCTGGAGGCGCTCGGCGACTATCACGGCCGGGGACGGCTGGGCTTCACACCGCCCGGGCACAAGCAGGCGCGGGGCGCCGATCCCGACGTGCGCCGCCGCCTGGGCGAGGCGGTGTTCCTCTCCGACGTGCTGGCCTGCGGCGGGCTGGACGACCGGCGCACGCGGGGGCGCGTGCAGGAGCGGGCCGAGGCGCTCATGGCGGACGCGGTCCACGCGGACCACACCTTCTTCACCACGTGCGGCAGCTCCCTGTCCGTCAAGGCGGCGATGCTGGCCGTCGCCGGCCCGCACGAGAAGCTCCTCATCGGCCGCGACGCGCACAAGTCCGTGGTCTCCGGCCTGATCCTGGCGGGGATCCGCCCGGTGTGGGTCGATCCCCTGTGGGACGGGGGCCGCCACCTCGCCCATCCCCCGTCGGCCGGGGCCTTCGACGAGGCGTTGCGGGCCCACCCCGACGCCCGGGGAGCGCTGGTCACCAGCCCGACGCCGTACGGCTCCTGCGCCGATCTCGCCGCGATAGCCGAGGTCTGCCACCGCCGTTCGCTGCCCCTCGTCGTGGACGAGGCGTGGGGCGCGCACCTGCCCTTCCACCCCGGCCTGCCCGCCTGGGCCATGGACGCGGGCGCCGACATCTGTGTGACGAGCGTCCACAAGATGGGCAGCGGCCTGGAGCAGGGATCGGTGTTCCATCTGCGGGGCGGGCTGATCGACGCGGCCACGCTCCGGTCCCGCGCCGACCTGCTGGGCACCACGAGCCCGTCGGTGCTCATCCTGGCCGGCATCGACGGCTGGCGGCGGCAGATGGCGCTGCACGGGCAGGACCTGCTGACCGACACGCTGGAGCTGGCCGCGGCGGTCCGGGCCGGGATCGAGCTCATCGAGGGGCTGCACGTCAACGACCGTGCCGACCTCACCGGCCCGGGGGCGGGCGCCGACCTCGACCCGCTGCCCGTGGTCATCGACGTGCACGCCCTGGGCACGACCGGCTACCGGGTCGCGGACCGGCTGCGCGCGCACCATCGCGTCGATCTCCACCTCGCGGACCACCGGCGGGTCAGCGCCCAGCTCACCCACGCCGACGACGACGGGACGACGGCCGGCCTGCTCACCGCCCTGCGGGACGTCGCCGACCGGGCCGACACCCTGCGGCCGGCCCCGGCCGTGCACGTGCCCTCCCCCGGCGACCTGCGGCTGGAACAGGTGTGCCTGCCGCGCGAGGCCTACTTCGGGCCCGTGGAGGACGTGCCCGTGGAGCGGGCGGCCGGGCGGGTGGCAGCGGAGACGCTGACCCCCTATCCCCCGGGCATCCCCGCGGCCGTGCCCGGTGAGCTCCTGACGGCGCCCGTGCTGGACTACCTGCGCACCGGCGTCGGCGCCGGCATGCACCTCCCGGACGCCGCGGATCCCGCCCTGCGCACGATCCGCGTACGCCACGCGCGTTGACGGCGCCGCGCCTGCCCCCGCGACCTCGCCCGCGCGCCACCGCCCCGGCCCTAAGCTGGACGGCGTGCCGTACGACGCCGCGCATCCCTCCGCCGTCCGGCCGCCGGTGCGGGCGCCGGGGGCGCTGCCCCTGCTGGGGCACTTTCCGCAGCTGGCCAGGGACCCCTTGCGCTTTCTGGGTTCGCTGCCCGCCCACGGCGATCTGGTGGAGGTCAGGGCGCCCTTCCAGCGCGTGTACGTCCTGTGCCACCCCGCCCTGGCGCAGCAGGCGCTCACCGACGGCCGCACCTTCGACCGCACGGGCCCGGTGTTCGACCGGGTGCGCGCCGAGATGGGCAACGGCCTCGCCACGTGCTCGCACGCGGCGCACCGCCGGCAGCGGCTGATGGTGCAGCCCGCCTTCCGCCGCGAGCGGCTCGGCCGCTACGCGGAGGTGATGCGCGAGGAGATCCCGGTCCTCATGCGGGGGTGGCGGCCCGGTCAGGTGGTCGACATGGTCGACGCGATGTTCACCCTCACCACGTCCGTGGCGGTGCGCACCCTCTTCTCCTCGCGCGTCGACGCGCGGACGACCGCCGGGCTGCGGGAGTGCCTGGACACCTTCCTGCGCGGCGTCTACCGGCGCAACCTCCTGCCCTTCACCACGGTGCTGCCCACCCCCGCCAACCGCCGCTACACCCGTGCGCTGGACCGGTGGCGCCTGTACGTACGGCGCATCGTCGACGAGGCCCGGCGGACCCAGGGCACGGGCCCGGACGATCTACTGTCGTGGCTGCTCGCGGCCCGGGACGAGACGGACACGGGCCTGAGCGAGCAGGAGCTGCACGACCAGATCGCCGTCCTGGTCCTGGCCGGCGCGGAGACCACCTCGGGCGCGCTGGCGTGGGCCTGGCACCTGCTGGCGGCCCACCCGGGCGCCGAGGCACGGCTGCACGCCGAGGTCGACGCCGAGCTGCGCGGCGGGAGCGCGGGGCTGGAGGATCTGCCGCGGCTGGCGCACACCGCCCGCGTCGTGAAGGAGACGCTCCGGCTCTACCCGCCGGCGTGGATCATCCCCCGTACCGTCACGCGCGAGACCGCCCTGGCGGGCCGGGCGCTGTCGGCGGGCGCCCTGCTGCTGTTCAGCCCCTACGTCCTGCACCGCCGTGCCGACGCCTTCCCCGAGCCGCACCGTTTCCTGCCGGAGCGCTGGCAGCCCGAGGCGGCGGACCGGCCCGCGGCGCTCCGCACGGCCTTCCTGCCCTTCGGGGCGGGGCCGACCAAGTGCGTCGGCGAGTCCTTCGCCCTCACCGAGGCGTGCCTGGCCGTGGCCTCCATCGCGGCCCGCTGGCGGCCACGCCCGGTCCCCGGTGTCACCGTGCGCCCGGCGCCCAGGACGGTCCTCGCCCCCGAAACCCTGCCCATGCGGCTGGACGCGCGCTGACCTGCGGCCACCGATCGGCGCAACACCTGGGGCGGGGGCCGTCGGTGGAGGCGACGCTTGCATCAGTCGCACCGGAGGTGGGCCGTGCCCGGACCATGCCGCATATCGTCCTTCCGGACGGGGCCGAGCCGCACCGGCCTGCTGATACGGATATCCCTCGCCGCCGCCCTCCTGGCTCTGCTCACCCCCCTCATACCGGTGAACGCGCCCGCCGCGCCCGCAGGCACGGCGATACCGGTGGCGGCCCCGCCCCGGCATCTGATGGCCGGCCGCTTCACCCATCCCGGGGTGCTGGTCAGCCGGGAGCAGCTCGAGGAGGTCCGTGTGCGGGCCACCGGGAGGGCCGAGCCCTGGCGGTCGGCGTTCAGGTCGATGCGCGACAGCGCCTACGGCTCCCTCTCCTACACGGCGGCGCCCACCTCCGTCGTGAGCTGCCCGACCGATTCCCGGCCCGGCCGGGGGTGCGTGGAGGAGCGCAAGGACGCGATCGCCGCCTACACCCACGCGCTGCTGTGGTACATCACCGACGACCGCGCGCACGCCCGCAAGGCGGTGCAGATCATGGACGCGTGGTCCGCCGTGGTCGACGACCACACCGAGGGCAACGCGGCGCTGCAGGCCGCCTGGGCGGGTACGTCCTGGGCCCGGGCGGCGGAGATCATGCGCTACACCTACGACGACTGGCCGCCGGGCCGCGTGCGGCGCTTCGCCACCATGCTGCGCACCGTCTACCTCCCCCGGGTCGCGGCCGGCGCCCCGGACCACAACGGGAACTGGGAACTGACCATGACGGACGCCACCATGGCGATCGCCGTCTTCCTCGACGACCACGCCGCGTTCGAGGACGCCGTGGACCGGTTCCGGGCCCGCGTGCCGGCGTACTTCTACCTGAGCACGGACGGGCGGCTGCCCAGGCGGCCCCCGGGCAGCCGCATCGGGACGGCGGCCGAGGTCAGGGCGTACTGGTTCGGCCAGCGGCGGTTCGTCGACGGCCTCGCCCAGGAGACCTGCCGCAACTTCACCCACGTCGGCTACGGGCTCGCCGCCACGGGCCACATCGCGGAGACCGCCTGGCACCAGGGCGTCGACCTCTACGCCGAGGCCGGCCGGCGGCTGCGCGCGGCGCTCGCCTTCCACGCGGGGTACCAGCTGGGCGACGCCGTGCCGTCCTGGCTGTGCGACGGGCGGCTGAGCACGCGGATGGGCCCGGACACGGAGGTCCTCCTCAATCACCTGACCGGCCGGGAGGGCGTCGCGATCCCGGACGCCCAGCGGGTCGCCGAGCTCAGGCGGCAGGCTGGGCGCCCGGGGACCGACGGTCTCTTCGTCGCCTGGGAGACGCTGACCCACGCGGGGAACCCCGGCTGACGCGTCAGGGCCGGGCGTCCGGCGGCCGGAGGAGGGTGCGCAGGTCGGCCACCTCATATCCCTGACGGCGAATCAGATCGATGATCTGTGGCAGGGCCTGGGCGTCGAGGACCTCGCCCGAGCCGTCGGCCGAGCCGACGTGCATCTGGATGATGGCTCCCGGGCCGAGCACGTCGGCGACCCGGGCGAGGGCCTGCCGTACGCTCATGCCGCCCGCCGTGCCGAGGTAGCCCTTGGTGTCCGTGGTCCACTCGATGTCCGCGAAGCCCAGGGAGTTGACCTGCGCGATCGCCTGGGGCGTGGTCTCCCCGTAGGGGAAGCGGAAGAAGGGCAGGGGGACCTCTCCCGAGGCCGCGCGCAGCGCCCGGTCCGTGGCGGTCACCTCGTGCTCGACGTCCTCCGCGGACAGCCGGGAGAAAAAGGGGTGGCTGTAGGAGTGGTTGGCGATGCCGCACCGGCGGGCGATCGTGCGTACGGCGCCGGGGTGACGCTCGGCGAAGCGGCCGGTGAAGAAGAAGGTGGCCGGTGCCCGGTGCCTGCGCAGGGTGTCCAGGACCTCGGGGATGCCGGCCTCGTCCCAGGCGGCGTTGAAGGTGAGGGCGACCCGGCGCTCCGGCGTGGGCAGCTTCCTGATCTCCCTGCCGTACAGCCACGCGACCGGTCCCGGTGACGCCACGGCGGAGGCCGGCGCGTGCGGCCCGGCGCGTGCGGCGGCCTGCCGGGGGCCCGTCGTCGCCGCGAGGGCGAGGGTGGTGGCGGCGCACGCGGCGAGGGTGAGCCTGCTGATCCTCCTGGCTGGACGCACACCACGATCATGACGTACGCGCCGGCCCGCGCACTCCGGTCCGGGCGGCGCGTCGTGCTTGCCGCCGGCGCCTTGGTGCGGGCTCGGCCACGGTAACGATCAGTGTGTGCGAGGCTGGAAGCACTCCCGGAAGGCCGCGGCGCCGCGCCCGCTCTTCCGGTGCACCGAAAGGACGGGACGATGTTGCAGCACAGAACCGTTGGCGATCTGATGACCCACTCGGTCGTCCGGGTCCAGCGCGGCACCGTGTTCACGGAGATCGTGCACGTGCTCCACGAGCACGACATCACGGCGGTTCCGGTGGTGGACGCCCAGGACCGGCCGGTGGGCGTGGTCTCCGAGGCCGACCTGCTGGCCAAGGCGTCGAAGCAGCCGGACCCGGTCGGCCTGTTCGAGCTGGATCCGCAGGGCCCGCTGGGGGGCGCGAAGCACGCGGCGACGACCGCCGAGGGGCTGATGACGAGCCCGGCCATCTGCGCCCGGCCGGAGTGGAGCGTGGTGGAGGCGGCCCGTGCCATGGAGGAGCACCGGGTCAAGCGGCTGCCGGTCGTCGACGGCACCGGCCGGCTGGTGGGCCTCGTCAGCCGCGGTGACCTGCTGCGCGTCTTCCTGCGCACCGACCGGGCCATCCGTGAGGAGATCATCGAGGACGTGCTGGTGCGCACCTTGCGCGAACCGCCGTCGGCCGTCGGCGTCGAGGTCACGGGCGGGCAGGTGCGCCTGAGCGGCTCGGTGCGGCGCAAGTCCCTCGTCCCGGTGCTCGTCCAGCTCTGCCAGAGCGTGGACGGCGTCGTCAGCGTCGACCACCACCTGGCCGCCGAGACCGACGACACCGCTGCGGGGACCGCCGAACCGGCCCCGTACGCCTGAGCGCCCCGGCGCGGTGCTCAGCGCCGGGCGTCGCCCGCGCCGAGGACCGGGTCGTGGTGGATGCGCCCGCCGGGCAGGCCCTGCTCCCGCAGCCGCCGCACGGTGGCGCCCACCATCTCCGGCGGGCCGCTGACGTAGGCCCGGTGGTCGCCGAAGTCGCCGTGGCGGTGCACCGCGTCGGCCACCGGGCCGCCGGCGCCCGGCCCCTCGTCGAGGACGGGCACGATCCGCAGCCACGGCCGCCGTCGTTCCATGGCCGCCAGCCAGTCCGCGTCGTAGAGGTCCTCGCGGTGGCGGGCGCCCAGGAACAGGTGGACGCGCCGGTGTCCGGTGCGGCGCCCGGCCAGCTCTTCCAGCAGGGCCCTGGCCGGTGCCAGTCCCGTGCCGCCGGTCACCAGCAGCAGATCGCGCGAGAGGTCCTCGTCCAGCGTCATCGTTCCGGCCGCCGGCCCCACCCGCAGGGCGTCCCCGACGCCCGTGCGGTTCACCAGCGCCTCGCTCACCCCGCCGGCGCCCGTGCGCCGCACGTGGAATTCCAGGACGTTGTCGGGGCGGGGTGCGCACGCCATCGAGTACTGCCGCCAGGTCTGCGGAAGCAGCGGCGACTCCAGCGCGGCGTACTGTCCGGCCCGGTAGGGGTAGGGCTCGTGCGGCCGCACGCGCAGCACGGCCAGGTCCGGTCGTCGTAGCTCGTGGCCGACCACCACCGCGTCCCAGTAGGGCGGTTCGGTGAGCGCGGCGTCCGCGCCGGCGACCATGGCGTCCACGGCGAACCGCAGCATGCGCAGCCATGCCTGTTCGAGTGCGTCGGTCCACTGGTGGCCGGCCTGCTTGCGTAACGCTTCGCGGAGGGCCGCTTCGAAGGCCTCGTAGTGCACGGGCCGGACGCCGAGTTTGCGGTGGTCGCGGCCGAGCCGGGTGAAGGTGGCGGTCACCTCCTCGGGCCGGTCGAGGTGCTCGGTCAGGTAGCCGAACATCCGGGCGAGGTGCTCCCGCTGGAACGCCATCGACTCCGGGAACAGCGACCGCAGGTAGGGCCAGCGCCGGAACATGGCCTCGTACAGGTGGGTGATGAGGTCCTCGAAGGGCGTGACGAGGTGCAGTCGTTCCGCGATCAGCCGCCGGTCGGCCTCGTCGCGGCAGGGGCCGGCCGCGGCGGGCGCGGGGAGCGCGCCCGGTGCCGGCCTCTCCGGCGCGAGCAGGGCTCTGCGCAGCCGCATCGCGTCGTGGCGCGCCAGCAGCGCGTAGTAGTCGTTGCCCCGGGGGGTGTTCACGGGCTGGGTCTCCTTGTGCTCCGTCGTGGCGACGGCAGTATGTCAGCGCCCGGAAATGCCCGAACGGCCCGGGATGACAGGGCCATTCGGCCCTTTTCCCGCAGGTCCGGGCAGGGCTTGAGGACAGTGCGGCGGGAAGGGCCGGCGGTGTGGGTCGAACGACCGTCAGTGCGCGCCGGGGCGCGTCCGTAGGGTGAGGGGCAACGGGCCGGAAACCCGAGAACCGGGAAACCGGGAAAACCGGGAAACGCTTTATGGCGGGGCCCGTTGCAGCAAGTCCACCGGAAATCCGTACGCAGAAAGGTGAATCGCGATGCGCGCTTACGAACGTCCGACACTCGTGCTGGCCGGAGGATTCCGTGCCCGGACCCGCCGCAAGCCCGGCCCGTGGTGGGAGTGGATCGGCCCGAACTACCTCGACTGATCTTTCGGACACGTCTTTCCGACCGGTCCTTTCCGGCGTGCGACGCCCGGCGGCGTTGCACGCCACCTTCCCGCCCGGCCGGGCAGTCGAGCGGCCCCAGCAGCCGAGGCCCCGGGTCTAAGGAGTGCATCACCGTGTCCCGCACCGGCATCCCATGGTTCGTCGTTCTGCCCGATACCGACGACGCCCTTCCCGTGGGGAGAAGGCTCCGTGAGGAGCATCCCGGCCTGCGTGTGCTGCCGCACGCCTCCGGCCGGGCGTGGCTGGTCGGGGCGTGGGCCGACGAGGACATCGCGACGGCACGCACGGGGGAACGTGCCGTCGCGGTGCTCGGCGAGCACGACGTCACCGGCGCGTGGCTCGCGGACCGGCTCGCCGGCATGGGCGATCCACGCCGGCTCGACGGCCTCGCCCCGCGGGTGACGGGCAGCGTCCACCTGATCGCGTCGTTCGGCGGGACGGTCCGGGTGCAGGGCACGGCCTCGGGCGTGCGGCGGGTGTTCCACGCGACCGTCGGCGGTGTGCCGGTGGCCGCCGACCAGGCGCACCGGCTCGCCCGGCTCGCCGGGGCGAGCGTCGATCCGGCGCGGGTCGCCGCCCGCATGCTGTTCACGTCCGCGCCCTGGCCGGTGGGCTGGGAACCGGTCTGGGACACCGTGCGGGCCGTGTGGCCCGGCCACTGTCTGACGATCGACGCGCGGGGCCGCACCCGGCACGAGCGGTGGTGGACTCCGCCGCCCGCGCACTCCTCGCTCCCCGAAGCCGCGGCGGCGCTACGGGAGGCGTTGGGGCGGGCGGTGCGGCTGCGCGCCGCGCCGGGCCGTACGGTCGCGGCGCACCTGAGCGGGCTGGACTCCAGCTCCCTGGTGTCGCTGGCGGCACGGGAGAAAGCCCAGGTGGTCGCCCTGACCGCCGCGCAGCCGGACGTGCTGGACGAGGACGTGGCCTGGGCCCGGCGCACGGCCGCCGGCCTGGGCGCGGCGGGGTTCCCGGTGGAGCACGAGGTGCTCGACGCCGAGGACGTGCCCCTGGTCTACGACGGCATCCTGGGCGCCCGCGACCCGTTCGACGAACCCTTCCTCATGCTGCACAACCGCGAGCCGTACCGCTACATCCTGCGGCGGGGCGAGGCGCACCGCCCGCGGCTGCACCTGGTCGGCTTCGGTGGCGACGAGGTGTGCACGGCCGCCTACCAGTGGCTGCCGTTGCTGCTGCGCCGGCACCCCGCCCTGGGGCTGCGCTATCTGCGGGCGGTCACCGCCAAGTACCGCTGGTCGTGGCCGAGTGTGGCGCGTTCCATCCTGACCAGGACGAGCTATGCCACCTGGCTGCGGGAGGCGGCGCGCAAGCTGCCGGAGCACACGGTCGACCTGCGGCAGCCGGAGTTCGGCTGGGGAACCTTCCCCGTGCTGCCCGCCTGGCTGAGCGACGAGGCCGTGGAGGGGGTCCGGCGGGAGCTGCGCCGGGCGGCGGAGAGCGATCCGGTCGTCGACGACGACCGCGGCGTCCACATCACGCTGTCGTCCCTTTACGCCGGCGCGCAGATCACCCGTGGTTTCCAGCAGATCGCGGCGGCCGACGGCGTGCGGGTGAGCGCCCCCTTCTTCGACGACCAGGTGCTGGACGCCGCCCTTTCCGTGGAGATTTCCCAGCGGTACGACCCGGGCAGGTACAAGCCGTTGCTGGTCGAGGCGATGCGCGGCATCGTCCCGGACGCGACGCTGGGCAGGACGACGAAATCGAGCACGCCCGCCAATGCCGTGCTGGGCAGCCGCAAACACCGTGACCAGCTCGTGGGACTGGCGCAGGACAGCGAATTGGCCGGGCTCGGCATCGCCGACCCGGAAGAGCTGCGCAGGGTGTGTTACGGGCCGATCGAGGTCGAAACCTTCTCGCAGCGTCTGGAGCCGACCATCGCCTGTGAGATCTGGCTGCGCAATCAACGCGGGAACAACCGGCGGGACGACGGCCGACGAGAAGGCGAACAGCGGGAGACCCTGACGAATCCGGGCCTGATCGGAGGATGAATGACCGTTCAGCAGACCATTTCCATCGACCCGGGGTCGCTGGCGCCGCGGGACCGCACGCTGACCCGCGTCGCGGTGTTCGTGGCGCGGAGGCTGGAGAACCGCTCGCCGCGCCGGATCCGGCAGGTGCTGTGCCTGCTGCGCCGCGGGGCCCGTCCGGCGACGTACGACGAGGCGAGCCGGGCGCGCTCGATGGTCGTCAGGACCAGCTGGACGTGCAGCGGGGCCGACGGCTGTCTGCCGCGTTCCCTGGCCACGGCCCTGCTGTGCCGCATGCGCGGCAGCTGGCCCACCTGGTGCGTGGGGCCGCGCGTCATGCCGCCGTTCGGCGCGCACGCCTGGGTGCGGGCCGAGGGCCGGGATGTCGGGGAGGACGTACCGGAGGGCTATCTGCGGATTCTGATGCGGGTGGAACCCGTTGAGCGCTGAGTGCGGGCACGACGGGGCGGCGGGCGGAAGGGGGGAAGAGATGAGCGGCACGGTGACGGAATCGGTGCCGGCGGTGCCGATGCCGCGCACCTGCCCGTACCGGCCGCCCGGGGAGTACGCGCGGTTGCGGGCGCGGGGCCCGGCGTCGCGGGTGACGCTGGCCGGGGGCCGCTGGGCATGGCTGGTCACCGGCCACCGGGAGGTGCGGGCGCTGCTGGCGGATCCGCGGATGTCGGCGGACGCCACCGATCCGCGGTACCCGGAACTGGCGTACGTCCCCGAAGAGCTCCTGCCGAGCCGGGAGGTCCGCCGGCGGACGCGGACGTTCGTCCAGATGGACCTGCCGGAACAGGGCGTCCACCGGCGCATGGTGCTCGGGCACTTCGGGTCCCGGCGCGTCGCGGCCCTGCGCCCGTTCGTCGAGGAGAGCGCGCGGGTGCTGGTGGGGCGGATGCTGGCCGCGGGGCCGCCGGCCGACCTGGTGCGGGACTTCGCGGCGCCCCTGCCGGCCTGGGTGCTCACCGAGGTGTTCGGCGTGCCGGCCGCGGACCGGCCGTCCTTCCGTGCCCGGCTCGCCCGGGGCGAGCGCGGCATCGGCGAGCTGGCCCCCTACCTGGAACGGGTCCTGGCCGAGGGGGCGGCGGACGGGCTGCTGGGCACCATGACCGCGCGGGTGCGCGCCGGAGAGCTGACGTCACGCCAGGCGCTGGCCACGCTGATGATGCTGTTGGTGGCCGGCCACGAGACGACCGAGAACATGCTCGCCGTGGGCACGCTGGTCCTGCTCACCCACCCCGCCCGGCGGGAGGGGCCGCCGCCCGGTCCGCGGGACGTGCCGGGCGCCGTCGAGGAGTTGCTGCGGTACGTGTCGACAGCGGACCTCCTGTCCCGGGTCGCCACCGCCGACATCGACCTCGCCGCCACCGGCGACGAGGGACGCGGCGGGGTGCGGATCCGGGCCGGCGACGGCGTCCTGCTGTCCCTGGCCGCGGCCAACCGCGACGGCCGCGTCTTCGCCGACCCGGACGTCTTCGACCCCACGCGGCCCGGGCGCGGCCACCTGGCCTTCGGACACGGCCCGCACCAGTGCCTGGGCAACGCCCTGGCGCGGCTGGAGCTCACCGTCGGGCTCACCGTGCTGCTGACGCGCGTCCCCACCCTGCGGCCGGCGGTCCCGGCCGGCCGGCTGCCCGTCAAACCGGCGCTCAGCCTGCAAGGAGTCACCCGGCTTCCGGTCACCTGGGAGCCGGGTACCACCGCATGAGCCGCCCGCGCCGCGAGGAGGGGGAGTCCGCATGACGCACACCGTGCCGCGCGCCTACGTACCGTTGCTGATGGCGGGTCAGGTCGCGGTGATCGACCTCGCGTCCCACTCCGTGGTGGACACGATCGGCGTCGGGTCGAGCCCCTTCGGGGTCGCCGTCGCACCGGCAGGGGACCTGGTGTACGTCGCGAACTTCCACGACGGCACGCTCTCGGTCCTCGACGCCGCCACCGGCGTGGTCACCTCGACGCTGCCCGTCGGCAGCGGCCCGGGAGGCGTCGCCGTCGCCCCGGACGGCGCCCGGGTCTACGTCACGAACTACCGGAGCGACGAGGTGTCGGTCGTCGACACCGGGCGGCGCGCCGTGACCCGTACGATCCGGGTCGGCCGCAACCCCGGCAACCCTGCCGTCAGCCCGGACGGGCGGCGCGTGTACGTCACCAACTACGAGGGCGGTGACCTGTCGGTCATCGACACCGCCACGGACACCGTCATCGCCACGGTGCCCGTCGGAGGCCACCCCAACGGCGTGACCGTCGCGCCGGACGGGGCACGGGTGTACGTCACCGACGCCGACCGCGCCCGCGGCGCCGTCCCGGTCGTCGACGCGCGCGCCTGTGCCGTCGTCGGCACGCTGGCCACCGATCCCGGCCCGTTCGGGATCGTGCTCGCCCCGGACGGCCGGCGGTGCTACGTCAGCGGCTACTACACCGGGTCGGTCGTGGCCCTGGGCACCACGGCCCCCGCTCCCCCGCCCGTGCGCATCGCCGTGGGCGACAACCCGGAGAACCTCGCCGTCAGCCCCGACGGCCGCAGCGTTCTCGTCACCAACCGGGAGAGCGACAGCGTCTCGGTCATCGACACCGCCACCGACACCGTCACCGCGACCATCGCCCTGGCCGGCAATCCCGGCGGGATCGCCGTGGGCGACGTCCGCCCCAGGTAGGAGGACCACACGATGTACAAGCTGGCGCAGCACGTCTCCAAGGTGCAGACCGACTACGGCGTCGTGCTGCTCGACGAAGTGCGCGGGGTGTACTTCACCCTCAATCCCAGCGGGGTGATCGTGCTCGACTCGGTGCTCGACTCCGGCGACCTCACCAGCGCGGTGGCCGCGCTGCTGAGCGAGTACGAGGTCGAGCGGGCCGTGGCCGAGGAGGACGCGGCCGGCGTCCTGCGCGATCTGCTGTCCGCCGGCGTCGTGGTGCCGTCGGGCAGCTGAGGGCCCGGTACCGCATGGGCACCCCGCCTCCGGCGACGTCGTCCCGGTGGGCCGTCCGGCTCCTCGGGCAGGTCCGGCGGCACCCGGCCGCCGCGACGTGCACCGTCATGTCCTCGCTGCTGATCATCGCCCTGAGCGCGGCCGGTCCGCTGGTGGCCCGGCGCGTGGTGGACGACGCGGCGGGCGACGGCACGGTGGCGCTGCGCGTCTTCGTCACCGCGCTCGTCGGCCTCGCCGTGCTGCGCTTCGCCGGCTCGTTCCTGGCCCACTACGCGACCGACCGGCTGGCGTTGGGCGTCCAGCACGACCTGCGGCGCGCGGTCTTCGCCGCGGTGCAGCGGCTGGACGGGGCCCGGCACGACCGGTTGCGCACCGGGCAGCTGGTCTCGCGCGCGGTGCTGGACCTCGAGGCGGTGCGGCGCTTCCTCGCCGAGGTGCCCTCGATCGTGGGCGCCCTGCTGATGGGGGTGTTCTCGGTCGCGGCGATGGTCTACCTGTCGCTGCCGCTGACCGTGGTGACGCTCGCCGCGATCGCCCTGCTGGCGCTGGTGACAGCGCGAACAGGGCGGGTGCTGATGCCCGCGACGTGGTCCGCCCGCGAGCGGCAGGCCGATCTCGCGCAGCACATCGCCGAGCAGGTCGCCGGGGTCCGGGTGGTCAAGGGCTTCGGGCAGGAGTCGCGTGAGGTGGACCGGCTGGAGCGGGCGGCGCTCCGGCTGTTCGCCGAACAGCTCCGGGTGGCCGCGCTCAAGGCCCGCCCCATGGTGCTGATGGTGGGGCTGCCCGGGCTCGGCCAGGTGGCCCTCCTGGGCCTGGGCGGCTGGCTGGCCCTGAACGGCCGGCTCAGCCTGGGCACGTTCCTGGCCTTCTCCAGCTACAGCACCTCGCTGGTGGGCCCGGCCGGAGCCGTCACCCAGCTGTTCCTGAGCCTGCAGACGAGCCGGACCGCCGCCGAGCGGGTCTACGAACTCATCGACGCTCAGCCCTCGGTGACGGAGGCGGCCGACGCGGACGACCTGCCGGCCGGCCCGCTCGCCGTACGCCTGGACGGGGTGCGGTTCGGCTACCGGCGGCAGGAGCCCGTCCTGGACGACGTCTCGCTCACCGTCCGCCCCGGGGAGACGCTGGCCGTGGTCGGCGCCTGCGGATCCGGCAAGTCCACGCTGTCGCTGCTGCTGCCCCGGTTCTACGACGTGCACGGCGGCTCGGTGCGGATCGGTCCGCCGGGCGCGGAGCGCGACGTCCGCGGGCTGCGGCTGCGCGGCCTGCGGTCGGCGATCGGCATCGTCTTCGAGGAGACGTTCCTCTTCTCCGGCACGATCCGGGCCAACATCGCCTACGGCCATCCGGAGGCGACGGACGAACAGGTCGAGGCGGCGGCGCGGGTGGCGGCGGCCCACGACTTCGTCAGCGCGCTGCCGGACGGCTACGACACGGTCGTCGGGGAACGCGGCGTGACCCTCTCCGGTGGCCAGCGCCAGCGCATCGCCCTGGCCCGCGCCCTGTTGCCCGAGCCCCGGCTGCTCATCCTGGACGACGCCACCTCGGCCGTGGACAGCGAGACCGAGGCGGCCGTCCACGCCGCCCTGAAGAAGCCCGCCCGCGAACGGACCACGCTCCTGATCGCCCACCGCCGCTCCAGCCTCGCCCTCGCGGACCGGATCGCGGTGCTCGACCGCGGCCGCGTCGTGGACGTCGGCACCGGTGAGGAACTGCGCGAGCGCTGCCCGCTGTTCGTCTCCCTGACGACGGGCCCGGGTGAGGGCATCGAAGGACGCACGGCCCCGGCGGCCGGAGGGACGATCGCCACCCCAGCGGCCGGAAAGACGGGCGCCACCCCAGCGGCCGAAAGGACGGGCGCCGCCCCGCCCGCCGCCGCCGGAGCGCGGAACCCCGCCGTTCCCGTGGCCGGGCCGACACCCGAGCTGTGGCCGGCCGTCCCGCCGGCCGAGCCCGAGGGGCCCTGGCCCCGGGAAGTACTCCGGTCACTGCCCCCCGCCGCCGCCCGCCCCCACCTGCCCGCCGCGCTGGACCCGCGGGCCGCGGACCCGGCGTTCGGGCTGGGCCGGCTGATCCGGCCCGTCCGCCGGCCCCTGGCGCTCGCCGTCCTGCTGCTGGGCGTCAGCGCCCTGGCCGCCGTCGCCCTGCCCTCCCTCATCCGGTACGGCATCGACGAGGGGGTCTCCGCCGGGGCGGCGTCGACGCTGTGGGCCGTGACCGGGGTGGCGTTGTGCGTCGTCCTCGCCCACGCCGGGGCCACCGGCGCCCACACCGTGCTCACCGCACGGGCCGGGGAGAGCATGCTCTACCTGCTGCGGGTGCGCGGCTTCGCCCACCTGCAACGGCTCGGCCTCGACTACTACGAACGCCGCCAGGCCGGCCAGATCATGACGCGGATGACGACCGACGTCGACGCGATGTCCGCGTTCGTGACGAACAGCCTCGCCGTGGCCGTCGTCGAGACGCTCATGCTGACCGGCGTCGCCGTCACCCTGCTGCTCACCGATCCCCCGCTGGCGCTGGTGGCGTTCGCCGTCCTGCCGCCCGCCGTCGCGGCCACCCTGGTCTTCCGGCGCTTCTCCGCCGGCGCCTACGCCGAGGCCCGGGAGCGCGTCGGCGAGGTCAACGCGGAGCTGCAGGAGAACGCCTCGGCCGTACGGGTCGCGCAGGCGCACACCAGCGAGGAGCGCTCGGCGAGCCGGTTCGCCCGGCGGAGCGACGCCTACCGCAGGGCGGGCCTGCGGGCCCGGCGCCACCTCGCCCTCTACTTCCCGTTCATGGCCCTGCTCTTCGACGTGGCCCACGCCGCGGTGCTCGGCGTGGGCGCGGCGCGGGTGGCCTCGGGCACGCTGTCCGTGGGCACGCTGCTGGCGTTCCTGCTCTCCCTCGGCCTGCTGTACGGGCCCGTCCAGCAGCTGTCGACCATCTTCGACAGCTACCAGCAGGCGGCGGTGGGCCTGCGCCGCACCCGCGAGCTGCTGCGCACCCCGGTGTCGGTCGCGGCGCCCGCGCACCCCGCCCCGGTGCCCGCCCGGCTGCGCGGCGAGGTGGAGCTGGTGGGGGTCACCTTCCGGTATCCCGGTGCCGCGCGGCCGGCGCTGCGGGACGTCAGCCTGCGCATCAGGGCGGGCGAGACGGTGGCTCTGGTGGGCGGTACGGGGGCCGGCAAGTCGACGCTGGTCAAGCTGCTCGCCCGGTTCCACGACCCCTGTGAGGGCCGGGTGCTGGTGGACGGTGTCGACATACGGCGCTACGAGCCGTCCCGCTACCGGCAGTGCCTGGGCGTGGTGCCCCAGGAGGGTCATCTGTTCACCGGTGACGTCGCGAGCAACATCGGCTACCCACGGCCGGGCGCGGGACCCGCCGCCGTCCAGGCGGCGGCCTCCCGGGTGGGCGCCCTCGGCATGATCGCCGCCCTGCCGCTGGCGTTCAGGCAACCGGTCGGCGAGCACGGCAAGGGGCTGTCCGCGGGCCAGCGGCAACTGGTCGCCCTCGCCCGGGCCGAACTCGCCGACCCCGGCGTCCTGCTGCTCGACGAGGCCACCGCCGCCCTTGACCCGCCGGCCGAGGCCGCGGTGCTGGAGGCCGGCCGCCGGCTCGCCGAGCGGCGCACGACCGTGGTGGTGACCCACCGGCTCGCCACCGCCGCCCGCGCCGACCGCGTCGTGGTCCTGCACGAGGGCCGCGTCGTCGAGACGGGCCGGCACGAGGAACTCCTCGCCGCGGGAGGCCGGTACGCGCGCCTGTGGTCCCTCGGTTCCCTGGACGCGGCATGACCGCGAGGGAGCCGAGCCGGCGGCCCTCACAGGTCGTCCAGCCGGACCAGCCCGTCCTGGATGGCGCGGGCGACCAGGGCGGCCTTCGTGGGCGCCGACCGGCCGACGTTGGCGTATTTGATCCGGACCCGGTCGATGTAGCTGGTCACGGTGCGCAGCGACAGGTTGAGCTTGGCCGCGACCAGCTGCTTGGACTCGGACTTGAACCACTCCACCAGCACGTCGGTCTCGCGTTCGGACAGGTGCGGGCGTCCGGGGCGGCTGTCCGCACCGAAGGCGCCGCTGAGCGCGGGCGGGGTGTACGGGCGCAGTTCGGCGGCGGCCCGGGTGGCGGCCACCAGGTGGGTGTCGCCCTCGGCCTTGGTGAGGTAGGTGAAGGCGCCGATGTCCAGGCAGTTCAGGGCGGTGTCCTGGTCGTCGCGCATGCTGTAGACGATGACCTGCCGCCCGTCGTCGACCAGGCGTTTGAGGTCGCCGTAGGCGGGTGTGGAGTTGCCGAGCTGCAGGTCGAAGACGATGACGCAGGCGTGCCGGCCGGGGCCGACCCAGGCGACCTTCACATCGGGTCCGGCGGCCGCGACCTCGATCGGCGGCCGCGCCTTGGCGTACCACCCCTCCACGCCCGCGACCACGGCGGGATGGTCGTCGATGATCGCCACACTTACGGGCCGGTTGTCGCAGCGCTTGTCGCTGTTGTCGCCGGTTTCGCTGTTCTCCATGTCGCCTCCACCCACAGCTGATCTTCACTGGTCATGGCCGAGACCGTCACCCGTTCGCCGGCCGGCCCGTCGGCGATGGCGTCGCGGTCCTGGCGGGCGTCGGAGACCACGCTGACGGTGACCGCCTGCGGCGAGGCCAGCACGGTCACGCGCGCCGCCTCCCGGGCCGCCGCCAGGGCGGCGATGACCGGCTCGGTCAGTGCCCTGCGGACCTCGCGCGGCAGCGCGGGCCTGCTGCCGCGCGTCGCGAGGACGACGGTGACGCCGTTGCGTTCCACGACGTCGATGCAGGCGCGCAGTTCGTGGACGAGCGGGTCGGGCGCGTCGTCGTGCTCGGCGAACAGGCGGCGCAGCCGGGCCGATTCCCGGGCGCAGGCGCGCCGGACCGGCTCCTGGCGGGGGTCGAGGTCCCCGGCCGCGATGCCGGCGAGGAGCGGGACGACGGTCTCGGCGAGGGCCGCGTAGCGCTGCTGCCGGTCGCGGTGCAGGTGCTCGCAGATGACTTCTTCCGCGCGCAGCCGTTCCTCCTCGGCCGCGGTCAGCGCCGCGGCGTGCGCGGTCCGGCGCAGGGTCTGCGCGGAGAGGCCGACGGCGAGCTGGCTGCCCCAGATGACGACGCTGCCGAGCAGCACGGTAGTCAGGGTGTGCGGGCCGGCCCGGCCGGCGAGGAACAGCGGCACGAGGGTCAGGGTCAGGTCGGCGGCCATCACGGCGAGCAGCGGCACCAGGCCGCGGCCCATGAGCAGGACGACCGCGAACCAGCCGGGGTTGCCGTACGCCCACTGCGCGGACGTGCCCAGGTCGTCGGCGGCGACGCCGAGGTCGGACAGCAGCGTCATGGCGAGGACGACGGACAGCAGCGGCCACCGCCACCGGTCCAGGTGGTGGCCCTGCGCGACGCGCAGGAGCACGCCGCAGAGGGCGACCACGGCGAGGGTGACGGCGAAGGCCGTGAACTGCCAGGCCGGTGACCGGTACTGCCCGGTGTGCCGCAGCAGCATGGGCAGCTCCCAGATCATCAGGGTGACCGCCGTGATGATCCAGGCCGCGGTGCGCAGGCCGTGCAGGAAGCCGCCGGCGGTCACCGCCGCGAAGGCGCGGGCGACCGCGGGCGCGGCCGGCGCGGCGGTGAGCGGGCCGGCGAGGCCGCCCCGGTCGCCGGACCATTCCAGGCGCACCCGGGTGCCCCGGCCGGGGGCCGAGTCGACCCGGGCGTGGCCCCCTACGCGTGCCATGCGTTCGACGACCGAATCCGAGAGGCCGCGGTGGTGCGGTGGTACGTCCGCGGGGACGAAGCCCCGGCCCGCGTCGGCGACGGTGACCACCACGGCGTGGCCCTGCCGGCCGGCCCGCAGGCTCGCGCTGCCCACGCCGGCGTGCCGGGCGACGTTGGTGAGGGCCTCGCGGACGCTGCCGAGGAACGCCGCCGCGGTGGCGGCGGGCAGCATCAGGGCGGGGCCGCGGGTCCATTCCACCCGCAGTCCGCTCCGGCCCACGGCGCCGTCGAGGAGTTCGTTGAGGTCGACGTCGCCGGTGTTCTCGCGCACCCCGGCGGTGAGCACTTCGAGGTCGCGGTTGGCCTGTTCGGCGATGGCCCGTCCGGAGCCGTTGACCGCACCCATCCCGGCCATCAGCAGCGTCGAGGCGGCGGTGTCGTGCAGTGCGGCCAGCTGTTCGCGGGTGTCGGCGCGGCGGGCCCGGGCGACGGCGACGTCCCGCCGCAGGCGTTCCTGCCGTGCCCGCAGCCCGTCGGCTCTGCGCCCTTCGCGCCGTACGAGCACGAACAGCCACCGCGAGAGCGCGGCCGTCGCGATCAGCCACAGGCTGCGGGGCCAGGCGACGTCGCCGAGGAGGGCGGAGCCCGCGCAGTAGGCGGCGGCGACCGTGAGGGTGGCGGCGGCTCCCCGGCCCGGTCCGGTGTGCCACTGGTAGGCCACCACCGTTATCGTGGCGGCGAACCAGACCCAGTTCGGCTGGTCGCGGGGCGCGTCCGTGGCGACCGTCCACCCCTGGCTGAGGCAGATGCCGCAGGTGACGACGAGGTCGGTGGGCAGCAGCCCGCGCAGCCGCTGTGCGGCGAGCCGGACGGAGTAGACGAGGCCGCCCACCACGGCCCAGGCGACCGCTCCCAGCGTGGGCAGCAGATGTTCGACAGGTGCCGTCAGCAGGGCCAGCAGCCCGGCGACGAGCACGACCACGATCCGGGCGACGGCCGCGTGGCGACGCCCCAGCAGCCGCAACTCGCGCTCGGCCGGCCCCGCCGCCCACCCGCTCGGAACGGATCCCACCCTCGGTCAGCCCTCCCCCGAAAGTCGCCCCCGCCGCAAGCCTAGGCCGCACCACGCCAGGAGGTGCGGCCTACGACGAAAAGAACCCGGACAACGGCCGGGCCGCCCGACGGCACCGGCGCCGCGCCGCGACCCGCTTCCGGTGCGTCAGGTGGCGCGGGCCGGGCGGGCGGTGAGGGCGGCCACGGGGACGATCGCGAGGGCGAGGATGCCGCCGCCGACCGCCAGCACGGGGTAGCCGCCGGAGGCGACGACCATGCCGGAGGCCATGCCGCCGGTGGCGCCGGCGATGGCGATGCCGACGTCGACCATGCCCTGGGTGCTGGCGCGGGTGGCGAGCGGCACGGCGTCGGTGATGATGGCGGTGCCGCTGACCAGGCCGAAGTTCCAGCCGATGCCGAGCAGGATCAGCGCGGCGGCCAGGGCGGGCGTGGAGTGCGGCGGTGCCAGGGCCGCGAGGACGCCCGCGGAGAGCAGGACGACGCCGGAGGCGGCGGCGACCCACAGCCGGCCGAGGCGGTCGACGAGCAGGCCGGTGAGCGGGGACGGCAGGTACATCGAGCCCACGTGGAGGGCGATGACGAGTCCGGCCGCCTGTGTGCCGTGGCCGTGTGCCGTCATGTGGACGGGCGTCATCGTCATGATCGCGATCATCACGAGCTGGCTGATGACCATGATCGCCGTGCCGGTGGCGAGCCCGCGCGCGTCGGCCCGCGGGGCGGCCTGCGCCGGTGCACCGGGAGTCTTCGGGGTGTCCGTCGCGGCGAGTTCGCGGGCCAGCCGCAGCGGGTCGGGGCGCAGCAGCGCCCCGATGACGACCGCGGCCGCGGAGTAGGCCACCATGCCCAGCAGGAAGGGGCCCACCAGACGGGGGATGTCCCAGGCGTGCGCCACGTCCCCCGTGACGTCGACCAGCATGGGGCCGACGACCGCGCCGAGCGTGGTGGCGAACAGCACGGTGCTCACGGCACGGCCGCGGCGCGCGGGCGGGGCGAGGTCCGCGCCCGCGTACCGGGCCAGCAGGGTGGTCGCGGTCCCGGCGCCGTAGACGAGGAGGGAGGCGAACAGCAGCACCACGCTGTCGACGGTCGCGGCCAGGACGACGCCGGCGCTGCCGAGGGCGGCGACGGCGTATCCGAGGGTGAGGCCGGGGCGGCGCCCCCAGCGCTGGCTGATCCGGCCGATGCCCACGGCGCCGAGGGCGGCACCGCCGGTGAACAGGGCCGCGGGCACTCCGGCCAGGCCGGTCGACTCCAGCATCTCCTCGGCCAGCAGCGCGCCGACGGTGATGCCGGCGGCCGTGCCGACGCCGCTGAGGACCTGTGCGATCACCAGCACGGTCAGGATCCGCTTCTGCGCGGCGGCCGGCGCGGCGGGGGGAGTGCTCATGGGCTCATCCTTCGGGTGCCGGGCGGGGTACTAGGCCGCACCGAGCGGTTCGAGCGCCGCGATGTCCTGCAGCGACATGTTCATCTGCTGGTGCAGGAAGCGCACGATCGTCCAGTGCGGCAGGGCTCCCTCGTCGAACGGGCCGAACTCGCGGACGTACAGCGGGATCCAGCGCAGGGCCTCCTCGATCGCCTGCTCGCGGCCGGGCTCCTGCTGGTACTCCTCGTAGGCGATGCTGCGGTGGTGGATGAAGAAGCCTCCCGGGAGCCTCTCCTCGCACAGGGTCCGGTACTCGCGCGTCTGCAGGATGAGGTAGTGCCAGATCTCGTCGATGTCCTGCTCGACGGGCAGGAAGAGGCCGCTGAGCCGGTCCTGGTGGCGGGAGACGAGGTAGAGGTAGCGCAGGCACTCGGTGACCTGGCGCTCGACATAGTCCGGAGCCGCGCCGGTCTTGGCGGTGAAGTGCGACACCACTTCGGCGTGGAGGGTGTCCCCGAGCAGGGCCTTGAGCTCGTCGGCGGACACGTGCGGCTGTGTGGTCATGGCGGGTTCTTCCGTCGGGGTGGTCAGAGGTCTTGGGCGAGCCAGGCGTACTTCCCGGACTTCCCGATGGGGATGTGCGTGCGGTGCTCGAGCCTGCACGCCCGGCCGGTCAGCTCTGCGACGCTCTTCTCCAGCGCCGCGGCGGCGGGCGGCTCGAGGGGGGCGTCGTCGAAGGTCACGTAGTGCAGCTCGGCCTCCGTGTCGCCCTTGAGGCGCAGTTGGTGGACGAAGACGCGCGGGGAGGCGACGGTGACGCGGTCGTCGAGGTCGCCCTGGGAGACGGGCCCGTCCGGCGTGGCGAGGAGTTCCTTCTCGCGGCCGCAGAACCTGGAGATCTTGGTGGGGTCGGGCGTTCCGTCCAGCGTGCGCGCGCAGTCTCCCGAGCGGTACCGGATCAGCGGCATGTGCGGGTTGCGGACGCTGGTGACGATGAGGCTGTAGATGCGGCTGCCGGGCTCCACCGGGATGAGTTCGACGCTCATCTTGTCGAGGTAGGGCCAGAATTTGCCGTCGCGGTCGCTGTAGTACAGGTAGCCGAGTTCGGTGCTGCCGAAGAGGTCGACGACCGGGCAGTCGAAGTGCTCCAGCAAGTAATCGCGGACGTTGACCGGCGTGTACTCGTAGGCGTGGATGATGCTCGCGGGCTGCGGGAAGTCGTCCCACAGGTCCCATTCGCCGACCTTGCGGACGAGATGCGCCAGGTGGTAGCTGGAGCAGTCCAGGTGGTAGAGGCCCTGCGGGTGCTCGTCGCGGGCGGCCCGTATCTCGGCGAGCATGCGCTCGACGTCGTCGCGCTCCCACAGCGCCGGGTCCAGGCGCAGGTTGAGGTAGAGGGTGCGGGCGTCGAGCCGCCGGTCCTCCAGGGCCGGCGAGGCGTCGGGCTCCGCGCCGCGCTTCTTGGCGTTGACCCGTGCCACGTGCTCGGTGGCCAGCATGGTCGTCAGCGACAGGCGCCGGCAGCCCTCGTGCCAGGTGTGGGCGATGTCGGGGTGCTCGCTCCACAACTGGTAGTAGGAGTTCAGCAGGAAGTACGGGGGGCGGATGATCTGCATGCGGGCGTGGTTGGTGCCCGTGGACAGCACGAACTCCGCCTCGCCGGCCTCCAGCGCGGCGGCGAGTGCGGGCGTCATCCAGTTGTCGGGGAAGCCGCGCGCGATCTCGGGTTTCTCGAGTATCGGGAAGTGGCCACGTTCGATCGACTCGCGGTAGATCGGGATGTCCTTGATCCGATCGACGATGTCGGCCGTCGGCTGACCGTCCATGTGCCACCCCTCAGGTGTGCTCGGAGAACGGGCGCCCCCGCACCATGGGGTCCCGTGCGGTGTACCGCGAAGTGGGCCGCGCGGACGTGACGTTGCCGCCCGGCCCACTCCGGTCTGGCTCTACAGGGGTTGATCAGAAAGTGGTCAGGAGATACAACCGGTCTTGACCACGCTGATGCAGCCGGACTTGGCCACGCTGATGCAACCGTCCTTCGCGGCGGCGGTGGCCGAGTTGGCGGCGACCCAGCCACGCCAGACGTCGTCCTGGGCCATCTTCTTGATGAGCTTCTCCATGGCGGACCTCCAAAGGATGGGAATATGCGGCGTCGCCGATAGGTGTGCGTCGCCCACACAGACGGTAAAGCGATGGCCAAGACCGTGTCAACGGTAGGCAATGTGACGCTGACTCAAAACAGTGTCGGCGTGGAAACTTTGGCCGGGACTGCGCCGTGCGCCCCCTGTGAGCGGTCAACCGGCCGGCCCGTCACGGCGTCCTCAAGGCTGTCCCGCTGCCGGCCCGGCAGGGGGCCTCCCGGGGGCCGCCCGCCGGCTCGTGCGAGGCTCGGGGGCAGTCGGGTTCGGACAGGGACGGTAAGGACAATGGGAGACATGGCAGTACCGGCCGTGGCGGAGGCCCGGACCGGGGCGGCCGGGGGGCCGGGGGCGGCGTCGCGTCCGCGGGGGCTGGTGGATCTGCGCGGAGCGGTCGACGGCGTGCCCGCCACACTGTCCTATCCGCCGGGTGCGGTGGTGGTCGTCTCCGGTCTCCCGGGCAGCGGCAAGAGCACCCTGCTGCGCCGGTGGGCCCAGGCTGCGCCGGGCGACGGCGAGCGCGGGGTGCCGTCCGCCGTGGACCCCCGGGCGGTCCATGTGGCCTGCCAGGCCGTGATGCCGGAGCGCCTGCCCTACGCGGTGTACCGGCCGTGGGCGCGGCTGGAGCACTTCCGCTGGCTGCGTACCGAAGTGCGCGGCGGCGGGCCGCTCCTGGTGCACGACTGCGGCAGCCGGGCGTGGATGCGCCGCTGGCTGGCCCGCACCGCGGGGCGGCAGGGCCGCGAGCTGCATCTGGTGCTGCTGGACGTCGGGGCCGACGAGGCCCTGGCGGGCCAGGCGGCACGGGGCCGGTGGGCCTCGGAGCGCGTCTTCGCCCGGCACCGCCGTGGACTCGACCGCCTGCTGCACGCCCTGTCCGGGCAGGCGGCGCCCGGCGCGGCGGACCGGGGCATGACGCCGCCTCCACCGCCGCGTCCCGTGCCGGACGTGGTGGCGGAGGCGGCCTCGGTGGTGCTGCTCGACCGGTCCTCGCGCGAGCACGTGCGGTCGGTGACCTTCACCCCGGACCGGCCCGTCGCCGCCCCGCGCGCTGTCGCCGCCGGGTGACGGACCCGGGACGCGTCACGACCGCGCGTCCGCGGCCTCCTTACGGGCCAGCGCCTTCTTGTGGCCCGCGTCGAGGACCGCGATGACAGCGAAGGCGACCGCGGCCACTCCCGCGGCGGCCACGTAGCACCACGGCGCGGCCAGATAGTTGACCGCGGTCATCACACTGGGGTCCTTGTCGGTGAACAGACGGAAGACGACGGCCATCACGCCTTCCCAGAAACCCACGACCAGCGTCAGAAGCATCCCCAGCCGGTACCAACCCTCATCCATACGCACCTCCGGGCGATTTCCTCGTACGGTACGAGCGTAACAACGCGCTCCAACCAAAAAGCCGTGATCCCAAGCCCCATCTCTCATTACGTCACACAATTTTCGACGCTATTCTGAAGAAATGCGTGACGAAATCCGCTCCGCCTGCCAGGTCTGCGGTACGCGCCTGCCGCCCGCGCCCCGCGGACGCCCGCCCGTCTACTGCTCCCGCAGCTGCCAGGCCCGGGCCTACCGGGGGCGCAAGAACCCGCCCGAGCCGCGGGCCGCCCCCGCCGCAGCGGACACGGCCTCGCGCAGACGCCGCCAGATAGCCGAGGCGGTCTGGCGCATCGCCGCCGACCGCGGGCTGGACGCCGCGAGCATGCGCGAGATCGCCACCGAGGCCGGGGTGTCCCTGCGCGTGGTGCAGTACCACTTCGACACCAAGCACCGGCTCCTGGTCGCGGCGCTGCGCATGCTGCACGAGGAGAACGAGCGCCAGGCCCGCGCCCGCGCCCGGGCACTACGCGATCCCGCCGACCCCCGTGCCCTGCTGCGGCTGATCCTGGACGAGTTCCTGCCCCTGGACGACCAGCGCCGCACCGCCCTGCGGGTGTTCGCCGCCTACTACGCGCGCAGCCTCACCGACCCCCGGCTGGCCGAGGTCTTCCTGCACGACGCCCGGCCGGTGGAGCACCTCGTGGCCACGGTCATCGCGCAGGCCCGCCCCGGCGGGCCGGGTGGCGACGGCGTCGATCCACTGCTGGAGGCCGATCTGCTGGTGTCCGGCGTGACAGGACTGGGCCTGGACATCGTCCACGGCCGCCGCACCCTGGCCGAGGTCCGGCGCGCCATCGACTACCACCTCGACCGAATCCTCGCCGCCCCCGCCGCCCCCGCCTCCGCCGCCGCGCGGGCCCCGGAACCGGCAGGCCCCTCCTGACCCACGACCGACGGCACGGGCCCGCGCGGCCGCGCCCGAACCGGCGTGCGGGGCGTACGGCCGTACACCCGAATGCGTCCCGAGGCCGTGGGCGGCGTGCGTCACCGCTGCCGGGATCGGGTAAGGAAACGCCCGATCGGGACCGTCACGGACAGAAAGCAGGCAGCTCATGGCCATCATCGTCACGTTCGAACTCCCAGGCGCCACGCAGGACGTGTACGACGCCTGCATCGACCGCCTCACCGGCGGGCAGGGCTTCACCTCCTTCGCCGATCTACCAGGGGCCGACGGGATCATCGTCCATGTCTCAGGCCCGGTCGACGGAGGCTGGCGGGTCACCGACGTCTGGGAGTCCCCCGAGGCGTTCGAATCCTTCGCCGCCACCCTCGCCCCGATCATCTCCGACCTCGGCTACGGCCACGTCCAGCCCCAGGTGACCCAGGCTCACAACGTCGTCACCCACTGACGACGGCCCCCTGACCACCCGGACCCCGCGCCGGCCGTCACCCCGGACCGGCCCGGCCCCCTTCGGCTCACCCCCTGCCCCTACCCCTGCCCCCGCCAGGGTCCGACACGTACCGCCCCAGCCACATGCCTCCGGCCACCCGAACTCTCGCCCCCGCCCAGGCCCCAGCCACCCGGCCCCAGCCAGGGGGGCGCAGCTCAGGCGTCCACCGGCCGCCACGCCGGGCCGTCGCCGTCCCGGCAGACGCGACCGAAGACGACATCGGCGAAATGTATGCCGAACCCGATCGTCTCCGGTTCCGCCAGCTCCGCGACGAGCCGTCGGCGGAAGTCGGCGGAGAGCCGCGGGTCGTGGTCGGATGCCGCCGACCATTCGGGGTGGTCGACCTGTATCGGCGAGTGGAGCGCGTCGCCGAAGGCGATCAGGCGCCGCCCGCCGCCGGTGATGACGTACGCGGCGTGCCCGGCCGTGTGCCCGGGCGTGAGCAGCACCCGTACGCCGGGGAAGATCTCCTGCCGGTCCGTCACCGTGCGCACCCGGGGCGCGAGTGCCGCGATGATCTCGGGGCTCGTGCCGTGCTCCTCGGTGAGGTGACGCTCGGTCCACTCGGGCTCGGCCACCAGGTACGCGGCGTGGTCGAAGGCGGGCCGGTCGCCGCCCGGAGCCGGGTGCCATGCCCAGCCGAGGTGGTCGATGTGCAGGTGCGTGAAGGCCACGGCCTCGACCTCCCGCGGGCTGCGGCCGAGCGCGGCCAGGTTGTCGAGCAACGCGCCGCCGTGGATGGCGCCGTGCGCGTTGCCCGGCTCCGCCGGGAACGCCTGCGGGCCGAAGCCCGCGTCGATCAGCAGCGCGCGGTCGCCGTGCTCCACCAGCAGACCGCCGACGCTCGCCACCAAATGGCCGGTGTCGTCGAGGTATTCGGGGTGAGCGGCCCAGATGTCGTCGGTGGCGTCCGGGAGCCAGCCCCGGGTGAGCTGCACGGCGCCGTCCGGCACATAGCTGACCTTCACGTCACCGAGCCTCACCGATCGGATACCCGACGGCCGCCGCAGCCGTTCGTCCTCGCGCCGCCGCCCCTGCCCTGTCACTGAGTTCGTCATGGGCACCAGCATATGCATCTAGCTTGAATGATTCAAGCTATAAATATTGCCACTTGATGCACTTGCTAGCATGGGTGTATGAGGACGCCCGACCCGCACGCCGCCGAACCGCACACCCCCCGACCGCGGTCGCAAGCGCCGACCGCCGCCGAGCGGGAGCTCTGCGGCCTGGTGAACGGGCTGGCCCGCCGGATCGGGGACCACGTGCGCGAGCGCGCGGCCACGCTGGGCCTGACGGCACCGCAGGCCACGGCCCTGCGCGAGCTGACCGGCCCGATGACGATGCGGGAGCTCGCGGACCGGATGAGCTGCGAGCCGTCCAACGCCACCTTCGTGATCGACAAGCTCGAGAAGCAGGGCCTGATCGAACGGCGCCCGCACCCCACCGACCGCCGCGCCAAGCAACTGGTCCTCACCCCGGAGGGCACCGCCCTGCGCGAGGAGCTCATCGGGCTCCTCGTCCAGGAGTCACCCCTGGCGGGCCTGACGTACCAGGAGCAGGACACACTGCGCGGCCTGCTCCACCGCGCGGTGACCCACCAGCCGTAAAACAAAGCCCCCTGAGCCCGGCCGCCGCGGCGTACCACGCTTGCTAGCATCCTAGGGTGCTAGCATCCGCGCTGTGGGTCGTGAGGAAGTCAAGCAATTCAACGTCTACCTGCCGATCGAGCTGATCAAGCAGGTCAAGTACCACGCCATCGAGTCGGGCATGTCGTTGTCGGCGATCGTCGCCGACGCGCTGCGCGCCTACCTCGATGACGCCCATGGGAACAAGCAGCAATCGCCTGAGAAGGGGACCTGACATGACGACCGAGGGAATAGAGGCCGTGTTCCTGACGACGCACAACTGGGGCAAGGCGGCGAAGTTCTTCCAGGCGTTGGGCTACGAGCTGGAGTTCGCCACAGACCACGACTCGGGCCAGTTCCGCAACGGCGACGGTCCGTACGTGTTCATCGCCGAGGTTCCCCAGGACCAGGAGCCCCAGACGCGGATCGTGCTGAAGGCACCGGACGCGGACGCGTTCCGTGCCGATCCTGCCGTCGAGGTGGTCACGCCGTTCGAGGACACCCATTACGGGACCAAGGAGATGACCGTCCGCGATCCCGACGGGCGCCTGTGGAGCCTCCAGGCTCCCGCCGGCGACGAGAACTGCGACTAGAACTGCGACAACAGGGGGAACACCATGGCGCACGAGCAGACCCAGGCACCGGACAACACCGCTGTGCGGACCGCCCTCTGGCGGGCGATGCACCTCCGCGTCGACCCGCCCCCGCATGTGATCGAGGACGAGATCGGCCTGCGACTGGCGGCTCCCGGCGACGACTGGCACCACCGCCCGGACATGGATCCGCAGGCCACCAGCGGGTTCCGGGCGGCCATCGTGGCCCGCGCCCGTTTCATCGAGGACCTGGTCGCCGAGCAGATCGACCGCGGCGTGACCCAGTACGTCATTCTGGGAGCCGGTCTGGACACCTTCGCCCAGCGTAAGCCCGAGCTCGCCTCCCGTCTGCAGGTCTTCGAGGTCGACCAGCCCGGCACCCAAGCCTGGAAGCGCCACCGCCTGGTCGAGCTCGGCTACGGCATCCCCGACTGGCTGCACCTGGTGCCGGTCGACTTCGAGGCCGGCATGTCCTGGTCCGAGCAGCTGTCCACCGCGGGCTTCGACCCCGGCCGGCCGGCGGTCGTCGTCTCCACCGGCGTCAGCATGTACCTCACCAAAGAGACCACCGCTGCCACCCTGCGCCAGGTCGCCGGGCTCGCACCCGGCTCGACGCTCGCCATGACCTTCCTGCTGCCGACCGAACTTGTCGACGCCGCCGACCGGCCCGGCCTCCGGGCCAGCGCGGACGGCGCACGAGCGTCCGGGACGCCGTTCGTCAGCTTCTACAGCCCGCAGGAAATGCTGGCACTGGCCCGCGACGTCGGCTTCGTGACCTCCCGGCACGTGTCGGGAGCCTTGCTGGCAGAGCGCTACTTCGCTGATCGCACCGACGCCCTTCGCCCGTCCAGCGGTGAGGACCTGCTGCTGGCCACCACCTGAACCCTCGGTCCGGGATACGGCACAGTGATGCGGACGCCGCACCATCCGCTACCGACGCACCGTCCCCTACCGACGCACCGACCGGGACGACCTCTAGTACCGCTAGTACCGCAGGACAGCGGCCAGCCGGTCCTCTCCGGCGAGGGTGTCGTCGGGGACGAACTCGATGTCCGCGCCGCTGTTGAGAGCGGTTTCGACGATCTCGTCCACGACGTCCTCGCGGATGGCCGGGTCCGCCGCCAGGGGCTCGGTGGGTGACTCGACCTTGACCGGGTGGCCGCCGTTCCCGTCGACCCGCGCGGTGACCTGGTAGTGGTCCTCCACCGCCAGCAGGGCCACCCGGCCCTGCCGGACGGTCTGCCAGATCTCGTCGAGCCCGGAGGTGAAGCGCCGGGATCCGCGCGCGTCGTCGAGGCGGCGCAGCACCTCCCCGCGCCGCGAGCTGCGACGTTCGTCGAACGCCGGGTGCAGCAGGGTGAGGAGGTCGTGAGCGGACTTGCCGACCGCTCCCCCGTTCTCGACGCGGGCGGCGATCACGTCGCGGGCGGGGAACACCTTCTCGAACAGCGCGATCTGCTCCCGCAGGCCGACGACGTACAGCGGCCGGCGGCTGCGCTCCAGGACGGGCATGAGCGCGCCGGCGACCTTGCGCATGTACTGACGCTCGCGTTCGACGTGCGCCTCCTCGCGCTCCGTCATGGAGTGGTTGCCCACCTTGTCGAAGTTACGGCCGGGCAGTGCGTCCTGATGGTCCGGTAGTTCGGGCAGTACCGGGAAGGCGTCGTCCGTGACCGCCTCGAGGGTGTCGCCGGCGCCGTCCCACAGCCGGGTCTCGCTCTCGGACAGCACCAGCGCCCAGTAGGGCTCGCCCAGGAGGCGGGCGGCGACCAGGTTGCGGGTGAGGAAGGTGTCCGCGACCACCACGCGCTGGGGCACCGAGCGCGGCAGGTACCAGACCTGGTGCTCGCCGGGGGCGGCCAGGATGAGCAGCCCGTCGGACGAGTGGGTGAGGTCGACCTCCGCGGCCGCCGCGTCGAGCCGCTTCTCGACGTCCATGCGGGCGGCCCGGGTCACCTTCGGGTCCTCCGCGAGCCGTCGTTTGGCCTCCGCGACCGTGTTGCGCAGCCGCACCGGGTCCTCGCCGCTGTAGGGCGAGCGCCGGGTGGTGGGCAGCAACAGCGACACCGCCGGATAGTCGCGCGGACGGCGCAGGTCACGGAGTGTCGCGTCGGTCAGGGCACCGATATCCATCGTCATCCTCCTCCGGGCCCGCTCCCGGGCCTTTCCCAGATGACCAGAGGCCGGGCCGTGCGGCCAGTCGGGCGCCGCCGCACGGAGCATCGCGTCACCGTTCGTGACGACCGAGGGGGCGACGGTCACTCGAAGGACCGGTTTCCGCGGCGTCGGGCTTCGATCCCGGCCGTCACGGCCACCGGACAGGACAACCTGTGGCAAACAACCCATTCGGACGGTTGTGGCCACCCGCCCGTCCCGGCGGAGAGACCCCTCCAGGAAGAAGGACGGCATTGATGCGCCAGCGCGGTGACGAGGGCGACGGCGGCGGGACCTCCGCTTCCACGGTCGCCCCGGGAGAGCAGTTGCGCCGGCTCCGGCAGGCGCGCGGCATCTCGCTGGCGGGGCTGTCCGACCTGGTCCACTACACGAAGGGCTATCTGAGCCGGGTGGAGACCGGCGAGAAGCCGATGACGCCGGAGGTCGCCCGGCGCTGCGAAGGCGCCCTGCGCGCGGCCGGGGAACTGTCCCGGTTGGTGTCGGAGGCGGACCGCGGCCGGCGCGGAGCGCGCGGCACGCCGCTGGAGGTCTGCCCGTACCGCGGTCTGGCGGCGTTCGGGGTCGCGGAGGCGGGCTGGTTCTTCGGGCGCGAACGGGCGACGGCGGCGCTCGTCAACCGTCTCACCGAGCGGCTGGACGGCTCCGGACCGACCGCCGTGGTGGCCGCGTCGGGTACGGGCAAGTCGTCGCTGCTGCAGGCGGGTCTGGTGCCCGCGCTGCGCCGTGGGGTCCTGCCGGTGAGCGGTTCGAGCCGCTGGCCGGTGGTCACCGTGCGGCCCGGCGCACAGCCGGTGGACACCCTGCTGGCCGAGGTCGCCCACGCCTCGGCGACCGATGCCGGGCACCTGCGGAGGGCCCTGGACCAGGGGCCGGCCGCCCTGGCCCGGGCGGTGCACGAGGCACTCCAGACGAGCCGGCGGACGCCGGGTCGTACAGCGGGGACAGCGGGGACAGCGGGAAGGGACACCGCGGAGCCGGTGCGCCTCGTGCTCGTCGTCGACCAGTTCGAGGAGGTCTTCACCCTGTGCGCCGACGCGCACGAGCAGGCGGAGTTCGTCCGCGCCGTGCACGGGCTCGCGACCGGGCCCGCCTTCGCCGGCGGCCGGGACGGCTCGGCGGCGCTGGTGGTGCTCGGCATGCGCGCCGACTTCTACGGCAGGTGCCTGGCCTTCCCGGAGCTGGCGGCCGCCCTGCGCGACGGCCAGCTGCCGCTGGAGCCGATGCGGGCGGAGGAGCTCCGTGAGGCAGTCGTCCGGCCGGCCCGTGCGGTGGGGCTGGATCTGGAGCCCGGGCTCGTGGAGCTGATCCTGCGTGACCTCGGGGCGGAGCACCGCGGCGAGGGGCACGGCGGGTACGGGCCGGGTACGCTCCCGCTGCTGTCCCACGCGCTGCTGGCGACGTGGCAGCGCCGCCGCGAGGGCGCCCTGACGGTGGAGGGCTACCAACAGGCCTGCGGCATCGCCGGCGCGGTGGCGGCGACGGCGGAACGGGCGTACGCGCGCCTGTCGCCGGCGCGTCAGGAGGCGGCGCGCTCGGTGCTGCTGGGGCTGGTCCGCGTGGACGAGGACGGCCGGGCCACGCGCGGCCGGGTGGCGCGCGAGCCGTTGGCGCGGCAGGCCGGTGCCTGCCGCGGCGCGGCCCTTGACGTGGTGGAGGAGTTCGCCCGCGCCCGGCTGCTGACCGTCGACGCCGACGAGGTCGCCCTGGCGCACGAGGCGGTCCTGCACGCCTGGCCCCGGCTGCACGGGTGGATCGAGACGCACGCCGCCACGCTGCACGCACGGCAGCAACTGGGCGTGGCCGCCCGGCAGTGGGACGCCGAAGGCCGCGACCCCGCCCTGCTGCCCCGGGGCAGCAGGCTCGAGGCGGCCCGTGACCTCCTGGCCCACCCCCTCGGGACGGTGAGCGAGGTCGAACAGGCCTATGTGGCGGCCGCGGTGGAGCACGCCGCCGCCGAACGGGCCGCGGAGCGGCGGCGGACCCTCGTTCTGCACCGGCTGCTGGCCACGTTGGCGGTGCTTCTGGTCCTGGCCGTGGCCGGTGGCGCGCTGGCGGCCCATCAGGGGCGGCGGGCCGTGGCGGAACGCGGCGCCGCCCGCTCCGCGGAACTGGCCTTCCGCTCGACCGCGCTGAGCGCCGCCCGGCCGGAGGTGTCGATGCTGCTGGCGACCGCCGCCTGGCGGCAGGCGCATACGCCCGCCGCGGCCGGCGCGGTGCTCAGCTCCCAGGCGCAGTCCTACGCCGGACGGCTGACGGGCCACCGCGGGCCGGTCCTCGCCGTCGCCTGGCAGCCGCGCCCCGGCCGGCTGCTGTCCGCCGGCGCGGACGGCACCGTACGACAGTGGGACGGCACCGCAAGCCGACGGTCCAAGGTGGTGGCCGAAGGCCGCACGGCGGTACGGGCGCTGGCCGTCGCACGCCGCGGTCCGCTGGCGGCGTGGGGCGACGACGCGGGCACGGTGACGTTGTGGGACGCCGCCACCAGTCGTCTCGCCCCTGTGGCGCGAGGCGGCGCACACCACGGTGCCGTACGGGCGGTGGCCCTGTCCGACCACGCGGAGGTGCTGGCGTCGGCGGGGCGGGACGGCACCGTCCGCCTCTCCCGCCCGGGCGGCACGGCCACCGAGGCCGCGGCGGGGAGCGCGGGCGCCGGGGCGGAGTCCTTCGACGCCGGGCTGGGGCCGTTGTACGCCGTGGCCGTCACCGGGGACGGCAGCCGGGTGGCCGCCGCCGGCCTGGACGGGCGGGTGTGGCTGAGGGACGTCCGTACCCGGCGGAGCCGGATCGTCGGCACCAAGGGCCACGGCCAAATCCACTCGCTGGCCTTCTCCCCCGACGGACGGCACCTGGCCACCGGCGAGTGGAACGAGGACGTCGGGCTGTGGAACACCGCGACCGGTGAACGCGAGGCCGCTCTCGAGGGCCTGCAGGACTCGGTTCTGGCCGTGGCGTTCTCACCCGACGGCAAGCGGCTGGCCGCCGCCGGGCAGGACGACACCGCGAGCGTGTGGGACCTGTCCGGGCGGCGCCGGACCGCCGTGCTGGCCAGCCATCTCGGCCCCGTGCACGGCATCGCCTTCTCCCCCGACGGCCGCCGGCTGGCGACGGCCGGCGAGGACGGCACGCTGCGCCTGTGGACGCCGCGCGCCGGCGCGGACGCCGGCCCTGCGACGGCGTGGCTGGACGCCGCCCTCAGCCCGGACCGCGCCGTGCTGGCCGTCGCCGGGCAGGACGGCACGGTACGGCTGTGGGGGACCCGGCGCCGCGGCGTGCGCGTCCTGCGGGTGTCCGACCGGCCGGTGCGCGCGGTGGCCTTCAGCCAGGACGGCTCGCTGATCGCGGCGGGTGACGGGCGCGGCACCGCGACCGTGTGGCGGGCCGCTTCCCCGGACCGCCCGGTGCACCGCTGGCAGGCCCACCCGAGGGCGGTCACCTCGGTCGCCTTCCGCCCCGGTGACCCGTCCTCGCTCGCCACGGCCGGCGAGGACGGTACCGCGCGACTGTGGCGCACCGCCGGGGCGACGCCCCATCTGGAGCAGCGCCTCCTCGGCCACGAAGACGCCGTCTACCGGGTGCTGTTCCTCGACGGCGCCACCCTCGCCACGGGCAGCCAGGACAACACCGCCCGGATCTGGCGCGCGTCCGACGGCCGTGAGCTGCGCAAGCTGGCCGATCACGCCGATACGGTCCTCGGGCTGGCCGTCAGCCCCGCGGGGACCACGCTGGCCACGGCCAGCCGCGACTACACCGTCAAGCTGTGGGATCCGCGCGACGGTCGCCGGCTGCGGACTCTGGCCGGGCACACGGGCCCCGTCACCTCGGCCGCCTTCGATCCGGGCGGCAGCCGGATGGTGACGACGGGCCGCGACAACACCGTCCGCGTCTGGGATCCACGTGAGGGGCGGCTGCTGCTCACCCTGACCGGGCACACCGGCCGGGTCAGGGCCGCGGCGTTCCTCGGGGAGGGCGGCCCGGTGGTGTCGGTCGCCGAGGACGCCACCGTGCGCCGGTGGAACCTCGGCGTCGACGCGGTCCTGGCCGGCGCGTGCGAGGCGGTCGGCGGCGTCGACGAGCGGACCTGGCGCCGCCTGCTGCCGGATGTGCCCTACGTGCCGGGGTGCCCTTGAGGCGGGCGGCCGGCGCACCGGCCGCCGGCGCCCCCTGGAAAACCGCAGGTCAAAGGGGGTTGCCCGGCCCCACTTAGCGGGGGCAACGGGCAACCCCTGGCTCACGCCCTGTCATATGCCGAGACTCAAGACACCGGACGCCATGGTTCCGCTCCAGCCGGCGCCTCCGCTCCCACGGCCGACGTCGACGAAAGAAGCCCGGTCATGAACACCGAACTCACCGACATGTTCGCCTTCGCCATCACCATGGCCGCCTGTGTGACGCTGATCCTCGCCGACCACATCAGCCCCGCCGCCCTCAGCGAGTACGCCGCGGCCCTGACCGGCGTCTACGCCGCCTGGCACAACAGACCGCGGCTGTAGCCGGGGTCAGCCCTTGACCGGCTCGGTCAGCGAGCTCAGGTCGTGGGCGTAGATGCCGACCGTGTGGGCGATGACGTCGATGTTGGTGTCGAACGCCTTGCGGTCGATGTTCGCCAGGTTGTCGCCGGCGCTGTGGTAGTTCGGGTCGTAGGCGACACCCGCCGTGCCCCCGAACTTCTCCGCCTGCTCCTTGGTCTTGACGCCCTCGGCACCGGTGAACGTGCCGCCCGCCGGGATGCCGGCCTTGATGAACGGCCCGTAGTCGGAGCGGCCGTCGAAGTCGGTGCCCTCGTGCGGCGCGCCCTTGCGGTCCAGGTAGCCGTTGATCAGCCGCTCGATCTGTGCCGAACCCTGCGGGCCGGGGCCCTCACCCTTACGGTCGGAGTCGTCGCCGTCGTAGACGAACTCGACCGGGTTGGGCGAGGCGATCATGTCGAAGTTGAGGTAGAGCGCGATCTGCTTGCGCTGCTTCTCGCTGAGCTGCTTGACGTAGTGCTCGGAGCCGAGGAGGCCCAGCTCCTCGCCCGACCACCAGGCGAACCGCACCTTGTTGGCGGGCTGCTGACCGGGCTTGCGGATCTGCTCGGCGAGCCTCAGGGCGACCTCCAGCAGGCCGGCGGAGCCGGAGCCGTTGTCGTTGATGCCCGGGCCCTCGGGCACCGAGTCGAGGTGGCTGCCGAGGGCCACGACGTGGTCGGCGCTGCCGCCGCGCGTCTCGGCGACCACGTTGCGGGTCTGGCGCTTGAGCGCCTCGGTGCTCACGTCCAGGTTCACCGTGGTCTCGCCCTTGGCGACCTGCGCGGCGAGCGCCTCGCCGTCGGCCTTGGAGATGCCGCCGGCGGGGATGTGGGCGTTGGCCGGGTCGCTGACCGTGCCGTGCACCGGCTCGGTGCCGGAGTGGTTGTAGAGGATGAGGCCGATGGCGCCCGCCTTCGCGGCGACCTCCTCCTTCTGCTGGAAGGTGCAGTTGCCGCGCTTGACCAGCGCGATCTTGCCGGTGAAGGTGCCGGAGGCGTAGTCGTCCAGCTCGCAGCCCGGGGTCTCGTCCACGCGGGCCGCGGCGAGCGGCGCCACGAGACCGCCCTTGGGCGAGGACTTGCTGAAGCTGTAGGCCGCCACCTTGATGTCCCGCGGCTCGGGCGAGACGACGCTCAGCTTCTCGCCCAGCGTCTTCGACTCGTAGAAGTCGAAGTTCTGGTACGAGACGTCGTAACCGGCCTTCTTCAGCAGCCGGTAGACGTACTCGGTGGACGCCTTGTGCCCGGCCGTGCCGGCGGCGCGGTTGCCGCCGTGCTCGTCGGCTATCTCCTGGAACTCCTCCAGATGGCGGTAGGCGCTCTTCCCGGAGGCGGCCTTGACCAGCTTCTTGGCGAGCCGCTCGGCCTTGTCGCGCTGCTGGGCCGAGGTCGTCGGCCGGGCCTCGGCGGGGGCGGCGGCCGCGAACAGTACGGGGGTGGCGACGGCGGTCGTGACGAGCGCCGATATCGCTCTGCGGCGGAAGTGTGCGCGCACGGATGTCCCTTTCCGGAACGGGTCGGCCCTGGTGTGGCCGCCCGGGCTACGGTCAACGCGATCGAACAAAGATCGCGGCTGAAGGGGACGGTACCGAGTCGACGCAGGTCACGGGAGGGGTCTGAGAGCAGTTGACACAAGATCGACACCTTCCGTCCGACGGGCCACGACCGCGCTGCCCGCACCTTTTTGACGGGGCTTCGGCGCGGCCCGCCACGCTCCGGTGGATCCGTCAGGCCGAGGCGCTCGTGATCACCGCGAACGGCGCCTGGAAGGGATCGAGGAACATGGCCAGCCGGCCGATGCCCGGCGCGTCCATGGCGGGAATGATGACCGTGGCGCCCCCTTCCGCGGCCGCCGCCACCGTGGCGTCACAGTCCTCCACCTCGAAATACGGGTGCCATTCGGAACGCGAGCCGGCCACCAGATTCTCCTCGGGCAACTGCATGAGGCCACCGTGCATGGTCTCCACGCCACCGCCCGCGGGCCCCGCCACGGTATAGACGAGCTCCTCCCCCATCGGCATGTCCCGCGTCTCCCAGGCAAAGACCTGCTGGTAGAAGGTCTTCGCCGCGGCCCCGTCGGTGGTGTAGAGCTCGATCCAGCTCGCCGAGCCGGGCGCGTTGACCAGGTCCAGTCCCTGGACCTCGCCGGCTTCCCAGACCGCGAACTCGGCCCCGGTCGGGTCGGTGAAGCCCGCCATCCGCCCGGCCGTGAAGACGTCGAACGGCCCGAAGCGCACCGTGCCTCCCGCCTGCTCCACGGCCTTCGCCGTGGCGTCGGCGTCCGTGGTGCGGAAGTACACCGTCCAGGCGGAGGACGCCCCCTCCTCCGTCAGCGGCCCCACGGCCGCCACCGTCTTCCCGCCCACCTGGAAGAAGCCGTAGCCGCCCGCCTCCGGACCGGCGGAGGCGAACTCCCACCCGAAAACGCCCCGGTAGAAGGCGACGGCCGCCTCGACGTCGGGTGTGCCGAGGTCGAGCCAGTTCGGCCCGCCGGGGACGTGCGTGGATGTCAGCATGGGTCAGCTCCTCGGACAGGGTGCCGTCGGTTGGCGTGGTGCCGTCGATCGGAATTCAGCATGGCAGGGGCCACTGACAGTCGCCCCCCGACGGCATCCGGCCCGACCGTGGACCCGCCCGGAGTGTGGCCCCGGCGTCCCCGTGGCACGCTGGAGCCATGGTCCGGCCCAATGAGGAGGTCGAGGCGCTGCTGCAGGAGTACGCCGACCTCGTCGCGATCACCGGTGGTGACGCCTTCAAGGCCCGCGCCTACGAAAAGGCGGCCCGCGCGATCGGCGGCTATCCCGGCGACGTCTCCACGCTCGATGCCAAGGGCCTGCGGGACATCCCCAACGTGGGCAAGTCGATCGCCGAGAAGGTCGTGGAATATCTGCGCACCGGGCAGGTCTCCACCCTCGAGGAGGTCAGGGCGGCCATTCCCGCCGGTGTACGGGAACTCATCACCATTCCCACGCTCGGGCCCAAGAAGGCCATGGCTCTCTACGAGGAACTGCGCGTCTCCTCCGTGGAGGAACTCCTCGACGCCATCCAGGCGGAGCGACTGCGGGACCTGAAGGGCTTCGGCCAGAAGACCGAGGAGAACATCCTCCACGGCATCGCCCTCATGCAGAAGGCCGGCGGCGGACGGATCCTCCTCAGCAGCGCCATGGACGTCGCGGACCAGGTGGTCTCCGAGTTGTCCGGCATCAAGGGATGCGAAGGATGTACGTACGCGGGGTCACTGCGCCGGATGCGCGAGACGATCGGCGACATCGACATCCTCGTCGCCGCAGCCCGCTCCGGCCCCTTCATGGACGCCTTCGCCGGCCTTCCGTACACGGCCGAGGTCATCGCGCACGGCCAGAAGAAGACGTCCATCCGCACCACGAAGGGCCTCCAGGTCGATCTGCGCGTACTGCCGCCCGACGCCTGGGGGGCGGGCCTGCAGTACTTCACCGGTTCCAAGGCACACAACATCCGCGTCCGTGAGATCGCGGTGCGCCACAAGTTCAAGCTGTCCGAGTACGGGCTCTTCCACGCCGACAGCGACAAGAAGATCACCTCCCGGACGGAGGAGGACATCTACGCCCGGCTCGGCCTGCCGTGGATCCCGCCGACGCTGCGCGAGGACCGCGGGGAGGTCGCCGCCGGGCTGCGCGACGAACTGCCCGACCTGATCGCCGAGGACGACATCCGGGGCGACCTGCACACGCACACCGATCTCACCGACGGCCTCGCCTCACTGGAGGACATGGTGGCCGCCGCCGCGCAGCGCGGCTACGCCTACTACGCCATCACCGACCACGCCCCGGACCTCTACATGCAGCGCATGACCGACGCCAAGATGCTCGCCCAGCGCGAACAGGTACGGGCCCTGGACGGCAAGCACCGGAAAATGCGACTGCTGCACGGCACCGAACTCAACATCGGCCCGGACGGCGGCGTGGACTGGCCCGACGAATTCCTCGCCGGCTTCGACCTGTGCGTCGCCTCGGTCCACTCCCACTTCAACCAGAGCCGCGAAGAACTCACACGCCGCCTCGTACGGGCCTGCGAAAACCCGCACGTGGCCATCATCGGCCACCCCACCACCCGCCTGATCGGCAAACGCCCCGGCATCGACGCCGACTTCGACGCCGTCTTCGCCGCCTGCGCCCGCACCGGCACAGCCCTGGAGATCAACGCGCACCCCGAACGCCTGGACCTGTGCGACGAGGACATCCTGCGAGCCAAACGGTACGGCGTGAAGTTCGCCGTGAACACCGACGCCCACTCCACCACGCACCTGCCCTACATGCGCTACGGCGTGGGCACCGCCCAACGCGGCTGGCTGACGAAGGACGACGTCATCAACACCTGGCCCCTGCAACGGCTGCGGCGCTTTCTGCGTCCGTCGGCTCTCCAGAGCTGATCCGGGTCGCTATGGACAACGGGCAGGTCGACTCCGCCCCGGCTCGCCGTGCGGGGCGGAGCCAGATGAACGTCGGCTGTGATGGGGAGGCGTGAGGAGGCTCGTTCCTTGTACACCATATGGCGCAGCCTGGAACGCCCTGAGGTGCGCTGTAAACGAAGGGCGCTCAGCCTCGACGTAGCGCGCGCGAAAAACAAAGGAGGATCGGACATGGCTCTCAAGGACAGCATCTGGGACGCTGTGATGGCGGCTACAAGTGCCCGTAAGGCCGCCAACGCCGCGGAGAAAGGAGACAAAGACGCGGTCGAAGAAGCGATCGCGCTGTCACCTCCCCGATTCTCTGAGATCGACTGGTCGACCGCGGGCCTGGGTGAAGGCGAATCGCGGGGGACCGTGGCCGGCGAAGGCATGCTGGAGATCCTTAAGCCGTCCGGTGAGGACCAAAATGCGGTCAAGGCAGCTGAAGAAGCTCTTTCAGCCGCCATCGAAGCAGCGCAGGCGGCTGCGCGTGAGGTGCTCGACGCAATGAATTCGGGTGATCCCGAAAGAATCAAAGCCGCCAACGCCAAGGCGCGAGCGGCGGGTGACGCCGCGCAACGTGAAGCCTTCCGCGTGGACAATCTACTCAAGGACCCCTCATCAGGTCTGGCAGATGCGGAAAAGGCAGTCAATGAATGGTGGACCGCTAAACAGGCCGATGCGAAGGAAGCATACGATCAGGAAGGCAGCGTGGAAAGGAATATTCACGCAAAGATGACCAATGACGCCGCAAAGCGAGAAAAGAGCGGCGGTGGCGAGGTAGGTGACGCGGTGACCGGCGTTCTTGGCGCGGGCAGTAAGTGGGGGAAGAAGGGGTAGGCTCCGCTTGCCAAAGAATACGGCCCCCCGCAGTCGATCCGGAGGACCGATCACGGGGGCCAGGGGGCGGACGTCAGCGCGCCCGGTTGATGGACGCGAACACCGCGCGGCCACTCTGCACGGGATCGTGAGGTCGCGCCGGCTGGATGGTCCGCGTTCTCGAGCGATCCGTCCCAGGAAGACCTTGGTGTTGGACTCGGATGACATCGGGGCGACGGCGTTGTTGTGATCGCGGACGAGGTCCAGCGCTGTGCTGAGCTCAGCATGAGGCGGCGGCCACCGGGCCGGGACGCCGGACGGTGGCCGTGGACAGCGCAAACCGTGCGCCGATGCGCGGTCACCTGCCCCGTGTGTCCTCACTACCCCCCTTCGGGTGATTACCGCCGATTGTCGCTATGAGGCGATTTACCGCCGCTATGGTGATCCGGTCGGGGAGGGGTCCGGCGCGGGGGTGGGGACGGATGGGGATCGAGCTGGAGCACTGGCTTGAGCGGGGCGCCGTGGCGTTCCGGGAGTGGGCGCGGACGTACGGGGAGTTCTCGGGCCATCCCGCGACGGCGGTGGACGAGGCGGCGTTCGAGGTGGCCTTCGAGGAACTGACCGCTCGGCTGCGCGGCAGCTACCCCTTCTTCCATCCCTGCTACGCCGGGCAGATGCTCAAGCCGCCGCATCCAGTCGCGGTCGTCGGCTACGTGGCCGCCATGCTGGTCAACTCCAACAACCACGCCCTGGACGGCGGTCCGGCGACCTCCGCCATGGAGGAGGAGGTGGTCGGACAACTGGCGGCCATGGCCGGATACGCCGACCACCTCGGGCACCTGACCAGCGGCGGTACGCAGGCGAACCTCGAGGCGCTGTTCGTCGCCCGCGAGAGCCGGCCCGGTGCGGGCGTGGCCGTCAGCGGCGACGCCCACTACACGCACAGCCGGATGTGCCACCTCCTGGGCATCCCCGTGCACACGGTGCCGGTGGACGGCCGGGGGCGCATGGACGTTGGCGAGCTGGAGCGGCTGCTGTCCGCCGGGAACGTCGGGACGGTCGTCGCCACCACGGGGTCGACGGCGCTCGGCGCCGTCGATCCGCTGCACCGCATCGTCCCGCTGGCGCACCGGTACGGGGTGCGCGTCCACGCCGACGCCGCCTACGGCGGGTTCTTCAGGCTGCTCGCCGACGGTGACGCGCAGCCGCTGGCCGCGGAGACCGGCGAGGCCCTGCGGGCGATCGCCCGGTGCGACTCGGTGGCGATAGACCCGCACAAGCACGGCCTGCAGCCCTACGGTTGCGGGGCGGTACTGTTCCGGGACCCTGAGGTCGCCCGGTTCTTCCGGCACGATTCGCCCTACACCTACTACACGTCCCGCCGGCCGCACCTGGGGGAGATCAGCCTCGAGTGCTCCCGCTCGGGGGCGGCCGCCGCCGCTCTGTGGCTGACGCTCAGGCTGTTGCCGCTCACCCGTGAGGGGCTCGGAGGAGTGCTCGCCGCCGGGCGGCGCGCCGCCGTCCGCTGGGCCGGGCTGATCGACGCCTCCCCGTACCTGGAGCTGTACCAGCCTCCCGAGCTCGACATCGTGACCTACTATCCGGCGGCTGCGGCGGACGCTCCGTACCGGCTGACACGCATCGCCGCCACGAGCGGCGAGGTGATGCGCCGGGGGATGAACGCCAAGGAGGAACCCGTATTCCTCAGTGTCGCCCGGATCCCCGCGGCAGAGTTCACCGCGCGGCACCCGGATGCCGTCGTCGACAGCGACCACACCCAGGTCCTGCGCAGCGTGCTGATGAAGCCGGAGAGCGAACCGTATCTGGAGCATCTGCACCACCGGGTGGAGAAGCTGGCCAAGGCGGCGTGCGCCGGCCTGCGCGGGGACGGCCGATGAGCGTGGAGCGGGATGGCGTGGTTCCGCCGGGGACGACGTCGTCGGCGCCGGTCACCCTGGCCGCCGACTCGCGCGTCCCGTCCGTCGCCGCCGGTGCGACGGCGGCCGACTACGAGCGCTACTTCCGCATCGTCCGCGGCGCGCCGGACCTGGTCTCCTGGACGCGCGACGTGCTGCGGCTCCAGAGCGCCGTCCTCGCCGACCTTCCGGCGACCGGCCTGAACGCTCCCCAGCGCGCCGACGTCCTGAACGGCCTCCTGCTCACCTCCCACGTCACCCTGACCGCGTGGCTGCGGCCGCGTTCGCTGCCGGACGAGCCTCCGGCCGGGACCACGTCGGCGGGCGCGAGGGATCCCGCCGGCGGCCCGGTCGGCGACGACGGTGGCGATGCGCTGCGCCGCTGGAAGCTGGGGCACCAGCTCTTCCACCTCCTGCTGACCGTCATGAACAGTGTCCTGGATGACACCTTGACCGAGGTGCGCGGAGCGCGCTGGGCGTCGGTCTGCCGCGATCTGGAGCGGCTGCGGGCGCTTTACGACGCGGCCACCGCCGCCATGGCCTACGCCTCGGACTTCCCCGCGTCCGTCTACCGGGACGACGTACGGCCCACGATGGAATCGCCGTTCCTGGCCCCGGGGTTCTCAGGGGTCCTCAACAGGGAGCACCAGGTGATGGCGGAGCGGATGCGCGCCCTGCTGGACTCGCTGGGGGATGTGCCGCGCACGGTACCCGTCGCCGCGATCCGCCGTGCGGAAGCACTGCTCCGGGCGGCCCAGCGGCGCAACCGCGGAGCGCATGCGGTGATCTGTGAGCGCTGCGTCCCGGATGGCGCCTCGCTCCTCCAGCAGCACTGGGCCGGCGCCGGGGAGCGGCCGTGGGAGAGCTGACCGGGCACACGAGCGTCGACTCCGGTGCCGTGGGAGACATCGAGGGCATCGACGCGGGCACCGGCCTGCGGCTGCTGGCCGAGCTGGTCGACGAGGCCGTATGGCTCGACCACTGCCCGTTCCTGAGCGCGTCGTTCGGGCCGGCGCCTGACTGGCTGCGACATGAACCGGTGTCCGCCTGGCAACCGCTGCCGCCGCCCCCGCCCGACCACCGGCCGCCCCCGCCCGGTCCTCGTCGCGTCTGCGTGTCCTTCGCCCCCGAGCATGGGGACAACGCCCGCGACTGGGCACGGACGCACGGTTACCGGTTGCTCGCCCCGGAGCCCGCCGTCACGGCCCAGGCGGCCGACAAGATCAGCGTCACCGGGCTGTTCGCCGAGGCCGGGGTCCCCCTGCCGCCGTTCCTGGTGGTCCCCGCCACGGACCGCGAACCGGCCGAGACCTACTGGGACGGCCGGTGGTCCCGGGCGGTCGCCCAGCGCAGGGAGAACAACCTCATCGGTCGCGGGACGGTGCCCGTCGCCGGGCCGACGGGACTGCGGGCCCGTCTGGAGGCGTGGCCGGACGAACCCGTAAAGCTCAGCCGATTCGCCCCCGGTATCTCCCTGACCGTCACCGCGTGCGCCGGCCCGGACCGGACGGTCGTCTCGGCGGTCTCCCACCAGTTGGTGGGGCTTCCCGAGACGGCCGCCTCCTGGGGCGCGCACTGCGGCAACCAACTCGTCGGCCCCGATGATCTGCCCGCCGGGCTGTACGCGCAGGCGCGCTCAGCCGCGCGCCGCGTCGGCGACGTCCTGCGGGCGCGCGGCTTCCGCGGCGTCTTCGGCCTGGACCTCGTGGAAGACGACGGTCGGCTACTGGCCGTCGAGGTCAACCCGCGCTTCCAGACGGTGGTCTCCCTCGTCCAGGCGGTCGAACGGGCGGCAGGGCTGCTGCCCTCCCTGGGGCTGCACATCCTGTCCTTCCTCCTGCCCGCCCTGCCCCCTCCGGTGTCCAGTCCCTTCCCTCCGGGACAGCGCCCCAGCCAGCTCGTTGTGCACGCCGGCGCCGGCACCACCGTGCACCACCTGCCCGCCGGCGGGCGCTATCGCCGGGACGGTGAAAAGGCGGCCGGGCCGTTCCCCGGACCGGCCGACGTCACCGGGCTGGCCGACGACGAAGCGCTGTGGTGGCCCGTCGCCCACCCGGGGCCCGTCACCACGGGCCAGGAGCTCGCGCTCGTCCAGTTCCCCGGGCCGGTCGCCGACCTGGAACCGCGCCCGCGTCCGCGGCCCGGCGCCCTGGACTGGATCGCCTTCTTCCACCGGGAGACCGTGGGCGGCCCGCCCCCACTACGGCTGGACGAACGGCTGATGCGCGAGGCCGGTCACCACGCCGTCGAGCTCGTCATCGAGCGGATGACCGCGCCCGGCTCCCGGCCACCCCTGCACGTCCCCTCGCCCGGCGCCCTCCGTGCCGCCCTCGACGAACCTCTCCCCGAGCACGGCACGCACGACCTGCCCGGCCTCCTCGACCACGTGACCCGGCAGGCCCTCACCCAGGCGACCCGCCTCGACCACCCCCGCTGCTTCGCCTTCGTACCGTCCACCGGCAACTTCCCGGCCGTCCTCGCCGACGCCCTCGCCTCCGCCCACCTGTCCGTACCCGGCGCCTGGCTGGTCGGAGCGGGGCCCACCCAGCTCGAACTGACCACCCTCGGCTGGCTGAAGACCTTCCTCGGCCTCCCGGACGGCCACGGGGGCCTCTTCGTCAGCGGCGGGTCCACGGCGAACCTCACCTGCCTGGCCGCCGCCCGCGACCACCACCTCGACGGACGGCTGCACAACGCCCGCCTCTATTGCTCCTCCCAGGCCCACCCGTCCGTCGCGCAGGCCGTCCACCTGCTGGGACTCACCCGCGAACAGCTCGTCGTCCTGCCCGCCGACGACCGGCTGCGCCTGGAGGCCGACGTCGTGGCCGACCGCGTCCGCCGTGACCGGCGCGCTGGACTGCGACCCTTCGCCGTCGTCGCCACGCTCGGCACGACCGGCACTGGGACCGTCGACCCGCTCGACGACCTCGCGGACCTGTGCGAGGCCGACGGCCTGTGGTTGCACATCGACGGTGCCCACGGCGCGGCCGCCGCCGGCACCCCCCGTGGGCATCACCTACGGGACGCCCTCGGCAGAGCCGACTCCCTCACCGTCGACCCGCACAAGTGGCTCTTCCAGCCCTACGAGATCGGCTGTGCGCTGCTGCGGCGGCCGGAACTGCTTCCGGCGACCTTCGGCATGGCACGCCACGCACTGGACGACGGCTACCTCAGGCCGGCCCACGCGCCGCATGCCGCCGATGCCACGGGCGGGGAGGTCAACCTCTCGGACTACGGACCTCAGCAGAGCCGCGGCCTGCGCGCACTGAAACTCTGGCTGTCCCTGAAGACCTTCGGCGCACGGGCGTTCCGGCAGGCCATCGAACACGGCATGGACCTGGCCGAGTACGCCGCCGCCCTCATCGACGCCCACCCGGACCAGACGCTGGTCACACCGCCCGGCCTCGGCATCCTGACCTTTCGTCACGACCCTCGCGACGCACCTGCGATGTGGGATGCAGACGCAGCCCAGAGCCACGTCAGCCGGAGGGTGTGTGCGGACGGCCAGGCGATGCTCCTTACCACCACGGTGCGTGGCGCCACCGTGCTGCGCATGTGCACCATCAATCCCATCAGCACCCGGGCTGACGTGGCGCACGTCCTGGACCTGGCCGCACGGTACGGCCGGGAGGTTGAACAGGCGTCAGACGATCAGCAGCGTTGACGGTCCGACGATCTGTTCCACGCCGCGCTTCGACGCGCACTCGAGCGGGTTCAGCGCGGCCTGAAGGCCGGGTGAGGCCACCGTCCGGCCCTTGAACCTGCCCTCCACCACCCGGCCCACCACCAGGACGACCGCCTGGCCGGCGACCTGCTGGACGGTGCCCATGTGGTACACGACCTTCGTCTTCTCCCCGGTGTTCCACGTGACGCGCTCAACAGTGGTCGCGTCGGAGAAGAAACAGCCGTTCCGTCCGCCGCCGCTGATCGAGGATCTCCCCCACTTCACCGCCGGATCCGTGGACAAACAGCTGTACGCACCGCTTCCGCCGATCCGGGTGCGCTGCGCGGCCAGCGAGAGGCCGGGCGAGAACGAGATGGTGTTGCTTCCCGTACAGCTCACGGCAGCGCGAGACGTGTGCGCCGACGCCTCGGGCACGGCGGTCCCCAGCACGGCCAGCGTGACCGACGCGGAGACGGCTGCGAAGCGCCGGATCCTTGAAGGCTTCCCGCCCATGGTCCCCCCACCCCTCCTTCTGCCTCCCCGTGCACCAACGGCACCATCCTGCCGGTTCGGAACCCGTGTGTCCGGGCGTACGCCACCGAGTCCGGAGGCCAATCGCAGCACGACGTTCGCGTAAGGCGCGCGATGCCGTCGACGCGCCCTGCGCCCGGCCAACCCTCCGCCGGTGGGTGCCCAGTGGCGGCGTCAGATCACCTCGACGCCCTGGGGTGAGCCGGACCGACACGGCCGGCTGACGCCCTCGAAGGCGTGGTGCACGGCGCGGCGCCAGCGGTTGGCGGGGAGGGTGGGGTTCAGGGCGGCGAGGGCGCCGCAGTACTTGGTGAAGTCTGCGGGTCTCAGGCCGTGGGCGTGGAGGAGGCGGTCCGCCTCGGTCAGGCGGCCGGTGCTCTTGGTCTCCACCAGGACCAGGCCCTCGTGGGCGCGGACGGTCCGGCCGGTGCGCAGGTCGGTGCAGGCCAGGCCCGCGTCGCAGGTGATGCGCTCGCCGTCGGCCACCAGCGTCGCCCGGAGGTAGTCGGTGCTCAGGGACGCGTCGAGGGTCCGGGGTGCGTCGATGCCGTACGACTGACGCAGGGTGGCGGCGAGGAACGAGCGGGAGGACGCGTCCAGCGGGGTGGCGTCGCCGGTCAGGGGGCGGCGGTGCTTGACGGTGTCGCCGCGCCGCCCCTTGAGCTTGATCTCGAATTGGCGTTCTCCGCTGTCCTGGTAGACGCGTTCGCGGACCTTGAAGCGCAGCCGGCGGCCCTGGCGGTGGTCGTGGAAGGAACGGAGCCCGGGCGTGTCGTAGTAGACGGAGTGGTAACGGAAGGTGTTCCGGCCGTCGATGGTGAGGACCCGGAAGGGGGCGTCCACGCGGCGAGGGTCCGTCAGCAGCGCGGCCAGATGGACGAAGGCGTCGACGGGGACCAGGTAGCTGCGGTCGAAGCGGACGAGCAGCTCCGCGCGTTCGTTGACCTCGGCGAGGGCGACCGGCTCGGCGGCTCGGGCGGCCCGTGCGATGGCCAGCACGGAGAGCGCCTGGCCGGAGTGGGCCCGGGCGGAGTGGGTCCCGGCGGACGGGGGCCGTGCCGGGAGTCCGGTCAGCTTCCGGGCCGCTGGCACCGGAGCGGGCGGGGAGGCCGGGCGGGCTGCCCGGGCGTTCATACGGTCTCCCACGTGGGCCTGCCCTGGGTTGGGCATTCGATCTGCCCGTCGCGCGCCGGCACGCCCGGCTGTCCCGGCAGGGGCTCGCGGTAGCGCACGTCGACGACGGTCAGGTCGCGTACGTAGTCGACCTCCATGACCGTCCAGTTCAGGGGCTCGCCGAGCCGCCGGGCGAGGTCCGCGCGCAGGGCGGCCGGGTCGGCGTGCACGACGTCGAGGGTGACGAGCGTCCGGCGCGAACGCGCGAACAGCTTGGGGTGGTCGGCTCCGTACACCACCAGCAGCAGGACGGCGCTCAGCGCGGCGGCCATGCCGAGGGCGAGGTGGGGCAGGCCGCAGATCAGGCCGAGCACCAGGGTGGTGAAGTAGTAGGCCACTTCTTCGTGCTGGACCGCGTCGGAGCGGAGCCGGATGATCGACAGCACGCCGAAGAGGCCGAAGCCCAGGGCCGTGCCGCCGTTGCCGCCGATCTCGGCGAGCGCCGCCACGACGGTGAACAGGGCGACGTTGAGGGCGAGGTAGGCGGGAACCAGGTCGCGGCGCCGGTGCCGCGGATAGTAGACGGCAAAGGTCAACAGGCACACGGCGACGAGGTCGAGTCCCAGGTGGGCGGCAAGATGTCGCACGGATTCCATCGCTTCCTCCCTCGGTGCGCCCGGACGGTCCCCGGGGCGCTGAGGAAACTCTTGGTGAACGCGGTCACCGTACTCGGTGAACTATGCGAATCCTTGACGAAAACACTGAGGACGTGACCGGTTCGGGAAGGATCTCGTCCCATCAAGCACTCTTGCGCCGGCCCGGCAAAGGGGACGTCAGCCGGCAGCGGCGGCCGGCCCGGCGGCCGCCTCGGCGGCTTCGGCGGCCTGGCTCCTGGCCCGGGCGCGCTTGGAGCAGGCCACGGTCCAGGCGATCAGCAGCGCCGGGGTGCCGTAGGCCAGTACCGGGTTCACGACGACCATGGTGTGTGTCGGCAGGACGGAGGAGAGCCCGATCCGCGCCAGCGCCTCGGCGGTGTACCCCAGGCCCCATACCAGGGTGATCCCGCGCATCACCCGCCGGAAGCCCGCCTGCCGCTCCCACAGGGCGTTCCAGCGCGCCAGGCCCTCCTTGGTGCCGTCGGTGCCGAACTTGCGGCCGAAATAGAACATCAGCGGGCGCGGGGCGGCCAGCGTCGCCAGGCAGAGCAGCCCGAACAGGCCGGTGACGGCGGAGTCCTTGACCAGCAGCAGCCGCGTCGAGTGGGGGCCGACGGCGGTGACGGCGAGGGTCAGCAGCATGAAGAGCAGGGTGATCACCGCGAACTCGTCGACCCGCCGGTGCCACACCAGGTACACCACCGTGTCCACCAACGGCCAGACGCCCGAAAGGACCAGGGCCGAGAACTCGCTCCAGCCCGCGCCGGTCAGCCGGTCGTAGGTCACGATCGGCAGCACGATGTTGCAGACGATCGAGACGCTCCAACTCAGCGCGGTGGTCTTCGTCGTGCGCCGCACGGACGGCGCGGGCGATGGTGAGGACACGATTCCCCCGGGATCAAGAACAGATCCGAGGGACCCTAGGGGGAGATCCGGACACCTGGCAAACGCACGCCCCGCGGCCGGCACGACGCGGTGCCGGCCGCGGGAGGCGGGCGGGGCGGGTCAGCCGTCGGCCAGCGGCGAGCGGAGGTAGATCTGGCCGGCCGCCTCCTGCGGCAACTCGTTCTTGACGAGGGCGGCGGCCCGGTCGACCGGGACGGTGTCGACGTCGGCGAGCCGGGTGACGCGGCTGGTCAGGGGCTGGCCGACGGGGCCGCTGCCGCCGCTCTCCGCGGCCTCGGCGCTGCCGGCGGAGGCCAGGCCACAGGCCGCGAGGAGAACCGATCCTGCCGCAACGCGGTGCATGGTGCGAATTTTCATGATCTGCCCAACGACCGCCAGGGACACCCGACACGAAAAGCGCGAGAACGCCCCCTTTCAGGTGGATCTCATCAAGTGGATCTCATCCAGAGGCCGGGCGCGGAAGCTCAGACGTAGAGACCCTCGGCGTACCGCGGCCCGTAGTAACGCTCCAGCTCCTCCAGACTCTGCCCGGTCGGCTCAAGGGCGTTGGCGATACGGGCCCGGGACGGCACCGCCTCGGGGTCCCAGGTCTCCGCCTTCCACAGGGACGAGCGCAGCAGGGCCTTGGAGCAGTGGAAGAAGACCTCCTCGATCTCGACGAGGAGGGCGACCTGGGGGCGGTGCCCCTTGACGGTCATCCTGTCGAAGAACGGAGCGTCCCGGATCAGGCGGGCCCGGCCGTTGACGCGCAGCGTGTCGCCGCGCCCGGGGATCAGGTAGAGCAGACCGACGTGCGGGTTGGCCAGGACGTTGTGGAAGCCGTCGGCCCGCCGGTTGCCCGGCCGCTCGGGCACGGCGAGGGTGGTGTCGTCCAGGACGAGGGTGAAGCCGCGGGGGTCGCCCTTCGGGGAGGCGTCGCACCTGCCGTCCGCCGCGGCCGTCGACACCACGCAGAACGGCGACTGCTCCAGCCACTTGCGGTCCTCCTCGGCCAGCCGCGTGCGCACCTTGCCCGCCGCCCGGGCCGTCGGCCGGCCGATGATCTCCGTCAGCTCCTCCTGCGAGGTGATCTCCACTATCCCCGTGGTGTCCATCGAGGAATCCCCCTCCGTACGATCCGAGTTCACGCGATGCAGCGGCGGCCCGGCCGCCGGAGCGGCCGGGCAACTCCCCGTCCAGCTTATGCAATCGGCACATGCGCGCAGGACGCCGCAGTCCCCGACGGTCCCCGACTCCCCCCAGCGGCAAGATCCTTAACCGAGCGGGTCCCGGCATTCACCACATTGAGGGATAAGCCCACTTTCTTGGGGGCTTTTCGCCGTCCACCGCCTAGCCTGCGAGTGATCGTCCGCCCGCCCCCGGCCCGACGCGAAAGGCCGCGCACGCGATGCCGAACCCCTTCGAGCTTCCCCGCTTCTACACGCCGTATCCGGCACGTCTGAATCCGCACCTGGAAAGCGCCCGGGAACACTCCAAGGCGTGGGCCAGGCGGATGGAGATGATCGAGGGCTCCGGCATCTGGGACGAGTCGGACTTCGACTCCCACGACTACGCGCTGCTGTGCTCCTACACCCACCCCGACGCCTCGGGCCCCGAACTGGACCTGGTCACCGACTGGTACGTGTGGGTGTTCTTCTTCGACGACGACTTCCTCGCCAAGTTCAAGCGCACCGGGGACACGCGCGCGGCGCGGGCGTATCTCGACCGGCTGGCCGCGTTCATGCCGCTGGATACGGCCACGCCCACCGAGGAGCCCGCCAATCAGGTCGAGGCGGGCCTGGCCGACCTGTGGGCCCGTACCGTGCCCGGCATGTCGGACGGCTGGCGGCGGCGCTTCCGGGAGAGCACCTGGCATCTGCTCGAGGAGTCGATGTGGGAGCTGTCCAACATCAACGAGGGCCGGGTCGCCAACCCCGTCGAGTACATCGAGATGCGGCGCAAGGTCGGCGGGGCTCCGTGGTCCGCCAACCTGGTCGAGCACGCGGTGGGCGCCGAGGTCCCCGACGACATCGCGGCGAGCCGGCCGATGCGGGTGCTCAAGGACACGTTCTCCGACGGGGTGCACCTGCGCAACGACCTCTTCTCGTACCAGCGGGAGACCGAGCAGGAGGGCGAACTGGCCAACGCGGTGCTGGTCTTCGAGCGGTTCCTGGGCTGTGACACCCAGCAGGCGGCGGACGCCGTGAACGACCTGCTCACCTCCCGGCTCCAGCAGTTCGAGCACACCTCCCTCACCGAGGTCGCTCCCCTGCTGGCGGACCACGCCCTCGACGGCCGGGCGGCCGCCGACGTCTTCGCCTACGTCAAGGGCCTGCAGGACTGGCAGTCCGGCGGCCACGAATGGCACATGCGCTCCAGCCGCTACATGAAGAGCGCTTCCGGCGGCGCCTCCCCCGAGGTGGGCGCCCTGCTGGGCGGTCCCCTCGGTCTGGGCACCTCCGCCGCGCGCCTGGTGCCGTCGATCCTGGCCGCGCTGCCGGCGCGGCTGCGCGGCCACACGCACGTACCGTTCGAGCAGGTGGGCCATCTGCCGCTGCCGGACTTCCGGATGCCGTTCGAGACCCGGCTCAGCCCGCACCTGGACGCGGCCCGCCGGCACAACGTCGAGTGGAGCACCCGGATGGGCCTCATCGCGCCGTCCCCCGCCGACGTGCTGGCCGGGCACTGGGACGAGGAGAAGCTGCGGGATTTCGACCTGGCGCTGTGCGCCGCCGGCATCCACCCGGGGGCCACCGTGGAGGAGCTCGATCTGGGCACCGCCTGGCTCACCTGGGGGACGTACGGCGACGACGTCTACCCCGCGCTCTTCGGGCGCACCGGCGACATGGCCGCGGCGAAGGCGTGTCACGACCGGCTCCTGCTGTTCATGCCGCTGGACGGCGTCGTCGCGACGCCCCCGCTGAACTGCCTGGAGCGCAGCCTGGCCGACATCTGGGTACGGACGGTGGGCCCCATGTCCCCGCAGACGCGCCAGGAGTTCCGGGACGCCGTCGAGGTGATGCTGGAGAGCTGGCTGTGGGAGCTGGCGAACCAGCAGCAGAACCGGATCCCCGAGCCCGTGGACTACATCGAGATGCGCCGGCTGACGTTCGGCTCTCCGCTCACCATGTTCCTGTCCCGGCTGCGCCAGGGGAAGGTCCTGCCGCCCGAGGTCTACCGTTCCCGCCCCGTGCAGGCCCTGGAGAACGCCGCCTCGGACTACTCCACCCTCATGAACGACGTCTTCTCCTATCAGAAGGAGATCCAGTTCGAGGGCGAGGTCCACAACGCCGTCCTGGTCGTGCAGAATTTCTTCAACTGCGGGCGCACCGAGGCGCTGGGCATCGTGAGTGATCTGATGCAGTCGCGCATGCGGGAGTTCCAGCACGTCGCCTCCGTGCAGTTGCCCGCCCTCTGTGAGGAGTTCGCTCTGGACGCCGAGGCCCGCGCCGCCCTGGACGGCTACGTCAAGGAGCTCGAGAACTGGATGGCGGCCATCCTCACCTGGCACCGCGACTGCCGCCGTTACGCGGAGGCCGACCTGCTGCGTCATGCCGCCCCGTCCGCGGCCCCGCGGCCGGCGGTGCCGCTGGGCGCCCCCACCGGGCTCGGCACGTCGGGCACCCGGCTCGCGACGCTGCTGCGCACGTCGTGACGGCGTGCGGCCCGCCCCGCGCGGAACCGGAGGACGGCCAGCGGCGTCCCCCGGGGAGACCGACGAGATCACCGACGACCGGGGAAGTGCTGCGCACATGACGGGAACAGCCGCTCGCTATCTGTATCTGGTCCGGCACGGCGAGGCTCTGGCGGACCAGAGCGGGCTGACGGACGACGGCCGCCGGCAGGCCGCGCTGCTCGGCGAGCGGCTGCGCGGCGTGCCGTTCCCGGCGGTCCACCACAGCCCGCTGGCCCGGGCGGTGCAGACCGCGCAGGTGATCGGCGAGCGGCTCGGCGGGGTTCCGCTGCGCCCGTCCCGGGCGGCCGGGGACTACCTGCCGCACGTGCCGACGGCAGAGGATCTGCCGCCGCAGTGGGCGGACTTCGTCCTCGCCTTCCTGGCCAGGTTCCCGGAGGAGGACGCCGGGCTCGGCGCGGCGTTGGCCCGTGAGGCCGTGGAGACCTTCACGGGCCCGGTGCCGGGCGACGAGCCGCGCCACGAGCTGGTCGTCACCCACAACTTCCTCATCGGCTGGCTCGTACGGGCCGCTCAGGACGCCCCGAAGTGGCGCTGGATCGGCCTCAACCAGGCCAACGCCGCCCTGACCGTCATCCGGTACGCGCCGGACCGGCCGCCCTCCGTGCTCTTCTTCAATGACATGCGGCACTTGCCGGAGGAGCTCCGCTGGACGGGCTTTCCGCCCGAGCTGCGCGTGTGAGGCACCGCGTTTCGCACATTTCTTCGCCCGCGTCCCGGTGAACGCCTAGCCTGGTCCGGAATCGGTGATGCACCGTCACCACCTGATGAGTGAGGGACATTCATGCGCACTGTCATACCTCGCACCTGGCGTTCCGCCGCGACGCTCGCCGCCGCCGCGGCGGCCCTCGGACTCTTCGGGGCCGCGCCCGCCCAGGCGAGCCCCGGCCCCGTCCCCGCGCTGAGCGGCGCGGAGAAGGCGCTCCTGGGTTCGGACGCGCCCAAGGCCGTCGTACTGGACCCGGCCACCGGCGCCGTCCTCTCCGTCCGCGCGCTGCCCCGGACCCCGGAGCCCGGGATCGGCACCCACAACTACTGCAACTCCGGCGACGGCTGCTTCCTCAGTGGCCGTGTGCCCTATGCCCACCAGGGCTTCTACGGCTCCGCGGGCACCTCCCGCGGGAACTGGCCCTACCGCAGCGGCTACAACACGGGCAGATACACCGCCTCCGCCTGCTGGGTGCAGGCGTGTGCCCAGCGGGCCCTGCCGCCCAACACCAGGGCGGACTTCGGCGGCACCCTGGTGACGGGCACGTCGTTCCGTATTCACTGAATCCACCGAACCCACTGAATCCCCTGACACGGCGAAGGCCCCCACCACCCGGTGGGGGCCTTCGTTCCGTTCGGAACATCCTCCTCCGATGTTGGCCTGAATGCAGGTAGCAGCATTCCGGATACGGCATGAAACTCCCCATGTCCGCCCCTGAGAACCGGCGGGCCGAAGGCTCAGCGACGTATCCCTCGCCCGCTCCTGAAGCGACGTGCGAGCGGGCGCCACTTCGATGACGAAGGAGTGCGTGCATGTCCATGAGGCTGGAATCGATGGGCACCAGGCTGCTCAGCCTGTTCGTGCCCAAGGTCGAGGCGGCTGCGGCCGTGCAGGCCTGTCAGTGCTTCAACTCCTGCTGGCAGTGCGCGCGAAGCGCCTGCTGCGTGAACACGTACTGCGGCTCGATCAACTGCTGGAAGAGCTGTCCTAAGTGCTGACGCCGTAGGAAGCCGCCGTCCGGCGGCTTCTGTGCGTCAGATCTGCGCGTAAGAGGGGAACACCGGTGCGACGGCGTGCGGCTACGGACGTCGCCGGGTGCCGGTGTTCCCCGGTCGTCCGCCGGGAACAGCCGTGGAGGAGAGTCCGTGCCGTACGCAGAAACCGCGATCCGCTGCCTGATCGGAGGAATGTTCCTGATCTCCGCGGCCGGCAAATTGGCGGGAGCGCGCGCTTTCGGCGCGTTCGCCGATTCCCTGCGGGACATGCGGTTGTTCCCGGCCGCCCGCGTCCGCCCGCTGGCCGTGCTCGTGGTGGCGGCCGAATGCCTGGTCTGCGTACTGCTCGCGGTGCCGGTCCGACCGGTGGCCGCCGTCGGCTTCGTCGTCGCGGCGGGGCTGCTGCTCGCCTTCGCGGGGGCGGTGGCGGTGGTGGCCGCGCGGGGCACGCGGACCTCCTGCCGGTGCTTCGGCACCTCGTCGGTGCCGCTGGGCCCGCGGCACGTCGTACGCAACGTCCTGCTCGCGGCCGTGGCCGCGGCCGGGGCGGCGGCCACCCGGGCGACCGGTCACACGCGCCCGGCCGGCCTGGTGCTGGCGGCCCTCGCGGGGCTGCTGCTGGGCGGGCTCGTCGCCGTGCTCGACGACATCCTCGGGCTGTTCCAGTCCCTCGACACCCCCGGCGCCGCCGTCACCGCGCGCGGTCCGCGCCGATAAGAGAACGGAGACTGCCGTGTCCCTCGTGATCGCCGCGCTCGTCCTGGTCGGGGTCCTGTGCTCGCTGGACCTCCTTCTCACCGTCGGCGTCATCAAACGGCTCCGGGAGCACACGGAATTACTGTCCCGCAAGGGTGACCAGCCGTCCCTGGCCACCGGCGAGGAGGTCGGGCCGTTCGCCGTGACGTCGGTGGACGGCGAGGCGGTGAGCGACCGGGCGATCGACACCGAGACGGTGGTCGCGTTCTTCTCCACCACCTGCGGGCCCTGCAAGGAGAAGCTGCCGAAGTTCGTGGAGTACGCCCGGTCGGTGCCGGGCGGGCGCGCCCGGGTCATCGCCACGGTCATCGGCGAGGGCGACGAGGTCGCTCCCATGGTCGCGGCCCTGCGCCCGGTGGCCCGGGTGACGACCGAGGACGCGAGCGGGGTGATGGGGGAAGCCTTCAAAGTGATGGCCTATCCCGTGGTGCTGAAGGTCAACCGGACCACGGACGGCCGCCTGCTCGTCATGGCCGACCAGGTCGACGTGGACCGGCCCGCCGTCGCCTCCGTATGAGCGGGGGCGAGGCCGAGGGCACAACCACGACCGCGCGGCGCCGGGCCCTGATCGCGGGGCGGCTGGTCGCCCGGGCCGCGCCCGGCACGCTGGTGCTGTACGCGGTGCCGGCCCTGGCCACCGGTGTGCTGCCGGTGGCCACGGCCTGGTCGACCAAGCTCGTCATCGACCGGATCGTCGCCGGGGGCGGCCGGGCGCAGCTGCTGCTGCCCGCCCTCGCGCTGGTGGTCACCGGGGTGGTCGCGGGCGTCGCCCCGCACCTCGTGCGGTATCTGCGCACGGAGCTGGACCGCCGGGTCGGGCTGTACGCCCAGGACCGGCTGTTCACCGCCGTGGACGGCTTCGTGGGGCTGGGGCGGTTCGAGAACCCGCACTTTCTGGACCGGCTGCGGCTGGCCCAGCAGACCGACGTCGCCTCGCCGGCGGCCGGCCAGGCCGTGGACGGCGCGCTCGGCGTCCTGCGGTCCGCCTTCACCATCGGGGGGTTCGTCGGCACCCTGTCCCTGATCAGCCCGGTGATGACGGCGCTGGTGCTGGTCGCCGGCGCCCCGACGCTCCTCGCCGAGATCGCGCTGTCGCGGCGGCGGGCCCGTACGATCTGGGACATCGGCCCGGCCGAGCGGCGGGAGTTCTTCTACCAGGGGCTGCTCACCAGCGTGGAGGCCGCCAAGGAGATCCGCCTCTTCGGCACCGGCGCCTTCCTGCGCGCTCGCATGCTGGCCGACCGGCGCACCGCCAACGCCGCGCGCCGGGCCATGGACCTGCGCGAGGTGCGGGTGCAGGCCGGGCTCGGGCTGCTGGCCGCCGTGGTGTCGGGCGCGGGGCTGCTGTGGGCGGTCGGCGCCGCGCGCACCGGCGGGCTGACCCCGGGCGACGTCGCGGTCTTCATCGCCGCCGTGGTCGGCGTGCAGGGGGCGCTCACCGCGCTGGCGAACGACGTGGCCGGCGTGCACCAGGCCCTGCTGCTCTTCGACCACTACGTGGCCGTCGTCGAGGCCGGCCCCGAACTGCCCACGCCCACCAGGCCCGTCCCGCTGCCCCCGCTGCGCCGCGGCATCGAACTGCGGGACGTGTGGTTCCGCTACTCCCCCGACCATCCCTGGGTGCTGCGGGGCGTGGACCTCTTCCTCCCCTACGGCACCTCGGTCGGTCTGGTCGGGTTGAACGGCTCGGGCAAGTCCACGCTGGTCAAGCTGTTGTGCCGGTTCTACGACCCCACGCGCGGGGCGATCCTGTGGGACGGCGTGGACATCCGTGACGCCGACGTCGCGGACCTGCGCGGCCGCATCAGCGCGGTGTTCCAGGACTACATGGACTACGACATGACGGCGGCCGAGAACATCGCCCAGGGCGATCTCGGTGCCCTCGGCGACGAGGGGCGGATCCGGGCCGCGGCGGTCCGGGCCGGCATCCACGACAAGCTGGCCGCCCTTCCCCAGGGCTACGACACCCTCCTGTCGCGGATGTTCTTCATGGAGTCCGACAAGGACGACCCCACGACGGGGGTCATGCTCTCGGGCGGTCAGTGCCAACGGCTCGCGCTGGCCCGCGCGTTCGTCCGCGACCGGCGTGACCTGATGATCCTGGACGAGCCGTCGGCCGGGCTCGACGCCTCGGCCGAGTACGAGATCCACAGCTCGCTGCGGCGTTACCGGGCCGGGCGGACCAGCCTGCTCGTCTCGCACCGGCTGGGAGCGCTGCGCGACGTCGACCGCATCGTCGTGCTGTCCCAGGGACGCGTCGCCGAACAGGGCGGGCACGACGGGCTGATGGCGTCCGGCGGACTCTACGCGCGGCTGTTCACCCTGCAGGCGTCGGGCTACCGGGCCGGGTCGGAGCCCGGCGGCGCCCCCTCGGAACTCAAGGACGTGCGATGACCTCTGACATCACGCCGGATGCCGCCGCACTGCGGGCCGAGACCGCCTTGGACCGGGCCCGGCACCGCTCCCACCGGTCGCTGCTGGTGCGGCTGGCGCTGCTGGCCGCCGCGGCGCTGCTGGGGGGCGCCTCGGTCGCCCTGTTCCTGGCCGGGGCGCCGGCCGGCGGCGCGCTGTGCGCCGCGGGGGCCCTGCTGACGGGGCTCGGCGTGCTGCTGGCCGTGGCCGTCGGGCGCAGGCTCGTCGCGGTGACGGTCGACGGACGGAGCATGGAACCGGCCTACCGCGACGGCGACCGCGTACTCGTACGCCGTGGCGCTCCCGCCGCGGTGGGAGAGGTGGTGGTCGTCGAACGGCCGCCGTTCGCCTCGCCGTGGTACGAGCCGCCGCTGTCCCGGCAGGCCGGGGCCGGGGCGATCTACGCACGGCAGTGGGTCATCAAGCGGGTGGCGGCGCTGCCGGGCGACCCCGTACCGCCGGACACCCTGCCCGGGGCAGCGGGCGAGCCCGGCGCGCGCGTGCCGGCGGGCATGGTCGTGCTGCTGGGCGACAACGCGGAGCACAGCTACGACTCCCGGCAGGTCGGCTGTTTCCCGGCCGAGCGCGTCCTGGGCGCGGTGCTGCGCACGTTCTGATGAATATGCGCAGAAAGCACGGCCTTGCGGGACTTCTTGCGTCAAGCGCGTTTCCGGACAGCAGGATTGGCGCCGGATCGCATTCCGCGCCGGATGCCGACCGCGTAGAACATGATCGTCGATGACCTCGTGTCAGTGCCCCACAAGGGAGAGATCATGAAGCGGACCGGTTCGGCCGTCACCGCGGCAGCCGCTGCCTTCGTCCTTGCCCAGTCGCCCTCCGCCGTCGCGGCCGACGCCCCGGCCTGGACCGTGCCGACCTGCGCCCGCGTCACCGGCGACGGCGCCGTCACCTACACCACCGACGACGGTGCGAGCCTGGCCCCCACGACCGGGACCCTGAAGCCGGTCAGCTACACCCATGGGCTGGTCGCCCTGGACACGCCCGACACCCTGCTGGCCACCCGCAACAGTGAACTGCAGCGCTCGACGGACGCGGGCTGCACCTGGACCCGCGTCGCGACGCTGGGCAGCGGCTCCACGCGGCTGACCGCGGCCCCCGGCGGGCGCGCCTTCGCCTGGGAGATGAGCGGCGGCTACCTCGCCCGGGTGGACGGCAGGACCGTCACCCGGCTGACCGCTCCCACGGCGAACATCGTGGGGGTGGGCACCGACCGGGCGCGGCCGGGCCATGTGCGCCTCGCCGGCGGCGACGGCCAGTTGTTCGACTCGACGGACGGCGGGGCGAGCTGGCGGGCGGTCGGCATCCGGGCCTTCGGCGGCGGGACGGCCGTGTACTCCGTGGCCTTCGACCCGGCCGACCCGGACCACGCCGTCGCGGGCGGCATGGCACGCGGCGGGGCGGTGACCACCGACGGCGGCGCCACGTGGACGTCGTCCACCGGCCTGTCGGGGACCGCGGGCGGCGCGGCGAACCTCTTCCAGGCGGCCGTCTCGCCCGCGGACCCCTCGGTCGTCCACGCCCTGGGCATCGACCTGGTGGAGGCCGCGCCGGGCTCGGGCTCCGAGGGCCGCCACCTCTACCGTTCGACCGACGGCGGCCGCACCTTCGTCAAGACCGTCGACCACTCCCCGCGGACCAAGCTCACCAACGGCACCCTGCTGGCGCCGAGCCCCTCCGACGCGAACGTGCTCTACTTCGCGTACGGCACCTACTACCAGGACCACGGCACGGATCTGTTCCGCCTCGACGCGGCCACGGGCAAGGTCACCACGACGCACAACGCCTATGACGGCATCTCCGCCATCGCCTTCAACCCCGCCCGGCCGACGGTGCTGTACCTGGGCGTGGAGGAAGTGCGGGTCGACTGACGACGGCGGACGGGCGACGTCCTAGCCGCGCGGGGAGAGCTCCGCCATGGCCGACCAACCGGTGCCCGGCACCTCGACGTTGATGATCTGCGGGGTCTCGGCGATCACGTCGGGCATCCAGGCCATGGCGGTCTTGAAGTGCTCGGAGTTCACGTGCACCTCGCCCGCCTCGGCGGACTCGAAGGCCTCCACCAGGACGAACTGGTGGGGGTTGTCCACGCTGCGGGACCACTCGTAGAAGACGTTGCCCGGCTCGTCGCGGGTGGCCTGCGTGAAGTCCTGGACGAGGTCGAGCCACTCCTCGCTCCGCTCGGGGCGGACGGTGAACTTGACGACGATGAAGATCATGGATGCTCCAGGGAGATCGGGGTCCGGTTCCCGGGCGTGGCCGCGGCTCGGCGGCGGGCGGGCCGTGCCCGGGACGGGACCATCGTGCCCCGGGCGGCGCGGCCCCGCGAGCGAAGCCGTCGCCGATTCCGGCCCTGCCGGAAAACCGCGCCGTTCAGGCGGTGAGCGCGGCGGCCCGCTCGCGCAGCTCCGCGAGGGCGAGCCGCAGCAGGGGGTGCCCCTCGCTGCCGCGGCGCACGGCCGTGAAGACGCGCCGGGTGGGGCCCGGTCCGCGCACCGGCCGGACGGCGGGGGTCAGCGCGGGGCGGATGCCGTGCAGGGCGGAGCGTGGCACGAGGGCGACCCCCGCGCCCACCGAGACCAGGGCGCAGACGGCGGAGAAGTCGTCGGACAGGCACTCCACGCGGGGCTGGAAGCGGGCCTCCTCGCAGGCGCGCAGCACGGCCTCGTGCACGGGGTTGCCGGGCCAGGGGGTGATCCACAGGTCGTCGCGCAGGTCCGCGAGGTCCACTTCGGGCACGCCGGCCAGCCGGTGGCCGGGGGGCAGGACCGCGTCGAAGGGCTCCTCGTACAGGGGGGCGTACAGCAGCTGTCCGTCGCCGGGGGCGAGGGAGTCGCGGTGCTCGACGGCGACGGCGATGTCGACCTCGCCGTCGATGAGCAGGCGGGCGCTCGCGTGGCCCTCGGCGTCCTTGACCCGGACGCGCACCTGGGGCGCCCGTCGGCGCAGGGCGGCGACGGCCGGGGCGACGACCTCGGTGATGGACGTCGCGAACGCGGCCACGCTCACCTCGCCCACCAGGCCCGTGGAGCACGCGGCCAGGTCCGCCTCGGCCCGTTCGAGCTGCGCGGATATCTCGGTGGCGTGCCGGGCGAGGACGGTGCCGGCGGCGGTCAGCCGCACGGTGCGGCCACGGCGTTCGAGCAGGGCGTGCCCGGTCTCCGCCTCCAGGGCGGCCAGCTGCTGGGAGACCGCCGAGGGCGAGAGGTAGAGGGCGCCGGCGGCCGCGGTGACGGTGCCGTGGTCGGCGAGGGCGCGCAGGACGCGCAGGCGGCGGGGATCGATCACCGGTCCACTATCGCAGATCGTTAAGCGGGACTTCACAGCCGATCTCGAAAAATGTTGATGGACTTCACAGCGGTCAGGCCGCACAGTGATCCCTCATGAGGGCATTGGTAAAGACCACCGCTGGACCCGGTCTCGAGCTGACCGAGGTGCCGACCCCCGAGGCCGGCGCCGGACAGGTCCTGATCAAGGTGCTGCGCACGGGCATCTGCGGGACCGACCTGCACATCGACAGCTGGGACGACTGGGCGGCCCGTGTGGTCCGCGCCCCCCTCGTGCTCGGCCACGAGTTCGCCGGCGAGGTCGTGGCGACGGGCCCGGGCGTCACCGGCGTGAAGGTCGGCGACACGGTCAGCGGCGAGGGCCACCTGGTCTGCGGCACGTGCCGCAACTGCATGGCCGGCCGCCGCCACCTGTGCATCCGCACGATCGGCCTCGGCGTCCACACCGACGGTGCCTTCGCCGAGTACGTGGTCCTGCCCGAGTCGAACGTCTGGGTGCACCGGCACGAGATCGACATCGACGTCGCCGCCATATTCGACCCGTTCGGCAACGCCGTGCACACGGCCCTCTCCTTCCCCGTCCTCAACGAGGACGTGCTGATCACCGGCGCCGGCCCCATCGGCATGATGGCCGCGGCCGTCGCCGAGCACGCCGGGGCGCGCTCCACCGTCATCACCGACGTCAGCCCGTACCGGCTGGCCCTGGCGCAGAAGATGGGCGCCACCGTCGCCCTCGACGTCAGCAGCCGGCGCATCGCCGACGTCATGCCGGAGCTCGGCATGACCGAGGGCTTCGACATCGGCATGGAGATGTCCGGCCGCGCCGACGCCCTCCAGGACATGATCGCCACCATGTCCCCCGGCGGCCGCATCGCCGCCCTCGGCCTGCCCACCGGCGACGTGAGCATCGACATGGCCACCGTCGTGACCCGCATGCTGACCCTGCGCGGCATCTACGGCCGCGAGATGTACGAGACCTGGTACGCGATGTCCGTGCTGCTCCGCAGCGGCCTGGACATCTCCCCGGTGATAACGCACCGGTTCGGGTTCGAGCAGCACGCCGAGGCGTTCGCCACCGCCCGTTCCGGCCAGTGCGGGAAGGTCGTCATCGACTGGACCCGGCCGACCGCCCCCTGACGCAGCCCACACGACGAGGAGTCACCCCGTGTTCGACAGCATGCGCGAGCACCTGCGCACCGAGCTGCAGGACATCCGCGACGCCGGCCTGTACAAGTCCGAGCGTGTGATCACCAGCCCGCAGTCCGCCGCGATCAGCGTCGGCGAGGGCAAGGTGCTGAACTTCTGCGCCAACAACTACCTCGACCTCGCCGACCACCCCGAGGTCATCGCCGCCGCCAAGAAGGCCCTGGACGACTGGGGCTTCGGCATGGCCTCCGTCCGGTTCATCTGCGGCACCCAGGCGCCGCACAAGGAGCTGGAGGAGAAGATCTCCCGGTTCCTCGGCATGGAGGACACGATCCTCTACAGCTCCTGCTTCGACGCGAACGGCGGTGTCTTCGAGACGCTGCTGACCGCCGAGGACGCGGTGATCTCCGACGAGCTCAACCACGCGAGCATCATCGACGGCATCCGCCTGTCGAAGGCGGCCCGCTTCCGCTACCGCAACCGCGACATGGCCGACCTGGAGCGCTGCCTGAAGGACGCCTCCGGCGCGCGCCACAAGCTGATCGTCACCGACGGCGTGTTCTCCATGGACGGCTACATCGCGCCCCTGGACGAGATCTGCGACCTGGCCGAGCGCTACGGCGCCCTGGTGATGGTCGACGACTCGCACGCCGTCGGCTTCGTCGGCGAGGAGGGCCGCGGCACCCCCGAGCTGTTCGGCGTGACCGAGCGGGTCGACATCATCACCGGCACCCTCGGCAAGGCGCTCGGCGGCGCCAGCGGCGGCTACGTCGCGGCCCGCGCCGAGATCGTCGAGCTGCTGCGCCAGCGCTCGCGCCCGTACCTGTTCTCCAACTCCCTGGCGCCGTCCATCGTCGGCGCCTCGCTGCGGGTGCTCGAGCTGCTGACCGAGTCCGGCGACCGCCGGGCACGGCTGCGGGAGAACACCAAGCTCTTCCGCGCGGAGATGACCGCCGCGGGCTTCGACATCCTGCCGGGCGAGCACGCGATCGCCCCGGTGATGGTCGGTGACGCCGCGCTGGCCGCCCGGATGGCCGCGGCGCTGCTGGAGAAGGGCATCTACGTGATCGCCTTCTCCTACCCCGTCGTGCCCAAGGGCAAGGCGCGCATCCGCGTCCAGCTGTCCGCCGCGCACTCGCGCGAGGACGTCCTGCGCACGGTCGCGGCGTTCCGCGAGGTCCGCGACGCGCTCACGGCGTAGTCCTCAGCTCCGCTCACCGGTGCCCGGCGGCTGTCGAAGCCGCCGGGCACCGGTGCGTGCGGCGCCGAGTCGCCGTCTGCCCGGGCCGTGCGCCCCGGGCGTTACTTGCCGAGCTCGGCGACGCCCGCCCGGGCGTACTTCTCGTCAAGGTCCCCGCTCGGCGCGCCCGCCACGCCGATGCCGGCGACCGGGGCGCCCTGGGCCTGGACCGGGGCGCCGCCGGGCAGGAAGAGGGTGCCGGGGATGTCCTTCAGGTTCGGCGCCTGCTGCAGCCGCTTGACCAGCTCGGAGGTGGGGGCGTTCCAGGAGACCGCGGTGAAGGCCTTGCGCTCGGCGGACTCGTAGGACTGCGGGCCCGCGCCGTCGCCGCGCAGGGTCACCAGGGTGTTGCCGTTGCGGTCGACGACCGCGACGGACACCTTCTGACCGTCCTTCTTGGCGGCGGCGAGCGCCGCCTTCGCGGCCTCGGCCGCCGACTCCACCGTCAGGTGGGTGGTCTGGGTGAAGCCCTTGGGCGCGGGGGACGCGGCGGTAGCGGAGACGGCGCCGAAGGTGCCGGCGCCGATGACGGCGACCGCGGCGACGGTCAGGACCCGGGCGCGGACGGGGAACTTCTGCGGGCTCTTCATGGGGACTCCTTGGCCGGTGGGCTCACGGGACGAATGACGACGCCCGGAAGCCGGCGGGGAACCGCCGGCCGTGCGCCGTGGTTCCATCCTCGAAGCGCCCGCGCCCCGCTCCCGTCGTCGTTCCGGCTGCTCCCGGCGGGCAGGACGGCCGACCCCCCTGTCAACCGATCGGATGATGCGAAGGGGTCCGGGAGGGGTTAGGACGGGAAGACAGCACCGTTCCGGCAATTCGACAAGGAGAGGACCCGCCCGTGCACAGCCCCCCACCGCAGGCCGGGGAGGACCCGGCCGGGTCCCGCGAGCCCGGCGGCGACCCCGACGCGTGGTGGTTCGCCGCGATCCGGCATGCCGCGTTCTTCCTGCTCCTCGGCGCGTCCCTCGTCCGCTTCCTGCTCCGCCACCCCGGTGAGCCCCGCATCCCGTGGGTGGTCGCCCTGAGCGCCGTGCTGGCCGCGCTGTACGTGCTCGGTTCGGCGCTCGGCGACGCCGCCGTCGCCCGCCGGCGCCTGTGGCTCGGCGCGGTCGTCGCCGTCTGGGTCGTGCTGGTCGTGCTCGCGCCGAGCTTCGCGTGGTGCGCGATCCCTCTCGTCTACACGAGCCTGCACACGCTGCCGGTGCGGGCCGCGCTCGCCCTGATCGGCGTGCTGACCGTGTTCGTCGTGGCCGCGCAGATCAGCCTCTTCGGGTTCGACCCGAACCTCGTCGTCGCCCCGCCGACCGTCGCCGCGATGGCGACCGCCGTCTTCGTGCACATGCAGCGGCAGGCGTCCCGGCAGCGCGCGCTGATCGACGACCTGCTGCGCACCCGCCGCGAACTGGCCGCGACCGAGCGGCGCGAGGGCACGCTCGCCGAGCGGCAGCGGCTGTCGATGGAGATCCACGACACCCTGGCCCAGGGGCTGTCCAGCCAGCAGATGCTGCTGCAGGCCGCCGACCGGGTCTGGGACGCCGACCCGCTCACTGCCCGCGCCCACGTGCGGACCGCCGTGGACGTCGCCGCCCGCGGCCTGGCCGAGGCCCGCCGCTTCGTCCACGACCTGGCGCCGCCGGACCTGGACCGCGGCGTGCCGCTGGCCGAGGCCCTGCGCGCCCTGGCCGGGCGGGAGTCGACCGGCACTCTCACCGTGCGCTTCCACCTGGAGGGGCCGCCCGTGGCGCTGCCGGGCCGGGTGGAGTCGGCGCTGCTGCGCATCGCGCAGGGGGCGCTCGCCAATGTGCGCGAGCACGCCGGGGCGAGCACCGCGGCCCTCACCCTCACCTGCCTGGACGACCACGTCGTGCTCGACATCGCCGACGACGGGCGGGGCTTCGACATCGCCGCCACCCGGCCGGGTGAGGGCGGGCGCGGGCACGGCCTGCCCGCCATGCGCGCCCGCGTCCTGGCGGTCGGCGGCCGGCTGAGCGTGGAATCGGCGCCCGGCGAAGGCACCGTCGTCTCCGCGTCCGTCCCCCTGCGCCCCTCCCCCACTTCTCCCTCCTCGGAGCTCCGGTGAACACCACCCCTGTACGTTTGCTGCTGTGCGACGACCACGCCGTCGTACGGGCCGGGCTGCTGGCCCTGCTCGCCAGCGAACCCGGCATCGAGGTCGTCGGCGAGGCCGGCACCGGCGAGGCGGCGGTCGCGCTGGCCGCGAAGCTGAAGCCCGACGTGGTCCTGATGGACCTTCAGCTCGGGCCGGGCATCGGCGGCGTGGAGGCCACCCGCCGCATCGCCGCGGCGTCCGGCGGGACGACGCACGTGCTGGTCCTGACCACGTACGACACGGACGCGGACGTCACCCGCGCGATCGAGGCCGGGGCCACCGGCTATCTGCTGAAGGCCGAGCGCCCCGAGGAACTGTTCTCCGCCGTCCACGCCGCGGCCCAGGGGCGCACCGCCCTCTCGGCGCCGGTCGCCGGCCGGGTGATGGCCCACATGCGCGGCGCCCGCCCCGCGGCCGGCACGCTCACCGAGCGCGAGCGCGACATCCTGGGGCAGCTGGCGCGCGGCCTGGGCAACCGGGAGATCGCGCGGGCCCTGTTCATCAGCGAGGCCACGGTCAAGACCCACCTGGGCCGCATCTACGCCAAACTCGGAGTCGACACCCGCGCGGGCGCGGTCGCCGTGGCCAAGGAACAGCGCCTCCTGCCCTGACCGGGGGGCGGGGGGGCGTGGGCCCCGGGGGGCGGGGCGGGGGGCGCGGACCCCGGGCGCTGACCCTGGCGGGGGGGGGGACCTGGCCGCTGGCCCGGGGGCGCGGGGCCCGGGCGCGCGGGCCCTGGGCACTGACCCCGGGCGCTGACCCTGGCGGGGGGGGGACCTGGCCGCTGGCCCCGGGCCCCGGCCCTGGGCCCTGGCCCCGGCCGCTGACCTGGGCGCGGGCCCCGGCCCCGGCCGCTAGCCGCGGGCACGGGCCCCGGACCCTGGCCCCGGACGCTGGCCCCGGGCCCTTAGCGCTGGCCCCGCCCGCTGACTCCCGCCCCCTGACCCTGCGCGCCGACCCCGCGCGCCGTCCCCAGGTCACTTCCGAGCCGTCCCGACCCGCAGAGCGCTGCCGGCCTGGGCGGTCGCCCGGGCCGTTGCCCGGGTGGCGCATATCAGCAGCAGTACCGCGCCCGCGGCCAGTGCGGCGTTCGCCCCGTAGTCCGCTGCCTGTTTGGGCGCCGACTCCGGCGTGGTGAAGAAGCCGGTCCCCGCGTAGGCCAGCAACGCTCCTCCGGCGGCTGCGACCTGCTGCCGAGGGCCCCAGCCCGGCCTGCGGCACCAGCGGGTGCCGACCACGAGCGCGACGGCCGGCAGCGCGGCCGCCGCCAGGGCGCGCCACCAGCCCGGCACCTGCTCGGTCGCCGTGAAGAGGCTGCCCGCCGCCGACGCCGCGAGGCCGACCGCCCAGGGCCCCGGCGCCCCGGCACCCGAGGGGCGGAGCTCGTGAGGCCCTCGCGCCGCTCGCCGTCCGCGGCACAGGGCGACGGCGATCAGGGTCACCACCGCCACTGCTGTGCCGGCCAGTTGCCAGGGTGCGGCGACGAAGCGCTCCTCGAGATAGTGCCCGTAGGCCACCAGGGCCGAGCCCGCGACGAAGACCAGGCCGGTCACGACCAGTCCGGTGCGGCCCAGCCACGGCGACCGCGAGCGCCCCGGCACGAGGGCCTCGACGAGGACGATGGCGACGGTGGTGCTCCACACGGCGTGCATGGTCAGGACGGCGAGCGTCAGCCAGGCGCCCATGCCGAGCGCCGGTATGTAGGTGTCGCCCATCAGATCGTGCCCGGCGTAGAGGCGGTTGAAGAGCATCTGGTCGACGAGGCCCTCCTCGACCAGGGCGTACGCCAGTCCCAGCACCAGCATCGCCGACGGCCCGCGCCCCGCCCGCCGGGCCACTTCCCGGATGAGCAGCGCGCCGCCCCCGTACATGGGGGCGAGCAGGGGCAGCAGCAAGGCCATCTCGGACAGGGTGAGATTGCCCAGCAGGCACTCGCCGATCACGGGTGCCAGGGCGAACAGCCCCAGTGCGGGGGCGATACGGCGAAGCGCTGCGGTGCTCATGCGAGGAGTGTGGCCCGGCGGCACCGGCCGCCGGCAGCGCCGAAGGTCTACCGTGCGGCGACTATGGTCCAAGCTCCGCGAGCCGAAAGTCTGCGCGGGAGCGCACCGCGCCGCGCCGCGCCGCTCGGGCCGGCCTGGCCCGCCTCAGCGGCGCAGTGCCCACTTCTGCACCGCCTCCAGCGGCCCGTGGGAGAACCGTCGCAGCCACAGGCTGGAGGCGGCCATGAGGATCACGCACACCACGGCCCACAGGCCCATCACCCACCACGGGGTGAAGTCGCCGAACCGGGTGGCGAGTCCCAGGCCGATGCCGTACGCGGCCAGCATGCACAGCACGTTCTGGGCGACGTAGCAGGAGAGGGCGGTGCGGCCCACCGAGGTCAGGCCCGAGGTCACCAGTCCGCCGCCGCGCATCCGGTCCGTGAGCACGCCGATCAGGCCGATGTAGCCGAGCGCCACCACCGGGGCGGCCACGTAGCGGCCGAGCAGGTAGAAGTCGGCGCCGCCCAGGGCGGTGGCCACGTTGAGCGGCACGCCCAGGCCGAGTCCCCAGCCGAGCAGCCGGGCGCGGATGCGGCGCCCCTGGACGTCCGGGGCGAACGCGCCGGCGCGGTAGAGCCGTACGCCGAGGAGGAAGAGGAAGACCAGCAGCCCGAAGGAGAGGACCGGTTCCGTGCGCAGCACCACGGCGTTGTGGAGCCGGAAGGCGATCTGGTCGAGGTAGCCGCCGTGGGCGTAGAGGTCGACGACGCGGCGGCTGGGCTCGTCGCTGTCACCGGAGGGCGAGGCGAGCGATCCCAGAGTGATCAGTGACATGAGCGCCACGTGCAGGGCCGCCGCTCCCCACATCGCCCCTCGGCGGAACCAGTCGGAGCGGGTGAGCAGCCAGGCTACCAGCAGCGCGGTGACCGCGTAGCCCATGAGGACGTCCCAGGCGAAGACCAGGACGAAGTGCAGTGTGCCCTCGGCGAACAGGAACAGCGCCCGCCACCGGTACCGGCCCGGCCACGGCTGTCCGCGCTTGGCGGCGGAGTCGAACTGGATGGCCAGTCCGACGCCGAACAGGATGGTCAGCATGGCCAGGAACTTGCCGTCGGCGAGCAGCCGGAAGAGGGCTTCGGCCGCCGCCGGGAGGGACGGGCCGGACAGCAGGCCGTGCAGGGAGGCGCCTCCGGTGCCGGAGAGAATGCCCCATTCCGCGCCGGGGCCGGTGAAGATCCATACGTTGGTCATCAGCGTGCCGAGGATCGCCGCGCCCCGCAGCACGTCCAGGAGCGCGAGCCGTCCGCCGGCCCTGACCGCGCCGGTGACCTGCCCGGACGCCGGGCGGGGCGCGGGCGGCGGCGGGCTCCCCGGGGAGGGGACGGACGGCCGTGCGGTGTGCGACATCGCGTTCTCCAAGACTCGTCGTTCTTTTCATCGTCACCGCGCGGCGCGCGACGAGCCTCGTAGGCGGTGATGAATCCGCGCTACATCTTTCGATGTAGCGGGAGATCACTGGCAGCGGATGCCCTGGTGGCGTGACCCTCTTCGGCTGCCGTAAACCGCTGGATCCGGCCATTGACACGGCAGCACATGTGCCTAGGGGAAATGCCAAAACCCTCACCTCACACCACTGTTATCGATTACCTTCCGTCGCACAGGGCATGCCACTGGTGATCGCCACCCGTACGTAGACGCGGCGCGCGCTGCCGCCGCGCGGCTGGAGAGGATCGTGTGACCGGTATCGACGGGTGCTTAGCCGAGGCCATGACCATCCCCGGGGCGCGGGGCGCGAGTCTGGTGGACTGGACCAGCGGGCTCGCCCTGGGGGTGGCCGGTGAGGGACCGGAGGGCGACCATGAGGCCTCCGCCGCCGACGCCGCCGAACTGGCCCGGCTGGCCTTCGAGAACAGCGCGTTCACCCGCTCCACCCCCGACGCGGGACCGGTGGAGGACCTGATCGTCACGGCGCGCGGGAGCTACCACCTGATCCGCTTCGTGCAGACGGCCTTCGACAGCAGCGTCTTCCTCTACGTGTGGCTGGACCGTGCCGAGGCCAATCTCGCGGTGGCCCTGTTCCGGCTCAAGGACCTGACCGCCAGGCTGGTCGTGGCGTGAGCGCGGACCTGAACGGCCAGGACGACGCACGGGCGGCGGCGGGTCCCGGCGGCGGCACCCTGGCCCGGCTCGCCGCCGAGCGCGCCACGGGCGCCCTGCACGGCCGCGTCGGCGCGCTCTACCTCGCCGACGGCGCCGTGGTGCACGCCGAGAGTCCCGCCGTGCCCGACGTGGGGTGGCGGCTGACGGCCGGGGGCCGGCTCTCCCCCGAGTGCTGGGACGAGGCGGTGGAGGAGGGCGGTCCCGACTACCGCGCGGGCACCTTCCTCGTGGAGCACGGCCGGTTGAGCAGGGGCGAGCTGGAACTGTGCCATCTGAGCGCCCTGTTCGACGCCGCCTTCTTCGTCCTGTCCCCGCTCGACGCCACCCAGCGGGGGCCGGAGAGGTTCCTCAGTCAGGCCCGGCACTGGTTCGGTCCCGTCCGTCCGGTGCCCGTCCCCCTCCTGCAGCGGGAGGTGCGCCGCCGGCGGCGGCTGCTCGAACGGGCCTGGCCGTGGCCGGAGGTGGACGCCGCCCCGGTCGTGCCGGTCGCCGGCCCCGGCCCCCTTGCCCGGGCCGCCGGGCCGACGTGCGGGCGGCGGGCCGTCCTGGAGGCCGCGGACGGGGTGCGGACACCGCTGCAGATCGCCAGGGCACTGGGGCGTTCGGCGTTCGCCACCCTCCTCGACGTCCGGCGGCTGGCGGCCGCGGGGCTGGTGCGTACGCCGCAGGCGGGCGTGGCGCCGGCCCGCGCCCCGCTGCGCGCCGCCACCGCGGCCGCCGCTCCGGAGGTCTCCCTGCTCTACCGGATCCGCGACGCTTTGGAGGCCCTGTGACCCTGGAACGCCCCGTGACCGTGTCGTGCGCCGGCTCGCCGGACCGCCGGTTCCCACCGATCTCATGATGAGGCGTGCGCTGAGGCAGTTCGCCGGAAGGAGACAGTCGATGACCGCCGCACCCGAGGTGCTCGCCGAGCTCCAGGGGTTACGTGTCCGGGTACCGCATCTGACCGGTGCGCTGGTGGCGAGCACCGACGGGCTGGTGATCGCGCATCTGGTGACCGGGATGGAGCCGGACGGCGTGGCCGCGCTGACCGCCGCGGCTCTGGGAGTCGGCGCGCGGCTGACGAACGCCGTGGGCCACGGAGGCTTCCGCGAACTGATCGTCAGCGGTGAACTCGGCTACGTGGCCACGTACGCCGCCGGTGACTCCTGCGTGCTGACGCTTCTGGCCTCGGCCGAGGCGAACGTGGGCCGGCTGAACCTGGAGGCCCGCAGGGCCGGTACGCGCATCGCCGCCCTGGCGGACGCCACGCTGGAACGTCAGCGGCAGCCGTGACGAGGGACCGGCCCGGCACCCGCGCATGACCACCCCGCACCAACAAATAGCGACAAAACGATACTTACCTCTATAGCGATAGCGACTTCACACCCCTCCCGACACCGAATCTTCGACACGAACAGGAATGCGGACTCTGATGGCGAACACCGAAACGGCACTCAAGGACGCGATGGGCTCGATCGACGGGGCCATCGGCGTGGCGCTCGTCGACTACAGCAGCGGCATGGCCCTCGGCACCCTCGGCGGGACCCAGACGCTCGACCTCAACGTCGCCGCCGCGGCCAATACGGACGTCGTACGCGCCAAGCTGCGCGCCATGGAGATGCTCAACATCCAGGACAGCATCGAGGACATCCTCATCACCCTCGGCACCCAGTACCACTTGATCCGGCTGCTGACCGGCCGCGGCGGCAACGGGCTCTTCCTCTACCTGGTCCTCGACGCCCAGCGGGCCAACCTGGCGATGGCCCGTCACCAGCTCAAGCGCATCGAAGGAGAGCTGGAGGTCTGAGCCGGCCGCGGCCCTCACCCGCGCGCACCTGACACCGCCTTAAGTGCCCGTCCAGGCAAATGGATGACGCCGCTTCGGGTGGAAGTCACGAGCGCGCGGGCCCGGCCCGGCACCGCCCGCGGGCCGCGCTCCGGTGCGTACTGGACGGGATATGGCGAGGAGTCAGATCACTTCCGATTGCGGGCGCCCGGCACCCGCCGCAAGGTGATCGGGAAGATCCCTTTCCCCGCTCGAAGGAGTTGGACCATGGGTGCCTCCCGAAGAACCAGCCTTCTCGTGTCCGGCGTCGCGTGCGGTGCGCTCGTCCTGGGCGCCGCCGGATACGACGCCACGGCCGGCACGATGTCCTCGGCCGCCCCGGTGGCGGACACACCGCGCACCACCGTCGCACAGGCGCCCCCGCCCGCCGCGCTGCGCAGGGCGGCCGGCGAGGGCATGCGGGCCATCGACGCCAACGTCATCGGCAAGGAGGCGGCCGAGAGCGTCGCGGCGGAGTGCAAGGCGGTGCGGGAGCAGGCCCGGGCGCGGGGCGCGCGGTGCGCGGCGCTGGAGGAGCACCTGGCGACGCTGGGCAAGGCCAGGGCCGGCATGGAGCGGCAGGCGGGTGCGACCCGGCCGGATCTGGCCGCGCTCACCACGGCGACGACCGACGCGGTCGCGGCCACGGCCCGCCTCGCCAAGGAGCAGGCCCGGGCACACGGCGACGACGGCCGGGGCAGGGAGGGCAGCGGTCTCCTCTCGGCGGTCACCAACCTGGTCCACGGTCTGGTGAACAGCCTGGGCGGGGTGGTGTCGGGCCTGAACGGGCTGGTCGACGGCCTGCTGAAGGCCCTGCTGCGCTAGCGGGCCCGGGGCGTCCGCGCCACGGGCCCGGACTGCGGCACGACGGGCACGACGGCATCCACCGGCGCCGGTGGTGCCGCCGCGCCGCCCGTCGGGGTCACGGCGCTCGGCCGACTGCCGCTCCCGCGTCGCGGGCGCGGTCCGGCGGCCGGACCGTGGCCCCATGAGGTCAGTTCGCCCCGCTCCCGTCCAGGCCGGCCGGGAGGCTCCCGCGCGGAGGGGCCGCGCGGCAGGCGCGCCGGTCCTGCCGTGGCTCGCCGCCGTCGCCGCCGCCTACACCGTCGCCCAGCTGGTCCTCGTCGTTCCCGGTACGGGCCTGGGCTGGGACGAGAGCGTGTACGTCAGCCAGGTGGGGACGCGGGCCCCCGCCGCGTTCTTCAGCGCCCCCCGCGCCCGGGGCATCACCTTCCTCGTGGCGCCCGTGGCCGCGCTGACGGCCTCGACCGTGGCGCTGCGCGTATGGCTGGCCGTGCTCTCGGGCTGTGGGCTGCTGCTGTGCCTGTGGGTGTGGCGGCGGCTGCTCCCGCTGCCGGTGCTGGTGGCGGCGGGGTTGCTGTTCGGCGGCCTGTGGATCACCTTGTTCTACGGGCCGCAGGCCATGCCCAACCTCTACGTGGCCTACGGGGCGCTGTGCGCCACGGGCTGCTTCCTGCGGGCCGTGCGTGAGGGGAGCGATCGCCGCGCGCTCGCCGGTCTGCTCCTGGCGGTCGCGTTCACCGCGCTGATGCGGCCGGGCGACGCCCTCGCGCTGGTGCTGCCGCTGGCGGCCGCGGCACTGTGCGTACGGGCCTGGCGGCGGCCGGCCGTCCTGCTGGCCCTCGTGGCCGGTACGGCCCTGGGCGGCGCGGAATGGGTCATCGAGGCGTACGTGCGCTACGGAGGGCTCGCCGCGCGCCTGGACCGGGCCGAGGAGATCCAGGGCGGCTGGGGAGGGCACCTCGCCCTGGACGACCATGTGCGCGCCCTGGAGGGGCGGACGCTGTGCCGCCCCTGCGACGTGCCGTGGCGCCATCCGGTCACCGCCGCCTGGTGGTTCGCCCTGCCCGTGGTCACCGTGGGCGGGCTCGTGGTGGCGGCCCGGCGAGCGCGCCTTGCCGCGGTGGCGCTGCCGGTGCTGGTGGCGGTGTGCATGGCGGCGCCGTACCAGTTGCTCGACTACGCAGCGCCCCGCTTCCTGCTTCCCTCCTACGCGCTGCTGGCGCTGCCCGTCGGGTTCTGCCTGACGGCCGCCGTGAGCAGAGCGCGCCGGCCGGGCCGGGCGCCGCTGCGGGCGCTGGGGGCCGCCGGGCTCGCCCTGGCGTTGCTCGCGCACTTCGCGGTCCAGTACACGGTGCTCCAGAGGATGGTCACCCGCAGCGCTCACACCAGCGACGCGGTGGGCCGCGTCGTCGCCGAGCTGCGGCGGCAGGGCGTGCGTCCGCCGTGCGTCGTCACCGGGGAGGAGGCCGTACGCATCGCCTACCGGGCCGGCTGTTCCTCCCGTCAGACGAGCGGGCACGACGGCAGCATCACGCCGGAGCGGCTGGTGGAGACCGCGGGCCGGATGCCGGTGGCGGTGGTGCTGAGCGGGGGCGGTGCGGTGCCGTCGTACGCGCGGGGCTGGCGGGTCGAACCGCTGCCGTGGCAGGACCTGCGCGTCGCCCTCTCGCCGCAGCCCGGGCTGGACGCCCGCTGAGAGGCGGCCCGGCGGTGGTCCCGGCCGGCGGTGCCGCACCGGGACCGGTGGTTCACCAGGGGCCGAACGGGACCAGGTCGGGGCCGACGCTGTGCCAGTCGTCGCCGCCTTCGCTGAAGCGGTGGAAGAGGTGACCGCAGTACCAGACGACCACGTCCTGGCCGTCGGTGCTCTCCCCCGTGAGGTAGGCGCCGAGCCCGTCGTCGGCCGCGCTGCCCTGCCTGCCGTAACGGTCCTCGCTGCCGCGGTAGCGCAGCAGCCACAGGTCGGAGGAGGAGAAGGCGTTCGCCGTGCCGTCGTCGGGCCCCGGCAGCAGGTGGTAGCCGCGGCCGCTGGCCACGTCGAGCACGGCCCAGCTGCGCCGGGAGGGCGGGTTCTTGACCCGGTTGGTCTCGGTGCGGAACGGGTGCCAGCCAGCGCCCCAGCCTTCGTCGGGGGTGTAGCTGTTGTACTCCAGCAGCAGGTCGCTGCCGGCGTCGTCGATGTCGAAGTCCAGCCGCCAGTAGCTGTGGTGGCGGTGGTCGAAGGGGCACTGGATGCCCGCGCTGAAGAGCCGGGGCATCACCACGCCGTTCTCCCAGAACACCCATCGGTGCGTCAGCCGGTAGGCGCTGATGGTGTGGTACGACTCCACGGTCAGGGCCCGCTGCCCGCCGCTGACGTAGGAGTAGACGCAGACGCGGCTTTGGGGGCACCGGCTGGTGGGCTGGGAGTTGTTGTAGTTGAGGGGGTCCTTGTAGGGGCCGCAGGGGCCGTTGTACTGCACCCGCAGGGACGGCAGGCTGGCCTTCGTGAAGACCCGGTGGCCGCGGTAGGCGGCGTCCAGGATGACGATGCCCTCCTCGTCGGGGGCGTCCGCGAGCCGCCAGTCGAAGGTCCACACCGGCCGGTCCGCCGGCCAGGAGACGTGGCCCGCCTCACTCATCGCCCTCACCTCCCGCGCCCAGCACCCGCTCCTCCCCGAGGTCCACCACGACCCGCACCCCGGGCAGCCGCCGGTCGGCGTGGCCGAAGCCCACGTAGGCGCGGCGGCGGCCGTGGTGTTCGTCGCCCTCGCGGACGTCGCTGGTGAGCAGCACCATGGGCACCGCGTCGGCCGGGGCGCGCCGCACGAACTCGGAGTGGGTGCGGGCGATGGCCACGGCCCGTTCGATCTCGGCGTCGGAGAGGCCGGGCTGTGCGGCGCTCTCCGCCATGGCGGAGACGGACAGGGCCTCGGTGCCCTCCAGCGTGAATTCCAGCGCGCGTTCGTCGGTGTAGTCGTAGACGAGGACGAGGATCGCGGGCGTCGTCCGCTCCTTGTCGTCGGCGAGCAGGCTCGCGCCGAGGAAGACGTAGCGGTGTCCGTCGAGGGCGGCCCTGGCCCGCTCGTCCGAGAGCAGCACGGGGGTGGCGCGGTCCAGCAGCTCCGCGCTGGAGGGCGGGGTCGTGCGCACGCAGGGCACCGGCTCCGCGGGGCCGGGCGCGGCGGCGGGCTCGGGCAGGTCCCGGATCGGGGGTTCCACGACGGCGGGGAATTCGCCGTAGCCGGGGCGTTCCGGCGGGGGTTCGAGGCGGATTTCTGGCATGGACCACCCTTTCCTCGCGGCGCACCGGCGCTGCGGCGCCCCGGGCGGGACACGGCACGCCCTCGATGATTTCACCACGTATTCGCATAGTCACCCGGGGTGAACATCCGACTGAAGTGCGGACGTCGGGCCGCGCTCCGGCGCGCATCGGGGGCGCGCGGCGGCAAGAAAACGCCCCCGGGTGTGGAACTCCGCCCCGCGCGGGTGGCATTCATGAATTCGGGGTTCGGCCGAATGGCTCAACCATGGGCTTCGGGACTTCTTTCGCTGGATACACTCGCGGAGTTGCCCGGCGAGGGAGGCCGTATGTCACGGGGTGCGGCTTTCCTTTATCGGCCGCGCTCCGTACGAGGTCCGCCAGTGCCCGGGTGACGGCCACCGGACAGTGTCTGCATACGAGGAGTGCCGTCATGGCCGAGGTAAAGCTGAGCGCCGAGAAGCGTACCGACTTCGGCAAGGGCGCGGCCCGCCGCACCCGCCGCGAGAACAAGGTCCCCGCCGTCATCTACGGTCACGGCGCCGATCCGAAACACGTGGCGCTCGAGGGCCACGCGCTGATGATGGCCCTCAAGACCCCGAACGTGCTGATCAGGCTGGACATCGGGGGCAAGGGCGAGCTCGTCATCCCCAAGGCCGTGCAGCGCGACCCGCTCAAGGGCTTCCTCGTCCACGTCGACTTCCTCGCCGTGAAGAAGGGCGAAAAGGTCACCGTCGAGGTGCCGGTCCTCACCGAGGGGGAGCTGGCGCCGGGCGGCAATCTCCTGGAGCACATCCTCAACGCCCTGCCGGTGGAGGCCGAGGCCACCCACATCCCCGAGTCGTTCACCGTGTCGATCGAGGGCCTGGAGGCCGGTCACACCATTCGCGCCGGGGACATCCCGCTGCCGCGCGGCAGTTCGCTGGCGGTCGAGGAGGACGCCGCGGTGCTGCAGGTGGTCGCCGCCCAGGCGGAGGCCCTGCCCGAGGAGGAGGAAGAGGCCGCCGAGGCCGAGGGGGCGGCGGAGGAGAAGCCCGCCGAAGGCGCCGAGGGCTGACCGGGACGAGCCGTCGTTCGCCCTTTCGCGGGTGGGGGTCCCCGTCCCCCGTCCCCTCTCACCCGCGAAAGGGCGATGTGCTCCCGTGCGCGCGTCGCGCACCGCGCCACGCGAAAGGTTCCGTCACAGTGACCGAAAGGAACGCGGAGCACGGCGAGGGCGGTAACGGGTGGAAACTCTGGTCACGGAAATCGCGCCGGACATCTACCGGCTGTCCACCTACATCAGCGACGCGGACTTCATGTTCAATCAGTTCCTGGTGAACGCCGAGGAACCGCTGCTGTTCCATTGCGGACTCCGGGCGCTTTTCCCGCTGGTGTCGGAAGCCATGGCGCGGGTGATTCCCGTCGAGCGCCTGCGCTGGATCACCTTCGGCCATATCGAGGCCGACGAATGCGGCTCGCTCAATTCCTGGGTGGCGGCGGCTCCGCGGGCGACGGTCGCCCACGGCACGATGGGGTGCCTGGTGTCGGTGAACGACATGTCCGACCGCGCGCCCACCCCCTTGCAGGACGGTGAGGTGATCGACCTCGGGGGTAAGCGGGTCCGCCGCATCGAGACCCCGCACATGCCGCACGGCTGGGATGCCGGGCTGCTGTACGAGGAGACGACGGGCACCCTCTTCTGCGGCGACCTGTTCACGGCCATGGGCGACGCGCCCGCGCTGACCGAGCAGGAGATCATCGGCCCCGCGCTGGCCGCCGAGGACGTCTTCGGCGCGACCTGCCTGACGGCGCGTACCGCGCCCACGATGCTCCGACTGGCGGCCCTGGAGCCCCGCACGATGGGCCTCATGCACGGGCCCGCCTACGCGGGCGACTGCGGCCGGGCCCTGCGTGAGCTCTCGGCGGCCTACGCGGAGCGGTTCGCCCTGTCCCTGGACGGCGGGGCCCCCGGCCGGCGGGGGCCGTGAGCGTCACTCGTGCGGCACCACCGCCACCGGGCACGAGGCGTGGTGGACGCCCGCCTGCGCCACCGAGCTCAGGCGGGGGGTCAGCGCGGGCCGGTGCCTGCGGCGGCCGACGACGAGCAGGGCGGCGTCCTGGGCGGCTTCGACGACCGCGCCGGCCGGGCTCTCCAGCCGGACGGTGTCGGTGACCGGTACCCCTGGGTAGGCCTCGCACCAGCGGCGCAGCGCCGCCCGCAGGTCCCGTTCCGCGCCCTTTTGGATCTCCCCCGCCACGTCGGGGTCCACGCCCCAGGGGGCGTAGGCCTGCACCGGCAGCGGCCGGCCGTGCACCACGTGCAGGGGCACGCCGCGCGAGGCCGCGGCGTCGAACGCGAAGGCGAACACCTCGTCGCTGGGGCGGTGGAGGCCGGCGCCGAGCACCACGGTGCCGTCCCGGGGTACGGTCCCGGCCCGCACGAGGACCACCGGCCGCGCGGCGCGCCCGGCGACGTGCAGCGCGACGTCGCCGAGGAAGAACGCCTGGACGCGGTCCAGGCCGCGCGAGCCGAGCACGACCATGGCCGATTCGTCGGCGGCCCGCAGCAGGGCCGACGTGGGCTCCTCGGCGACCAGTTCCTCGACGATGGCCAGTGAGGGGAAGCGCTGGTGGATCTCCGCCTGCGCGGCGTGGACAATGCGCTTCGCCCAGTAGTCCTGGTCCTGCTCGACGGGCACGCCCTCCGGCTCGGGGACCAGCAGGATCCAGGCGTGGAGCAGGCGCAGGGCGAGGCCGCGCCGGTCGGCCTCGGCTGCCGCCCAGTGCGCGGCGGCCAGGCTCTCGGGCGAGCCGTCCAGGCCCGCGGTGATGGGTGCGCTCTCCATGGCGACCGTCTCCCTCCCGTGCGAGGGGTCCCTCAGTCCTTCTCTCTCCTTCCAGTGTCCGCCGGGGCCGGCCGTCGGCCGGCCGGCTCCGGCGGGCCCCGGCGGAGGCGCCCGGAGCGGGGAGCGGCGCGGGACGGGTGGCGTTCTCGATCCGGCTCGGTCCGGGCGGATCCCAGCGTGGCAGGGCGCGGTGGTACGGGGATGGGCCGGCCGGGGCAGGCCGCGGGGACGCCCGGCCCTTGCGTTGCCCCCGCTGCGGCGCGGGCGCACGGTGGAGATGGTGGAGAGGGGGCCAGAGAGGCGAGGGGAAACGGAGGTGAGCGCGATGACCACCGGGACCGGGGGCTACGGATCCGACCGCGAGACGGCCGCCGGGTCTCCGCTCACCACGGCCTGGATCGTCGAGCGCACCGCCCCGGCCGCGCGGCACCCGCTGCGGCGCGTGGAACGGGCGGCGGGGGAACCGGGGCCGGCCGGGCTGCTGATCGAGGTGCGGGCCTGCGGGGTGTGCCGCACCGATCTGCACCTCGCCGAGGGTGACCTGCCGCCGCACAGACCCCGCTGCACCCCCGGCCACGAGATCGTCGGCCGGGTGCTGCGCACCGGGTCCGCGGTGCGGGACTTCGCCCCCGGTGACCGGGTCGGTGCCGCGTGGCTGGCGGGGACGTGCGGGACGTGCCGGTACTGCCGCGCCGGGCGGGAGAACCTGTGCCCGTACTCCCGCTACACCGGGTGGGACGTCCACGGTGGTTACGCGGGGCACGCCGTCATCGACGCCCGCTTCGCCTACCACCTGCCGGAGGGGCCGCCGGACGAGGAGCTGGCGCCGCTGCTGTGCGCGGGCATCATCGGCTACCGGGCCCTGGAGCGGGCGGAGCTGCCGCCGGGCGGCCGGCTGGGGGTCTACGGCTTCGGCGCCTCCGCCCATCTGACGGCGCAACTGGCGATCGCCCGGGGCGCCACGGTCCATGTGCTGACCCGGGGCGCCGCCGCGCGCGAGCTGGCCCTGGAGCTGGGGGCCGCTTCCGCGGGCGACGCCCAGGAGACGCCGCCCGACCTGCTCGACGCGGCGATCCTCTTCGCCCCGGCCGGTGACCTCGTCCCCGTGGCCCTGGCGGCGCTCGACCGCGGGGGCACGCTGGCGGTGGCCGGCATCCACCTCACCCCGATCCCGGCGCTGACGTACGAGGCGCATCTGTTCCAGGAGCGCACCCTGCGCAGCGTCACCGCCAACACCCGGGCGGACGGGCGGGCTTATCTGGCGGAGGTGGCCCGGCACCGCCCGGTGGTGCGGGTGCAGCGGTATCCGATGAGCCGGGCGGACGAGGCGCTGGCGGACCTGGCGGCCGGGCGCGTCACCGGGGCGGCGGTCCTGGTGGCGTAGGCCCCTGGGCCGCGGGGCCGCGGCCGTGTCGGGCCGTTCGGCCCATGGTGCGAACCACTGTGATGGATCATGATCGGGGTAGCGTGCGGCGGCGCGCGCACCGTCGACAGGGAGCGGTAGGAGCAGTGGACCAGTCAAGGACGTTCTCCCAGGAGCGGCCGATCCGGGTGTTCCTGCTGGACGACCACGAGGTCGTCCGGCGGGGCATCCGCGACCTGCTGGACGGCGAGGGCGACATCGAGGTCGTCGGCGAGGCGGGCACCATCGACCACGCCCTGACCCGGGGGCCGGCCCTGCGCCCCGACGTGGCGGTGCTGGACGTACGGCTGCCGGACGGTGACGGCATCTCGGTCTGCCGGGAGCTGCGTTCGCGCATGCCCGGCCTGGCCTGTCTGATGCTCACCTCCTTCGACGACGACGATGCCCTGCTGGATGCGATCATGGCCGGGGCCGCCGGCTATGTGCTCAAGCAGATCAAGGGGTCCGACCTGGTCGCCGCGATCCGCACGGTCGCCTCGGGCCAGTCCATGCTCGACCCGGCGACCACCACGCGGCTGATGAACAGCCTGCGGGGCGAGGAGGAGGACGGCGGCGGGCCGCAGGACGAGCGCCTGGCGGGCCTGTCCCCCCGGGAGCGGGACGTCCTCACCCTGATCGGCGATGGCCTGACCAACCGTCAGATAGCGCAGCGGCTCTTCCTGTCCGAGAAGACGGTCAAGAACCACATCTCCCGCATGCTCGCCAAGCTCGGCGTCGAGCGGCGCATCCAGGCGGCCGTGCTCGCCACCGAGGTCGCCCGGCCCGCCGCGGTGCCGGCCGCCCGGGCCCAGGACCGCCGCGAGCCGGCCGGCCGGGTGTCCCGCCGCCCGGGGGGCTGACCCGCCACGTACGCCCTGACGTGCGAGGACGCACCGTGCCCGGTCGCTAACCTCTGACCGTGGCGACCAGCGAAGCAGACGGCGGGCCCGGGGAAGACGGCCGCCCGGGCGGCGGATCCGGCCCGCAGCCGGAGCTCGATGTGGGCCGGCTGGCCGGGCGGCTGGCCGAGGCCCCCGACGCGCAGCAGCGGATCCGGGCCCTGCTGGGCGCCATCCTCGATGTGAGCGCGAAGCTCGATCTGTCCGTCGTGCTGCGCCGCATCGTGGTCACCGCCATGGAGCTGGCCGGCGCCCGCTACGGCGCGCTGGGGGTCCTGGACTCCGAGGGCACCGCCCTGGCCGAGTTCATCCCCGTCGGCCTGGACGAGGAGGAGACCGACCGGCTGGCGGGCGTCGCCCTCCCGCACGGCCGGGGGCTGCTGGGCCTGCTCATCAGCGACCCCCGGCCCCTGCGCGTGGACGACATCGCCGCGCACCCGCGCGCCGCGGGCCTGCCGCCGGGACATCCGCCGATGCGCTCGCTGCTCGGCGTCGCCATCACCGTACGCGGGAGCGTCTACGGCAACCTGTACCTGACGGACCGCCGGGACGCCCGCCCGTTCGATGACGACGACGAGGCCGTGGTGGTCGCGCTGGCGAGTGCGGCGGGCGTGGCCATCGAGAACGCCCGGCTGTACGAGCGGCTGCGCTCGGGCGCCGAGCAGTTCCAGCGGCTGCTGCTGCCGAGCCTGCCGGACCTGGCGCCGTTCACGTCCTGGTCGCTGTACCAGCCGGCCACCGAGCCCGCGCTGCTCGGCGGCGACTGGTACGACGCCCTGGCGCTGCCCGGCGGCGCCCGGGCGATGATCGTCGGCGACGTCGTCGGCCACGACGTACGGGCCGCCGCCGGCATGGCCCAGGTCCGCAACATGCTGCGCGCCCTCGCCTACGACGCGGATCTGCCGCCGGGCGCTCTGCTGAGCCGGCTGGACCGCACCCTGGCGGGCGTCGCGGAGCCCACGATGGCGACGGTGTGCGTGGCCCGTATCGCGCCCACCGGGGACGGCGCGGGGTGGTCGCTGCTGTGGAGCAGCGCCGGCCATCCTCCGCCGCTGCTGGTGACGGCGGACGGCCGGGCCCGGTACCTGGAGGGCGAGCCGGACCTTCCGCTGGGGGTCGACCCCCTGCTCGCCCGCGCCGACCACCGTCACGAACTGCCCGCGGGCGCCACGGTGCTGATGTTCACCGACGGCCTGGTCGAGCACCCGCGGCGCGATCTGGGCGAGACGCTGGGCATCGTGGCGGACGTCGCCGCGGCGCACGCGCACGGGCCGCTGGAGTCGCTGGGGCAGGCGGTCGCGCGGGCCCGGCCCAGCGACGGCCATGACGACATGGCCGTCCTCGCGCTGCGGGCGCCGGCCGGCGGGGCCCCCGGCGCGGCCCCCGTCATGGCAACGGGATCCGCCACGTCAGGGTCGTACCGCCGCCGGGCGGCTCGCTGATCAGCAGCCGGCCGCCGTGGTGCGCGGCGCGCTCGGCGAGATTGCGCAGGCCGCTGCGGCGGCCCTTGGCGCCGGCGGGCATGCCGGCGCCGTCGTCGGTGACGGTGAGCACCAGGTGCCGGCCGTCGTTGACCACGGCCACGTCGGCGGAGGCGGCGCCGGCGTGCCGGGCCACGTTGGCCAGCGCCTCCCCCACCACCGCCACCACGTCGTCGACGACGGCGCGGGGCACCTGGGTGTCCAGCAGGCCCTCCATGCGCAGGCTCGGCGCGAAGCCCAGGAGGGCGCCGGCCTCGCCGACGGTCTCGACGACCCGGGTGCGCAGCCCGTGCTGCGGGGCGGTCTCCCGGGACCGCAACCCGAAGATCGTCGACCTGATGATCTTGATGGTCTCGTCCAGGTCGTCGACCGCCCGCTGGACGCGTTCGGACGCCTCGGCGTGGTCGATGAAACGGTCGGCGCTCTGCAGCGTCATGCCCGTGGCGAAGAGCCGCTGGATCGCCAGGTCGTGCAGGTCGCGGGCGATGCGGTCGCGGTCCTCCAGCAGCGCGATCTGCTGGGCGTCCGCGCGGCGTTCGGCGAGCTCCATCGCCACGGCCGCCTGGCCGGCGAAGGCGACCAGCGGCCGGATCTCCTCCTCGGAGAACGGCGCCCGCCCGGTGCCGCGCACCAGCAGCAGCACGGCGCGGACCGCGTCACCGGACTTCACCGGCACGGCCACCGCGGGGCCGAGGCCGGCCGGGCGCAGCGGCGCCGCGGAGCTCTTCGGATCCGCGCCGATGTCGGCGCTGAGGACCGGGCCGCCCCCGGAGTAGGCCGCTCCGGCGAGGGTGCCCTCCACCGGCAGGCTCAGGCCCCGCAGCTCTGCCGCCCGCTCGCCCACGGCCACCTCGACGCTGAGCGCGGCCTCGCCGGCCACCGGCAGCGAGACCAGGGCCAGGTCGGCGCCGGTGATCTCCTTGGCCAGCTCGGCGATCAGCCCGATGACGTCCGCCGGGTGGCTGCCGGACATCAGGCTGGTGGTCACCTCGGCGCTCGCCCTCAGCCATCGCTCGCGGCGCGTGGACTCCTCGTACAGGCGGGCGTTGTCGATGGCGACGCCGGCGGCGACGGCGAGCGTGGAGAGCACCGCCTCGTCCTCGTCCTCGAAGTCCGCGCCCCCCTGCTTCTCGGCCAGGTAGAGATTGCCGAAGACCTGGTCGCGGACGCGGATCGGTACGCCCACGAAGCTGTGCATCGGCGGGTGGCCGGGGGGAAAGCCGTACGACGCCCGGTGCCCGGAGATGCTGGACAGCCGCAGGGGTTCCGGATGGCGGATCAGCTCGCCGAGGATGCCGTGGCCGGACGGGTACGGCCCGATGGCCTCGATCTGCTGCGGCGTCAGCCCCACGGTGAGGAACTGCGACAGCGTCCGCCCGTCGGGCCCGATCACGCCCAGCGCGCCGTAGCGGGCGTCCACCAGCGTCACCGCCGCCTCGACGATGCGCCGCAGCACATGCTCCAGGTCCAGCTCGCGGCCGACCGAGAGCACGGCTTCGAGCAGGCTGTGCACCCGGTCGCGGGTGCCGCGCGCGGCGTCGATGCGCGCCTGGAGCTCCTCCAGCAGCTCGTCCAGCCTGAGTTGCGGTAATCGCAAGGAAGTGCCTCCTGACAGGCGTCCGACATGGACGGACGGCCTGTCCGCCCGGGGACCCACCGTATCTGTCGCCCGGCTCCGCTTCGAAACCGAGCCCGCGGGTCCCACGGGGGTGACGCGCGGTGCTCAGGTGCCGGGCTTGCGTCCGTAGACGTACACGTCGTCGCCGTTCTTCAGCAGCGACCAGTACGACTTAGCGTCGGCGCGCCGCATGTTGACGCAGCCGTGGGAGCCGGGCGCCGACCAGACGCTGCCGTCGATGGCGTGGAACGCCTGCCCGCCGTCGAAGAACTGGCTGTAGGGCATGCGGACGTTGTAGAGGGTCGACCAGTGGTCGATGCTCCGCCAGTAGATGCGCTTGAGGCCGGTGCGCGTCTCGTAGCCGTCACGGCCCGAGCGGATGGGGACCGGGCCGAACTTCAGCCGCTTGCCGTCCTGGATCCACGACAGCTGCCGGGAGAGGTCCACGCAGGCGATGCGCCCCTTGTTCGTGGGGCACTTCCCGGCGGCGTTGGGGTTGTCGCCGGCCGCCCGCTGCCGGCCGACGAGCTCCATCACGGCCCAGGTCACCGGACCGGCGTAGCCGATGGCCGGGGAGACGCCGTGGCCGCGCTGGAAGTCCCGTATCGCCCGGCAGTCGGCGGCCGACTGCTTGCCGTCGACGGTTCTGCCCAGGAAGCGCTCGGCCTTCGCCTGGTACGGGCCGGTCCCGGCGGTGCACGCGGACGGCGCGGCCTGGGCGGTGGTGCCCATCGCCACGGTCAGGGGGGCGGCCAGCGCGGACGCCCCCAGCAGTACGCCAAGTCGGCGTAGGACCATCTTACTTGTGGCACTTGTCATGCCTCGTATGACCGCTCGGACGGCCGGTTGGTTGCACCGCAAACCGGCCCTCGTTCTCCCGCCGTCCGCTCTCCCGTCACCCACGCTTCGCGTGTGGCGCGCTCGTCTTGACCTCAAGTCAACTTGAGTTTCTACCGTGCTCGGTGAGACGCGAACGCACAGTAGGGATTTTCGACGATGACCCAGACCACCGCGACAAGAGCGGTCCTCCCGGCAGACGACGCGACCGCCCGGGCAGGCGCGGCTCCGGACGGTTCACGCCGCTGGTGGGGGCTGGCCGTGCTCGGCCTCTCCCAACTGATCGTCCTGCTGGACGGCACGGTCGTGAACATCGCCCTGCCGTCGGCCCAGGCCGACCTCGGCATCGGCGACGGGGCCCGGCACTGGGTCGTCACCTCCTACGCCCTCGCCTTCGGCGGGCTGCTGCTCCTGGGCGGCCGAATCGCCGATCTGGTGGGCCGCAAGCGGTCCTTCCTCACCGGGGTGGCCGGGTTCGGGCTGGCCTCCGCGGTCGCGGGCGCCGCCGACGGGGCCGGCATGCTGTTCGCCGGTCGCGCCCTGCAGGGCGCCTTCGCGGCGCTGCTCGTCCCCGCGGCGATGTCACTGCTGACGACGACGTTCACCGATCCCCGGGAGCGCGGCAGGGCGTTCGGCGTCTTCGGAGCCATCGCCGGGGCGGGGGCGGCGCTCGGTCTGCTGGTCGGCGGCATCGTCACCGAGTACCTCGACTGGCGCTGGTGCATGTACATCGCCGTGCCCGTCGAGGTGATCGTGCTGGTCGCGGCGGTGCCGCTGCTGCGTGACCCGGGCAGGCGCACCGGCGGTCGCCTGGACGTGACGGGCGCCGCCCTCGGCACCGCCGGGCTGGCCGCGATCGTCTACGGCTTCGGCGAGGCCGAGTCCCGGGGCTGGGACGACCCCCTGGTGCTGGGCCTGCCGGCCGGTGGCGCCGCCTTGCTGGCCCTCTTCGTCCTGTGGCAGTCCCGCGTGGCCCACCCGCTGCTGCCGCTGCGCGTGGTGCGCGACCGGCGGCGCGCGGGGGCCTTCCTGACGGCGGGGCTGGCACCGGTGGCGATGTTCGGCCTGTTCCTCTTCATGACCTACTACCTCCAGGTGATCCTCGGGTACTCCGCGATCCGCACCGGTCTGGCCTTTCTGCCGCTGACCGCGTCGATGATCGTGAGCTCCACCCAGATAGCGGCGCGGCTGGCGGGGTTCGTGGCGCCGCGCCTGATCGTGGTGCCGGGGCTGCTGCTGGCCGCGGCCGGAATGCTCGTCCTGGCCCAGGTGGGCACCGAGGCCGCCTACACCACCCGGGTGCTGCCGGGCCTGGTCCTGACGGGCATGGGCATGGGGGCCACGATGATGACGGTCATGGCCACCGCCACGGCGGGGGTCGACCCGCGCGACGCCGGGGTGACGTCGGCGATGGTCAGCACGGCGCAGCAGGTGGGCGGCGCGGTGGGCACGTCCGTCCTCAACACGGTCGCGGCGGGTGCCGCCGCGCAGTGGCTCGCCGGGCACGGCTCCACCGGGGACGAGGTGGCCGCTCGCGCCGAGGCGGCGGTGCACGGGTTCTCGACGGCCCTGTGGGGGGTGGCGGGGCTGTTGGTGGTGACGGCGGTGATCGCGGCGGTATTGCTCGGGGAGGGACGCCCGGGCGGGGGCGGCGGCGTGTCGCGGCGGCTCGTGGAGGGCGGCGGACAGCTGGGCGCCCGGACGCCGGAGTAAGGGCGCGCGGGGTTTGTCACCACCACGTCAGGACGGCCAGGAGGCCGATGCCCGCCATCGTCCAGGCCACGTAGTCGCCCACGTGGCCGGAGTGGAGGCGGCGGAGGTAACTGAGGAAACTGAGGAAACTGAGGAAAGGTGCCCGGCCGCCGCGGGGGATCAGGCGGTGGGTGGACAGGGCGGCGAGGGTGAGGGCCAGGGCCGTGGAGAGCAGGCACAGGGACGCGGCCGGCCAGGTCCACCAGGTGGCCGCGGGGGCATGGGGCGCGGTGGCGTGGCCGTCCAGGACGAGGGCCGCGTACCCGGCGTGGTCCAGGAAGGCCGTCGCGGCCGCGCCGACGCCGTGCGGGAAGCGCGGTACGGCGCCCACCGCCAGCGCGCCGGCCAGTAGAGCGGCGGTGACGGCGACCATCGGCGGGGGGAGCAGCCGCACGCGGCGGCCGGTCTCCGGTTCCTCCTCGTCGCCGGCGGTCTGCGGCTCGCCCTCCTCGCGTTCGCTCTCCCCGGCGCCCAGGAAGACCCGCGCGGCCACCCTCAGCACCGCGCCGGCGGTCACCGCCGAGACGAGGACGAACAGCGCCGGCAGCCACGGGGCCTGCTCCTCCACCAGGGCCTTGCCCAGGCCCGTACCGAAGGGCGGCAGGCCGGCCAGCGCGAGGCCGCCCAGGGCGAAGAGCAGTCCGATGCCCCGTATGTCCCGGCCGCGGCCGTGCAGTTCGTGCTCGTCGACGCTGCCGTGCCGGTCGAGCAGGATGCCGGTGCAGGCGAAGAGCGCGGCCTTGGCGCCCGCGTGCCCGAGGGCGTACAGGCAGGTGCCGGTGAGGCCCTCGGCGGTGAACAGGCTGACGCCGACGAGGAACAGGCCGGTGTGGGCGACCGTGGAGAAGGCCAGCAGCCGCTTCACGTGCCGCTGCTGCCAGCACATCACCGCCCCGGTCACCGCCCCCGCCACGCCCAGCACCAGCAGCGCCCGCCGCGCGTCGTCGGCCGGGATGCCGCCGGGCCCGGCGAACACGGTGGCCTGGACCCGGGCGACGCCGTACACGCCCATCTCCACCATGACGCCGGAGAACACCATGCACACCGGCGTGGGGGCGACCGCGTGGGCGTCCGCGAGCCAGAAGTGGAAGGGCACGGCCGCGGCCTTGACCAGCAGCCCGGCCAGGACGAGGACGAACGCGGCGAGCACCAGGGCGTCGCGCGCGGGCGCCGCGTCCAGCCGGCGGCCGATCTGTGCCATGCCCAGCTCGCCCGTGCGCGCGTACAGCAGGGCGATGCCCATCAGGGTGGCGTAGCCGCCGAGGGAGTTGACGAAGCCGAAGGCCAGGGCCCCCTGTACCGGGCGGGCCTCCTCGACCCGGTAGCCGGTCAGCGCGTATCCGACCACGCCCATGAGCTCGAAGAAGACGAACGCGTCGAAGAGGTCGCCGGTGAGGGCGAAGCCGCACATCCCCGCCTGGAAGAGCAGCACCAGGGCCGGGAAGGCCCCGGCGTGCCCCTTCGGGGGCTGCTCGAAGTAGTGCCAGGAATAGGCCAGGACGGCCACGATCAGCAGCGACGTCAGCGCGGCGAGCCCCAGGCCCACGCGGTCGCCGACGAGGACGATGCCGACGCCGCGGCCGGCGTGCGGCCGCCAGTCGCCCACCCAGACCACCGGCGTCGTCCCCCGCGTCAGTGCCGCGAGGCACAGCCCGGCGGAGGCGAGGGCACAGCCGCAGGCGACGGTCTGCGCGACCGTCCTGGTCATCCGGCGGCCGAGGCCGACCAGGACCGCGGCGCCCAGCAGCGGGACGACCACGATCAGCGGAAGCAGCCGGTCCATGGCCGGTCAGCCCTTCAGCTCGGACAGCTCGTCCGGATCGACGGTCCCGTGCCGCTTGTCCACCTGCACGACCAGGGCGAGCAGCAGGGCGGTGACCGTGGCGCCGACGACGACGTCGGTGAGGGCGAGGGCCTGGACGACGGGGTCCACGACGGGGGTGCCGGGCGGGATGTCGGCGAAGACCGGCGCGGTGCCGCCGCGGCGGTAGCCGACGGCCAGGAGCAGGACGTAGGTCGCGGACTGGGTGACGGCCAGGCAGCCGACGGCGTGCACGAGATTGCGGCTGGTGGCCATGCCGTACACCCCGATCAGGAAGATCCAGGCGGCGACGAGATAGGGCAGTACGCTCACCTGCGCGCCTTCCGCCCTTCGCCGGCACTCCCGGCTCCGCCCTCTTTCACGATCTCCAGGGCCTGGCCGAGGAAGTGGGCCAGCAGGACGACGACGCCGGAGGCGACCTCCATGCCGACGGCGGCGTTCAGGAGCGGGACCGTGCCGCCGGAGGCCATCGCGGTGAAGGTGCCGTGCGGCAGGGTGTTGGCCAGATACGCCGACCCGGCGAGCAGGCCGGCGGCGCCGAGCACGACGTACGCCGCCTCGCCGGCGCCGTCGGCCAGTTCGAAGACGCCGACGGGCCTGATCCGCTCCAGGGCGCGGTAGTCGACGGCGATGTAGAGCAGGTGCAGGGCGGTGGCGACGACCACGCCGCCCTGGAAGCCGCCGCCGGGGCTGAGATGGCCGTGCGCGATCACGTACAGGCCGATGAGGAGGGTGACGGGCAGCAGGAGCGTGCCGTAGCGGCGCGGCGCGGGGGCCACGGCCGCGGGCTGCGGGGCCGCGCGCCGCTCGTCGCGGGTCTGCCGCAGCAGGACGACCGTGCCGAGGACGGCGGCGAAGAGGATGCTCTCCTCGCCGAGGGTGTCGAGCGCGCGCTGGTCGAAGTTGACGGACGAGACGGCGTTCGCGGTCCGCTGCCGCAGGGCGGCCGCCATGGCCAGGTCGCCGTAGGGGTGCCGGTGTCCGCCGAAGTCCGGCAGGCGCAGGCAGGCGGCCACGAGGAGGGCCGCGGTCGCCGCCAGCCCGGCGGCCAGCAGCCACAGCCGGGCCCGGCCGCTCACCCGCGCCGCTTCCGGCGCCGGACCTTGCGCACCGTCAGCAGGATCATCAGCGGGGTCACCGCCGAGCCGACGGCCAGCTGGGACAGGCCCACGTCGGGTGCCTGCAGCACGGTGAAGAGCAGGGCGAGGCCGAGGCCGAGCAGGGAGAGGACGACGGCCTGCCGGGCCGGGTCGCGGTTGAGCACGGCGGCGGTGGCCGCGGCGGCGACGAACAGCAGGGCGAGGATGACGAGGACGTCGTCCAGGGCGTCACGCACGGCGCACCGCCCCGGACGTGACGACTCCTCCGGCGAGCAGCAGGGCGCCGATGACGAGCAGCTTGACCATCGCCCGGCCGGGCCCGGTGGCGACGCACAGCGGGATGAGGGTCGCGCCCGTCCCGATGGCCACGGCCGGCGTCAGCAGCCGTGCGCCGGGCGGGTGCTTTTCGAGCTCGTCGCCCAGCAGGCGGACGTAGACGAGGGTGCCGGCCGGCCCGAGGATCGAGACGATCAGCGCGAGGTCGAGGTAGGAGGGGCGGCCGTAACCCTGGGCCAGCAGCAGGAACACCAGGCACAGCAGGAGGGAGGCCATGTTCTGGGCGACGACGCGCCGGCCGGCCGGGCCGCTCGCGGCGGCCCACAGGCTGGGGCACAGACCGCCGGCGATCAGCGCGGCGGCGGCCGCCAGCCACCCGTTCACCGGGTCACCGCCCGGCGGGCGGCGCGGGCGGCGCAGGCCGCGACGAGGGCGGCCGCCGCGCCGACCCCGAGGTCCAGTGGGTCGGCGGGGCCGATCAGCACGGCCCACAGCGCGGTCAGGCCGGCCCACCAGATGAGAATCTCCGCCGCCGTGGCCGACTTGCGCAGCACCGTCCGTCGCTCCCTCTCCGCACCGCCTCCAGGGTGCTCGCCCGCCGGCGGGCCCCCGGTCCGCACGGTCCCGAGTATCGGCCCTCGGGCCCCGCGCGGGGGTGCGCCACACCCCGTGCCACCGCAAAGGGGGAGGTTTCATCACGGCGGCCGGGGGTTACCCGTCCCGACGCACGCCCAGCTCGCCGCGCGGCCTTCCAGGAGGTGGTCCCCGATGACCGGCTACGGCTACTTCCTGTCCTGCGAGGAGCACACCCCCAAGGCCCTCGTCGCCCAGGCCCGGATGGCCGAACAGGCGGGCTTCACCTCGCTGTGGATTTCCGATCACTTCCACCCCTGGACCGGTGAGCAGGGGCAGAGCCCCCTGGTGTGGTCGGTGATCGGGGCCGTCTCCCAGGCCGTGTCGCTGCCGGTCCAGACCGCGGTGACCTGCCCGACCATGCGGCTGAACCCGGTGGTCACGGCGCAGGCGGCGGCGACCAGCGCCGTGCTGCTCGAAGGCCGGTTCCGGCTGGGGGTGGGCAGCGGGGAGGCCCTCAACGAGCACGTTCTCGGCGACCGCTGGCCGCAGGCGGCGGTGCGCCTGGAGATGCTGGAGGAGGCCGTTCAGGTGATGCGGCTGCTCTTCGAAGGCGGCCAGGTCAGCCACCACGGCAAGCACTACACCGTCGAGAACGCCCGGCTGTACACCCTGCCCGACGCGCCGGTGCCCATCGACGTCTCCGCCTTCGGCCCGGCCGCGACGGAGCTGGCGGCCCGCATCGGCGACGGGCTGGTGACGATGGCGCCGGACGCGGACGCGGTGGAGCGCTTCAGGCGGGGCGGCGGCGGGCAGAAGCCCGTCCTGGGCGGGGTGAAGGTGTGCTGGGGCCCCGACCGCGAGGAGGCGCTGGAGCTCGCCCACCGGCTGTGGGCGGTGGAGCAGCTGCCCGGCGAGCTGAACCAGGTGCTGCCCACGCCCGCCCACTTCGAGCAGGCCGCCTCCCTGGTGCCGCGCGAGCGGGTGGCCGCGAGCGTGACGTGCGGGAACGACGTCGACGCCCACGTCGGCGCGCTGCGCGCCTACGCCGAGGCCGGCTTCGACCGGGTGCACGTCCAGCAGATCGGGCCCGACCAGCGGGGTTTCTTCGATTTCTACCGCACCGAGGTGCTGCCGCAGCTCGTCCAGTGAGGCCGCCCGCTACCCGAGTGACGAGGTGGAGAGGAACACATGAGTGAGCAGGTTTCCGACTACATCCTCGCGCGGCTGCGCGAGTGGGGAGTCGAGCGGGTCTTCGGCTATCCGGGCGACGGCATCAACGGGCTGCTGGCCGCCTGGGAGCGGGCCGGCGACCAGCCGCGGTTCATCCAGTCGCGGCACGAGGAGATGTCGGCGTTCGAGGCGGTGGGCTACGCCAAGTTCAGCGGGCGGCTCGGGGTGTGCGTCGCGACGTCCGGGCCGGGCGCGATCCACCTCCTCAACGGTCTCTACGACGCCAAGCTCGACCATGTGCCGGTGCTGGCGATCGTGGGCCAGACGGCCCGGTCCGCGATGGGCGGCGCGTACCAGCAGGAAGTGGATCTGCACACCCTGTTCAAGGACGTGGCCTCCGAGTTCGTGGAGACCGTCACCGTGCCCGAGCAGCTGCCGAACGTCCTGGACCGGGCGATCCGCACCGCCTACGCGCGTCGCGCGCCGACCGCCGTCATCGTCCACGGCGATGTGCAGGAGCTGGACTACTCGCCGCCCACGCACGCCTTCAAGATGGTGCCCTCCAGCCTGGACCGCAGCGGCTGGCAGGCGGTGCCCTCGGACGGATCGCTGGCCCGGGCGGCGGAGGTGCTCAACGCCGGCAAGAAGGTGGCGATCCTGGCCGGGCAGGGCGCGGCCGGGGCCCGGGGCGAGGTGGAACAGGTCGCCGAGATCCTGGGCGCGGGCGTGGCGAAGGCGCTGCTGGGCATGGACGTGCTCAGCGACGAGCTGCCGTACGTCACCGGCTCCATCGGCCTGCTGGGCACCCGGCCCTCGTACGAGCTGATGCGGGACTGCGACACGCTGCTGACGATCGGCTCCAACTTCCCGTACTCGCAGTTCCTGCCGGAGTTCGGCACGGCGCGGGCGGTGCAGATCGAGATCGATCCGCACCTGGCGGGGCTGCGCTACCCGTACGAGGTCAACCTCATCGGTGACGCGCGCGCCACGCTGCTGCGGCTGATCCCGCTGCTGGAGCGCAAGGACAAGCGCGGCTGGCAGAGCCAGGTGATCGCCAATGTGGAGCGCTGGAAGGAGGTGATGGCGCGGCGGGCAGCGGTGAGCGCCGATCCGGTGAACCCGGAGCACGTGGCGCGGGCGCTGTCGCCGCTGCTGCCCGACGACGCGATCCTCACCTCCGACTCCGGTTCGGTCGCCAACTGGTACGCGCGGCACATCACGATGCGCGGCACCATGCGCGGCTCCCTGTCGGGGACGCTCGCCACGATGGGCTGCGGGGTGCCGTACGCGATCGGGGCGAAGTTCGCGCACCCCAACCGGCCGGTGGTGGCGCTGGTGGGGGACGGCGCGATGCAGATGAACGGCATGGCCGAGCTGATCACGGCGGCCAAGTACCAGCACCAGTGGGAGGATCCGCGGCTGGTGGTGGGGGTGTGGAACAACCGGGACCTCAACCAGGTGACGTGGGAGCTGCGGGCGATGGGCGGCTCCCCGCAGTTCCTGCCCTCGCAGGAGCTGCCGGACGTCTCCTACGCGGCGTTCGGGCGGCTGCTGGGCCTGACCGGGATCCGGGTGGAGAAGCCGGACGAGGTCGAGGACGCCTGGCGTCAGGCGCTCGCCGCGAAGGGGCCGGCCGTGGTGGAGTTCGTGACCGACCCGGCGGTGCCGCCGATCCCGCCGCACGCGGACTGGGACCAGATCGAGTCCACGGCCGCGGCGATCCTCAAGGGCGACACGGACCGCAAGGCCGTGCTGCGGCAGGGCATCAAGGCGAAGGTGCAGGAGTTCCTGCCGGGGAAGAAGAAGTCCGGGGCCGCTCAGGAGCGCGAGCCGTGAGGGCCCCGCGCGGGCGGGCCCGGCGGGCGCGCCACGACGTGCGGCACGGCCGGTTGCAGCGGTCGCTGGCGCTGCTGATGGCCGCCGGGTCGGCGGTGACGGCCGCGGAGGTCTTCCTGGAGCACGACCGGGCCGGGTTCGGCAACCGCGTCATGTGGTGGCCGGTGCTGCTGGGCCCGGTGGGGCTGGCGGCGGGGGTGGCCGGTTACGCGCGCGAGGAGGCGGCGCGCACCGCGCTGCCGGTCGCCTCGGCGGCCATCGTCGCCAACGGCCTGCAGGGCACCTACCTGCATGTGCGGGGCATCTCCCGCAAGCCCGGCGGCTGGCGCATGGCCCGCTACAACATCGAGCTGGGCCCTCCCCTGTTCGCACCGCTGCTGATGAGCATGGTGGGCGGCATGGGGCTGCTGGCGAGCGTCCTGCGCAGGGAGCGGTGAGGCGGTTGCCGGGTGTTCGACGGGGCGACGACGCCGGTGCGGCCGGCCGGGCCGGGACGTGGGACACCGCCACGGCGGGCGTGGTGCTGGCCCGCCTCGGCCCCCGGCGGGAGCCGCCCCTGCGTTTCTTCACCCCCGCCGAGGAGGCCGTGGCCGAGGCGCTGCTGGACCACGTCCTGGCCCGCACGGAGCGGGACGCGGACCTTCCCGTGCTGACCGTCATCGACGCCCGCCTGGCCACCGGCGAGGGCGACGGCTGGCGGTACGCCGACCTGCCGGAGGACGACGAGACGTGGCGGCGTTCGCTGGCCGCCCTGGACGAGGACGCGAAGGCCCGCCACGGCGGGCTGGGCTTCGCGGAGGCCGGGTACGGCGACCGCGACCGGTTGCTGCGCCACGTCGTGCAGCTGGGCGGGCGCGACTGGCACGGCATGCCGGCCTCGCACGTGTGGTCGCTGTGGACCCGCTACGCCTGCGAGGCCTTCTACGCCCACCCCCACGCCTGGGACGAGATCGGCTTCGGCGGACCGGCCTACCCGCGCGGCTACCTGCGCCTGGGACGGGGGCTGCGCGAGCCGTGGGAGGAGCCCCGGTGAAGGCGGGCGGCGGGGCGTGGTGGCGGACGCTGCGGGAGTCCGCGCGCCCGCAGGGCGATGTGCGCCGCCGCAACGCCTCCGCGTGGCTGCCGCACGTCACCCGGTTGAAGGAGACCATGCGGCGCTTCGACGACGGCGACGAGGTCGACATGGCCGTGGTGGGCTGCGGGGCGGGCGGCGCGACGTTCACGCAGCGCCTCGCGCACGCCGGCTGGCGCGTGGTGTGCCTGGAGGCGGGGCCGTTCTGGGACCCGGAGAAGGACTGGGTCAGCGACGAGTGGGGCTCGCACCACCTGTACTGGAACGAGCCCCGGGTCGTCGGCGGCAGCCACCCCGTGCCGCTGGGCTCGAACAACTCCGGGCGGGGCGTGGGCGGTTCCATGGTGCACTTCGCCGGGTTCGCGCCCCGCCTGCACCCCTCGGACTTCCGCACGTACTCGCTCGACGGCGTCGGCGTGGACTGGCCCCTGTCGTACGGACAGCTGAGGCCCTACTACGAGCGGCTGGAGCGCGAGCTGCCGGTGGCGGGCCAGTTCTGGCCCTGGGGCGACCCGCATCCGCACCCCCATCCGCCGCACCCGGTCAGCGGCAACGGCGAGGTGATGCTCGAGGGCTGCGCCGCGCTGGGCATCGAGGCGCGCGTCGGCCCGGTCGCCATCGCCAACGGCCGTTTCGGCGACCGCCCGCACTGCGTCTACCGCGGCTTCTGCCTCCAGGGCTGCAAGGTGAACGCCAAGGCCTCGCCGCTGATCACGCACGTCCCCGACGCCATCGCGCACGGCGCCGAGATCCGCCCCGACGCGATGGTCACCCGCGTGGAGACCGACCGCGAGGGCCGCCGCGCGACGGGAGTGCGGTACGTGCGCGGCGGTCGCGAGCACGTCCAGAGGGCGGCGGCGGTCGCGGTCGCCGGCTACTCCCTCGAAACACCGCGCCTGCTGCTGAACTCCGCCAACCGCCGCTTCCCGCAGGGCCTGTGCAACGACCACGACCTGGTGGGCCGCTATGTGATGGTGCAGGGCGCGCCCCAGACCGCCGGCCGCTTCGCGGACGAGATCCGCATGTACAAGGGCCCGCCTCCGGAGGTGAGCACGGAGGAGTTCTACGAGAGCGACCCCGCCCGGCCGTACCGGCGCGGCTTCTCCGTGCAGACCGTCTCCCCGCTGCCCATCATGTGGGCCGAGCACGTGGCGGCGCAGGGCCACTGGGGTGCGGACCTGCGGCGGCGGATGAGCGACTACGTGCACTGGGCGACGCTGGGCGCGCTGTGCGAGTTCCTGCCGCAGCCCGGCAACCGCGTCACGCTGGCGGCCGAGAAGGACCGGCACGGGCTGCCCGTGGCCCGCTTCGACCACAGCCATTGCGCCAACGACGACCTGCTGATGGAGGCGGCGCGCGAGGTGATGGAGCGGATCCTGAAGGCGGCGGGCGCCACCGAGCTGATGACGGTGGAGCGCTACGCGCACCTCGTGGGCGGCTGCCGGATGGGCCGCACGCCCGAGGACGGCGTCGTGGACGGCGACCTGCGCTCGTTCGCGCTGCCCAACCTCTTCGTCACCGACGGCAGCGTGCTGCCGACCCAGGGCAGCGCCAACCCGGCGCTGACCATCATGGCCCTGGCCGACCGGGCCGCGACCCGGCTGGCCTCGCGGAGCTCCGGGAGGACGCCATGAACGGCGACCGGACGGTCGAGGCGCTCGAGGTGTCGGCCTACACCATCCCGACCGACGCGCCGGAGGCCGACGGCACTCTGAGCTGGGACGCCACCACCGTGGTCGTGGTCGAGGCCCGCTGCGGCGGGCACACGGGCCTGGGCTGGACGTACGGGCCCGCCGACGCGGGCACGGCCGTCACCGCCCTGCTGGCCGGGCACGTCGTGGGGCGCGACGCCATGGACGTGGCGGGCGCGAACGAGGCGATGTGCCGGGCGGTGCGCAACGCGGGCCGCCAGGGGCTGGTGGGGTGCGCCCTCTCGGCGGTGGACATCGCCCTGTGGGACCTCAAGGCCCACCTGCTCCAGGTGCCGCTGGTCCGCCTGATCGGGGCGGTCGCCGAGACCGTGCCGCTGTACGGTTCCGGCGGCTTCACGACGTACCACGACACGCATCTGGCCGCCCAGTTGAACAGCTGGGTGCACGGGCACGGCATCGGCCGCGTCAAGATCAAGATCGGTGGGTCCTGGGGCCGGGACGTCCCCCGCGACCTCGACCGGGTACGGCACGCCCGTGAGACCGTCGGCCCGGACACCGCCCTGTACGTGGACGCCAACGGCGCGTACACCCGCAAGCAGGCGGTACGCGTCGGGCAGGCGCTGGCGGAGCTGGGCGTGGGCTGGTTCGAGGAACCCGTCTCCTCCGACGACCTGGAGGGCCTGCGGCTGGTCCGTGACCTGTGCGCCTGTGACATCGCGGCCGGTGAGTACGGCTACGACCTGTCCTACTTCGCCCGGATGGCTCCCGTGGTCGACTGTCTGCAGGCGGACGCGACCCGCTGCGGCGGGCTGACCGGCTGGCTGCGGGCCGCCGCCGTCGCCCAGGCCGGCGGGCTGGAGATCTCCGGGCACTGCGCCCCGCACGTACACGCCCACGTCGCGGCCTGTGTGCCGAACCTGCGGCACATCGAGTGGTTCCACGACCACGCGCGCATCGAGGCGGCCTTCTTCGCGGGCGCCCTCGACCCGTCCGGCGGCGTGGTGCGGCCGGGGGCGGACGGTCGGCCGGGGCACGGGATGCGTTTCAGGCACAAGGAGGCGATGGCCCACCGCGTCCTGTGAACCGCATCCACCCGCCGCGCACGAAGAGGAGAGACGGACCGCATGAGGGAAGTCGAGGACGCCACCACCCGGTACCTGATGTACGGACTGCTGCCGGCCTGGTTCGTACCGGGCCTCGCCGACTGGGCCATGCACCGGCGCACCCGGATCGAGGACACCTCGGGCACCAAGGAGTCGGCCATCCACTCCCTGATGATGGCCGAGGTCGGCGTGCCCATGGCCCTGACCCTGCTGTGCGAGGTCAATCCGCTGCTGATGACCGTGCAGCTGGGGGCGACCGCCGCGCACGAGGCCACCGCCCTGTGGGACGTGCGCACGGCCGTGCGCAGCGACCGCGAGGTCAAGCCGGTCGAGCAGCACATCCACAGCTTCCTGGAGACCCTGCCCTTCACCGCGCTGGCCTCGCTGATGTGCCTGCACCCCGATCAGGTCCGCTCCCTGGTGCGCGGCGGCCGGGGCGACCCGCGGGCCTGGCGGCTCGTCCCGCGCCGCCGGCCGCTGCCACGCGGATACCTGGCGGGGATCGGGCTGGGCGTCGTCGCGTTCGTGGCGCTTCCCTACGCGGAGGAGCTCACGCGGTGCGTGCGCGCGGCCCGCAGGCGCAGGAAGAACCAGAAGACCGAGGTATCGATGGAGAGGAAGTCGTCATGAAGGTCGCGTTCCTGGTGGCGCCCGAGGGCGTCGAGCAGATCGAACTGACCACCCCCTGGAAGGCGGTCGAGGAGGCGGGCGGCACGGCGCACCTCGTCTCGACCAAACCGGGCGAGATCCACGCGTTCCACCACCTCGACCGGGGCGGCACCTTTCCCGTCGACAAGGTGGTGGACGAGGTGGGGGTGTCGGAGTACGACGCGCTGGTGCTGCCGGGCGGGGTGGCGAACCCCGACTTCCTGCGCATGAACGAGCGGGCGGTGGCCTTCACGCGGGACTTCTTCGGCGCGGGCAAGCCGGTCGCGGCGATCTGTCACGGGCCCTGGACGCTCGTGGAGGCCGACGTGCTGCGCGGCCGTACGCTCACGTCGTGGCCGAGCCTGCGGACCGACATCCAGAACGCGGGCGGGTCCTGGGTGGACGAGCAGGTCAAGGTGTGCACGGGCGGGCCCAATACGCTGATCACCAGCCGTAAGCCGGACGATCTCCAGGCGTTCTGCGAGGCGTTCACCGACGAGTTCCGCAAGGCCCGCGGCGAGGGCGGCTGACGGGCCGCATGGCTCAGGGCTCCCGCCCCAGCTGGGCGAGGAGCCTTTGCCAGGCGTCGGCGTCCGGGGGCGGCTCGACCGGTTCGGCGAACAGGCCGGAGGCCGCGAGGCCGCCGGCGTAGGGCTCGACCTCGTGCCGCGTGAAGTCGACGAGGGCCTTGGAGGGGTGCTCGTCGGCGCCGATCGCCCGGGAGAGGTCCCAGGCGTGCACGACCAGGTCGGCGATCATCTGCGCGCAGTAGGCGTGGGCGGTGGAGGAGCCGTAGGAGAGGTGGACGGTGCGGTGGAGGGCGCCGCGGGCGTGGAGGGCCTCGCGGGCGGCGGAGGCGGCCTGGTCCCAGGCGGCGACGGGGTCCTCGCCGAGCTGGTCGCCGTCGAAGGCGTCACCCACGTCCTCGATGGTCGCGCCGTCCAGCATGGGTGGTACCCACAGTTGTTCGACGGTGAGGTGGTTCACCAGGTCGCGTACGTTCCACTCGGTGCACGGCGTGGGCACCTCCCACTGGTCGGCGCGCACGGCGTGCACCCGGTCGGTGAACAGCTCGAGCGCCTCGCCGTGCCGGGCCAGCAGCGTCCGCCGCCGGGCGTCGGTCAGGTCCTTGTCACCGGTCATGGCACCTATGGTCCGTCCGCAGCCGCGCGGCCGCGAACGCGGCGGCGACGAATGCCGCACCGGCGGCCAGGGCGCCCCGGTGCTCGGAGAGCCACGGCTGCGCGCCGTGGTCGTGGGCCTGGTCGTCGAACTCGCCGTGGGCGCCGTAGTCGTGGCCGCCGTCGCCGTCGACGGGGTGCCACAGGTTCACCGGGGGCAGGTCCGGCAGGGGTTCGGCGCGCTGCTGCGAGGCGTAGGCCGTATGCGCGAGGTAGCGGTCCAGCAGGCCGGGGGCGACGGCGTTGGCGAGGAGGGTGGCGACCGTGCTGCCGCCGACCCAGTACTCCCGGCGGCGCGGGTGGGCGGCGGCGTGGACGATGGCGCGGGCGGCGAGCTCGGGCTCGTAGACGGGGGGCACGGGCCGGGGCCGGCCGTTCATCCGGGACAGGACCCAGCTGAACTGGGGGGTGTTCACGGCGGGCAACTGCACCATGGTCGTGCGGACCTTGCTGCGCTGGTGGAGCAGCTCGCAGCGCAGGGCCTCGTTCCAGCCCTGGATGGCGTGCTTGGCGCCGCTGTAGGCGGACTGCAGGGGCAGGCCGCGGTAGGCGAGCGCCGAGCCGACCTGGACGATGGTGCCGTGGTCGCGCGGCAGCATGCGGGACAGGGCGGCGTGGGTGCCGTACACATAGCCCAGGTAGGTGACCTCGGTGACGCGCCGGAACTCGTCGGGCTCGATCTCGACGAACGGGGCGAAGACGCCGGTGAAGGCGTTGTTCACCCAGACGTCCACCGGCCCGAAGGTCTCCTCGACGCGGTCCGCCGCCTCGGTGACGGCCCGGTGGTCGGCCACGTCCACGCTCAGGGCCAGCGCCTCGCCGCCGCCCCGCCGCACGTCCGCCGCCGCCGCGTCCAGCCCTTTGCGGCCGCGGGCCAGCAGGGCGACGCAGGCGCCGCGGGCCGCGAACGCCCGGGCCGTGGCCCTGCCCACGCCGCCGCTCGCCCCGGTCACCACCACCACGGTGGGCTTGTTTCTCCTCATCACCGGCGCCGGGTACCCGCATCCCCCCGGTGTAAACGGGGTACACGTCGCAGATGCGCAGCATGTTGAGTACCTGGGACCGGTCCGTGTTCGAGCGCGTCGCCGCACGCCACTGGCCCGGCGGCGACCGTGTGCTGCCCCGGCTCTCGCACGCCGCCGACCACGGGGCACTGTGGTTCGCGGTGGCGGCCGGGGCGGCCGTGCTCGGCGGGCGGCCGGCGCGGCGCGCGGCGCTGCGCGGGGTGGCGTCGCTGGCCGTGGCGTCCGTCACGGTCAACACGGTCGGCAAACGGTCGGTGCGGCGCGTGCGGCCCATAGTCGACGCCGTGCCGGTGGTGCGCCGGCTGACCCGGCCGCCGGTGACCACGTCCTTCCCGTCCGGGCACTCGGCCTCGGCGGCGGCGTTCACCACGGGCGTCATGCTGGAGAACCGCTCCTGGGGCCTGGCGCTGGCGCCGCTGGCGGCCTCCGTGTGCTTCTCCCGCGTCTACACCGGGGCGCACTACCCGGGCGACGTCGTGGCCGGGGCGCTGCTGGGGGCGGGTGCGGCGTTCGCCGTGCGGGGCGTGGCGCCCACCCGCTCCCAGCTCGCTCCCCCGGCCCGGCCCCGCGCGGACGCGCCGGCGCTGCCCGGCGGCCGGGGCCTGGTCGTGGTCGCCAACGCCGACTCCGGGCAGCGGGCCGTGGCCGCCACCCGGCCGGACCCGGTGCAGCTGCTGCGCTCGGCGCTGCCGCACGCCGAGATCGTGGAGCGGATGCGGGAGGCGGACGGGCGGCCCGTGCCGCTGGCGGCGGCCCTGGAGGCGGCGGCGGAGCGGGCGGCCGAACTGGGCGGCGCGCTGGGGATCCTGGGCGGGGACGGCACGGTCAACGCGGCGGCGGCCGCCGCCATGCGCCGCGGCCTGCCGCTGGCCGTCCTGCCCGGCGGCACCCACAACCACTTCGCCTACGACCTGGGCATCGAGTCGGTCGCCGACGCCGTGCGGGCCATGGAGGCGGGGGAGGCGGTGGCCGTGGACGTGACGCGGTTCGGGCGCGCCGGCTGCTTCCTGAACACCTTCAGCATCGGCGCGTACCCGGAGCTGGTGCGGGTGCGCGAGCGCTGGGCGCCGCGCATCGGCACCTGGCCGGCCGGGCTGCTGGCGGCCGTTCACATCCTGCGCACCGCGCGGCCGGTCCGGCTGCGCGTCGACGGCCGGGAGCGGCGGCTGTGGATGCTCTTCGCCGGCAACTGCACGTACCACGGTCTGGGGCTGGCCCCGGTGCGCCGGCACGACCTCGCGGACGGGGTGCTGGACGTGCGCATGGTCCACGGCGGCCGGCTGGCCCGCACCCGTCTGCTCGTGGCCGCCCTGACGGGCGGGCTCGGGCACTCCCCCGTGCTGCGGACGGCGCGGGTGCGGCACCTGCGCGTCGAGGAGATCGCGGCCGGTACGCACCTGGCGTACGACGGCGAGGTCGCGCCGGCGCCGCGGGAGCTGAGCCTGACGAAGGTGAACGAGGCTCTGGTGGTCTACCGGGTGCCCGACGAGTGAGGGGGGCGGTGGCCGCCGCGCCGCGCGGCCGCGACGGCGGTGATCGCGGCGCGGTAGATCTCCTCGGTCTCGTGCAGCAGTTCCTCGCTCACCCGCCGCCCGTCGGCCTCCAGCTCCAGGCCGAGCTGCCCCGTGAAGGGGTCCCGGGTGAACTCCACCCGCAGCGTCGCGCCGGTGGGGACGCGGGTCTTGGCGTCCAGGTGTTCCACGTCCGTGGCGGCCGCCAGTTCCTCGAAGCCGAACAGGTCCGTGCAGGCGAAGAGGATGCCGGCCGCCCGGCGCACCGCCGGCGGGCGGTCCTGGCCGGCACAGGGGAAGCCGCTCGCGCCCGCGAGCCGGCGTTCGGTGTCCAGGACGGCACGGACGAGGTGGTCCGGGTCGTGGCCGGCGGTGTGCAGCCGGTAGGGCATGACGTTCAGCTGGAGGCCGATCGCGCGGGCGGCGCCTTCCCCGTCCGGCCGGGCGTCGCACTCGACGCCCAGCAGCACTTCCTCCTGGCCGGTGAGGACGGCCACCGCCCGGGCGTGCACGGCGAGCAGCACGTGCCGCAGGCGGGCGTGGTGGTGCCGTGCGAGGGCGTCGAAGGCTTCGGCCTGGGCCGGTGTGATGTCGACGCCGCCGCAGCGCGTCGCCTCCTCGTGCGGGGGGCCTGCCGGTCCGTCGGCGGGCCAGGGTGGCAGGGCCGGCAGGCCGGCCAGTTCGCGGGACCAGAACGCCTGGACGGCCCGGTCGCCGAGGGTGCGCCGTTCCCGGGCGACGCAGTCGGCGAAGCGGTGGGCCGGGCGTGGGGCGGGCGCCTTGGCGCCGCCGTCGCGCAGGGCCCAGAAGTCCGCCAGGATCTCGGTGATCAGTGACGACTGGCTCCACGCGTCGAGCAGGGCGCCGTGGAAGGCGAGGGTGAACAGGAACTCCCGGTCCCCGGCGATGTGCGCGTGGAACCGCGCCAGGGGAGGCCCCGCCCAGGGGTACGCCGCGCCGCGGGCCCGCTCCGGCCAGGCCGCGAGCTCCGCTTCGCGCTCGTACCGGGGCAGCCCGCGCAAGTCCCGCACCCTCACCGGGGCGGTGGCGTGACGGTGCACCAGCTGCAACGGCTCGTGGTAGCCGGTGAGGTGGAACGAGGTCCGCAGGATGTCGTGGCGGGCCACGGCGCGGGAGACGGCACGGGTGAGGGCGTCGTGGTCGTAGGCGGCGGCGAGGCGGAACACGAACAGGTCGCAGGGAAGGTCCGGGCCGGTGCGGCGGCTGCCGCGCCGCAGCAGCCGCGTCTGCAGGGCGGTGAGCGGGTAGGCGTCCTCGATGGCGCTGTCCGCCGTCAGCCGCTCGCGGTCCCGCGGCGTGGTCAGGGCGAACGGGGCGGTGCCGGCCCCGTACCGCGTCCGGCCCAAGGTGATCAGGCGCGGGGTGTCGTCGCCGTACTTGGCGCGCCACGGCCCCAGGTCGGGCGCGGGGGCCTCGTCACCGAGGACCACGCATTTCAGCGGCAGGCGGTCCGCGGCCCGGGCGTCCTCCGCGATCAGCGCCCGCAGGGCGGCGGGGCTCTGGCTCAGGTGGACAGTCACCCGCTGGGCGCACAGCAGTTCGCGGAAGGTCCTGGTGTCCTCGGCGGCCTCCGGCGGCACGACGACCGCGCAGCCGCCGTACAGCAGCGCCCCCCACATCTCGCAGGCCCGGATGTCGGGGGCGAAGGAGTGCGAGAGGGTCCATATGTCGTCGCCGGCGAAGCCGTAGCGGCTCTCGGCGTCGGCGAAGAGGCGCAGCACGGTGCCGTGCGTAACCTCCTCCGCCCGGGGCCGGCCCGGGCCGCGGGGCGGGAGGAGGTAGGCGGGGGCCTCCCGGCCGACGGTGACGGCCGGTTCGTCCTGCGGCGCGGGCGGCAGCGGCAGGTCGGCGCGTACGGCCGGGTGCCCGGCCGGCAGCCGGCCCGCCGGCTCGCCCGCGGTGACGACGGCCTGCGCCGCGGTGTCCCGCAGGATCTGTTCCAGGCGTGCCCGGGGGGTGGCGGGCTCCAGCGCCAGGTAGGGCGCCCCGGTCCGCAGGACCGCCAGCGCCGCCGCCATCAGGTCCGCCGACCGGTGGAGGAGGATGGCCACGGGCCGCCCGGGCCGAGCTCCGCCGGCGCGCAGGGCCGCCGCCAGTTGCCCGGCGCGGGCGTCGAGTTGACGGTAGGTCAGGGAACGGGTCCCCTCGCGTACCGCCTCGTGGTGCGGGAAGGCCCGGACCGCGGCCGCGAAGCCCTCGCTCAGGCTGCCCACGGCGGCGAGGGCTCCGGCGGGCGGCACACCATGCTCCTTCACGCCTCGTCCTCCGAAAGTGCGGGCCGGGGCGGGGCCCGGTCGGTGCGGGGGCTGGAGCCCCGCGCTCACACGGGCTCGCGCGCAACGTACCGCTCGCGTCCCGGGCCGGGGAGTGACTTCAGCCCGACGGCCGCAGGGGTACCGCCGCGTCCGGGACCGGCGCGCGCCGGGCGTCGGCCCGCAGGGCCGCCGCGAGCAGCACGAACCACACGCCGACGAGCAGCAGATGGGCCCGCTGCGTCATGCCGTGCCAGCCCGGCCGGCCGAGCAGCGGCCCGACGGTCGACAGGGCCGTCAGCAGCGCGCTGGCGAGCACCCACGGCCCCCAGCGGCGCAGGAGGGGGCTGGGGGGACGGTCGGTGGCGGCCGCGGCGACGAGCAGGGCCATCGAGGCGAACAGCGCGGCGTGCACCAGGGCGCTGGTGGTGGTGTGCCAGGGGTTGACGGCCTCGCAGGGGCTCTCCACCGACGGCGCGCAGCGCATGGGGACGATGACGTCGGCCACGGACGAGGCACCGAAGGCGACGAGCGACCACCAGCCGGCCGACGCCAGCGGGCCGGGCGCCTGCCGGCCCGCCAGGAGGGCGCCGGCGACCACGAGGACCGCGGCGACGATCTCGATGCCGCCGAAGAGCTCGTGGAAGGGCTGGTCGGCGGCGTAGAGCTCACTGACGTAGGAGTGCCGGAAATCGAGCCCGGTGGGCAGGACGAACTCCAGCACCCAGTCGTTGTAGACCACCGCGGCCATGGCCAGCAGCAGCGGGGCCCACGCCGCGCGGGAGCCGCCCGCCCGGCGGATGCCGCCGGGCGGGCGGTCGATGTCGACGGTGGCCTGGCGCAGGATGGCGGACGGCTCACGCATCGGCCGGGCTCAGTTCGCCCGGACGGGAGGGGCTCCGTACGCCGGGGGCGGGGATTTGACGTCGGGCGGTGAGTGCGGCGTCGAGGGTGTCGTCGGCGGCTTCGAGGGGGTGCCGGTCGGCGATTCCGAGCGGGTCGGTCCGGGCGAGATGGCGCCCTTGGGCGGCGTCACGGTGCGGTCGTCCTCGCCGTTGGTGCCGACCGGGCGTTCGAACCATTCGCCGGTCTCGGTGTCGTAGACCACGATGTCCTCCATGACGGCGTCGGCGGGGGCGATCGCGACGACGTCGGACGGCCGGTAGGCCGGCCAGGTGTCGCCGCTGGCCTTGGGGGTGCCCTTCACGGCGACGGGCGGCCCCAGCGGGTTGCCGCACGCGCAGCGCACCCGGGGCTGCCCCCGGTCGTCCACGAGCACGGCGGTGCCGGCCTGCAGGACGGACTGGTAGCTGGTGACGGATCCGTCCTTGAAGCCGTGGTTGGTCACGCGGGTGTCGGCGCGCAGCGCCACGGGGGTCAGGCCGCGCAGGTAGGCGGCCAGGCCGCCCGGCTCGATGCCGGCCGCTCCGGCGAAGGCGCGGGCCTTGGCCTGGTCCTGGTTCAGGTAGCCGATCTGACGCTCGACGTCACAGCTGGCGTTGTTGCGGGTGCCGCCGTACAGGCCGGGGGTGGCGCCCTGGATGCTGCGGGTGCCCTTGGCCGTTCCGGGCGGGGCCGCGGGGGCGGCGGAGGCGGCGCTGCCGTAGCCCTTCGCGGTGGACTTGGTGAAGGGGTCGCGGCCGTCGGCCGCCGCGGACTGCAGGAAGACCTCGCCGGTCCCGCCGCTCTGGCGGAAGAAGTAGACCGCGAGCGCGGCGGCCACCACCACGACGCCGGAGATCAGGGCGGCCCGCGAGCGCCACCAGGGTGAACGGCCCCGGCCGGGACCCTCCGGCGGGGTGCCGCGGCCGCCCGTCGGCGGGGCCGGCGGGCCCGGCGGCGTCGGACCGGAGGGGCCGCCGGCCGATGGCGGCGGCTGCGCCGTCACGTCCGGTCGGGTCGGCTCGCGGTCCCCCGGAGGGACGGGCGGCTGCGGCTCCCGCCCGGACAGGGGGCCGGACGGCGGGCCGGTGGGGCGGTTTCCTGACGGCGGTTCGGACGTCACGGCCCTTCTCCTACGCTTGATTTATCCCTTTTTACCGCCCCTGCGCTCATTGTGTGTCCCAAACCCGCCCGTCCCGCAAGCGGGCGTCGGGAGCGGTCCTGCCACGGCTTCCCCGCGCCAGGCCCGTCCATGCCCCGGACGCCTCCTGAGGCCCCCTGATTCCCCCGCCCGCCCGCGCGGACGGGTGGTGCGGCGACGGCGGGCTTACGTTGGGCGCAACCGCCACACCGGCCATCGTCGACCGTCCGGAGACAGCGTGAGTCACCCACCGACGCCCCGCCCGGCCCCGGCGCGCGAGCTGCGCGCCTGGTGGGACGCCCTGGCGGCGGTGATCGCCGGGGTGGCCGCCATGTACGCCGTCGCCGCGCTGGGCCTGTGGGCGGCCGGGGCCGACGACCTGCCGGACGACGCCTTCGGCTCGGTGGTCGCGGCCACGGTGGTCACCGCGGTGGGCGGCACCGTCGAACTCTCCGGCGGCGCGGGCTTCCTCGGCAGCACGGCCGGGGGCCTGGCGGTCGTACCGCTGTCGGTGACCCTGGCCGGCGCCCTCGCGCTCGCCGTGGTCTTCCTCCTCCCCCTGCGGCACCGGGCGGTGGCGAGCGGGGGCGAGCTGCTCGCCCGGGTCGCCCGTACGGCCGTGCTGTGGCTCCCGGCGGTCCTGTTCGTCGCCCTCGCGGCCCGGCACACCTTCCGCATCCAGGTGGGTGAGGACTTCATCGACGAGCTCGGCGAGGCGCTGGGCGCGACGCCCACCGTGGGGTTCCGCGCGGCCGTGGGCCCCACCCTCGGCTACGGGCTGCTGTGGCTGCTGGTGCTGCTGGCCGTCGCCACCGCGGTGTCCCGCAAGACACCCCTGCCCTCACGGCTGCTGCGCTTTCAGGACACGGTCCGCCCGGCGGCCTTCGCGATGCTGGCGGTGCTGCTGGCCTACGTGGTCATCGGCCTGGTGACCGGCGTGGTCGTGGCCTTCACCCGGGGCCACACCGCACAGACGTTCGCGGTGCTGCTGCTGGGCCTGCCCAACCTCGCCTGGATCGCCTTCGGTACGGGCCTGGGCGGCGCCTGGGAGGGCCGGGTGCCGGGCGCCGACATCGGGCTGCCGGTGCCCAAGCCGCTGGCGGCGGTCCTGCGGGAGAACGGCGACGGGCCCGCCACGCTGGATCTGGCCTCCCTGGCCGACTACGACGGGCGCGCCTGGCTGCTGGTGCCGCTGGCCGCCCTCGCCCTGCTCGCGGCCGGCTTCGTCACCGCCGTGCGCTCGCCCGCCGGCCGGCGCCCCTGGCAGCACGCCGTGCAGCTCGCCGTGGCGGTGGCGCTGACCCTGCTCGTCGTCGGGCTCCTGACCCGGGTCTCGGCGCGCCTGGGCCTGTCCCTGCTCGGCATCGGCGACCTGGGCGACGACTTCGGCGGCGACGTCTCGCTGCGCGCGCTCCTGCCGGGCCTGGTGGGCTTCGGGCTGCTGTGGGGCTTCGCGGCGGGCTTCCTGGGCAGCCTGGCCGCGCTACGGGTACGACGACGGGGCGAGGTGGACTCGTAAGGCTCCGCCCCTCTTGAGAGCGTCAGCCGCCGCTACGCCCGTCCCTCCGCCCGGGAAACACCGGTGCCGCCCAAGAGGGGGGTTCGGGCGGCGCCGTGGGCTGCCCGGCCCGCCGCAACGCGGTCACGAACGTCAGACAGCTGTCGAAGCGATCCTCGGGCGCCTTCGCCAACGCCGTGGCCAGCACGTCGTCGACCCCCGCCGGCAGCCCGGAGCGGCACTCCGAAAGGCGCGGCGGCGGATCGTACTGGTGCGCCCACAGCAGCGCCATGTCGTCGTCCCGCCGGAACGGCGGGAAGCCGGTCAGCATCTCGAAGACCACGCAGGCCAGGCTGTAGACGTCGCAGCGCCCGTCGACCGGCTTCCCGGAGATCTGCTCGGGGGCCACATAGTCGAGCGTGCCGACGAACTGCCCCACCCGGGTGTACCCGGTCAGCGAGAGCGACTTCTTCGTCAGCCCGAAGTCCGTCAGGTAGACGTGCTCGGGGTGGTCGCTGTCGGTGCCCTCCGCCACCAGGATGTTGCCGGGTTTGACGTCCCGGTGCACCAGGTCGTGCGCGTGGGCGGCGTCCAGGGCGGACGCCACCTGGCCGGCGATCCGCGAGGCGGTGGGCAGGGGCAGCGGTCCCTCGCGGTCGAGGAGGGCCCGCAGGTCCTGACCGGCCACGTAGCGCATGGCGATGAAGAGGACGCCCTCGAACTCCCCGGCCTCGAACACGGGGACGATGTGCGGGTGGTCGATGGCGGCGGCCACCCGTGACTCGTGCGTGAAGCGGTCGCGGAAGGTGTCGTTGCGGGCGAGTTCGGGCGCGAGCCGCTTCAGGGCGACCGTACGGCCCAGGCGCAGGTCCGTGGCACGGTAGACGACGGCCATGCCGCCACGCCCGATCTCGCTCTCCACGCGGTACCCGGCGATGCGGCGCCCGATCATGTCCTCCGGGCCGGCGCCGAACGAGGTGTCCGGGCGGGCACGGTGGTCGTCGGCGGCGGGCATCAGGCGTCACCGGACGGTGCGCTGGGAGGGCCGCCGGGCCGGTCGATCCGCGTGGCCTCGGCGTCGGATCCGGCGGGCTCGGCCGGGCGGTGGGCGTCGAGCCGCGTGGGCTCGGGCGGCCCGGCGGCGCCTGGCCTGTCGATCCGCGTGGGTTCCGCCGCCTCCGGCTCCTGGGCCGGCGTGCCGGTGGAGCCCGGGGCGGCCGGGGCGGGTTCGCGGGCGGCGAAGGTCGTCATCGCCGTGCCGTCGCAGTAGCACCAGCGGTCGTGCTCGGCGTCGTACAGCCAGACCGACTCCCCCTCGACCACGACCCCGATCCGCAGCCCGTGGGTGGTGCGGCGGAACGCCTGCGCGTCCGTACGGCCGGCCGCCAGGTCCTCCACCGCCCGCCGGTACCGGCCCAGCGTCTCCTCGACGCGGGCCAGCAACCGCCGGGCGTCGGCGGTGCGCACCAGCGGCCCGCCGGCCGGGGGCGGGTTCTGCGGGAGGGCGACGAGCATCCGGGCGTCCACCCAGGCCGACCAGCCGTTGGCGCACAGCACCTGGCCCCAGTCGCCGAGCCGGCTCAGCAGCTGTACGGGCAGCAGCGGGTCCAGCGGCTCGGTGGGGACGGCCGCGTCGGGGGCCGTCCAGGTGGCCAGGCCGCTGCTGGGCACCACATGGGTCGGCAGGAAGCCGCTACCGCCCCGGTCGGCGGGGTAGGGGGCTCCGGGCGGGTTCATGGGCGGCCGTCACTTCCGCATGATGGTGGGCTCGTGCCGGCGCAGCAGGCGGGCGACGAGGAGGCCCAGCGCCATCGACAGCAGCACCATCATGCCCATGTCCAGCAGCCACGTGCCGGCGGCGTGGTCGAAGAGCGGGTCGGCGGTCTGCTTGCCGGGCACCAGGCGTTCGAGGTCGAGCGTGGCGCCCATCGCCGCCAGCGCCCAGCGCGCGGGCACCAGCCACGACAGCTGCTCCAGTCCCGGCACGCCGTGCAGGGCGAGCAGGGCGCCGCAGAAGACGACCTGGACCAGGGCGATGAGCACCAGCAGCGGCATGGTGACCTCCTCCTTGCGCACCAGGGCCGAGACGAGCAGCCCCAGCAGCATGGAGGTGAACGACAGCAGCGCCACGGCCAGGGCGATCTCGGCCAGTGGTGGCAGCAGGACGCCCTTGCCGCCGGGCGCGCCGGTGTTCACCCCGCCGAGCCCGACCAAGGTCAGCACCACCGCCTGGACGACGGTGATGGCCCCGAGGACCAGGATCTTGGACATGACGTACGCGGATCTGGACAGGCCGACCGCCCGTTCCCGCTGGTAGATCACGCGTTCCTTGACCAGTTCGCGCACGGCGTTGGCCGCGCCCGTCAGCACGCCGCCCACGCACAGGATGAGCAGCGCGTTCATGGCGTTGTCCACGGTGAGCCTGCTGCCCGCCAGGGCCCGGGCCATCGCGCCCATCACGAACGGCAGCGCGATCATGATGGCCAGGAAGGTCCGGTCGGCGGTCAGGGCGGAGACGTAGCGGCGCATCAGGGTGCGCAGCTGGGCGCCCCAGCTCTGGGCCTTGACGGGCTCGAGGGCGGGCAGGGGCGCCGGGGCGCCGCCGAGCCGGGGCTGTTCGGTGGCGGCGGTGATGTAGCGCCGGCTCTGCGGGGAGGCGCGGAACTCTCCCGCCCAGTCGCGGTCCCGGTCGTTCTCGAACGCCTCGAATGCCTCGGGCCACTGGGTGAAGCCGAAGAAACCGAGGGAGTCGCGGGGCGGCCCGTAGAAGGCGGTGCGCCCGCCGGGGGCGAGGACCAGCAGCCGGTCGCAGACGTCCAGGCTGAGCACGCTGTGGGTGACGACGATGACGGTGCGGCCGTCGTCGGCCAGGGCGCGCAGCATGTTCATCACCGAGCGGTCCATGCCCGGGTCGAGGCCGGAGGTGGGCTCGTCGAGGAAGAGCAGCGAGGGCTTGGTCAGCAGTTCCAGGGCCACGCTGACGCGCTTGCGCTGGCCGCCGGAGAGGCTGTGGATGGGCTGGCTCGCCCGCTGCTCCAGGCCCAGTTCGCCGATCACCTCCTCGACGCGGGCCTCGCGCTCGGCCTTGGCGGTGTCGCCGGGGAAGCGCAGTTCGGCGGCGTAGCGCAGGGCGCGGCGCACGCTGAGCTGGGTGTGCAGGATGTCGTCCTGCGGCACGAGCCCGATGCGGGCCCTGAGCTCGGCGTAGTCCCGGTAGAGGTCGCGCCCGTCGTAGAGCACCGTGCCGCGGTCGGCGGGGCGCTGTCCGGTCAGGGCGTTGAGGAGCGTGGACTTGCCGGCGCCGCTGGGTCCCACGACGGCGAGCAGGCTCTTCGCCTTCACGGGGAAGGAGACGTCGTCCAGGAGGGTCTTGCGTCCCTTGTCGACCTGGACGGAGAGGTCCTGGACGTCGAGGGAGACCTCGCCGGTGTCGACGAACAGCTGGAGCTGGTCGCCGACGAGGCTGAAGTCGGAGTGGCCGATGCCGACGATGTCGCCGGGACCGAGGGGGGCGCGCCGGACCGGGCGGCCGTTGAGGTAGGTGCCGTTGTGGCTGCCGACGTCCACGATCTCGTGGCCGCCGTCGGGCAGGGTGCGCAGTTCGGCGTGGTGCCGGGAGACGCTCAGGTCGTCGAGGACGAGGTCGTTGTCGCTGCCGCGGCCGATGCGCACGGTGCGCGTGGGCAGGGGGTGTACGGAGGTGGGCCGGCGGAAGGTGCCGGTGGCCGCGGGGTGGGCGACGGACGAGGGCTGGCCGGCGGGGCGCGGTGGCGGGGCGGCGACGACGACGGCGGGGCCGTCGGAGGGGTTGCCGAGGCGGACCACGCTGCCGGGTCCGACGTCGACCTCGTGCACACGCCGGCCTTCGGCGTAGGTGCCGTTGGTGCTGTCGGTGTCCTCCAGCGTCCAGTGGTCCCGGACCGCGCGCAGCACCGCGTGGTGCCACGAGACCCGCGCGTCGCGCAGCACGATGTCACTCGTCGGATCGCGCCCCACGTGGTAGATCCGGCTCGGACTCATCACGTGCGAGCCGTCGTCGGCTTCGATGACGAGTTCGGGTGCGGAGGCGGCGGAGGGCACGAGCGACCCCTGTCCCATACCTCTAGGCTACGGCCGGATGCCCACGCCCGCCTTCCCTGCGGCGGCCGGGGCGACACGACAAGAACACGACAAGCACACGACAGAGAAGCGAAACCAGCAGAAGGGCAGGGCCTCTCGGGTGACCTTGGACGACACCCCCGCCGAGCTGCCCTTTTTCGTCTACGGGACGCTGCGTCCGGGGCGGTGCAACCACGACCGCTTCCTGCGCGGGCGCACGGTGGCCGAGGTGCCGGCGCTGCTGCGGGGCGCGGTGCTGTACGAGGGCCCGGGTTTTCCGTACGTGGTACGGGACCGGTCGGGCGAGGTCCACGGCGAGCTGATCACCGTGACACCCGGGGCGTACGGGCGGGTGCTGGCGGCGCTCGACGAGCTGGAGGGGCACCGCCCGGGCGATCCGCGCAATCTCTACGAGCGCGTCGTGTGCGAGGTGTCCGTCGAGGGCGGGGGCGCGGTGCGCGGGTGGGTGTACGTCGCGGCGGAGCGGGTGGCCGCGCAGCTGCGGGCGGTCGGCACGCGGGTGCCGGGGGGCGACTGGGCGGGCTGAGGCCCGCCGGACCGGGACAGTCTCACATAGTGATCAACTCTCCAACCGGGGCAACTCCGGGGGAGGTTGCCCCGTCTTGCCTGCCGGTGGGACACGTTGTCGCCTTCCGGTCACGGCCCGTTGATCATTTGTAAAAAATGCATCAACTGTTCGGATATTTCCACCTTTTGCTCTTTTCATGCGCATGCCAATACCTGCATGGTCATTCGCGGGACCGCAGGTTCCCGCGGTGCTGCCGTCTCGCACCGCGTGCACGCGGGCGGCGCGGGCATGCCCGAACCGCCCCCATGACAAAGGGCGCTGAGAGTGCGTACTTCCCCCACATCCTCCATATCGGCCTCTTCCCGCAGACGTCTCGTCGCGGCCGCCGTCGCGGTCGCCGCCGCGGCCACCCTGGCCGCCCCGGCCTCGGCCACCGCCCTCGGCGCGACGAAGACTTCGGCGGCGTCCCCCGCGGACATCGTGAAGGCGGCCCGTGCCGCCGCCCTCGCCCACGCGAAGGACACCGGCGTCGCCGCGTCGGACACCCTGAACGTCAAGGACACCCTCGTCGACCCGGAGGGCAAGCGGCACGTCCGGTTCGAGCGGGCGCACCGCGGTGTCACCGTGATCGGCGGCGACCTCGTCGTCCACCTCGACCGCAAGAACGCCTACCTCGGCGCGACCCGGGCGACCAAGCACCAGGTCTCCGTCCCGACCGTCGCGCCGAAGCTGACCGCCCCTCAGGCCGCCGCCAAGGCCGCCGCGTCGGCGGGCGGCACCGCCGGCCGGGCCGAACTCGTCGTGGACGCCCGCGCCGAGGACGCCGTGCTGGCCTACCGGGTGACCGTCACCGGCAGCCGCGACGCCGAGGCGGGCACCGCGCGGTCGGTGGTCGTCGACGCCGCCTCCGGCAAGGTCATCAGCAGCACCCCGCACAGCGACGCGTTCATCTCGCCGCGGCTGAAGTCCACCCTGCGCGCCGGCGGACAGCAGGCCGCCCCGCGCACTCCCAGGACCGCCACCCCCGGCCCGGCCAAGCCCGCCGCGGGCTCCTTCCCGGCGCCGGCGAACGGCACGGGCGCCTCCATCTTCGCGGGCGGCGTGCCGCTGATCACCACGCAGACCGCGAAGAACTCCTTCACCCTCAAGGACCCCGGGCGCGGCAACGGCGAGACCAGGGACGCGGGCAAGAAGGAGCTCGAGACCTTCGCGAGCGGCAAGACCTTCACCGACACCGACAACAAGTGGGGCAACGGCACCGCCGCGGACCCCGCCAGCGCGGCGGTCGACGCCCAGTACGGCATCACGAGCACCTTCGACTACTACAAGAAGACGTTCGCCCGCAACGGCATCAAGAACGACGGCGCGGGCCCGCGCGCCCTCGTCCACTACGGCGACAAGGTCGGCAACGCCTTCTGGTCCCCCGACTGCGCCTGCATGCTGTACGGCGACGGGGACGGCGAAACGTTCAAGCAGCCGCTCGTCGCACTGGACGTCACCGGCCACGAGCTCAGCCACGGCGTCATCGAGGCCACCGCGAACTTCGAGCCCACGCGCGTGGACGAGGCGGGCAACCAGTACGGCGAGGCCGGCGCCCTCAACGAGTCCTTCGCCGACATCTTCGGCACCGGCGTGGAGTTCGCGACCAACAACACCGCGAACCCGCCGAACTACCTGCTGGGCGAGAAGCTGGGCCTGCAGCAGACGTTCCTGCGCCGCCTGGACAAGCCCTCCCTCGACACCCTCGAGGGCACCGTCGACTACTGGGACGAGGGCTCCTACGACCGCGAGGTCCACGCCGGCTCCGGCGTCTCCTCGCACGCCTTCTACCTCCTGGCCGAGGGCAGCGGCAAGAAGACGGTCGGCGGCGTCGCCTACGACTCCCCCACCCACGACGGCTCGACGGTGACCGGCATCGGCCGGGCCAAGGCCGAGCAGATCTTCTACCGCGCCCTGACCCGCTACATGGTCTCCACGACCGACTTCCACGAGGCCCGCACCGCCACCCTGCAGGCCGCCGCCGACATCTACGGCGCGACCAGCACGGAGTACAAGACCGTGGACAAGTCCTGGGCCGCGGTGAACGTCACCGCGGCGAACACGCCCAAGCGCTGACACCGCGCGCCACGGGCGGCCCCGGCCGCCCGTGGCTCCCGGCTAGGGGGCGTCGTCGCCGCCGGTCTCCACGCTGGAGAGGTTCTGCACCTTGCGGGCCTCGTTGACCATGGCCAGCAGGGCGTCCAACGTCGCCGCGGAGAGCCCGTCCGCCCGCAGGGCGAGGTTGCGCACCCGGGTGTCCCGCAGCGCGATGGCCAGCGCGAGCTGGGCGTTGACCCGCTCGGCGACCTCCTCGCTGAGGAAGTACTCGGGCGGCACCCCGAAGAACTCCGCGAGCACGTCGAGCTGTTCCAGGGTGACGTTGCGCTTCTTGCCGGTGGCCAGCTCCCACAGATACGTGCCGGAGATCGTGCCGCCGGTGGTCTCCCGGATCTCCTTGGCGAGCCGGGCGTACCCCGGGCGCTTGCGCTCGTCGGGGTAGATGGCGGCGATCAGCTCGTTGAGCCGCTGGTCGAATTTGCGCAGCAGTGGCCGGTCGCCCTGGCGAGGTACTCGGTCACCGCTGGTCATCGGCCGCCCTTACCCGGAGGTGTACATGTCGTGAGCCTCATCAAACCGCCATCCGCCATTGTTGACAAGCGGGTCGGATCCAGGCTTCACACAGCGGACACACGGGCTTCCACGACGGCCGTCGGCAGGGGCGGACGGCCGTCGTGGCGGTGCACGCGGCTACGTGCGCTTCCCGCCCCGGATCGTGAACGGCAGATCCTTGGAGAAGAAGGACATGTCACCGTTGCTCACCGTGACCCCCGCGTCCGCGCGGTCCACATCGCGCGGTGCGGTCCGGGCCACGGCGACCTTCAGGCGGTACACGGCGGTGGCACCGGGCGCGAGCGGCGACACGGCCACCGGGCGCAGTGCGGCGCTCATGCCCGGGTCGCAGCCGCCGGCGACCAGCGCGACGCGCTCCCAGCCGCGGCCGGACCGGTGCTGGCGCAGCGTCAGGTCCTTGGGTTCCAGGGCGCGCGTCTTACCGACGCCGTAGGCGAAGTAGGAGGCGCCGAGCGCCGGGTAGGCGCGGTTGGTGGTGTTCTTCACCGTGACCGTCACGGTGCGCGCGGAGCCCCCGCGGGTCAGGGCGGTGCCGTGCTGCCAGCGGCTGACGGTGACCTTGGGCCGGGTGGCGGTGGTGGTGCGGGCGGGTGCGCGGTAGGTGTGGCCGCGGCCGTCCTCGACGGAGGCGGCGACGGTGAGGGTGCCGGGCCGGTCGAGGTCCTGCAGCCGCAGCGCGACGGTGTGCGGGTGCTTGGCGTCGGCGCCCTTGGCGCTGACGGGGAAGGTGAGGGTGGCGCGGGTGGGCCAGCTGCTGCCGCCGCCGGGAGCGGAGTCCAGGTCGACCCAGCGCCGGGTGGCGGTGTCGTAGCGCTGCACCGTGAGGGAGTCGGTGCTGAAGCCGCGGCTGCTGACGTCCAGCCGGATCTTGCCCTTGGTGACGGGCGTGCGCAGGGTGACGGCGGAGGACGACCACAGGCCGATGGGCAGTTGGGAGTCCACGCTGTAGGAGATCTTCTGCGCCGCGGTCCCGGCGGGCGCCGGTGCGGGCGCGGCCTCGGGTGGTTGCGCCGGTGCGGCGGGCGTGGACGTGCCGCGCGCGGCGGGGGTGTCACAACTGGGCTGGTCCTGCGCGCGGCCCGGGGCCGCCTGCCCCGGCGCCGCCGCGCCCACGGTGAGCGCCAGCCCGGCCGCGAGCGCCGTCATCGTTCTGACGGCGGCCTTCCGCGCCCTCGACGACCGCTGTTGTGCGACTTTTCGCGTCATGTACCGCCCCCGCCTATGGGTTGGTCCCGCACATCCGTACGCCTCTGGTCCCAGAGAGCGCCTTCCACAGCTGATGGTTCCCCACGGGGAACGGAAATCCCATGATTTTCGTGGCCGCCCGTGTCCCCGGCGCGCGCGGGGCTCCGCTTATCCGGTGGCCGCCGGGTCGTGCCGTGGTGTTGGATGCGGCGCGTGACCCATATGGACCATTCCGACCCCGCCCGGCGCTCCCTCCTCGACCGGATCGAGGAGTACTACGACGCCGTGCCCCGCAGCGTGGCCCGCGCCGAGGACTTCGGGCCACTGACCCTCTTCGTCCGCGAGGGCCGCGGCTGGCCGTTCTACGGCCGCCCCGCCCTGGGCCGACGGGGTGCCGCGGTGACGGCCGCCGATGTGCTGCGGGTACGGGCCCGCCAGCGCGAACTGGGCCTGCCCGAGAGCTTCGAGTGGGTCGCGGAGACCACACCGGCGCTGCGCGCGGCCGCCGAGGAGGCGGGGCTCGTGGTGCGCGAGCACCCCCTGATGGCGTTGGACGACGCCGCCACTCTGACGGGCCTGCCCGCGGCGGCCGGTGACGGGGTGTCGGTGCGCGTGGTGGGCGCGGACGACCCGGCCCTGGCGGCGGCGGTCGCCGTGCCGTTCGTCGCCTTCGGCGAGCCCGGCACGGGCGTCGGCACCGCGGGCCCGGAGGCGGTGGCCGCGGTGGAGCGGACGCTCGTCGCCGACGGTACGGTCGGGCAGATCGCCTCCCGCGTCCGCGCCGGCCTGACCGCGGTCGCGCTGGCCACGGAGAACGGCACGCCGCTGTGCGCGGGCCAGCACCAGCCGGCCGGCGCGGTCAGCGAGCTCGTCGGCATCGGCACCCTGCCCGCCGCCCGCCGCCGCGGCCTGGGCCTCGCCCTCACCGCGGCGCTGGTCGCCGACGCCCGGTCCCGGGGCATGCGGACGGTCTTCCTTTCGGCGGGCGACGAGTCGGTCGCCCGCGTCTACGCCAGGGCCGGCTTCCGCCGCGTCGGCACCGCGCTGATCGCCTCCCCCGGCGCCTGATACGCCCCGCCCCGGGCCGCGCGGCGGCGCCGGGGCGAGGGCCGTGCCGGTTGCGGGCCGGCCTCAGACGCGGCGCGTGCCACCGCGCAGGTAGACGGCCCAGGTCAGGGCCAGGCACAGCACGTACAGGCCGAGGAAGGCCGCGTACGCCGCCTCGCCCGTGCCCTGGGCCTGGAACGCCTGACGGAACGCGAGGTTGATCAGGACGCCGCCGAGGCCGCCGACCGCCCCGGCGATGCCCATCAGGGCGTTCGCGTGCTGATGGGAGCGGTCCAGGGCCGCCTCCTCGGCCATGCCCTCGCGGGTCCAGCGCCGGGCCGTGCGGCGGAAGATGGCGGGGATCATCTTGTACGTCGAGCCGTTGCCGATGCCGCTGAAGACGAAGAGCAGCACGAAGCCGGCCAGGAACAGCGGCAGCGAGCCCTCGTGCGAGGCCAGCAGGACGAGCACGGTGCTCGCCGCCATGGCCAGGAAGTTCCAGAAGGTGACGCGGGCGCCTCCCCACCGGTCGGCCAGGATGCCGCCCACGGGCCGCACGAGCGAGCCCAGCAGCGGACCGAGGAACGTCAGGGCCGCGGCCCGCACCGGCGTCGGGAAGTCACCGGGGAACTGCACCAGCAGGACCTGCCCGAACGCGAAGCCGAAGCCGATGAACGAGCCGAACGTGCCGATGTAGAGCACCGACATCACCCAGGCGTGGCGGTCGCGGCACACCTCCCGCAGCGGGCGCCCGGCGGGCCGCGTACGCGGCAGGTTGTCCATGCGCAGGATCGCGGCGAGCGCCGCCAGCACGATCAGCGGGAGGTAGACGAGCGGTACGAGCCGGGGGTGGGCGGCGCCGGCGGTGGCCAGGACCAGCAGGCCGAGCAGCTGGACGGCCGGGACGCCGAGGTTGCCGCCGCCCGCGTTGACGCCCAGCGCGCGGCCCTTGAGGTGCTGCGGGTAGAAGGCGTTGATGTTGGCCATCGAGGAGGCGAAGTTGCCGCCGCCCAGCCCGGCCACGGCCGCCACGACCAGCAGCGTCGTATAGGAGACGCCGGGCTCGAGGACGTAGACGATGAGGCCGGTGGGGATCAGCAGGGCGAGCGCGCTGACGATGGTCCAGGTGCGGCCGCCGAAGACCGTCACGGCGACGGTGTAGGGCAGCCGCAGGGCGGCGCCGACCAGGGTCGGCACCGCCGTGAGCAGGAACTTGCCGGCGGGGTCGATGCCGTACTCGGGGCCCAGGAAGAGCACCAGGACCGACCACAGGCTCCAGACGGAGAAGCCGATGTGCTCGCAGAGCACGGAGTAGACGAGGTTGCGGCGGGCTGTGCGGGCGCCGGTGGCCTCCCAGAAGTGGGGGTCCTCCGGCCGCCAGTCGTCGATGTGGCGGGGCCGCGCTGCGGCGGGCGGCGGGGGCGCCAGGGCGGTGAGGGCGGGGTTCGTGGTCACTGTGCGAGGCTACGAACGGGCGGTTTCCGGCCGGTGTGCGTTCCCGGTCGGCGGTGCAACATCTCCCGCACACGGTGCCGGGGGCGCTGTGAGGCGCACCCGCCATACGGGCAGCGGCGCGGACTCCTCGTCCAGGCAGGCGCCCGTCCGCAGGTCGAAGGCCTGCTTGTACATGGGCGAGATCACCACCGGCACCGGCCCGCGGCTGCCCAGCAGGCCGCGCGAGATGACCTGGGCGCCGCTGAACGGATCGCGGTTGCCCACCGCGTACACCCGGCCCGCGCGGTTACGGAACAGGGCGATCTGCCGGCCGTCCACGAGCACGGCCGTGCCACGCCCGGGCAGCAGGTCGCTGTAGGCGCACACCGGGGTCCAGCGTCCCTGGACCCGCACCTCGACGAACGTGGTCACAGCGCCGCCACCGCCTCGTGCTCGCGTGCCGGGCGGATCTGGCCGCGCTCGGGCGTGAAGCGCACGGTGGGGTCCGGGGTGCCGGGGGCGTTGGCGAACGACACGAAGCGGCGCAGCCGTTCGGGGTCCTCCAGCGTGGCGCGCCACTCGTCCTCGTAGGTCCTGGTGTGCCGGTCCATCAGCGCGTCGAGTTCGGCGCAGATGCCCAGGGAGTCGTCGATGACGACGGCCCGCAGGTGGTCCAGGCCGCCCTCCATGCGTTCGATCCAGGGGGCGGTGCGCTCCAGGCGGTCGGCGGTGCGGATGTAGAACATCAGGAAGCGGTCGATGGTGCGGATGAGCGTGTCGTGGTCGGCGTCGGTGAGGAGGAGGTCGGCGTGGCGCGGGGTCATGCCGCCGTTGCCGCCGACGTAGAGGTTCCAGCCGGCGGAGGTGGCGATGACGCCGAAGTCCTTGCTCTGTGCCTCGGCACACTCGCGGGCGCAGCCGCTGACGGCGGCCTTGATCTTGTGCGGGGAGCGCAGGCCGCGGTAGCGCAGTTCGAGCTCGATGGCGAGCGCGACGGAGTCCTGGACGCCGTAGCGGCACCAGGTCTGGCCGACGCAGGACTTCACGGTGCGCAGGGACTTGCCGTAGGCGTGGCCGGACTCGAAGCCGGCGTCGACGAGCCGGCGCCAGATCAGGGGCAGCTGGTCGACGGTCGCGCCGAACATGTCGATGCGCTGACCGCCGGTGATCTTGGTGTAGAGGCCGAAGTCGCGGGCGATCTCGCCGATGGTGATGAGGCCCTCGGGGGTGATCTCGCCGCCGGGGACGCGGGGGACGACGGAGTAGGAGCCGTTGCGCTGGAGGTTGGCGAGGAAGTGGTCGTTGGTGTCCTGCAGGGCGGCCTGTTCGCCGTCGAGGATGTGGACGGAGTTGCCGAGCTGGGGGTTGAGGGTGGCGAGGATCGAGCCGACGGCGGGCTTGCAGACGTCGCAGCCCTCGCCGCCGGTGCCGTGTTCGTCGAGGAGGCGGGAGAAGGTGGTGACCTTCTTGACCCGTACGATCTCGAAGAGTTCGGCCCTGGTGTGCGCGAAGTGCTCGCACAGCCCACGGGCGACCTCGGCGCCGCTCGCGGCGAGTTCGTCGCCGACGATGGTGCCGATCATCTTGACGCAGGAGCCGCAGCCGGTGCCGGCCTTGGTGCACCGTTTCACCGCGGCGACGTCCGCGCAGCCGCCCTCGGTCACGGCCGCGCGGATCGCGCCCTTGGAGACGTTGTGGCAGGAGCAGACGAGCGCCGAGTCCGGGAGGGTCACGGGGCCCGGGGCGCCGCCCGCGGGGGTGGGCAGGACGAGCTGTTCGGGGGGTGTGGTGAGCGGGGTGCCCGCCGCGGCGAGCGGGCGCAGCAGGTCGAAGGAGTCGGTGTCACCGACGAGGACGCCGCCCAGGAGGCGGCCGTCGGCGCCGACGACCAGCTTCTTGTACACGCCGTCGCGGCTGTTGGCGTAGACCACGTCCAGGGTGTTCTCGCCGGTGCCGTGGGCGTCGCCGAAGCTGGCGACGTCGACGCCGAGGAGCTTGAGCTTGGTGGCGAGGTCGGCGCCGGTGAAGGTGCCGCTGCCGCCGGTGAGTTCCGCCGCGGCGGCCTCGGCCATGGCGTAGGCGGGGGCGACCAGGCCGTAGACGCGGCCGTCGGCCGCCTGGGCGCATTCGCCGATGGCCAGGATGTGGGGGTCGGCGGTGCGGCAGCCGGCGTCGACGACGATGCCGCCGCGCTCGCCGACGGGCAGGCCGCAGGCGCGGGCGAGGTCGTCGCGGGGGCGTACGCCGGCGGAGAAGACGACGAGGCCGGTCTCGAGCGTCTCGCCGTTCGAGAGGGACATCGAGCGGACGGTGCCGTCCGGGCCGGCGTCGACGGACTGCGCGGCGGCATCGGTGTGGACGCGCACGCCCAGCTCTTCGATCTTGCGGCGCAGCGCGGCGCCGCCGCCCTCGTCGACCTGGACCGCCATCAGCCGGGGCGCGAACTCCACGACGTGGGTGCGCAGTCCCATGGCCCGCAGGGCTCCGGCGGCCTCCAGGCCGAGCAGGCCGCCGCCGACGACGGCTCCGACGCCGGTGTGCGCGGCGCGGGCGCGGATGGCCTCGAGGTCCTCGATGGTGCGGTAGACGAAGCAGCCGGGTGTGTCGTGGCCGGGGACGGGCGGCACGAAGGGCCGGGATCCGGTGGCCAGGACGAGCGCGTCGTAGGGCACCGTCCGCCCGGAGCGGGTGGTGACGGTCCTGGCCGCGCGGTCGATGGCGGTGGCGGGGTCGCCGAGCCGCAGGTCGATGCCGTGCTCGTCGGCGAAGCCGGCCGGCCACAGCGAGAGTTCGTCGGCGGTGGTGCCGGAGAACCAGGACGTGAGCCGGACCCGGTCGTAGGCGGGGCGCGGCTCCTCGGCGAGGACGGTGATCCGCCATGCGCCCGGGGCGCGTTCGGTGAGCGCCTGGAGGAGGCGCTGGCCGGCCATGCCGTGGCCGGCCAGCACCAGTCGCCGTCGGGTGTCCCTCACGGGGTGGCTCCTTCCGTGGTGAGCAGATGCAGGGGGTCGGGGGGTACGGGCTCGTTCCGCTCGAAGGCGTGGACGAGGTCGGGGGCCGTGGCGAGGTCGCCGACGAGGAGTGCGCCGAGGAGTGCGCTGCCGCGCAGGACCAGCTTCTTGTAGCTGCCGCGGGTGGCGTCGGCGAGGCGGACGGTGTCGGCGTCGGGGCCGGCCGGGCCGGTGTGGTCGCCGAGGGCCAGGGCCTGGAGCGGGCCGGCGCTCAGCCGCAGGAGCGCGGCGGATCCGGTGTAGCGGGCGTCGGGGCGGGCCCCGGACAGCCGGGCGGCGAGCACGTCGGCCTGGTCCCAGGCGGCTTCGGCGCGGCCGTGGACGGTGCCCCGGTGTTCGGCGCAGTCGCCGATGGCGTGGACGCCGGGCGCGGACGTGGCGAGGGTGTCGTCGACGACGACGCCGGTGCGTACGCGCAGGCCGGCGGCGCGGGCGAGGCGGGTGCGGGGGCGGGTGCCGCAGGCGAGGACGGCCAGTTCGGTCTCCAGGAGCGGGCCGTCGGCGGTCTCGAGGCCGGTGACGCGGTCGCCGCCGAGCAGGGCGCGGACGCGGCCGGTGTGGACGCGTACGCCCAGGGCCTCCAGGCCCCGGCGTACGGTGGCCGCGGCTCCCGCGTCCAGATGACGTTCCATCAGGTGTGGTGCCTGGTGCACCAGGTGCACCGGCAGCCCCCGGGCGGCCAGGGCCTGGGCGGCGCTGACGCCCAGGACTCCCCCGCCGACGACGACGGCCCGCCGGGCGCGCGGCAGGTCCCCGGCGAGGCGGGCGCAGTCGGCGAGGGTGCGCAGCGTGTGGACGCCGTCCTTCAGCGGGCGTGCCGCTTCCGGTCGGGTGGCGGTACGGGTGCGGGTGCCCAGGGCCCCGCGCGGGGCCGGGTCCGGGCCGGTGGCGGGGGTGAGGGGCCGGGGGCCGGCGTGCAGGTTGCGGATGCCGGGCAGCCGGGGCTCCGCGCCGGTGGCCAGGACGAGCACGTCGTAGCCGGCGCTCTCACCGGTGGCCGTGCGCAGGGTGCGGGCGGCCGGGTCGAACGCGACGACCTCCGTTCCCGTGCGCAGCACCGCGTCGCCCGTCGGCAGCGTCGGTGCGGCGGGGTCGCGGTGGCCGGCCAGCACGCCGGTGAGCAGCGTGCGGTTGTAGGGCGCGTGGGCCTCCTGGCCGTAGAGGGTCACCTCGAGTGCGCCGGGCGGGGCGAGCGAGAGCGCTTGGTGGGCGAAGCGGGCGGCGGCCATGCCGGCTCCGGCGACGGCGATGCGCAGGGGTGCGGTGCGGGGTGTCATGGCGTCTCTCCGGTCGGGGCCTTCTCCACCCGGACCGCGCAGACCTTGAACTCGGGCATGCGCGAGACGGGGTCCAGTGCCGGGTTGGTGAGCAGGTTGGCGCTGCCGGCGCCGGGCCAGTGGAAGGGCATGAAGACGGTGTCGGGCCGGATCGCGGAGGTGACGTGGGCGGGGGCGGTGGCCCGGCCGCGCCGGCTGGTGACGGTCAGCAGGTCGCCGTCGGCGACGCCGAGCCGTGCCGCGAGGCGCGGGTGCAGCTCGACGAACGGGCCGGGTGCGGCCCGGTTGAGTTCCGGGGTGCGGCGGGTCTGGGCGCCGCTCTGGTACTGGGCGAGGACCCGGCCGGTGGTGAGGTGGAGCGGATAGTCGGTGTCGGGCTCCTCGGCGGCCGGCCGGTGGGAGACGTCGGCGAAGCGGGCGCGGCCGTCGGGGGTGGCGAAGCGGTCCAGGAACAGCCGGGGCGTTCCCGGGTGGCGCGGCCCGCCGGGGGTGGCGGGGCAGGGCCAGAAGACGCCGTCCTCCGCCGCGATCCGCTCGTAGCTGATGCCCGAGTAGTCGGCCTGGCCGCCCGCGGACGCCCGCCCGAGCTCCTCGAATGCCTCCTGCGCCGTCTCCGGGAACCCCTGCTCGACGCCCAGGCGGGCGGCCAGCTCGCGCAGGAGGGCCAGGTCGGTACGGACCCCGGGGGGCGGCGCCAGTGCGGCCCGGCGCAGGATCACCCGGCCCTCGAGGTTGGTCATGGTCCCCTCCTCCTCGGCCCACTGGGCGGACGGCAGGACGACGTCGGCCAGCGCGGCGGTCTCGGACAGCACCACGTCGCAGACCACGAGGTGGTCCAGGGCCCGCAGCCGCTCGGTGACGTGTCCGGCGTGCGGGGCGGAGACGACGGGGTTGGAGCCCATCAGCAGCAGTGCCCGCACCCCGCCGGCGGTGCCGAGGCGGTCCAGGAGTTCGTAGGCGGAGCGGCCGGGGCCGGGGAGGCTGTCGGGGTCGACGCCCCAGACGCCGGCGACGTGGGCCCGGGCGGCAGGGTCGTCGATGGCGCGGTAGCCGGGCAGTTGGTCGGCCTTCTGGCCGTGTTCGCGGCCGCCCTGGCCGTTGCCCTGCCCGGTCAGGCAGCCGTAGCCGCTGTGGGGGCGGCCGGCCCGGCCGGTGGCCAGGCACAGGTTGATCCACGCGCCGACCGTGTCGACGCCCTTGCTGTGCTGTTCGCCGCCGCGGGCGGTCAGCACCATGCCGGTGGGGGCGTCGCAGAACAGCTCCACCGCCTGCCGCAGCTGCGCCACGGGGACGCCGGTGAGGTGTTCGACGCGCTCGGGCCAGTGCGCCATGGCCGCGGCGTGGGCCCGCTCGTAGCCGCTGGTGCGCGTGGCGATGAACGCCTCGTCCAGGCGGCCGTCGGCGATGACGAGGTGGAGCAGGCCGAGGGCGAGGGCGAGGTCGGTGCCGGGACGGGGCCGCAGGTGCAGGTCGGCGAGGTCCGCGGTGCGGGTGCGGCGCGGGTCGACGACGATCAGGCGGCCGCCGGCCTCGCGCAGTTCGCGCAGGTGGCGCACGGCGGGCGGCATGGTGTCGGCGGGGTTGGCGCCGACGAGGACGAGGCAGCCGGTGCGGGCTGTGTCCGCCAGGGGGAACGGCAGCCCCCGGTCGATGCCGAAGGCCCGGCGCTGGGCGGCGGCGGCCGAGGACATGCAGAAGCGGCCGTTGTAGTCGATGTTCGGGGTGCGCAGCACGACGCGGGCGAACTTGCCCAGCAGGTAGGCCTTTTCGTTGGTGAGCCCGCCGCCGCCGAAGACGCCGACCGCGTCGCGCCCGTAGCGGGTCGCGGCGGCGGCCAGGCCCTCGGCCGCCCGGTCCAGGGCCTGCGGCCAGCTCGCCTCGCGCAGCCGTCCGGTGCGCCGGTCGCGCACGAGCGGGGCGTCGAGCCGGGCCCCGGCGGCCAGGACGGACGCGGCCGAGGCCCCCTTGCCGCACAGGGCACCTTGGTTGACGGGGAAGTCCGGGCGCTCCTCGACCGCGACGGCGGGCCCGCCGGGGGTGGCCGGCGCCACGGGGCGCAGGCGCATGCCGCATTGCAGCGAGCAGTAGGGGCAGTGGGTGTCGGTGGGCGACGGGGCGAGGGGCATGTCCGGAAGCCTCGCGCCCGCCTGTTACGCCTGTGCGACGTTCACGTTGCCTGCGGCGCACAGGGTGCGCATCCGGGCCGGCGCCGGATGTGCGGGGAACGTCACGCGGCCGGCGCGCGGCTAACGCCCCTGTGACCTGCGCGCAACGGCTCCTTAACGCCGTTCGGCGACGCTCGGCCCATGAGGTCAGCAATACCGGGGGACGCGCCACAGCCGCAGGGGCCGCTGGTCGGTTTCACCGTGGGTGTGACGGCCGACCGGCGCCGTGACGAGCTGTGCGCCCTGCTCGAACGCCGTGGTGCCACCGTCGTCGCCGCACCGGCCCTGCGGATGGTGCCGATGAGCGACGACGCCCTGCTGTACGAGGCCACCGAGACCTGCCTCGCCGGTGGCCTGGACTACGTCGTGGCCACGACCGGGGTGGGCTGGCGCGGCTGGATGAGCGCGGCGGAGGGCTGGGGCACGGGCGGCCGGCTGGTGGCGGCGTGCGGGGAGGCGGTGCTGGTCAGCCGGGGCTCGAAGGCGGCGGGCGCGCTGCGCTCGTGCGGGCTGCGGGAGACCTGGGCGCCGGAGTCCGAGGCGCTGGAGGACGTCCTGGCCTGGCTGCTGGCCCGCGACGTGCGGGGCCGGCGGATCGCGGTGCAGGAACACGGGGCGCCGCTGCCGGAGTTCACGGCGGCGCTGCGGGCGGCGGGGGCCGTCGTCATCGAGGTGCCCGTCTACCGGTGGGGGCCGCCCGAGGACCCCGCGGCGGTGCGCCGGCTCGCGGAGCAGACCGCGCGGCGCGAGGTCCACGCGCTGCCGTTCACCAGCGCGCCGGCCGTCGAGGCGTTCCTGGCCGCCGCCGAGGCGTGCGGGCGGCGGGCCGAGGTCATCGACGCGCTGCGGCGCGACGTCCTGCCGGTGTGCATCGGCCCGATCTGCGCCCGCCCGCTGCTCGGGGCGGACGTGCCGTGCGTCTGGCCCGAGCGCGGCCGGCTGGGTTCGCTGGTCCGCACCCTCGGGCGGGAGCTCGCCGAGCGCTGCCGGCACGAACTCGACACGCCGGCCGGCCCCCTGGTGCTCCAGGGGGCGGCGGTCCTGGCGGGCGGGCGGACGCTGTTGCTGCCGCCGCTGCCGGCCGCGGTGCTGCGGGCGCTGGCGGAGCGGCCGGGTACGGTGCTCAGCCGGACGGAGCTGCTGCGCCGGGTGTGGAGCGGTCCGCCGGGGCAACGCCCGGACGAGCACGCGGTGGAGGCGGCGGTGGCCCGGCTGCGCACGGCTCTGGGACCGTACGCGCCGGTGGTCCGTACGGTGACGAAGCGCGGCTACCGGCTGGCGGCCGCGCCGTGACCGTCTTCTAGTGCGGCAGGATGCTGGTGACCTGCCGGACCAGCCCCAGGACGGGCTCCAGCGGGCCGCTGGCCTCGCGGGAGGGGGCCTCCTGCGCCTCCGGGCCGCCCCGGTCCTGGCCGTCGTGGCCTTCCTGGCCGTCCTGGCCGGGCTCGCCCTCGTCGGGTGCGGGGGCGGAGAACTGTACGGAGACGGGGGCGGGGTTGGGGGCGGGCTGGGGGGCGGAGGCGGCCGAGACGGCGCCTGCGGGGACGATGAGGGCCACGGCGCTGAGCGCGGTGGCGGCTGCGATGCGCTTGGTCATGTCGGCAATAACGACGCCACCAGGGTGCAGACACGATTCTTCTCACGCTTCCGGCCCCGTCGGCCGCCCGGGCCCGTGGCTCAGCGCCCGCGCAGCTGCTCCATCTCGCGGCGGTCGCGCTTGGTGGGGCGGCCCGTGCCGCGGTCGCGCTGACCGGCGGGCGCGACGGCCTCGCGCGGGGGCGGCGGCGGGCTGTTGTCGAGGAAGCACTCGGCGGCCACGGGCGGGCCGACCCGCTTGCGCACGAGGCGCTTGACCACCACGATCCGTTCGCGGCCGGCGTGGCGCAGCCGTACCTCGTCGCCGGCCTTCACTATCTGGGCCGGCTTGGCGCGTTCGCCGTTGATGCGGACGTGTCCGGCGCGGCAGGCGGCGCCGGCCAGCGAGCGCGTCTTGGTGAGCCGCACGGACCAGATCCAGGCGTCGACCCGGACCGTTCCCTTCTCTGTGTCCATGCCCGCACTCTAGGCCAGGCGGGCGGCTGAGCGCTGTTGACTTCTCCGGCACCCCGTGCAACTTATGACGTGTTCACATCAGCCCCCACCTCTTCGTACCGGGCGGCAGCCCACAAGGCCGGCCCCGGGCGGAAGGGAGTACGACGATGAACACCCCGACCGGTCCGCACAGCCGCAAACGCACCCTGAGGAGCGCGGCCCTCGTCGCCGCCCTGGCGAGCGCGGGCCTCGGACTGGGCGCGCCGCCCGCCGCGGCCGACCCCGTCTCCGTCGACTACACCTGCACCGGCCCCGGCGCCCCCGGCGGCGTCCAGTCGCTGCGGGTCACCATGGCGGCCCCGGAAAGCGTCCCGCAGGGCGGCACGGCCGAACTGACGGTGGAGGTCACGACGCAGCTGACGGTGCCGATCAGCGTCCCGGCGAGAAGCGTGACGGGCGAGATGGAGATAGCCATCGGCGGCGCCGGCTCCGGCAGCGTGACGGCGACCGGCTTCACCAACCCCGGCAGCATCCCCAGCGGCTCCACCGTGACCCTCACCGGCGGCACCGCGTCCGCGCGGCTGGACACCGCCGGCAGCACGACCTTCAGCCCCGGGAACGCGGCGGTGCACGTCTTCGGGGTGACCGTGAACTGCACGGTCTCCGGCACCGCGCCGGTGGCCGCGACGACGGACGTCACGGCCGGCTGACGCGGGCCTCACGCACGGGCGAGAGCGGCGGCGCCGAAGGAGACGTCGAAGCGGTCGCACCAGATGCTGACGCTGCCGTACCGGTCGAGGTCGAGGTCGGCGGGCAGGGCGTAGTTCTGGTCACCCTTGTTGCCCTTGAGCTTCCCGAGGCTGACGTGGGCGCCGTCGTCGAAGACGTGCCAGCCGGCCCGGCCCTCCTTCACCGGGGCGTCGGTGATCAGGACCCGCAGGTCCGGGCCGTTGCTGGTGTCGAGCCCCTCCAGGCGCAGCGTGCGGCTGCCGTCGGGCAGCCGCAGGACGCGCACCGTGCCGGTGGTGGTGTGCTCATGGCTGATCAGCGTGCCGGTGGCCAGGGTCCGCGTCCCCTCGCCCGGCGCGCCGGTGGACACGGGCGCGGACTCGCGCACCGTCTCGTCCACCCACAGCTTCCACGGCTGGAACCAGTACACCCCGACGGCGACCGCCACGGTGCCCAGTGCCAGTGCCGCGATGACGATGGGCCTGGTCAGCAGCCGTCGTACGCGTCCCATTTCCGCCTCCTGAAGCCGTGCTGTGTTCTCACCTGTTCAGAACAGCGGCACGGCCCCGGAGGATCCACGAATCCGGTGACGAAAGTCTTACGTCGCCCCCCGGCCGGGCGTCAGGGCAGGGTGAGGATGCGCGGCCCGTCGTCGGTGATGGCGACGGTGTGCTCGATGTGGGCGGCGCGGCTGCCGTCGGCGGTGCGCAGGGTCCAGCCGTCGGGAGCCGTGCGGTAGTCGTCGCGGCCGCCCGCCATGAGCATCGGCTCGATGGCCAGGACCAGCCCGTGCCGCAGGCGGAATCCGCGGCGCGGCGTGCCACTGTTGGGGACGTGGGGCTCCTCGTGCATCCGGCGCCCGATGCCGTGCCCGCCCAGGTTCGCCGGGAGGCCGTGGCGGGCGGCGCGGGCCACGCCGCCGATGGCGTGGGAGATGTCGCCGACGCGGTTGCCGACGACGGCGGCGGCTATGCCGGCCTCGAGCGCCCGCCGGGTGGTCTCGATCAGGGCCAGGTCGGCGGGGCGCGCGGTGCCGACCGTGAAGCTGACGGCGGCGTCACCGGCCCAGCCGTCGAGCACCGCGCCGCAGTCGATGCTGACGAGGTCGCCGTCGCGCAGCCGGTAGCCGTCGGGGATGCCGTGCACGACGGCGTCGTTGACCGAGGCGCAGATGACGGCGGGGAAGGGGACGGGCGCGAAGGAGGGGTGGTAGCCGAGGAAGGGCGAGGTGGCCCCGGCCTTGTCCAGCACCTCGCGGGCCACCGCGTCCAGCTCGCGCAGCGCGACGCCGACCCCGGCGGCGTCCTGCACGGCGGCCAGGGCGTGCGCCACGACGCGCCCCGCCTCGCGCATGGCCTCCAGCGCCGCGTCCGTCTTGATCTCCACCATCTGCACCGACTCCCCACCTGTGCGTCCGGCGGGATCGCCGGCCGCTCGGACCAATTCTTATACCGGTATTAGTATCACGTGCATGGTGAGAACTCCTCTGACCCCGTGGGAGCGGCAGCGCGGCGAGCGCCTGGGCGCCCTGCTGCGGGAGGCCCGTGGCGAGCGCAGCATGGTGGAGGTGGCGGCCCGGGCCGGGCTGTCCGCCGAGACCTTGCGCAAGATCGAGACCGGCAGGGCGCCGACCCCCGCCTTCTTCACGGTCACGGCCCTGGCGTCCGCGCTGGGCCTGTCGATGGACGCCCTTGCCGACGCGTGCGTCGAGGGGCTCGACGCGGCGGCCGGCGAACCGATGACGGCCTAGCCGCGCCGGTGCCCTGCCGCCGCGGTCAGCGCACCAGGCGCGCGGCGACCGTCGCTCCCGGGCTGCTCGCGAGCAGGGCCTCCGTCAGGGCGTCCCCGGCGGCGGTCAGCTCGGCGTCGCCGAGCGGGCCGAGGGCGTCGAGGATGAACACCGCGCGCGTGGTGGCGAGGGTGAGGCGGGTGCGGGTGCACTGGCGCCAGTTCCAGCGCCGGCAGGTCACGCCCGCGTCGTCGCGCCAGACGACCTCGCCCGGCGGGCAGTGCTCGACGACGCCCGCGCCGCCCGCGGTCGTCTCGAAGTCCTCCTCGCCCGTGGCGCGGACCAGGCGCGCCGGGCCCGCGTAGTGGTCGAGGTCCTCGCCGCCGAGCGGCAGGACATGGGCGACGGAGATCGCGTTGTAGAGGTCGGTGAGCCGGTCCACGCGCGGCAGCCCGTCCGCCGCCCGGCGCAGCAGCGCCTCCGCGCTGGGGCGGGTGCGCTGCGGCTTGGCCCCGAAGGCACGGAAGGCTTCGCGCCAGGCGGCCAGGTGGGGGTGGTTCTCGGCCGGGGTGTGCGCGAGCCACGCCCGGGCCCCCTCCTCGGCCGCGACCAGCAGCTTCTCGCTCATCTCGTCGCTCGGCCCGGGCCGCAGCCCCTCGGCGGCGAGGACCAGGGCGCGGTAGTCCGGCCGCAGGGCGTGCACGGCGGGGTCGATGGTGACGGTGTCGAGCCAGGCCTTGATGTCGGCGCTGTCGGATGCCATCAGGTCTCCTCAGGTCAGTAAGGTGCACTGAAAAGTCCTTCCGACTGTACCAAGCGAGGAGGGGCGTGCCGGGCTGCCACTCAGCCCGGCGGCGGGAGAGCCTCGCACAGGGCGTCCAGCGCGCCCGCGAAGGCGTGGTCCGCGGGGGTGCCGTAGCCCACGACCAGGCCGTCGTCCGGTACCCCCGTCGCCTCGCCGTGGCGGTACAGGCCCAGGCCCTCCACGGCGAGGCCCTGCCAGGCGGCGGCCCGCACCACGGTCCGTTCGGTGCCCGGGGGAAGGCCCAGCACCGCGTGCAGGCCGGCCGCGATGCCGGTGATCCGTACGTGCGGGGCGCGTTCGGCGAGGACGGCGACGAGGCGGTCGCGCCGGCGGCGGTAGTGCCGGCGCATGCGGCGTACGTGACGGTCGTAGGAGCCGGAGGCGAGGAAGTCGGCGAGCGTCAGTTGCTCCAGGGCGCTCGCCCACGACTCCCGCTCCCCCTTCACCGTGAGCACGGCGTCCACCAGGTGCCCCGGCAGTACCATCCAGCCCAGGCGCAGCGCCGGCGAGAGGCTTTTGCTGACCGAGCCGATGTAGACCACGCGTTCCGGGTCGAGGCCCTGCACGGCGCCGACGGGCTGGCGGTCGTAGCGGAACTCGCCGTCGTAGTCGTCCTCCAGGACCAGTCCGCCCCGCGCGCACGCCCAGTCCAGGAGCGCCGCCCGCCGCCGGGGGTGCAGCGGGCCGCCCGTCGGGAACTGGTGCGCGGGGGTCAGCAGCGCCGTCCGGGCGCCGGTGGCCGCCAAGCACTCGACGCGCGCGCCGTGTTCGTCGATGGGCAGGGTGGCCGTGGTGAGCCCGGCGGCGGTCAGCAGCGAGCGGTGGAAGCCCAGTCCGTACGACTCCACGGCGATCGTGCCCTCGAGTACCTGCCCCAGCAGCCGCAGGGCGCCCGCGAAGCCGGAGCAGACGACGATGCGGTCGGGGTCGGCGCGTACGCCCCGGGCGCGGCCGAGGTATTCGGCCAGGGCGCGGCGCAGCTCGGGGCGGCCGCGGGGGTCGCCGGGGCCGAACGCCTCGTTGGGGGCGGCGGTGAGCGCCCGGCGGGCGGAGGCGAGCCAGGCGGTGCGGGGGAAGGCGGCGGCGTCCGGGGTGCCCTGGACCAGGTCGTAGGCGGGGCGCCGGGGACGGGAGGGGGTGGTGGGTCTGCGGGGCCGGCCGCCGGCGGGCGGTTCCGCGCGCAGGGCGACGCGGGTGCCGGAGCCCTGCCGGGCCGTGAGCCAGCCCTCGGCGACTAGTTCGGCGTAGGCCTCGGCGACGGTGTTGCGGGCCAGGCCGAGGTCGGTGGCGAGCGCGCGGTAGGGCGGCAGCCGGGTGCCGGGCGCGAGCCTTCCCGTACGTACGGCCTCGCGCAGTGCGCGTATCAGGGCGCCGCGGCGACCGCCCGGCCCGTCGGACAACTCCAGGTGGAGGTCGCCGCCCGCGCCGTCCACCGACGGCGACCGCGCCGGATTGACCTGTGATTCCATCCCCGAATTGCACCATGGGACAGGCCGATTCCGCGTCTAGGGTTTCGATCATGACGATGACACAGCCCGCACAGCGGATGAACTTCACCAAGGCCGCCCCCAAGGTTTTCAAGGCCATGATCGCCCTGCACGCGGCCGCGACGGCCGACCTGGACCCGACCCTCGTGGAGCTGGTCCAGATCCGCGCCTCGCAGCTCAACCACTGCGCCTACTGCCTGGACATGCACACCCGCGACGCCCGCGCGGCGGGCGAGAGCGAGGAGCGGATCCATCTGCTCAGCGCCTGGCGTGAGGCCGGCCTGTACACGGAGAAGGAGCGGGCCGCGCTCGACCTGACCGAGGCGGTGACCGTCCTGACCGACGGTTTCGTGCCCGACGCGGTGTACGAGCGGGCCGCCCGGCACTTCGGGGAGGAGGAGCTGGCGCACCTGATCGCGCTCATCTTCACCATCAACTCCTGGAACCGGATCGCGGTCACCACGCGGAAGGTGCCCGGCACGCAGTGATCCGCGTCAGCCCCGCCGGAACCGGTCGCGGTAGGCGGCCGGCGAGACGCCGGCCTCGCGCACGAACGCGCGTCTCATCGTCTCGACCGTGCCGAAGCCGCATTGTCCGGCGATGGTGTCGACGCTGTCGGAGGTGCTCTCCAGCAGGGCGCGCGCCGCGGCGACCCGGGCCCGTTCGACGTACGCGCCCGGGCTGGTCCCCATCTGCTGGCTGAACACCCGGCTGAAGTGGCGCCGGCTCATGCCCAGCCGGGCGGCCAGGGCGGGCACCGACAGGTCGTCGGCGGGGTGGGCGTCGATGGCCTCGACGAGCTCGCGCAGGGCGCCGCCGAGCGGGGGCTCGCCGCGGATCCAGGTGCTGAACTGGGACTGACCGCCCGGCCGCTGCATGAAGACCACCAGGAACTTCGCCACGGCCCGGGCCAGTTCGGGGCCGAAGTCGTCCTCCAGCAGGGACAGCGTGAGGTCGATGCCGGCGGTCACCCCGGCCGAGGTGACGACGGCGCCGTCCCGGACGTAGATGGCGTCGGGCTGCACGGTGACCGCCGGATAGCCGGCGGCCAGTTCGGAGCAGAACGCCCAGTGCGTCGTGGCGCGGCGCCCGTCGAGCAGGCCCGCTTCGGCCAGGACGAACGCGCCGGTGCACACCGAACCCGTGCGCCGGGCCCCGGCGGAGAGCCGCCGCACATGGCGGACCAGGTCGCGGTCGGCGGCCGCCTCGGCGTACCCCCGGCCGCCGGCCACCATGAGCGTGTCCGGGGGCTTGCGCACGCGCGCGAGGTCCGCCGAGACGCCCAGGTGGGCGTCGGCCGAGGTGCTCACGGACCGGCCGCCCAGCGAGGCCAGGCGCACCCGGTAGCCGGCCTCCGCCTCGGACGCAGCCCGGCCGAAGACGTCCAAGGGACCTGCGACGTCCAGCAATTGCACTCCGTCGTACACGACGATCAGCACGTCGCGCGTCTCCACCTTGCCGCTCACAGTGGCCATCATCGGCGACCCGTCGGCGCCGCACCGCCGAAGGTGGCGGCGATCACCTTTATGGAGTAATGTCCTTTTTTCTGGGCATAAGACGGTTTGCGCCAATGCCGGCCGGCCTCCGCGTGGACATATGGACGTTCCATCCCACCATCCGACGTGCCGCGCCACACGGCCGGTCCGCTTGCGGGCGGACAACCGCCGCCTAGGGTGGGAAACCACCATGAAGCGAGACCCAGGTCGCGAGAGGCCGCCCGAGGTACCCCCGCTCCCCCGCAGCGCACGCCTGCTCGTCGCGGCCGCCTACGCGCTGCTGACCACCGCCGTGGCGGTGGACCTGGCGACCAATCCCCAGCTGACCTTCTCCCCCGTCCTCGCCACCGCCCCCGCGCTCGCCAGCATCGGCGGCACCCGGCGCGCCCGGGTCCCCCTGACGGTGGGCCTGCTCGCCCTCGTGTTCGTCCCCGTCCTCGGCATCGCCGACACCGGCGTCCCGTTCGCCGTCCACCTCACCGCGGGCGCCACCGTGCTGGCCCTCACCTGCGTCAGCACCGCCAACGTCGTCCTCGTCTCGACCCGGGAGCGCGAACTGCTGCACTCGCGCTCGGTCGCCGAAGCGGCCCAGCGCACCCTGCTGCGCCCACTCCCGGAGCGGATCGACGGGCTGCGGGTGGCGGTGCGCTACCTCGCGGCCGCCGCCGAGGCCCGCGTGGGCGGCGACCTGTACGAGGTGCTGGCCACTCCCTACGGGACCCGGCTGATCGTCGGCGACGTACGGGGCAAGGGGCTGTCGGCCATCGAGACCGCGGCGGACGTGCTCGGCACCTTCCGGGAGGCCGCACAGGTCGAGCCGGAGCTGCGCACGGTGGCCCGGCGGCTCGACGCCACCGTGCTGCGGCGCCGGTCCGGCGAGGAGTTCGTGACGGCCGTCCTGCTGGGGGTGCCGGCGGCCGACGGCCCGACGGAGCTGGTCAACTGCGGTCACCTGCCGCCGCTGCTGTGGCGCGCGGGCACGGTGAGCGAGGTACGGACGCCGGTGCCCGACCCGCCCCTGGCGCTGCGCGAACTGGCCGCCGGCCCGTACCACTTCCTGCACTTCGCCTTCGCGCCCGGCGACCTGCTGGTCCTCTACACCGACGGGGTGACCGAGGCCCGCGACGCCTCCGGCCGCTTCTACCCGCTGGCCGAGCGCCTGGCCACGATGCCGGAACTGGCCCCGGACCCGCTGGTGGACCGGCTGGTGGCCGACCTGCGGGACTACACCGGCGGCGTCCTGTCCGACGACGCCGCGCTGCTCGTCGTGCGCCGGGAGCGGCGCCGCTCGGCCGCCCCTCAGGCGCTGCACTCCGCCTTCGGCGGCGGCAGCCTGCCCCCGACGAGGAACGCGTCCACGGCCCCGTCGGTGCAGTCCGAGCCGCTGGCGTAGGCGGAGTGGCCGGTGCCGCCGCGGACGACGAGGGAAGCGGTGCCCAGATTCCCGCGCACGGTCTCGGCGTTGCTCAGCGGGGTCGCCGGGTCGACGGCCCAGGAGACCAGGACCATGGCCGGGGCGCCGGGGGCGGCCAGCGGCTCGGCCCGGCCCGTGGGGGCGAGGGGCCAGGCGGCGCAGTGGAACATGGCGGTGGCCACGGTGGCGCCGAACAGCGGTGACGTCCTCTCGAACTCACCGAGGTCGGCGAGGAGTTCCGCGGCGCTGCGGGGACCGGGCTTGTCGAGACAGTCGACGGCGTTGCGGGCCATGGTGGGGTCCACCGGAGCCCGCCCTCCGGAGCCCGCCTTCTCCGACCCCTCCGACGTCTCCGCCTGCACCTGGACCTGTTCCAGGGCGAGGCCGATGAGCGCGCCCGGCCGACCCGCCATCGCGTCGAGCAGCGCCCGGGTCAGGTCCGGCCACCGGTCGGACCGGTAGAGCGGGGCCCTGATGCCCTGGACCGCGAGCCCGGTGGTGAGCCTGCCGCCCTCGGGCGCGGGCACGGGGTGGGCGTCGAGGTCCCGTACGAACGCGGTGGTCCTGGCGACGATCTCGCCGGGCGTCCGGCCGAGGGGGCAGTGCAGGGCGGCACAGGCCCGGGCGTAGCTGGCGAAGCTGTCGTCGAGGGACGTGACGTCGTTGCGGGCGGTCTGCGTCAGGTCCGTACCGGGGTCCACGACGCCGTCGAGGACGAAGCGGCCCACCCGGCCGGGGAAGAGGTGGGCGTAGTGCTGGCCGAGGTAGGTGCCGTAGGAGATGCCGAGGTAGTGCAGCCTGCTCTCGCCGAGTGCGGCGCGCAGCACGTCCAGGTCGCGGGCGACGCTGACGGTGTCCATGTGGGCCAGCAGCGCGCCACCGGCCTTGCGGCAGTCCTCGCCCTGCTCGGCGGCCGCCTTGAACTCGGCCTCCACCTGTTCGCGGGTCCGCGGGATGAGGTCACCGCCCGCGCCCTGGGGGCATTTCAGCGGTGCCGAGCGCCCGATGCCGCGCGGGTCGAAGCCGACGAGATCGTAACGGCCCATCACACGGGACGTGGCTTCGAACACCCCGCCCGCGACCATGGCGGCCCCCGCCTCCCCCGGCCCGCCGGGGTTGAAGACGAGTGGCCCGAGCCGCTGCGCCCCCGCGGCCCGCACGCGCGCCAGGCGGATCCGGATGCTCTGCCCGTCGGGCGCGCTGTAGTCGACGGGCACGGTGAGCCAGGCGCAGTCCGCGTCCCGCCGCAGCGTGGCGCCGGCCCGGCCGGCGTCCTCGGTGGAGCACGCCTCCCAGGCCAGTCGCTGCCCGGCGATGCCGGCCGGAAGCGCGGGCACGCCCCGCTGCCGGCCCTCACGCGAAGCCGGGGGAACGGACGGGGCCCGCCCCTCGCGGCCCCCTCCCCCGCCCGCGACACAACCGCCGGCCACAAGGGCCAGAACGACGACCCCCACCACAACCACCCCGGCCCGCTCCCGCATCGCCTCACACCCTCCGGATGCCCCGGCCCCAGTCCACTGCCCCCCGGCACCGCCCGCAGCCGGAGCGGGTCCGACGGGGTGACGCCCGCCGCCCGCGGCCCTGGCACCGTCGGGGCCGCTTCTCAGGCGCGCAGCGCCTTCGCCTCCGTCTCCGGGTCCAGGCCGACGGTGGGGCGGTCGGGGCGCTGGGGTGGGATTCCGCCCAGTTCCTGCAGCCAGGACCAGGTGTCGGACACCGTTTCCGCTACCGGGCGGCAGTGCAGGCCGGCGGCGAACGCCTTGTCCACGCCGCCCTGGTGCAGGGTCTCGTGCTGCTCGCCCGGCGGCACCCAGACGGGCAGGTGCGACCACGGTTCGATGCCGGCGTCGAGGATCTTCTCCGGGGCGGTCCAGCGCAGCTCCGCGGTGCCGCCGGTGACGTGGGCGCAGGCTTCCAGCAGTTCGCCCATCGTGGCGTGGCCCGGGCGGCTGATGGCGTTGTACGGGCCGCCGAGGCCGCGGGCGGCGGCGTCCAGGCTCCAGGCGGCCAGGTCACGGGCGTCGATGTACTGGATGCCCAGGTCGCGGGGGCCCGGCGCCAGGACGGGGCCGCCGCGTGCCATCCGCAGCAGCCACCAGGGCAGGCGCCCGATGTTCTCCCCGGGGCCGAGGATCAGCCCCGCCCGCACCAGCAGCGCCCGGTCGCCGAAGGCCGCGGCCGCGGCGAGCTCGCCGCCCCGCTTGGCCTGTGGGTACTCCACCTCGCCCGCGTCGGGCGAACCGTCCACGACAGGGGCGTCCTCGCCGAGCCCGGCGGGGCGGGGATGGCGGTACACCGACCCGCTGGAGACGTACACGTAGGTCCCGGCCCGCCCGGCCAGCAGCCGGGCCGCGTCCCGTACGGCCGACGGCTCGGCCGCCCAGGTGTCGACGACGATGTCCCACTCGCCGTGCGCCAGGGCCGCCAGGCCGTCCCCTGCCCTGCGGTCACCGCGCAGGGCGACGGCTCCCGCCGGCGCCGGATGGTGGCCGCGGTGGAAGACCGTCACCTCCCAACCACGGCCCAGCGCCTCGTCGGTGACGGCGCGACCCACGAATTCCGTTCCGCCCAGTATCAGGAGTCTCATGACGGCGACTGTGCCCGATCCCGGCCGCGGCGGGAACCACGGCATGCTCTCAGCGGAATCGCCCACGGCTGAACCGGGCCGCACTCACCGCACGGCGTAGCGGGCGAGCGGCCCCTCCGTCAGCATGGCGAAGACGCGGTCGGCGGATACCGCCACCGTTTCGGCGATCCGCTCGTTGTCGTGACCGGCGAGGGTCAGCTCCAGGATCTGCTGGAAGAGGACCCGGTGGGCGCCGCCCAGTTGGGCCGCCGCCGCCCGGGGGGTGATGTCGTCCGGGGCGGCCGCGGTCTCCGCGGCGAGGAGGCCGGCCAGCGCGGCCTCGCGCTGATCGTGCATGTCGCGCAGGCGGGCCAGCAGCGTGGGGCTGTCGGCGATCATCCGGGCGAACACCTCCCCGGAGAACCCGATCACGGGGTCGTGCCGCTCCACCCCGTCGAGGAACTCGCGGCGCAGCGCCGCGAGCGCCGACTCGCCCTCGGCCCGGCCCTCGACGATCCGGGCGAGGCCCGCGACGAACTCCTCGTGGCGGTCGAAGGCCAGGTCCTCCTTGCGGGGGAAGTAGTTGGTCACCGTCTTCTTGGCGACCCGGGCGGCCGCGGCGATCTCGGCGATCGTCGTCGACTCGAAGCCGTTCTCGATGAACAGCCTGGTGGCATGGTCGGAGATGAGCTGCCTGGTCTCCTGCTTCTTGGACTCGCGGAGCCCCATCGGTTCGATACCCATGAGGGAATCTTACACCGGGCATAAATTTACTCTTGACCACGATGGTCGACCCGGGCTAAGTTTATGTCCGTTGCAAAATTCCCTGAGGAAGGCTTCACATGACCGTCTTCGACGCCGGCACCGAGTTCGACCGTCAGGTCCAGACCCTGGTCGACCTGGGCTACCCGGCTCTCGCCGGCATGACGGAGACCGCGTTCCGTGGTGTCGTCGAGCCGCTGCGCGAGCCCGTTCGCGCGCGGGCGGCGACGATGGAACCGCCGGCCGAGGGCCGGGTGCCGTTCCTGCTCGTGGTCACCAGGGCGCTCGTCCCCCTCGAGGAGTCGGTGCCGCTGACCACGCTCGCCGGCAAGAGCGCCCCCGGTGTCATCGAGCGCTTCTACGCCCCGGGCGAGCTGGAGAGGTTCGTCTCGCTCGAGGAACTGGCGCTCCCGGACGGGGAGGCGTACGTCGCCTTCGACGTCGACCGCGGCGAGGAGTTCTGCGCCGTCGTCCCCCTCGACGCCCTGGCGGCCGTGGCCGAGCGGGGCCGCACCCCGCTCACCATGGAGGAGGGCATAGCGTTCCTCACCCAGTTCCCCCGGGCGCTGGCCAAGAACAAGTGCTTCTCGCTCGCCGGCACCCGCTTCGGGGACCGCAGGGTCCCGGCCCTGTGGATCAGCAAGGGCGCCCCGAAGCTGGGGTGGTGCTGGGAGGGCAACCCGCACACCTGGCTGGGCATGGCCTCGGCCGGCGACCGGGCCCGCTGACCGCGCCCGCGGCCGAACCGGCCACGGGCGCCCGCCACCACCCCGCGCGGTGGGCCGTCCCGCCCACCGAAGACAATGGCCCCATGCGCATCCGAGCGGTACGCCCCGACGAGTTGACTCTCCTTCAGGACATCGAGCGGGCCGCCGGGAGGTGTTTCCACGACATCGGCATGCCGGAGATCGCCGAGGACGAGCCGCTGCCGGTCGGTGAACTCGCCCACTACCAGCGGGCCGGCCTGGCCTGGGTCGCGGTCGACGGCACCGACGCTCCGGTGGCCTACCTCATCGCGGACCATGTCGACGGCAACCTCCACGTCGAGCAGGTGTCGGTGCACCCGGACAGCGCCCGCCGCGGTATCGGCCGTTCCCTGCTGGACCACCTGGCCCGTCGGGCGACGGCCGACGCGATTCCCGCCCTGACCCTCACCACGTTCACCGGCGTGCCGTGGAACGCGCCGTACTACGCGCGCTGCGGCTTCCGCCCCCTCGACGAGCACGGGCTCGGCCCGGGCCTGCGGGACATCCGGCGACAGGAAGCCGCCCACGGCCTGAACCGGTGGCCCCGGGTGTGCATGCGCCGGGACCTGTGACACCGCAACACCGGCCGGGGCCGGTGCTTCCCGGCGCGCGGGTACGGGCAGGGTGAGCTACGGAAGGAAGGTGCTGCCATGTCCCCCACGGCCCCCCTGCGTTCCCCCGAACCCGGCAGACCCGCCCCGCCCGCCGGGCAGGACGTGGTGATCGTGGGCGCCGGTGTCGCCGGGACCAGCGTCTTCGTCCAGTTGGTCCGCGCGCTCTCACGCCAGGCCGGGGCGGCCGCCCGTACGGTCCGGTCGATCACCGTCGTGGACCCCCGCCCGGTCGGCTGGGGGCTGGCCTTCGGGGACGACGACCCGCTGCTGTTGTGCAACAGCGCGGCCGAGGTCAACTCCCTGCTCGCCGAGGACCACGCCGACTTCGTCGGCTATCTGCGCGAGCACGGCTGGAACGGGTCTCCGCGGGACTGCGTCCCCCGGGCCCGGATGGCCGCCTACTGCCGGGACCGCCACACCGGGGCACGGGCCGCGGCGACGGCGCTCGGCATCGTGGTGCGGCAGGTGCGGGCGGACGCCGAGTCGGTCGGCGCGCGGACGGGCGGCCGGCACCGGGTGCGGCTGAGCACGGGGCAGCGGCTGACGGCCGACGCGGTGGTGATCTGTACGGGCGTGCGCCGGCCCCGCGTCCCCGAGGGCTTCGCCGGCCTCACCGCTCACCCGCGCTATCTGGACAGCCCCTACCCCTCCGAGCGCCTGCGACGGCAGACGCGTCCGCGGAGCCGGGTGCTGGTCCTCGGCACCCGCCAGTCGGCCATCGACGCGGCCCTGTTGCTGTGCCGCGACGGTCACCGGACGGTCATGACCTCGCCCTCCGGCCGGCTGCCCTCCGTACGCCTGTCGCTGGGCGCGCCCCCGCGCGACTTCCCGTCGGTGGAACGCATCGCCCGCCTCGACCCGGCGGACCCCTTGCTGGAGGAGAAGGTGCTGCGCGGCGCTGTGGAGGCGGTCCGGCTGCTGAGCCGCCGCCCGTTGCGCCGGCAGACGTCGACGGCGCCCGATCCCGTCCAGCGCCTGCGCGAGGAGACGGCCCTGGTGGACGCGGGCGTCTGTCACTGGCCCGGTGTCGTCGTGCCCCTGCTCGAGGCGGCCATCGCGCTCGCCCCCGCCCTGCCGGCGCCGCGCCGCCACGCCCTGATGGCGCGCTTCGCCTGGTTCACGGGCTACTACGCCACGGCCATGACGGTCGTCAACGCCCGGCGCCTGCTCGCGCACTTCGCCACCGGTGCCCTGCGGCTGGCCCATCCCTACCCCCGCTCCGTCGTCCGCGACGGCGACGCCTGGCGGGTGGAGTGGCCCGAACCGGCCGGCACACCGGACCGTTTCGACCGCTTCGATCACTTCGACCACATCGTCAACGGCACCGGCTTCCACCAGCCCACGCTCCACTGGTCCCCCGACGGCAAGGCGCTGCGTCTGAAGGGCGCGGCGGACGGCGCCGGGGCCGTGGAACATCTGGAGGCCGACCTGCGGGTGCGCCGCCGGCCCGGGGCGCGGCCGGAGCGCGTCTGGGTGGCCGGCGTCGGCACGCACGTACGCGTCCCCTTCGCCAACCATCTGCGCAACGTGGCCCGGCAGGCCCGCCAGGTCGCGGAGGAGATCGCCGGCGGGTGAGCCCGCCTTCCCGCCGGCCGCCCGGGCGCGCCTTCCCCGCGGCGGCCGTCCGGTCGGCGGACAATACGCTCGCCCGCCCGCGACCGGCCGCCGAGGAGTGGCATGCACGACAGCTGGACCACCGACGACATGCCGAGCCAGGAGGGCCGGCTGGCCGTCGTCACCGGGGCCAACAGCGGCATCGGGTACGTCACCGCCCGCGAACTGGCGCGGGCCGGCGCCGAGGTCGTCGTCACCGGCCGGGACGCGGGCAAGGCCCGCGCCGCCGCCGAGCGCCTGGCCGCCGAGGTGGCCGGCGCCCGGGTCCGGCCCGACCTGCTCGACCTGGCCGACCTGGCGTCCGTCACCGGCTTCGCCCACCGCGTGGAACTCGGCGGCCGGCCGGTCGACCTGCTCGTCAACAACGCGGGCGTGATGGCCGTCCCCCGGCGGCGCACCACCGAGGACGGCTTCGAGCTCACCGTCGGCACCAATCACCTGGGCCACTTCGCCCTCACCGGCAGGCTGCTCCCGCTGATCCTGCGGGCCCCGGACCCCCGGGTGGTGACCGTCAGCGCGGCCATCGCCCGCACTCCGCTGGCCGATCTCTCCGACCTGCAGAGCACCCGCACCTACCGGCCGATGGCCGCCTATGCCAAGTCCAAGCTCGCCAACGTGCTCTTCGCCCTGGAACTGCAGCGCCGCGCCGACGCCGCCGGAGCCCGGCTGACGGGTGTGGCCGTGCATCCCGGTCTGAGTGCGACGGGACTGCAGCGGCACCTGGCCCGCCCGCTGCGGGCGCTGGCCCGGCCGGCGCTGGAGCACGTCGTCGGCCACAGCGTGGAACAGGCGGCGCTGCCGTCCCTGTACGCGGCCACGGCCGGCGACGTCGTCCCCGGCGGCTTCTACGGGCCCACCGGCCGCTTCGGGGCGCGCGGCGCCCCCGGCCCGGCGGAGCTGCCCGCGCCCGCCGGGGACGCCACCTTGGCCCACAGTCTCTGGGACATCTCCGAGGCCCTCACCCGGGTCCGCTACCGCTGGCCCGGCGCGTACTGATTCCTGGCGGGAACCGGGCCTTGTGGGGCGGGGGTCCGGGCGTTGCAATCGGCTCATGACGATGGCACGGGAGAGAAGCGGCAGAAGCAGCGTCCTCAACCATCCCCGCATGGCCACCGGACTCGACCAGGTCGTCCACGCCCTGCGGGGCAGGAGGCCGCCCCGCAGGGCGCAGCTGCCGGGCGAACCGCGCTGGCGTGGTGACTTCGTGGTCCCCGATCCGCGGGGGCCTCGGCTGCGGCTGCAGGACTTCGGCTACGCGGCCCACGAACTCAGCCACGGCTACGGCAGGGTGGACGACACCGCCCTCGTCGGACCGGTGCGGATCCTGACGCCGGAGGGCCTGGACTGCCTCACCGAGGTGTGCGACAGGCTCGAGAGCTCCGCCGGCACCGCCCGGTTCATCACCACGCGCAGGGTGCGCGGCGCCGATCTGATGTCGGCGTTCATCAACAACATGATCCGTGACCGGGGCTTCCTGCTGGCCTGCTCGCGGCTGGCGGGGGTGCCCCTGATCCCGCACCCGCTGCGGATCCCCACGGTGCAGGTCAACTACTTCGAGGCCGACGGCCGTTCGGACATCGTCAAGTGGCACCACGACGGCATGGACTACGTCCTGACCATCCAGCTCAACGGCTACGAGGACTACGACGGCGGGCGCTTCAGCTACTTCCAGGGCCGGGCGGACGAGTTCACCGGCGCCCGGGAGGGCGATCCGCGGATCAAGGAGGCGCCGTGCGGGGAGCGCGGGGCGGCGCTGTTCCTGCACGGGAGCCGGATCTTCCACGCCGTCTCGCCCGTGACCAGGGGGCGGCGGGTGACGGTGGTGGTCTCCTTCTTCTGCCCGTACTTCGCCCGGCAGGACTCCAACACGTTCTGGCACCTGGCCGCGGACGACGGCATTCCGGCCACGGTGCCGAACTGGCTGCGGCTGAAGTGGCCCGTGCGGGACGCGGCGATGGACTTCAGCATGCGGTCCGGGAGCCCCGTCATCACCTGGGAGGACCTGCGCGAGTAGGGCCTGCCGTCCCCTGATCAGCCGTGGCCCCGCGGCGCGTGCCGGAGGTAGGCCAGGACCGCGCTCACCCGGCGGTGGAGCTGCGGCTCCTCCGCCAGGCCCAGCTTGGCGAAGGTCGAGTTGACGTGCTTCTCGATGGTCGACTCGGACAGGACGAGCGCCCCGGCGATCGCCCGGTTCGTTTTGCCCTCCGCCATGTGCCGCAGCACGTCCAGCTCCCGCCGCGTCAGGGCGGCCAGGGGCGCGTCGGCGGCGCGGGTGTGGCTGCCCATGAGCACCTCGACGATGCGGGGGTCGACGACGGAGCGCCCCGCGGCGACCTCGCGCAGGGCGCGCAGCAGTTCGTCGAGTTCGCCGATGCGCTCCTTGAGCAGGTAGGCCAGGCCGTCGGTGCCGCGCTGGAAGAGGTCGAAGGCGTAGTTCTCGTCGGCGTGCTGGGAGAGCATGACGACGCCGATGCCCGGGTGGCGGGCGCGGATGGCGTGGGCGGCGGTGATGCCTTCGGTGTGGTGGCTGGGCGGCATGCGGATGTCGGCGATGACGGCCTCGGGGCGCAGTTCCTCGACGGCGTCGAGGAGTTCGGCGGCGTCGCCGACGGCCGAGACGACGTGGACGTCGCCGGTGTCCTCCAGCAGCCGGCGGGTGCCCTCGCGCACCAGGTAGTGGTCCTCGGCGATCACCACGCGCATCGGTTCCTCAGTCACTGATCTCCTCCCGCACCCGCTCGGCCAGCCTGGAACGGATCGTGGTGCCGCCGCCGGACCGGCTGGTGATCCGCAGGTCCCCGCCGACCGCTTCGATCCTGTCGCGCATCCCGGTCAGTCCCGAGCCCCGGGTGGTGTCGGTGGGGAAGCCGACGCCGTCGTCGGCGACCTCCACCACGAGCCAGCCCTCGCGGCGCGCTATGCGGATGGTCACATGGGTGGCGTCGGCGTGCTTGAGGACGTTGGTGAGCGCTTCGGAGACCAGGTAGAACGCGGACTCCTCGATGTCGAGGGCGAAGCGCACCCGGTCCAGGGACTCCTCGATGTGCACGGTGACGGGGATCGGCATCCGCCGGGCCCGGGAGGTGACGGCGGCCACCAGGCCCTGGTCGGTGAGGACCGGCGGGTGGATGCCGTGGGCGACCTCGCGCAGTTCGTCGATGACGCGGTAGGCGTCGTCCTGGACCTCGGTCAGCACGGTGTGGATGTCGCCGCCGCGGCCGAGCCGGTTGCGGGCCAGGCGCAGCTTGGCGACCAGGGCGACCAGGTCCTGCTGGATGCCGTCGTGCAGCCGGCGTTCGATGCGCCGGCGTTCGCTGTCCTGGGCGTGCACGATGCGGGCGCGGGAGGCGTCGAGCTCCCCGGCCTGGCGCTGCACCTCGTCGACGCGGGTGGACAGTTCCGCGGCGAGGCGGACGTTGTGGACGGCGAGGGCGGCCTGCCGGGCGAGGGTCTCCACCACGTCGTGGTCCTCGGGGGTGAACCGGCCCTCGGCCTTGGGCCCGTACTCGATGAGGCCGAGGATGTCGTTGCCGTAGCAGACCGGGAAGCCGCTTCCGGTGCTCGCGTGCGGGCCGGCGGGCTCCTCGCCGGCCGTTCCGACGTGGACGGGCAGGTCGCCGCCGCCCCCGAGACGGACCCGGGCCCAGCTCAGGTTCAGGCCCTGCTGCAGGCCGGCGGCGAGCTGGGGCGCCAGCCGGCTGAGGTCGTAGGCGTGTTCGAGGGCGCTGCCGAACTGGACGAGGAGTTCGAAGCTGCTGAGCCGGTCGCCGAACACGCGGCGCTCGGCGAGCTGGTTCAGCCGGGCCCGTACGGGCTGGAAGAGGGCGGTGGCGGTGACCGCGACCAGCACGGACAGGCCGATGGGGAAGTACTGGCCGGCGGTCAGCCCGAGCGTCATCGCCATGCCCAGGTACCAGCCGCTGATGATCAGCCACAGCGTGCCGTAGACGACCGAGCGGCGGATGACGATGTCGACGCCCAGGAGGCGGTAGCGCAGCGCGGCGTAGACGACGGACAGCGAGATCAGTACGTACGGCAGGGCCCCGAGGGCCGAGCCGATGAGGTAGAGGATCCCGGACTCGCCGTGCCAGGGGCGGAACAGCCGGGAGACGGCCCGGCCCAGGAAGAGGACGGCGGCCGTCGCGCCGATGGGCAGCAGCGCGGCGATGTCGCGTTCGCCGGCGGCGCGGGCGCGCAGGCAGCGTACGACCAGCAGCGCGCCGCCCACTCCGGGCAGCCATGCCTCGGGGTAGTAGAACACCGCGTACTCGACGATGCGGGTGGGCACGCCCGCCAGCGGAAGGGCGACCGGCAGGACCAGCAGGGCCCACAGCGAGCGCAGGACGGGGCGCTCGTAGCGGAAGCGGAAACGGCCGTCGGGCAGCAGGGCCAGGAGGTGGGCGACGAGGAGGGAGACCGCGAGGTTGTCCCACTCCGTCGGGAGGACCACCAGGGAGGCCTCCAGCGAGGGCAGGCCGTTCTCCGGTGCGCTGAGGTCCCAGCCGAACCAGGTGGTCAGCAGGGCCGAGGTGTAGCGGATGCCGATGCTCACCGAGAGCGCGGTGCCGATGAGCAGCAGCCGCCGGGCGACGGGGCTGGCGGGGGCGTGCCACCACGCGAACAGGCCCGCGCAGTAACAGGGCAGTACGGCGCCCAGGATCCAGGGCAGGGTGACGGTGTTGTTCCGCAGCAGAAACGCTCCGGTCGTCACCGCCCACAGCAGGCAGAGCCCGCCCGAGAACGCGGCGATCCGTATCGCCCGTTCGCTACCCCTCACGCCTGCCCCTCACGAGCGACATTATCGACGACCGTCCTGGCGGCGGTCCGGATGATGACGCCGCGGGTCGTATCTGCCACGGGACGTATAGCGGAAAACCTCCATGGAGATCGGAGGATTCCGGGATGTGCGCGGCGGGCCGGGTACGGCAGGCTCGGATTGTCTGCCATTTGCCCGGACTCCCCGCGTGACGGCCCGGACTGACGATCGATTTGTGCGATTCAAGGAAAGCCGAAAGGGAACCATGAGCGTGTCTTCCGGTCCCGAGGTGGTCGTCTGGGACACCACCTATGCCTGTCCCCTGCGTTGCTCGCACTGCTATTCGGAGGCGGGCCGGCGGGCACCGCGGCAATTGAGCCACGAGGACATGCTGCGGGTGGCCGACGCCCTGATCTCGCTGAATCCCCGGGTGGTCGCGCTCTCCGGTGGTGAACCGCTCCTGGTCAAGGGGATCTTCGAGGTCGCCGGGCGGCTGTCCCGGGCCGGGGTGAAGACCGCCGTCTACACCAGCGGCTGGATCATGGAGCCGTGGATGGCGACCGAGCTCGCGAAGGTCTTCGACGAGGTCATCGTGAGCCTGGACGGCGCGACGGCGCAGGTGCACGACCGGATCAGGGGCCGGCGCGGCTCCTTCGACCGGGCGCTGAGCGCCCTGACGCTGCTCGACGGCGTGGCCCGGGAGCGCAGGCGGCTGAAGCAGTCGCCGCTGTGGTTCGGCATCGACTGCGTCGTCGTGCGGAGCAATTTCCCGCAACTGGAGGAATTCTGCACGGCCATCGCGCCGCGCTTCGGCGAATTGCGGAGCGTGACCTTCAACGCGGCCGTTCCCGAAGGGCTCGCCAGCCGACCGGAATTCGGCCACTTCGAGCTTCTCGACGATGCCCAGGTAAAGCAGTTGACGAGTGAGCGGCAGCGCGCCCGGCTGCAGGCGCTGGCGCCGGAAGGAGTGAAGATCTTCGCCACCGACAATCAGAATCTCGTCATGCGTCCGGACCGTTTCGCAAGTGGCGTCGACAGTCTGGTGATGCAGATCGAGCCGGACGGTGCCGTCCGTGCGTTGCCGGTCTACGAAGGAACCGTGGGAAATATCCTCGACGAATCCCCGATGGATCTGTGGTATCGCGGGGTGTCGCGGCTGCGGGACCCCTTCGTCGTGGAGACCCTCTCCGCCGTGCGGACGATGCAGGACTGGGCGGAGGCCGTCCGGCGGATGGATTACCACTTCGGTTCGCCGGAGGTGCGGTCCCGGATCGACCGCCGCTCGGTGCGGACGAATCCGCCGGAATTCAGCGCCCTCGCCCTGTGACCCGGTGACCGACCGGAGTCCTCGCCCGAAAGGCACGCGCCGTGCTGACGCTCAGGGACTACGACCGCTTCGCCCTCGCCGACCCCGTCTTCTACGACACCCCCGAGCGCTACCCCGACGACCACGACCGGCTCGCCGCGGCCCGCCGGACGCCCCCGCAGGGCTGGCAGCGGGCCGAGAGCGGCTGGTGGATCACCTTGCGCCCGCCGGGGAGCGAACCGCCCGCGCAAGGCTGGCAGATCCACGTCTCGGTCACCCCGGAGAGGCTGGCGCGGGCGGTCGACATCGTCTGGGGACACTGCGTGCGGGCACGGCTCGCCTTCGACTTCGTCCGCAGCCCGGCCACGGCCCGCGAGTCGCTCGGCCACCGCGCGGAACGGCTGCCCGACCGGCACCTGGTCACCCTGCACGCCGGCGACGAGGCCACCTTGACCCGGACCCTGGGCGTACTCGCCCCCCTGCTCGACGGATTGGCCGGCCCGTACCTCCTGGGCGCCCTGCGGCACGGCCCCGGCCCGCTCCACGCCCGCTACGCCGCCCCCGCCGGCGGGCCGCTCGAGCGGCCGGACGGCACGCTCGTCCCCGCACCGCGCCGGGCCGTGTTCACCCTGCCCGAGTGGGTGCCGCTGCCCGAGGTGCTGCGCGCCGACCGGCAGGCGCTGCACGCCCCGCCCGCCGGCCACTTCCCCTACCGGGCCGAACGGGCCCTGGGCCTCAAACACGGCGGCGGGACGTACCTCGCGACCGACATCCGCACCGGCGACCGGGTGGTGCTGCGCGAGGCCCGGCCCCACGCGGGGCTCGACCGGCGGGGCGAGGACGCCGTCGCCCGCCTGGGCAGGCGCCGGGCCACCCTGGCACGGCTGGCCGGTCTGGGCTGCGTGCCGCGCCCGGCCGGGCACCTCACGCGCGGCGAACACCACTTCCTCGCCGAGGAGTACGTCGAGGGCACTTGTCTGCGCCGGGCCGCCTCGGCCGCCTTCCCGTTGACGTCCGCCGAGCGCGCCGAGCGGGAGGCGGGCTCGTACACCGCGTGGGCCCTGGGCGTGCTGGAGAGCGTCGGTCAGGCGCTGGACGCCGTCCACGACAGGGGCCTGCGCCTGGGCGAACTGCGCCCGCAGGACGTCCTCGTGCGCCCCGGCAGCCGGGCGGTGCTCGTGGGCCTGACGTCGGCGACGCACCCGGGCGAGGACCGGCCGCCGCCCGTCGGCGACGGCGACTTCGCGGTGCCCGCGGGCCTCACGGGCCGGGACGCGGCCCGGTATCTGCTCGAACGGCTGCGGCTGTGGCTGTTCCTCCCCCTGCCCTGCCCCGGGCCGCGGAAGCTGCGGACGCTCGCGGCCGCCGTCGAGGCGCACTACCCGGTCCCGGCGGGCTTCACGGCCCGCCTGCTCGCGGGACTCTCCCCGGCCGGGCCCCCGCGGGAGGACCGGGCGGGCGCGCTGCTGGCGGCCCCCTCGCCCGACTGGCCCACCATCCGGGACTCCTTGGTGCGCGGCATCCACAGCAGTGCCACCCCCGGCCGGCGCGACCGGCTCTTCCCCGGCACGCCGAGCGGGCCGGCCGACATCGGCGGGGCCGCCTTCGGCTACGGCGCCGCCGGCGTCCTCTACGCCCTGCACCGGGCCGGGGCGCACGTCCCGCGGGCGTACACCGACTGGCTGACCGAGGCGGCCCGGCGGGACGGCAACCGCCGGCCCGGTCTCTACGACGGCCTGCACGGCGTCGCGTTCACCCTGGACGTGCTCGGGCACCGCGCACAGGCCCTGGAGGTCCTCGACCTCTGCCCGGCCTCGTGGGACCGGTCGGCGGCCGCCGACCTGGCCGGGGGCCGCGCCGGAATCGCCCTGACGCTGCTGCACTTCGCGGCGGCCACCGGCCGGGCCGCCCTGCGGGAGAGGGCCCTGCGCCTGGCCTCGGAGCTGGGCCGCGCCGTCGACGACGGCCCGTTGCCCGCCCTGCCGGGCAGACCCCCGCCCTACGGCCTGCTGCACGGCGCCACCGGCGTCGCGCTGCTGTTCCTGCGGTTGGGCCAGGAGACCGGCGAGGCGTCGTGGCTCGACCTCGCCGACCGGGCGCTGCGGCACGATCTGGGCCGGCTGCGGACCCTGGAGGACGGCACCGTCACGCTCTTCGACGGCACCACCGGCCTGCCCTATCTGCACGGCGGCAGTGCCGGGGTCGCCCTCGTCCTGCACGAGGTGCTGCGGCACCGGCCCGACCCCGGCAGGGCCGCGGTGCTGGACGGCATCCGGCGCACCTGCGACGGGGTGTACGTGCACAACGCCGGGCTGCTGCGCGGGCGGGCCGGGGCGATCGCCACGCTCGCGGCGGTGGGCGGGCCCGCGGACCGGCCGGCCGTGCTCCGGCAGGTCCGGCGGCTGGCCTGGCACGCCCGCTCGCACGAGGGCGAGCTGGCGTTCCCCGGCTTCCGGATGCTGCGGCTCTCCTCGGACCTGGCCACCGGCGCCGCGGGCGTCCTGCTCGCCCTGGATTACGCGTTCGGGGGGACCGGGGGAATCGGGGGGATCGGGGCGAAGGGCCCCGTCCTTCCCTTCCTCGGCTCGCGGTCCCCCGCCGTCCCGTCCGCCCCGGAAGGGAGGTGAACGACGTGTCGGAGATTCTGGAGCTGCAGGAGCTGGAGGAGGAGACCCCCACTCAGTGGCCGTGCAGCAACAGCTACCACAGCACCCTCGGACAGGTCTGATCAGCCCCGGCCGGCGCGACCGGCCGTCGCCCGCACGGTGACGGCCGGTCGCGCCGCCGCGCCCCATACCGAGGGGGCTCAGAAGACATGGGAGGACATGGGAGGAGACAGCATGCTCGCTCAAGGCCACCTCGTCGCGGACCCCCTCTTCGTGGACACGCCCGCCCGCGTCGAGGACACCGCCAGCCGGTTCGCGCGCGCCCAGCAGCCGACGCCGCCGGGCTGGCGGCGCGTGGAACGCGACGGCTGGGTCGCCCTGCGGCACGCACGGACACGGCTGCCGGAACAGGGCTGGAAGATCCACGCCTCGGCGACGGCCGAGGAGGCGCCCCGGGTCGTCGACGCGGTGTGGGAGTACTGCGTCGAGCGCGGCATCAGCTTCAAGTTCCTGCGCAGCCGCACCCTGCTGGCGCTCGTCAACTGCAAGCGGGCGCCCCGGTCGGCCGGCGGCAAGCTCGTCACCATCTACCCGCGCTGCGAGGAGCTGCTGGAACGGACGCTGCGGGAGCTGTCGTCGCTGCTGCGCGGGGTGAAGGGGCCGTACATCCTCAGCGATCTGCGGTGGGACGAGGGGCCGTTGTACCTGCGCTACGGCGGCTTCTCGCCCCGGTACTGCTTCGCCCGCGACGGCGAGTACGTGCCGGCCGTCGTGCGCCCGGACGGGCGGCCGGTGCCCGACGTGCGCGGGGCGGTGTTCAAGGTGCCGTCGTGGGCCGGGGTGCCGCCGTTCATCGACACCCGCATCCGGGCCGCCCGGGCGAGGACCGGCGACAGCCTGCCCTACCGCGTCGAGAAGGCGCTGCACTTCTCCAACAGCGGAGGCGTCTACCGGGCCGTGGACCCGGCCACCGGGCGGCGGGTGGTCCTGCGCGAGGCACGCCCGTACGCCGGCGTCGACGACAACGGCATGGACGCGGTGGCCCGGCTGGCGCGCGAGCACAGCGTGCTGCGGCGGCTGGCCGGCCTGGACTGCGTGCCGGAGGTCATCGCCCGCACCCGGCACTGGGAACACCACTTCCTGGCGGAGGAGTTCGTCGAGGGCGAGCCGCTGCACGAGGCGATCGCACGCCGCCATCCGCTGTTCCATCCCGGCGCGGACGAGGAGGCGGCGGCCGCGTACACGCGGTGGGCGTGCGGGGTGCTCGAGGGCGTCGAGGCCGCGACGGCCGCGCTGCACGCGCGGGGCATCGTCTTCGGGGACCTGCAGCCCGGCAATGTGCTGGTGCGGCCCGACGGGAGCGTGTGCCTGGTCGACTTCGAGACGTCCTTCGACATCGGGGAGGACTTCACCCCCGTCATGGGGACCGCCGGCTTCATAGCCCCCTGGGCCCGTTCGGGGTTCGCGATCGACTCCTACGCCCTCGACTGCCTGCGCCTGGCGCTCTTCTGCCCGCTGACGGAGCTGCTGCGCTTCGGCGGGGGCAAGCACGAAGAGCTGATCCGCCTGGTGGAGGAGCGCTTCCCGGTGCCGCCCGGCTTCGGCGAGCGGCTGCGCGCGGGGCTCGCCCCGCCGCCGGCCGCCTCCCCCGCGCCGTCCTCCACCTGGCCGGCCGGCCCGGCCGGGCACGACGACGGGGATCACGGCGAGAGGTGGGAGGCGGTCCTCGCGTCCTTGCGCGACGCCATCGTGTACAGCGCCACACCGGAGCGGGAGGACCGGCTCTTCCCCGGTGACGTCAAGCAGTTCGACGGCCAGGGCACGGCTCTGGCCTTCGGCGCGGCGGGGGTGCTGTACGCGCTGCACGCCACGGGGTACGGCGGCGGCCCGCGCTTCGAGGGCCACGTCGACTGGCTGGCCCGGGCGGTCGAGCGCACCCGCTGGCCGCGCCCCGGGCTGTACGACGGGCTGGCGGGCGTGGCGTACGTACTCGACGCGCTGGGCCGGCCGCAGCAGGCGCGCGAGACGCTGGGCCGGCTGACCGGCTTCGACCTCACCGGCTGCGGGGTGGGACTGTTCGGCGGCCTCGCCGGCATCGCCCTGGCCCAGCTGCACTTCGGCGAGCTGGAGACGGCGCTGCGCCTCGGTGACCGGCTGGCGCGCGCCCTGGAGGGCGACGGGCCGGCGGACCCCGCCGGGGTGGGCCTGATGCGCGGCTGGTCCGGGCCGGCGCTGCTGTTCACCCGGCTCTTCGACGAAACGGCCGACGTGCGGCACCTGCGCCGCGCCGAGGCCGCCCTGGCCCGGGACCTCGCCTCCTGCGGGGTCTCCGGCGGCCGGTACGTGCACGTGCGGGACGGCCAGCGCCGGCTCACCACGCTCGGCCGGGGCAGCGCGGGCGTCGGTATCGCCCTCGACGCCTACGTCCGCCGGCAGGAGGACGTCCACTTCTCCCGGCTGCGGGACCGCATCCGCGACAGCCTGGGCACCGAGCTGCTCCTGTCGTCCGGTCTCCTGGACGGCCACGCCGGGCTGCTGTACGCCCTCGCGCACCTGGGCGGGCCGGTGAGCGCGCGCCGGGCGCAGCTGCGGGGGCTGGGGCTGCACGCGGTGCGGTACGAGGGGCGGTTGGCGTTCCCGATGGACGGGCTGCTGCGGCTGTCGATGGACCTGGCGACGGGTACGGCGGGGGTGCTGCTCGCCGTGCACGCGGCGACGGGGCCCCAGGCGGTGGCGTCGCTGCCGTTCCTGCGCCCGGAGTGAGGGCCGGGCGCCGGGGTGCGCGCGCTGCGGCGCGGGCCGCGGACGCGTGCTGCGGGAACCGTGAGCACCGGTGTGGCCGGGGTGATCACAGGGGGTAGGCAGGGGCCGTCGAGCGCGCCGGTCCTGGCGCGTCAGAGCTCTCGAAGGGGTACGCATGTTCCGTAAGCGCGGTCTCGGTGTCGCGTTGTGCTCGCTCGCACTGATCGGCGCGGCCATGGGCTGGGCCCCTGCCACACAGGCCCACACCCCCATCAGCTGCACCGGAGACGCGAACACCTCCTACAGCCCGGGGTTGAGGCTCACCCCCCAGCGGATCTCCGTCCAGGAGGGCGTCGCCTACACCTGCACGACTGCCCCGGGCCGCGTCACCGCGGCCACCAGCCACATCGTCGGGGAGTCCCCCGGCGGCACCTGCCTGGCGTTCCATGCCATCAGGGCGCGGGAGACGGTGCGCTACGGGGACGGGTCGACCTCGGTGATCTTCTACAACACCGGCCGTGCCACCCGGGTCCTCGGCGTCAACACCGTGCGGCTGGCCGGCATCGTCGTCTCGGGGCGCGGCCAGGGCGGCCACGCCGAGCGCGTCATGCAGGTGACCCCCGCCGGTACGCCGGCGGCCTGTGTGACCCGGGAGGGCATCCAGTCGTCGAACGGCCAGGTGCAGATGCGCATCCTGCCCTGAGGCCACCGGGGTTCCGGGCGGCCGTCTCCTTCAGTGGCCGCCCGTCACCTTGAAGCCGCGGGGCACCATCAGCACCGCGAGCAGCGTCACGGTGACGACGATGCCGGCCGAGACGTACGCGGTCGTCGTGAGCGCCGTGTCGAAGGCGGCGCGCGCGGCCGCCAGCACCTGTCTGCCGGTCTCGCCTCCCGTGTCCCCGGCGACCTCGGCCGCGCCGCCCACCGATTCGCGGGCGAGGTCCCGCTCGCCCCCGCTCAGCGGAAGGTCCGTCATCCGCCGGGCGTAGACGGCGCCGTGGATGCTGCCGAGGAGTGCCACGCCGAGGCCGACGCCCAGTTCGTAGGAGGTCTCGGACACCGCGCCCGCCTGCCCGGCCCGTTCCGCGGGCACGGAGGAGACCAGGACCGAGGCCGAGGCGGTGATCGCCAGCCCGTCGCCGAGGCCGAGCCCGGCCAGCACCAGGGCCACGACGGGGTAGGTGGTGGGTTCGGGGGCCAGGGCGAGCAGCAGGAACCCGGCCGCCAGGGTGCCCAGGCCGATGGCCAGGACCGAGCGGACGCCCATGTGGTGCATCAGCCAGGGCGAGCACAGCGAGCCGGCCAGCATGGCCAGGGCCGAGGGCAGGGTGCGCAGCCCGGCCTCGGACGGGGAGTAGCCGTGCACGTACTGCAGCCACAGGGAGATGAGGAACAGGGCGGCGCCGATGGCCAGCATGGCCAGGAGCGTGGCCAGCGCGGCGGCCAGGAAGGGGCCGTTGCGGAAGAGCCGGACGTCCAGCAGCGGGTCCTCCAGCCGGAGCTGGTGCCAGGCGAACACGGCGAGCAGCGCCACGCCGAGGAGGAGCGTGCCCACGTCCTCGGCCCGCAGGCTGCCCTTGGCGACGTGCTTGATGCCCCAGGCGAGCGCCACGATGCCGGCGATCGACAGCAGCGCGCCGGGCCAGTCGAGCCGTCCGTGCTGCGGCGCCCGGTACTCCGGCAGCAGGCGGATGCCGGCCACGACCGTCACGACGACGACCGGCACGTTCACCCAGAAGGCCGCCTGCCACTCGAAGTGCTCGACGAGGAACCCGCCGATGAGCGGCCCCACGCAGGCGCCCGCGCCGGCCACGGCGGCCCACACGCCGATGGCCAGGGCGCGTTCGCGGGCGTTGGTGAAGATGTTGCGGATCAGCGAGAGCGTCGAGGGCATCACCATGGCGCCGCCGAGCCCCAGCAGGACGCGGCCGCCGATGAGCTGCGGGGAGCTGTGGGCGGTCGCGGCGACGACGGAGGCCGCCCCGAAGAGGACGAACCCGCTGAGGAAGAGCAGCTTGCGGCCCCACCGGTCGCCGACGGCGCCGGTGGTGACGAGGAGGCCGCCCAGGACGAGCCCGTAGATGTCGATGATCCATAGCTGCTCCAGCGCGCCGGGCCGCAGGTCGTCGATGAGGGAGGGCAGCGCGACGTTGAGGATGGTCGCGTCCATGGCGACGAGCAGCAGGCTGGCGCAGAGCACGGCGAGCATGGCCCAGCGACCGGCCGTGGGGGCCGCCGGGGCCATGGCCCCGGCCTCTTCGGGAGCTCGTGTCATGGGACGACACCTCACCCTTCCCGGGCCTTGACCTTCCGGCGCCGAGCGACATGGCCGATTGGGCCAGTATGGAACGGTTTTCGCGCCGTCGCGCGGCGGGGCGGGAGCGGCAGCGGGGCGGGGCCGGGGCCGTCCGGGCGCCTCAGTCGAGGGTGCTCATGGCGGGGTTTCCTTGCGGGGAGGAGAAAGGAGGCCGGTGCGGGATCAGGCGGCGGCGGTGAGCGCGGCCAGGCGCTGGTCGACCTGGTCGGCGGTGGCGTGCCCGACGGCGAGGACGGTCGCGCGCTCGCCGTCGACGGCGAGCAGGGTGGGGAAGCCCTGGACGCCGTACTCCGCTGCGCGGCGGAAGTCGGCGCGGGCGGCGGCCGCGGCGGCGGGCGAGGCGAAGGCGGCGGCCACGGCGTCCGCGTCCAGGCCCGCCCGCTCGGCGACCGTGCGGTAGGTGGCCGCCTCGGACAGGCTCAGCCCCTCCGCGTAGAACGCCTCCTGCAGGGCCGCCGCGAGCTCGGCGGCCAGCGCGGGGGCGGCCTGGCGCAGGGCGGCGGTGCCACGGGCGGCGGCCTCGGAGTCCATGACGAAGGAACCGTCCGCGATCAGCCGTCTGTAGGCGGCGCCGAACTCCACGCCGGTGAGCTCACTGATCTTGGCGTTGGCGCCCTGGACGTAGCCGAACTCCCGGATCGGCACCCGGCGGGCGCCGGTGAACAGGCCACCGGAGACGACCTCCACGGTCAGCCCGGGCCGACGGCGCATGATCTCGGCGAGGGTGGGCGAGAAGCCGTAGGACCAGCCGCAGTAGGCGTCGAAGACGTAGACGAGCTTCATGAGGAGGTGCCTCCGGGGGTGCCGGGCCCGCGGGGGTCGCGAGCCATTCACCTGAGAGAACAGTATCTGCTGCGTCAGACATTCCCGCCGATGGACATCAGGGCGAAGATTTTTTACTTCAGACGCGGCAGCGCGTCGCGCGCCGCGTGGCTGAGGGTCTTCAGGTCCTCCGCGAACCGCTCCCGGTGTGCCTCGGGCAGCGGCTCGAGGAAGAAGCGCCGGATGTTCTCCACGTGGATACGCGCCGCCCGGACCACGGTCTCCTCGCCCTCGGGCGTCAGCCGCACCAGCCGCCCCCGCCGGTCGTCGGGGTCGGCGTCCCGGACCACCAGGCCCGCCGCCTCCATCCGGTCCACCAGTCGCGTCACCCCACCGGTACTGAGCACCCGCTCCTGCGCGATCGCCCGCATCGGCAGCCCCGTCTCCCCCGCCCTGCCCAGGATCAGCAGCACCTCGAACATCAGGTGACTGATCCCGCACTCCTCCTCGATGGCCCGCCCCAGGATGTACTCCAGCCGGTTGGCGGCCCCCTGCAGCCGCCCGAACGCCAGCACCAGCCCGTCGCTCGCCGCCTGCTCCGCCGTGGCGATCTCCGCTTCCCCAGCCACCTGACCCCTTCCACCGCACGTCCCGGCACCGATGCGCCGACCCCTCGACCCTACGAGGAGAACCCCGCACCGGCCGCCCCGACGACGTACCGCCGACGTGCCACCGATGTTTCGCGGGATCTTAGACTTGAGGTGTGAACGAGTCCCTGCCGCCGTGCCCCGAATGCTCCAGCGCTTACACCTACGAGATGGGCGCGCTCCTCGTCTGCCCGGAATGCGGGCACGAGTGGTCGCTCCCGGCGGCCCCGGACACCGCGGGCGACGCCGACGACGGTGTGATCAGGGACTCCGTCGGCAACGTCCTCGCCGACGGTGACACGGTCACGGTCGTCAAGTCCCTGAAGGTCAAGGGCAGCCCGACCGGGATCAAGGCGGGCACGAAGGTGCGCAACATCCGCCTCGTGGCGGGCGTGGCCGGCCACGACATCGACTGCAAGATCGACGGCTTCGGTGCCATGCAGCTCAAGTCCAGCGTGGTCAGGAAGGCGTGACCCGAGGCCGGCAGCCTCCGCGACCCGCCCGTCGGACCGGCGCCCCTACGCGCAGGTCCGGCGGTACGGGGCCTCGGGGGCGAACCGTCCCCACTCCTCGCGGGTGAGGCCGCGCGCGACCGTGGCGCACAGTTCCGCCGCCGTGCGCCCGGCATCGGTGTTCCACAGCACGGCCGTGCCGTCGACGCCGGCCGTGGCCAGGGTGCGGCCGTCGGGACTGAACGCGAGGGCCCTCACCTGACGGGTGTGGCCGGTGAGGGTGGCCAGTTGCCGGCGCCGGGCGACGTCCCACAGGACCACCGCGGTGTCCGCGGCGGCCGTGGCCAGCATCCGGCCGTCGGGACTGAAGGCCACGGCCATGGCGGAGGAGTCACCGGAGAGGGTCGCCAGACGGGTGCCCCGGGCGGCGTCCCACAGCATGACCTTCTGATCGATCCCGGAGGTGGCCACGGTGCGGCCGTCGGGGCTGAACGCGACCGACCGCAGCGATCCGGTGTGGCCTTTCAGCGTGAGCCGGCGGGTGCGCTCGGCCACGTTCCACAGCACCGTGACGCCGTCGTGGCCCGCGGCGGCGAGCGTCCGCCCGTCGGGACTGAAGGCCACGTCGTTGACACCCCGCTCCGGGGCCGGCCCGGCGGTCCCCGCCCGGCCGGCCGCCCGCACGGCGTGGGTGAGGGCGGCGAGGCGGGTGCCGCGTGCCGGGTCCCACAGCATGATCGTGCCGTCGGCGCCCGTACTCGCCACCGTGCGGCCGTCCGGGCTGTAGGCGACGTCGAGAACGCGGTCGGTGTGCCCGGTGAGTCTGACAGCGGGCTGTGGGTCCGGGCCCGGATCCGGGTCCAGGGGCCAGAGGGTGACGGTGTAGTCGCCGGCCCGCGGCGGGTGCGCGGCCGTCCCGGTGCCGGTGGCGACCGTACGGCCGTCCGGGCTGAACGCGACCGAGTTGACCGGCCCGGTCCCCCCGCTGAGCGTGGCCACGCGGCTGCGGCGCCGCGTGCTCCACAGCACCGCGGTCCGGTCGTCGCCGACGGTGGCCACGGTCCGGCCGTCCGGGCTGAAGGCGAGCTTGTTCACCCGGTCGCCGTGCCCGGTCAGGGCGATGCGGGCCGGGTCCCACAGCGTGACCACCCCCTCCTCGCCGGCCGAGGCGAGCAGCGGCTCGGGGCCGGGGCCGAAGGCCAGACCGTAAATGTTGGTGACGTGCCCGGTGAGGGTGGCGAGGCGGGTGCCGCGTGCCGGGTCCCACAGCGCGACGGTCCTGTCGTGCCCGGCCGTGGCGAAGGTGTGGCCGTCGGGGTGGAAGGCGACGGCCCGGACGGCCCCCGTGTGGCCGGTGAGGGTGGCCGTCCGGGTGCGGCGGCCGGCATCCCACAGCATCACCTTCCGGTCGTTGCCGACGGAGACCAGCGTCCGGCCGTCCGGGCTGAACGCGACGCCCTCGACCGAGTCGGTGTGGTCGGTGAGCACCGCTCGCCGCTCACCGCTCGCCACGTCCCACAGCGCCACCGTACGGTCCGTCCCGGCCGTGGCGAGGGTGCGGCCGTCGGGGCTGAAGGCCAGCGCGTTCACGGCACCCGTATGACCGGAGAGGGTCAGTCGCCGGGTCCGGCCGGCGAGATCCCACAGCATCACGGTGCGGTCCGCGGAGGCGGAGGCCAGCGTCCGGCCGTCCGGGCTGACCGCGAGGCTCTTGACCTGATCCCCATGGCCGGCCAGGGTCGCCGAGCGGGTGCGCGTGACGACGTCCCAGAGCACGACGTTCTTGTCGTCGCCCCCGGTGACGAGCGTCCGCCCGTCGGGGCTGAACACCACCGCCCTCAGCCACGTCCCGTGCCCGGTGAGGGTGGCCACGCGCGTACGACGCCGCGGATCCCACAGGATGACCTTCCGGTCACGGCTGACGGAGACGAGCGTTCGGGCGTCGGGGCTGAAGGCGAGCCGGGAGACCGCGTCGGCGTGGCCCGCGAGTTCGCCCTGGTGGTACTGGTACGTGGACATCGCCAGCAGCGCGCCGCGCGCTTCGGGCGTGGGAGCCGTACGGAACGCCTCCACGCTCAGCAGCTTCGCCACCGCCGGCCGGGACGGGGCCAGGCCAAGGGCCTGTGAGGCCAGTTGGCGGGAGAGGGTGATCTGCCGCTGGCGCTCGGCCTCCTGCCGCTCGCGCACGGCCCCCTGTCGCTCGCGGACGGCGACGATGCCGATGCTCGTCGCCACGACCAGCAGCATCGCGAGGCAGAGGGTGAGCAGGCGCAGGTGGCGGCTGCGGCGGGCGGCGGCGGCCCGTTCGGTCTCGGCGAGGTCGACGCTGGCGTCGAGGAAGGCGCGCTCGGAAGCGTTGAGTTCCTCCCGGCTTCCCTCGCGGGCGGCCCAGTCGCGGATGACCGCCAGCCGGGTGCCCCGGTAGAGGGCGCCGGTGTCGCGGTCGAGTTCCTCCCAGGCCCGGGCCGCTTCGGTGAGGCGGCGGTGGGTCACGAGGCGGTCGCGGTCCTCGTCGAGCCAGCCGCGCAGGCGGGGCCAGGAGGTGATGAGGGCCTCGTGGGCGAGGTCGACGGTGCCGGCGTCGAGGGTGATGAGCCGGGCGTGGGCGAGATGTTCGAGGACGGCGGTCGTGTCGTCGTCGTCCGGGGCCTCGGGCGGCGTGGCGGGGTCTGCGGGAGCGGGACGCATGGGGTCACCGGGAACCACGGAGGTGCGGGGATCCGCCGGGGTGCCGAGAACCACGGAAGTGCGGGGATCCGCGGGGGTGCCCGGAACCACGGAGGTGCCGGGAACCACGGAGGTACCGGGAACCACGGGGGTGCCCGGAACCACGGAAGTGCCAGGCTCCACAGGGCTGTCGGGACGGTCGTCGGCGCCCGGAACGTCGAGGCCGAGTTCGGAGCGGTCGACGGGGCGGCGGGTGTCCGGGGCGCCTTCGCCGGGAGTGACGAGGCGGAGCATGATCCGGCGGGCGAGGACGGCCTGCCGCGGGGTGAGCCGCGTATAGACCTCTTCGGCGGTGGTGGCGATGGCGCCGTGCACGCCGCCGACGGCCTCGTAGGCGGCGACGGTGAGGGCACGCCCCTTGCGCCGGCGCCACGTCTCGAGCAGCGCGTGGGACATCAACGGCAGCCCGCCGGGTTCGTCGGCCACTTCCTCGAGGATCCGGGCCGTGAGCGCCCGCTCGACGATCAGGCCCCCGGCCGCGGCGGGCTTGACGATCGCCGCCCGCATCTCGGCCGCGGTCATGGGGCCGAGCAGCACGTGCGCGTCGCGCAGGGTGTCGGCGAGAGGGCGGTGCCCCGCGCAGCGCCCGTAGAAGTCCGCCCGGAGCGCGACGACGACACGTAAACGGCTCTCCGTGTCGCGCGCGCCGAGCAGCAGGTCGATGAAGGCGGCCCGCTCGGCCGGGTCGTGACAGAGCGTGAAGACCTCCTCGAACTGGTCGACCACGATCCAGGTGTCCGCGCCGGCCCCGGCGTCGGCACCGTGCCCCTTGGGCCGGAGCGCGGCGGCGTGCGTACGGAGGGGGTGCGCGCCGGGCGTGAGGATCCTGATCGCGGCCGGCCGCTCGCCGGGCTCCTGGGCGTGCTGCAGCCTCGGGATCAGCCCGGCGCGCAGCAGCGAGGACTTGCCGCTGCCGGAGGCCCCGACCAGCGCGGCGAACCGGCGGCGCCGCCCGAGCTCCAGCAGATCGTCGACGAACCTGTCGCGCCCGAAGAACCGCGCCCGGTCCCCGGGACCGTACCGGGCCAGCCCCTGGTACGGCGGCTCGGCCGCCCCGTCGGCCGGGGGCGGTAGGGCGGCCACGGCGTCGGCGGCCGCCTGCCAGCGCTTCTCCCACAGCTCCAGCTGGTCGGGGCCGCCGCCGCATGCCTGGACGTAGGCCAGTGCGACGGGCAGGGACGGCAGTTTCTCCCCTGCCGCCGCCGTGGACAGGGCGGGGGCGGAGTAGGGCACGCGCCGCGCCATCTCCCGGTAGGTGGGGCCGCCGGCCTCCTGCCGCAGGGCCCGCAACTCGTACGCGAAACCCTGCACCGGCCCCTCGGCCGGATCCAGCGGACGCTCTGGACGTCCCACGCGCTCCCCCTCCCCGATCCCCCTGGACGGCCGGGAAGGCGCCCAAGATCAAACGGCGACACGGTACGCAGCCGGAAAAACCCTGACAAGGGTCGGTTCCAGCCGCGCGAGCAGGGCCGGGCCGTCGGCCGACCGGCTCGGCCGAATTGAAAAGCCGCAGGTGAACGGGGTGCTGATCAATCTTCCGGCCGTGAAGACTCGGTCCGGCCGCCGGGCGAAGGCGCGATCCCGCCCCTGACCGCCCGGCCGTCGCACCTCGATACGAAGGGATCCACACATGAACAAGTCGATACGGGGCCTCGTCCCCGCCGCCCTCGCCGGCACGCTCCTCCTGGGCGGAGCCGTCACGGCCACCGCCGCCGACACGTCGACGGCCCCCGGCTCCGCCCGGGCGACGCAGGCGGTCAACGCCTCCTTCCACTGCGGCTACCACGACGGCAGCAAGTACGCCGACATCGGCGACAGAGGCGACCACGTCAAGGAGATCCAGTGCCTGCTGAACAACTACCACGGCATTGACGTCGGCCCGTCCGGCTTCGACGGCAAGTTCGGACCGGCCACGCAGCGCGCGGTCAAGACCTTCCAGGGCCGCAACGGCCTGAGCGCGGACGGCATCGTCGGCCCGAAGACCTGGAAGAAGCTGCGCGGCAACTGACCCGGCACCACGGACCGGCGGTCGGCGTCGCCGCACGGGGCGACGCCGGCTCCCCCCTGAGGGAGCGCCTGCGCCTGCGGCCCGGCCTGGGGACGGCAGGCACGTCAGGCCGCTCCCAGGCCGCCGTGCGGATCGCGGGGGCCGTCAAGAGTTGAGGCCCACCCGCCGCGCGAAACGGACGAGAGACACGGAGCCCTCAAAGGCGAGCAAAGGGCCATTTAGCACTCATCAATCGATCGTGCATCGGCCGCCGCGATAGTCCTGAGGTGATCGCTCACCCCACGACCGAAGGGCCAGCCATGCGCAGCAGATTCTTCCACCGTCTCGCCGCCGTCGCCGCGACCACGGTGGTAGCCGCCGCCGGAGTGATGGCGACCGGCGGAACGGCCTCGGCCGAACGGAACAACGCCCAGGGCGTCATCTGGAACAACGAGGCCCTCACCAAGGGCTCGGACATCAAGAACGGCAACGCCCAGCTCACGTTGCAGGACGACGGCAACCTCGTCATCTACACCACCAGCGACAACTGGGCGCACCGGACGCCGATCTGGCACACCGGCACGGTGCGTTGCGGTGACCGTGCCGTCATGCAGTCCGACGGCAACTTCGTGGTGTACGGCCGGGACAACCGCGTGTGCTGGGCCAGCCACACCGCGCAGAACGAGATCGGCACGAACTACCCGGTGATGAAGCTCGGCCTGTTCTCCGACGGCACTTTGAGGGTCTTCAGCGAGGCCCCGTACATCATTCCGGTCTGGTCGAGCCGGTGACGCGGGAGCTCCGGTTCTCCCTCCTCGGCCCGGTGCGGGGCTGGAGCGGGGGCGCCGAGCTGGATCTGGGCAGACCGCAGCAGCGGGAAGTGCTCGCGATCCTGCTCGCTGCCGCCGGACGGACAGTGGCGATGCCGCTGCTCGTCGAGGGGGTGTGGGACGAGGCCGACCGTCCCGCGAGACCGGAGCATGCGATTCGTACTCACATGTGGCGGCTGCGCCGGGCCCTCGACGGGTGCGGCGCGCCGGTGCTGGAGACGGTCGGCGACGGCTATGCGCTGCGGGTCGCCGAACCCGCCGTGGACTCCTGGTGGTTCGAGGGTGCTGTGGCCACGGCCGAGGAGGTGCGGTCCGTCGACGGGGCGGACCGTGCCCGCGAGGTTCTCGACGAGGCCCTCGCACTGTGGGCCGCCGAGCCGCTGGCGGGCCTGCGCGGGCCGGCGGCCAGGGCGTCGCGCGCCCGGCTGTGCGCAGTCCGGCAGGCGTTGCTGGAGGCCCGGCTGGAGCTCGACGCCGAGCTCGGGGACCGGCCCGGGCTGGCCGCGGAGGCCGGCGCCCTGGTGGTGGAGTTCCCCGCGAGCCAGCGGCTGCGCGGGGTGCAGATGCTGGCGTTGTACCGGTCGGGCCGTCAGGCCGAGGCGCTGGGGGTCTTCGAGGACACCCGGCGGTTCCTCGGAACGGCACGGCCCGGCGAGGCGTTACGGGAGCTGCACCGGCGGATCCTGCGCTCGGACCCGTCACTCAGGCTCCCCGGGCCGGCACACGGCATCCGGGCCGCGGGGCCGCACCCGGCCGCGCTGCCGCGTGACATCGACGACTTCACCGGGCGCCGGATGCAGGTGGAGACGCTCACCGGAATGTTGACCGGTGACGCTGTGGCCGTCGTGGTCTCCGCGATCAACGGCATGGCCGGCGTCGGCAAGACCACACTCGCGGTGCACACCGCCCGCGGGCTCGGCGACAGGTACCCGGACGGGCGGCTGTACGTGGACCTGCGCGGCGCCGGCCAGGACGTGGCCGACCCGTGGTCCGTGCTCGGCACGTTCCTGCGGGAGCTGGGCACCGATGCGAGCGACATCCCGGACGGCATGGCCGAACGCGTCGCGCTCTTCCGCTCGACACTGTCGCAACGGCGGGTGCTCCTGCTGCTCGACAACGCGGCGTCGGATGACCAGGTGCGCCCGCTGATCCCGGGCGCGGCGGGCTGCGCCGTGCTCGTGACCAGCCGCGCCTGGCTCACCGGTCTGGAGGGCGCGCGGCACATGCGGCTCGACGTGATGCCGCCCGAGGAGGCGCTGGCGCTGCTGCGGCGGATCATCGGTGCCGACCGCGTGGACGCCGAGCCGCGGGCGGCGGCGCAGCTGACGGACGTGTGCGGGTCACTGCCCCTGGCGCTGCGGATCGCCGCGTCCCGCCTGGCCGCGGAGCCCGGCCGGCCCCTGGCGGACATGGTCCGTCGGCTCACGGACGAACGGATCCGCCTGGACGAGCTGCGCAGCGGGGACGCGGCCGTGGAGGCCGCGTTCGACCTGTCGTACGCCAAGCTCACCGACGACCGGTCGCGGGCCTTCAGGCTGTTGGCGGTCCTGGAGGTGCCGGACTTCGGGCCGTCGTGCGCGGCGGCGCTGCTGGGCCGGGACGCGTACGACCCGGAGGACACCGAGGAGCTGCTCGAGTCGCTCGTCGACCTGAGCCTGCTGGAGTCCCGCAGGCCGGGCCGGTACCACTTCCACGACCTGGTCCGTGCGTTCGCGCGGGCCAGGAGCGCCCGCGAAGACACCCCCGCGGAGACGACCAGGGCCCTCGCGGGGCTCCTGGACTTCCTTGTGGCCACCGCCCGCAACGCCGACGCAGTCGCGCACTCGGTGGAACCCGCGGAGCGTTCCCTCATCGACGTACCGACGACCTCGACGGGCCTGGCGTTCGACACCGCCCAGGACGCCACCGACTGGATGCGGGAGGAAATCCCCGTGCAGCGCGCGCTGATCGACCGCGCCTGTGAGGACGAGGCCCTGTCGCTGACACAGGCGACCGACCTCATGGACAAGCTGAACACCGTACTGCCGGGCATCACCCACCTGTCCGCCGTGGCCGAACGGGTCGCCGCTGCCGCCGCGCGCCGCGGCCGCCCGGAGGTGGAGGCCCTGGCCCGGTACGTACGGGGCAACGCCTTGTGGCACGCGAACTCCTACGCCGAGGCCGAGCCCGAACTCGCCCGTGCCCTGGAGCTGTGCGCGGGCGGCTCCGCGCGGCTGCGGGCGTCGGCACACCTGACGTTGTGCGCGAACGCCCGCGTCCACGGCCACTTCGACGAGGCGGTCGGCCACGGCGAGGCGTCGGTGCGGCTCTTCCGCGAGCTCGGCGCACAGATCGCGGAAGGCACCGCACTGGGTGAGCTGGCCTTCAACTACGCCCGTCAGGGCAGGCTCGCCGAGGCCCGGGCCGCGGCCGAGCGAGGTGCGGAGCTGGTCGGCGGCCGGGAGTCGGTGTCGAAGGCCATCGGGCTGTACTACCTGGCCCGGGTCCTGCGCCTGTGCGGGGACGGGAACGCCGCACTGGGCCCGGCCCGGGACGCCCTGGAACTGTTCCGCGCCCTGGGCGTGACCGCCTTCGAGGCGGCCACGGGCACCCTGATGACCGAAGTCCACGCGGAAGCGGGGCACTACGCCCTCGCGGCGGGAACCGCCGAGGAGTTCATGCCACTGGCCCGGCGGACCAGTGGCATGCTCGAGGGCGCTCTGCTCAGGGCGCTGGGGCGCAGCCTGTGCCATCTGGGACAGGACGCGAGGGCGAGGGCGTGCCTGGAGGCCGCCCTCGACCTCTTCGAGCGGCGCGAGGCTGGGGCCGACGCCGAACAGACCCGGACGTTGCTGGCCGGCCTCGGCTGAGGGTCAGTTCTTGTACTCGCCCCACAGGACCAGGGCGTTGTTGCCGCCGCCGCCCTCGATGACGTTGCGGAAGGCGTTGTCCGTGCCGTTCGTGTCGTAGCCGTTGCTGCCGACGTAGGGGTTGTTCCAGTGGAAGCGGATGGTCCGGCCGTTCCGCCAGTCCTCCTCGCAGTTGGACGTCGTGTAGGTGACGTAACCCTCGGTGCCGGTCATGAACCCGTTGCTCTCCGACTGCCAGTCGTCGTCGTGCGTGTTGTACACGGTGGCCGACGGCTCGTTCCCCTGGCTCCAGATGCCGTGATTGAGGCCGTAGCTCTGCCGGGTCAGCTGGCAGCCGGTCCCGTTGTGGAACTTGACCTTGGTGCTCCGGGCCGCGAAAGCGCCGGCCGAGCTGGTCGAGTCGGCCGAGGCGGTGCCCGTGGCGAGGGCGCCGAGCCCGATCGCGGCCACGGTGGCCGCGGCCATCAGACGGGGGGTGATGCGACGCATGAGGAACCTCATTCCTTACGGTTCCGCGGGTCCTTCCCGCGATGCCGGGAACTCTGGGGCACCCCGTTCAACAACCCATTGACGGACCTCGTTTATCCACCCGCCGACGACGGCCGAGGGTCATCCCCGGGGGCGTCCGGTGAGTTTGGCGCCCCCCGCGCCCACGGTCGTACCCAGCGCGATCAGCAGAACGTAGACGATGACCTCGTAGCCGTCCGGGGCCAGGAAGCGGAAGAAGCCCAGCAACTGGTACCAGCCCAGCAACTCGTGCAGAAGCCCGCTCGCCCCGCCGATCACGAGGATGCCGGCAACGGTTTCCAGCAGTTTCGTCAGCGGTGACTTCGAAATCGTGGCAGCCATGGCGGTGAGTCTAGGCGGCCGTATCTTTCCTTTTCGCTGCCGGACCGCTACGGCTCGGCGCGCGCCCGGCAGCGATCGGTTCAGCGGCTCACCGGCCCTCGCCCGGCGGCGTGCCGCAGCTCGCGCCGCCCGGTCCGTCGAACTGCACCGAGCTGAAGAAGTCCTGGTAGGTGGGGAAGAAGTTTCCCTTGCCGGTCGGGCCCGCGGAGGTCACGGCCGTGCAGCCGGTGTAGTGCGCGTCGGACCAGAGGTAGATGGTCGACGGCGTCCGGTTCCAGTCCGACTTGGCGCGGTCGTTCATGCCGAGCGCCGCGAGGTCGGGAGTGCCGCTCCTCAGTTTGATCATGTCGCCGGTGCCGTCGAGTCCCGAGAACATGCAGTAGTAGCCGGCCGGGCACCGGTCGTAGCCGTCGGCCGCGTGAGCCGTGGTCACCGGTACTACAGCGGCGGTTGCGGCGGCCACCGGCACGAGCAGTGCGGACAGCTTGTTCCTCATCGACACGGATGAGCTCCTTGGCTGAGGTTCTGAATGGTGGTGAGGGGTTACCCCTGGTCCTGCCGAGCCATGCGGGCAGCCCGGCGACGCCTGCCGTAGCCTCCCCCGCTCACGCGGAGAACTGGCGCACCAGCCGCACCCCTTGCGCCGCCGTCATGTGGGGCAGGTACGCCTTGGTGACCGCACGGGTGATCAGCGGCAGGGCGGCCGGGTCCGGGTAGGTCATGAACATGGGGCGGTACTGGGGCTGGAATTTGGCCTTGAAGTTGAGCAGGGAGCGGAAGCCGTAGACCGGTTCCAGGACCTTGCCGCCGTAGTCGAGGACGCGCTGCAGCGCCACCGGCGGCTCCTCCGTGGCCTTACGGGCCAGGGGGGCGCCCGACAGGCTCAGGAACCGCGCGCCCTCCTCCTTGAAGCCCAGTGCCGCCGAGGCGATGAGGAATTCCATCGCGCCCCGGAAACCGCCGGCCCTGCGCCGCATGAAGTCCAGCGTCCAGCCGACCGGCCGCCCGTCCTCGTACACCGGCATCCAGCTGGTGATCCCGTGCACCGTGCGGTCGGCGTTCACGGCGATCAGGCAGCGCACCGCCGGGTCGTCGAGCTCGTCGAGGCCGCCCAGGGTGAAGCCCATCTCCGGCAGTCCCTTGTCGGCGACCCACTCCTCGGAGATCGACCGCACCTGGTCGGTGATCGCGACGGGGGCGTCGGGGAAGGACCACCACTCGGCGGTGATGCCTTCCTTCTTCGCCTTGTTCAGGGCCGTGCGGACGTCCTGCCATTTCTTTCCCGTGAAGGCCAGGTCCGGCAGCGGCACCACGGTGTCCTCGGCGACCTGCACCGACCGCCAGCCCAGGGCCTCGGCGGCCTCGCGGGCCGGGGCGCCCACGCTGTAGAAGCAGGGGGTCCAGCCGCGCTCGTCGCAGAAGCGGGAGAAGCCGGCGACGGCGTCCGCCCGGGCGTCCGGCGCCCCGAACGGATCGCCCGTGGTCAGCGCCACCGTCGAGATCACCCGGTAGGCGACGGCGGCGCGGCCGTCCGCCGAGAACCAGTAGAAGTTGCCGTCCCAGGTCGTCAGGTACGACAGGTTCGAGCCGCCGTGCGCGATCAGCAGGTCCCGGGCGCGTACGGCCGCGTCCGCGTCCGTGTGCAGCCGGGGCCGGCGGAACGTCACCAGCAGGGCGACCAGCGCGACCAGCCAGAACAGCAGCCCGCAGTACTGGAAGAGCGCCTGGGCCGTACCGCCCACGGGGATCGGCCAGTCGGTGAAGTAGCCCAGGAAGGCGGGCGGCACGAACTCCGAGGCCAGCCCGGCCAGCAGCATCCCGGGCGTGGCCGGCGGGTCGAACTGGTCCCGTACCGCGAGGCCGACGCCCACGTACACCGCGCAGGCCAGCAGCAGGGTGCCGCCCACCACGGCCGCCAGCCCGGCCATCGCCGAGCGCGGCAGGCGCAGGTCGAAGCGGGCGCGGGTGACGACGAGCAGCAGCAGGACCAGGACGGGCAGCAGCATCTGTTCCGCGAAGAGCTGGACGTAGCCGGCGTGGTCCTGGGGCTCGGCGTAGGCGGACGGATTGTCGAGGAAGTCCTTGAGCCAGTAGGCGAACAGCGCGATCCAGGCCAGGTGCGAGAGCACCGCCAGCGCCCAGGCCAGCCGCAGCCCCCGGCGCAGCCCTTCGGCGAGGACGAGCATCACGACCGGGACGAGGGCGGCCATGGCGATGGCCGGGGAGTCGTAGAAGTCGCGGACCGCGTGGATGTAGTGGCAGTCCTGGGCGGACATGCCGCAGGCGTCCCTGATCTCCTCGGGCGTGGGCCGCGTGGAGACGTAGAGGAAGTTGAAGGAGCTGAAGGGGCCGTACGCCTCCTCGTAGAGGATGGCCACCATCGGGCCGATCGCGGAGGCGGCCACGACGAGCGCGACCAGTACCCGGGCCTCGGTGTGGGAGGAGTGCCGCAGCCGCAGGGGGCCGCGCGGGCGGTGGAGCAGGGCGCCCAGGGCGAGGCCCGCCGCCGCGCCGCCCAGCCGCAGCACGCCCTGCAAGTGGCCCACGTACAGGGCCATGACCAGGGCGAAGGCGACGATGCCGAGCATGGTGCGGCGACGCCACAGGGCGGTGAGGCGGTAGCTGAGCACCCCGCCGACGGTGAGCACGCCGACGGTGGGGGTGACGGCCAGGTCCTCGGTGAGGCTGTCCAGCCACTGCTCCCCCGCGGCGGATCCGAGCGCGACGAGGCCGACTCCGAGGAGGCTGCCCAGGATCTGGCCGCCGAGCAGCAGCGCCGCGGTGCGCGCGACGCCCAGGCGGCGCTCGCAGGGGGTGACGAGCAGCAGCACCAGGAGCGTCGAGCCGATGTAGCCGCCGAGCCCGGGGCACCACAGCAGCGAGCTCGCCGGGGTCCACCAGCGGCCCTCCGCCAGGGCCGGGACGCCGACCCCGACGTGCTCCAGCCGGTGCCGGGCCGGGCCGGAGCCGAGGGCGCCGGTCACCGCGCCCACGATCCACAGCACCGCGAGGAAGGCCAGGGTGAACGGGGCGTGGCGGACGGGCGCGAGGAGGCGGTCGAGCGTGGCGCGCCAGGGGTGCGTGCTGTCGCCGACGACGGGCGTGGGTGGTGGCAGGGGCGTCGGGGCAGGACCACCGGGGGCTTCGGTCATCGGATCAGTCCCGTCTCCCGGGCGAGCCAGGGGAGTTGCCGCTCCAGGCCCGGGCGCCAGACCTGCCAGCTGTGGCCGCCGGGCAGCAGCACCCACTCGGCGCGCATGCCGGCCGCGACGGCGGCGTCGTAGACCTTCCGCTGCTGCGGCCGGTAGGTGGCGTCGTCGCTGCCGGCGACGAACGCCGCCTTGGTGTCGGGAAAGCGCCGGCGGGCCAGCACGTCGAGCGGGTTGACCTGCTCGTAGGCGGCCGTGTCGCCGCCGAATGCCTTGTCGATCGTCTTCTGCCGGCTGCCGAGGGTGGGCGCCTCCTGGCCGGAGATGTCGTTGACGACGCCGTAGACCTGCGGGGCGTTGACGCCGAGCTGGAGGGAGCAGGTGCCGCCGAAGGAGATCCCGGAGACGATCCAGGAGGTGCGGGCGGTGGCGACCTGGAGGTGGGAGCGGATCCAGCCGGGCACGTCGACGGCCAGGTAGGTCTGGACCTTGCCGAGCCGGGAGTCCAGACAGAGGGTGTTGGCGAACTGGGAGCCGAGGGGGTCGACCACGACGACCACGGGGGCGAGCCCCTGGTGGGCGGCGGCGAAGGCGTTCATCATCTCCACCAGGCGCCCGGAGTTGATCCAGTCGTCGGGGGACCCCGGCTGGCCGGCCATGAGCACGAGCACGGGCAGCAGGGGGCGGGGGCTCGCCCGGTAGGCGGGCGGCAGATAGACGTACGCGGAGCGGGCGTCGAAGCCCGAGGCGGTGCCGGGGATGTCGGACCGGGAGAGCGTGCCCTCCGTGGGCAGGCCGGCCGGTGGCCGCCACACCTCGGAGACGGCCTTGCCCTGCGGTACGTGCAGGGCGGGTTCGGTGCGGCCGGTGGCGTCGCTGAGGCTGGTGGTCTTCTGCAGCCAGGCGTTCAGGGCGGTACGGGCGGTCGGGTACTGGTGGAAGTGGCGGTTGATCTGCGAGGCGCCCAGCAGCACGGCGCACAGCGCGGCGAGCACCGCGCCGGCCCAGTGGCGTGGCCGCAGCAGCGGTATCCGGAACGCCGCCAGGCACAGGCCCAGGACGGCGACGCCCGCCCAGAGGACTACACCGGCCGGCAGCGGATCGGGGAACAGCTCGAGCCAGTCGTCGACGGCCACCTTCAGCAGCCAGGTGATCAGCGCGGCGAGGAGCACGGCGAGCGGCGCCCACCGTGTCCACCACCGGCGTCGCCGGGAGAAGAGCAGCACGGCCAGGGCGCAGCAGCCGAGGACCAGCACGGCGAGCGGGATCCAGCCGCGTACCAGGGACCAGTCCAGCGGGCCCGCGGCCCGCGCGTCCGGGGCGGTTGCCGCCAGGACGAGCGGGCCGGGCCGCGGGAGGCGGGCGGGCGTCACGGTGTCCGGGCCGTCCGGGGCGGCACTAGCCCGGCAGCGGCACGGGCAGCGGCGCGGCGCCGCCCACGAGCTTGGGCACCGACGTCAGGAGGGCCTGCAGGTCGGCGAGGACCTGGGCGACGAGGGCCGTGACCTTGGCGGCGTCCTTGGCCAGGACCGCGGCCAGCAGGTCGTCGACGTCCTTGACGAGCTTGTCCAGCTGCGCCTTGACGTCCGCGACGGGGTCCCTTGCGCTGTCGTGCCGGTAGGGGGCCTGTGCCCGGGCCCTGACGTCCACGAGCAGGCGGTCGGCCGACTCCCGCAGTCGCTGCCGCAGGTCCCGGAGGTAGTCGACGTCCGGGGTCCGGGAGCGGGCCTCCTTGAGGAATCTCGATCCGAGGGAGAGCGTCTCGCCCAGGCTGCCGATCGAGTCGGCCCGGCCGCCGGCCGGGGCCGGCGCGGGTTCCGCCACGGCTATGGAGTCCGCCGCCCGGCCGGAGGCCAGAGCGGGGCCGCAGACGCCCACGGCCAGCGAGCCGCACACGACGGCGACGGCAGCGGTATGGAGCCGGTTGTTGCCCATGCGAGAAACTCCCTTCGAAACACCTGTCGGACGCGACCACCGTCCGCTGGCGCAGGGGGCGCCGCAACCGCTTCCGGCGCCGTGCCCGGCCGCCGCCATGCGCCGGCGCTACCGCGATGACCTGGGAATTCACCCGAAAGAACAGGGATGGCCGCCGTCCGGCGGGCATGCAGCCGAAAGGGTTCGTCACCGATGGTGCGGGGCAGGGCCGCACAGCAGGCAGAATCGGGGGGTGTCCAGACGAACGAACGCACGCCGCCGGCCGGCGATCACTGCCACCTCACCGTGCCCCTGCGGGCTCGGCGCACCGTACGGGGAGTGCTGCGGCCCCTTCCACCAGGGCCGCGGCGCGGCGCCGACGGCGGAGCGCCTGATGCGCTCGCGCTACAGCGCCTTCGTGGTGGGTGACGCCGCCTATCTGCTGCGGACGTGGCACTCCACGACGCGGCCGCCCGGCCTGGACTTCGATCCCTCCATCGCCTGGACGGGTCTGGAGATCCTGGGCACCACGGGCGGCAGCGCCTTCCACAGCGAGGGCACGGTGGAGTTCCGCGCGCATTACGAGGTGCGGGGGCAGGCGGACGACCAGCACGAGCTCAGCCGCTTCGTGCGCGAGGACGGCGACTGGGTGTATCTGGACGCGGTCGGCTGATCGCGGCGGCCCGGCTCAGGTGAGGTCGAAGGGTTCGACGCCGTGTCCTTCCCAGATGCGCCGGGAGGCGTCCTCGGGATAGGGGGCCGTGGTCACCTCGGCGTCCAGGAGCCGGGTGAGCCGCCCGTCGGTGACGCGGTAGGCCGGCCAGCCGGGGTCGCCGTGGGCGGCGAACGACGCCCAGGAGCGGCGGATGTCGTCGGCGAGCGTGAGCGCCTGGGCGGGCGGCGGTTCCTCGCCGAACAGCAGCCGGGCGGCGGGTGCGGAGTAGGTGCCGAAGAGCAGGTGGACGTCGAGGCCGTGGGCCGCGCCCAGCGCGCCGCCCAGCGCGGGCGCGGGCCAGCGCAGTTCGTAGAGGTGGGCGGTGCCGCCGCCGGCGGAGTGCGCGTCCGCCAGGTGCAGGGAGGGGACGCGGAAGAGCACGTCGGCGTGGACGAGTTCGTAGAGCGCGGCGGCGGAGGCGCCCGGGTGGGCGGCGCGGTAGGCGCGCTCGCCGTCGGGTGCGGGGGCGAAGGCCCGCAGCGCCGTCGTGGCGTCCTCCTCGGTGATCTTCTCCAGGCTGCCGGTCAGCACCAGGAACGGCCGGAACTCGTCGCGGGTGTGGCCGGTCAGCAGGCCGACCTCGCTCGCGCGGCCGTCGCGCAGGGTCCGCCAGGGCACGTCCGGCACCAGGTCGCCGTCCACGACCGGGCAGAAGGGGACGCCCGAGCGGGCCAGTCTGCCCCAGCGGTCGACGTGGGCGGGCAGTCCGGCCATGAGCGCGTCCACCTCGTCGGCCAGGCGCTGCGGCGCGATCGTGGCGAGGGAGGCGACGGTGGGGGTGCCGCCGAGCCGGGCGGCGAGGGTGGCGGCGATGTCGCGGGCGAGGGCGGGGGTGGTGTAGAGGCCCGGTACGGACTGGGTGACGGCCCGCCGGAAGAGGCCGGCGGCGCGTGGGGCGGCCAGCAGGGTGGCGATCGAGCCCGCTCCGGCGGACTGGCCGCAGAGGGTGACGCGGTCCGGGTTGCCGCCGAAGCGGGCGATGTTCTCCTGTACCCACTCCAGGGCCGCGATCTGGTCGAGCAGGCCGCGGTTGGCGGGGGCGCCGGCGAGCTCGGCGAAGCCTTCGGCGCCCACCCGGTAGTTGACGGTGACCACGACCAGGCCGTGCCGGGCGAGGAGCGTGGCGTCGTACAGGGGGTCGCTCGCGGCACCCGCGAGGTAGGCACCGCCCGTGATCCACACCAGGACCGGCAGCCCGGACCCGCCGGCGTCCGGGGACCAGACGTTGAGCGTGAGCCAGTCGGTGCCGGGGATGCCTCCGGGGGTACGGAAGGGGCCGGACTGCGGGGGCGGTGGCCCGAACTCCACGGCGTCCCGTGTCCCGTCCCAGGACGGTGGCGGCTGGGGTGCGGCGAAGCGCAGTTCGCCGACCGGTGGCCGGGCGTAGGGGATGCCGCGGAAGACCGCGAGTCCCTTCTCGGTCCGTCCCCGGACCGTGCCCTGGACGGTGCGTATCTCCACGCCGGTGCCGCTGGTCATCCGCGCCCCTTCCCGAAACCGCCGGACGGGCTGGATTCTGGGCCCGTCCGGCGTCCGGGGACAAGGGGGCGCCGTGGTGCGGCGGCTACTTCACGCGGCCGTACCAGACGCTGTTGGTCCAGATCTTCTCCAGCCGGACGGAGCCGCCGGGCTTGGGAGAGTGCCAGATCTTGTTGCTACCCGCGTAGATCCCCACGTGGTAGACGTTGCTGCCGGAGTGGAAGAAGACGAGGTCACCGACCTGGCGGGAGCCGCTGCTCAGGTGCCGGGTGGAGTTGTACTGGCTCTGGGCGGTGCGCGGGAGGTTCTTGCCGACCTTCTTGAACGAGTAGAGCGTCAGGCCCGAGCAGTCGAACCGGTTCGGGCCCGTGGCGCCGTACTGGTAGGGGGAGCCCTTCTTGGAGGCCGCGACCTTCAGTGCCTTCTCGCCCGGGGTCGCCGCCTGGGCGCCGGTGGCGAGGCCGGGGACGAGCACCGATGCCGCCAGTGTGGCGGCGGTGAGGGCCGACGCGGTGCCGGCCCGGGAAACGAGTGCAGGTATGCGAGGCAACGCAGACATGCCAAAGCCCTTCGGCATCCGCCTACGAAAGATGACCTGTCGGGTTCGGGCTGCGAAGTTGCCCGGCCACAGTGTGGCTTCACCCCAAGGACCACCGCTTTCGTGGTCCGTACCGCTTGGGTCTCCCGCTCCTGCCGATTCGACGTTTCGATACCGAACCCGGTGCGGCGGCAGGACTCGGCGTCCGCCCGGGTCGCCCGCCTCGGTGACGGGATCTTGTGTTCGGTGAGAGATCCTGCACCATCAATCGCTCAAATTCGGTGCCCAAACGGCCATCTGTGAACTTCTTCACTTCGGGGTCGAACACGGAACCGCAGCCCCTCCACCACCCGCCGTCTGCGCCTAAACCCTTGCCCCGCAGGGGACTTGAAGCACGCGGGCCCCGGTGGCGGAATGCGCGGTTCAGCACGGCCGGCGCCACGCGTCCAGCTCGAGCCTCTTGCGCATCGAGCTCAGCCCGAGCCGCTTCGCCGTCCCGCAGAACTCCTCCGGCGACAGGTCGTATTCGACATGGAAGACCGCTTTGTTCTGCTTCACGAACGGGGTGAGCTTCTCGCACTCCCCGTACTGCGCGCACTGTTCGTTGACCGCGAAGTCGAAGTCCCGGACCAGCTCGGGGATCTGCTCGAGGTCGTTCTTCAAACCGATGGCCAGCCCCCGCTCATGAGCCAGCTTCACCAGCATCCGGTTGAAGGCCAGCTGGTCCGCGGCCGACAGCGGGAATCCGGTGCGGTTGCGGAAGCCCTCGGTCAGATCGGGCTCCACCGCGTCGAAGCCCTTTTGCCGGCACATGTCGATGCGCGCGGCCATGAGGGGCCGCAGCGTGTCGAGACGGCGGATGTCCAGCCACTTCTCACCGTCCCAGCCCTTGTTGTTCCTGCCGAGCAGCGACTTGGGGAAGCGCGCGTGGTCCGGCCGGAAGTCCTCCCAGGCCCCGGCGTTGATGTAACAGATCACCTTGCGGCCCCGGGCGTGCAGGCGCGCCACCGTTTCGGCGGAGTTCTCGAAACCGTCGATGTCGTAGACGGGGACGTCCACGGAGGTGTCGACCTTCCCGCCGAGCTGCCACTGCCAGCGCAGGCCCGGCCGGGGCTGCCAGCGGCGGGCGGCCCGGGGCGAAGCGCCGTCCGGGGCCGCCGTCATCCGGTCCACCGGGCTCTCGCCACCCGGCTCCGCCGCCTCCTCGGCCGGGGTCGAACAGGCCGCGAGGACGAGCAGCAGCGCGCCGAGGAGGCCCGCGCGGGCCCGGCGGCCGGTCACCGGGCCACCGGCAGCGGTGCGCTGCACCACGGGTTGGCCCCCGTCCCCGGCACCGCGCAGTGCACCCCCGCACCCCGCGCCCCGGCCATGCGGGCCACCTGCGCCTGCTGCCCCTCGGGCACCCCGTGGACCAGGTGACAGAAACGCCCGGGCGGATGGTCGGCCGTCCAGTCGGGCACCCCGGCGCGCCGGTAGTCCTCCCAGGTCCCCTCGAAGGTGACGAGGACATCGGCGAGCGCGGCGTAGCCCGGGTCGGGGTGCGTGCCGGGGTTCAGCACGGCCGTGCGCGCGCCGAGCACCCGGGCGGTCATGACCAGCCACCGGTAGCGCGGCAGCAGGGCCGCGTGCGCGGCCGCCTGGTCGAAGAAGACCCCGTCCACGTCGTACCACCTGCGGTGTCTGCGGACGTCGGCGACCACCGCGCGGGGCGGGCGCCGGCCGTAGGCGGTGTCGACGTAGCCCAGCAGCCGCACGCCCGCCGCGCGCAGCCGCCCGGCGGCGGCCCGGAAGTGCGGGTCGGGGCGGCTGCCGGGGCCGTCCGCGACGTTGAGCACGACCGCGTGCGGGCCGGGGGCGGCCGCCGTCAGTGCCGTCAGCGCCGCCCATGCTCCCGGGTTCACGGCCGGATGCGCGTACAGCGGGACGAGCAGGCGCCGGCCGTCCCCGGGCGGTGCGGGGCGTGTCATCGCACGGGCTCCGCGGCCCGGCCGCGGGTCTCGGCCCACAGGTCGGCCAGGGAGTCCTCCAACCGGTACCGGGGCGCCCAGTCCAGGGCGCGGGCGGCGGCCGTGATGTCCGCCTGCTGCCAGGGCACGGCGGCCGAGCGCGGCGAGCCGTCGCCGTCCTCCTCGATGCGCTCCCCGGCCGGCCCGGTGAAGCCCGCGGCCCTCAGCAGCCCTTCGGCGACGTCCCGCACGGGCCGGGCGGCGCCGCCGGCGACGTTCAGGACGGCGGGCAGCGGCCGGGGGGCCGCGACGGCACGGGCGACGGCGTCGGCCACGTCCCGGGCGTCGACGAAGTCGCGGCAGGCGGAGAGGTCGCCGGTGCGTACCCGCCCGCCGGGCCCGGCCCGGTGCAGCTCGCGGGCGAGGCGGCCGGGCAGACAGGCGGCGGGGGCGCCGGGGCCGAGGGGGTTGAACACCCGTAGGACGACGGCGTCGAGGCCGGAGCCGGTGACCGCGAGGGTGCCGGCGAGCTTGCTCGCACCGTAGAGGCCGACGGGGCGGGTCGGGTCGGACTCGGTGACGGGCCGGTGGCCGTCTCCGGGCCCGTACTCCGCGGCCGAGCCCAGGTGGACCAGGCGTGCGTCGGGGGCGGCGGCGTGCAGGGCCTCGCACAGGGCGGCGGGGCCGCGGGCGTTGACGGCGGTGAGGGCGAGGGCGCTGCCGCCGACCGCGCCCGCGCAGTTGACGACGGCGTCGGGGGCGGCCTCGCGCAGCACGGCGGCGAGGTGGCCGGGGTCGGCCCCGGCCAGGTCGACGGGCAGGGCACAGCCGGGGGCCCGGCCGGCGCCGAGCACCCGCGCGCCGGGGAGGGCGCGCAGGCGTTCGGCGGCGTGCCGGCCCAGGAAACCGGTGGCGCCCAGGACGAGAACGCGCATGACGCGCCGTCACGCTCCCTTCATCAGCAGGTCGCGGTGGACGGAGAATTCGGCGTTGGCCCGGTCGTAGTCGTCGGGGCGGCCGATGTCGAGCCAGTAGCCGTCGAAGGCGTAGGCGTGCGGCGGGGTGCCGTCGCCGAGCAGGTCCAGGACCAGTTCGTCGAAGCCCAGCGGCAGGCCGGGGGTGTAGCGGGCGAGGGCGGAGCGGGAGACTCCGTAAACGCCCATGGAGACGCGGTAGTCCATGCTGGGCTTCTCGGCGAAGCCGACGACGCGGCCGGAGTCGGTGGTCAGGACGCCGAAGTCGATGCTGACCTTGCGGGCGTAGGTGGCGATGGTCAGCGGCGCCCGGGAGGCGACGTGGTCGCGCAGGACGTCGCCGAAGTCGAGGTCGGTGAGGATGTCGCCGTTCATGACCAGGAAGTGTTCGGGCAGCCGGTCGGTCATGGTGAGCAGCGGGCCCATGGTGCCCAGCGGGCTCTCCTCGGAGGCGTAGTCGACGCGGATGCCCCACTGGGAGCCGTCGCCGACGTAGGCCCGGATGATGTGGCCGAGGTGGCCGATGGCCAGGGTGCAGCTGGTGAATCCGGCGCCGGCCAGCTGGCGCATGACGATCTCGAGGATGGCGTGCTGGTCGCCGATGGGCACCAGGGGCTTGGGCAGCGCGGTGGTGTACGGGCGCAGCCGGACGCCCTTGCCTCCGGCCAGGATGACTACGTGCATGGGTGCCGTTCCTCTCTCGTGCCGCGATGGGTGGGGACGGAACGTCAGACGTTGTAGATGCCGGTCTTGTACCGGCGGAGGTTGACCGGGTCGCGGAAGAACGCGACGGTCTCGCGCAGTCCCTGCTCCAGGGTGTGGGCCGGGGACCAGCCGGTGGCGGCCCGCAGCCGCGAGGCGTCCGCGACCAGGCGCATCACCTCGGAGTCGGCGGGACGCACACGCCGGGCGTCCTCGACGACCTCGAGATCGACGTCCATGAGCTTGCCGATGAGGGTCACCAGGTCGCCGATGGATATCTCCTCGCCGGTGCCGGAGTTGAAGGTGCGGCCGAGGACGGCGGCGGCGGGCGCGGTGCCGACGGCGCGGAAGGCGGCCACGGTGTCCGCCACGTAGCTGAAGTCGCGGGTGGGGCGCAGGTCGCCGAGGGTGATGGTGTGTTCCCCGGCGGCGACCTGGCCGATGACGGTGGGGATGACGGCCCGCATGGACTGGCGCGGGCCGAAGGTGTTGAAGGGGCGCAGGGTGACGACGGGGAGGCCGAAGCTGGCGTGGTAGCTGTCGGCGAGCCGGTCCCCGCCCGCCTTGGACGCGGCGTAGGGGGACTGGGTGTTGATGGGGTGGTCCTCGGTGATGGGTACGGTCCGCGCGGTGCCGTAGGTCTCGCTGGTGGAGGTGTGGACCAGGCGTGGGACGTCCAGGTGGCGGACGGCCTCCAGGACGTTGAGGGTGCCGGTGACGTTGGTCTCGACGTAGCTGTGCGGGGCGCGGTAGGAGTACGGGATCGCGATGAGCGCGGCCAGGTGGTAGACGGTCTCGGCGCCCTTGACCAGGCCGTGTACGGAGCCGGGGTCGCGGACGTCGCCGAGGACCACCTCGGTGTGGTCGAGCACGTCGGCGGGCAGGTCCTCGAGCCAGCCGAAGGACGAGAAGGAGTTGTACTGCGCCATCGCGCGGACGCGGTGGCCGTCGGCGACGAGCGCCTGGACGAGGTGCGAGCCGATGAACCCTTCGGCGCCGGTGACGGCGACGGTTGCGGTTGCGGACATGCGGGTCTCCTCCGTGCGGAACGGGTGGTGCCGGGGACGTGGTGCGGCGGAGCGTTTCACCGGCGGGCGCCGGTCAGCGGTGCGTGGTGATCCGCCCGAGCAGGGCGGTGGCGACGGCCAGCAGGACGGCCGCCGCACCGGTACAGATCAGCAGTTGGCCGGTCGCCGGGGCCCACAGGCTCAGCGCGAGGGCGGCGGCCTGGGTCCCGGCGGCGCCCAGGCAGAGCAGGGCGGGGAGCCAGGCGACGCCGTGGGCCTGGAGCAGCAGCCCCGACCAGAGCACCGCGCCGAGGGCGAGCAGAGCGGTCAGGCGCACGGCGTCGGGCGGAGGGGCGCCGGGCCACAGGGCGCCGACGGCGAGGGCGAGGACGGTCAGGGCCGCGAGGTAGCCGGTGACGCAGAGGGTGAGCACCCGGACGGCCCGGATCAGCAGTCCGGTGGTGGTCGTGGCGGCGGCCAGTGCCGCGAGGGCCAGGCCGCGGCAGCGGTGGAGCAGCCATTCGGCGGCGCCCATGCTGAGGGTGAGGGCGAGGACGGCGGGGCCGCCGGCGCCGCCCGTGCGGTGGACGGCGCTCTCGCCCAGGGCGGCGAGGGCGGTCAGTGCCCCGCAGCCGAGGCCGAACAGGCCGAAGGGGACCGACGCGAGCGGGGAGGGGGCCGGCGGCCCGGCTGCCGGGGCGCCTTCCTCGCGCCGGGTGCGGGCGATCTCGTGGCCGGCCGCGAACAGCGCGCCGCCGGTGGAGGCGAGCAGCAGGGCGACGCCCACGCCGGGTGGCGGCTGGGTGAACAGCAGGACCGCTCCCCCGGTGGCGGTGGGCAGCAGGGCGCCCAGCAGGAGCCGTTCGCGGCCGAGGACCAGCAGGACGGTGGCCGCCGCCAGGTAGAGGACCTGGCCGGCCGCGAAGGCGTGCGCCCCCGCCGGCGCGGGCAGGGCCAGCGCGGCGCCGGTGGCGAGCAGGGCGCCGAGCGGGGCGCCCGTCGCCAGGCTGCGGCCCGCCGCCGCGCGCCCGCCGGCCGCGAGGCGGGTGTACGCGCGGTGGGCGAGCGCCTGGTTCCACGCCCAGGCCACGAGCGCGGAGACCACCAGCGCCCCGGTGCCGGCGGGCAGCCCGGGGCTCTCCCGGTTCCCGTCCGTCAGGGGCGAGGCGAGGGCGTAGCCGAGGCCGGGCAGGGTGAAGATCAGGGAGCGCAGCAGGAACGGGCCCGGCGCCACCCGCCAGGGGTCGGGCCGGGGGTCCGGTTCGGGGTGGCTGCGCGGCACCCGGGCGTAGAGCTCGGCCGCCAGCTCGAAGGCGTCGTGGCGCCCGTAGCGTTCGGCGATCTGGTCGCCGGTCAGCCCGTCGGCCTCCAGGACGGCGGCTATCTCGTCCGGGTGGACGGCCGCGGCGCACACCCCGCCCAGTTCCTCGGCGAGTTCGTCGAGCGGGTCCGCGGCCCACCGGGGGCGGGCGCGGGCGCGTGGTGCGGCGGCCGCGAGGGCGTGGGCGGGTTCGGGCTCGTCGGGCACGAGCCGCAGCAGGCCGCTCATCGCGCACCGCCGGCGGCCAGGGCCATGACGGGCGGGGAGACGGCGGCGTGCGGGGTCTTGGGCCCGTTCCGCCGCAGGCCGGCGAGGTCGTGGTAGATGTCGCGGAAGGCGCTGATGGTCTGCCGGAGGGTGAACTGTTCGATGACGCGCAGCCGGGCGGCCTCGCCCATGCGGGCGCGCAGCCCGGCGTCGCCCAGCAGCCGCAGCGCCGCGCGGGCCATGCTCCGCGGATCGCGGGGTGGTACGACCAGTCCGCTGTCGCCCACCGCCTCGCGGACGCCGCCCACGTCCGTGGAGACGGTGGCCCGGCCGCACGACATGGCTTCGATGAGGGTGAAGGGGAAGCCTTCGCTGATGCTGGAGAGCATCACCACGTTGCCGGCGGCGTAGGCGTCGCGGATGTCCTCGACGCGTCCTTCGAAGGTGACGGCGTCGGCCACGCCGAGCTCGGCGGCCAGCGCCTGGCAGGCGCTGCGGTAGCCCTCGCCGCCGCGCGGTGTGCCGCCGAACAGGCGCAGCCGTGCGTCGGGCAGTTCGGCCCGTACGAGCGCGAAGGCGCGGATCAAGGTCTCCAGGCCCTTGATGGGGTCGACCCGGCCGGCCCAGCTCAGGGTCGGGGTGGACGGCTCGGGGCCGGCGGGCGGGAACGCGGCCGGGTCGACGCCGTTGTAGACGGTGCGGATGCGTTCGGGCGGGGTGCCGCCGTGCTCCTCCCAGCGGCGGTTGTAGCGGTTGCCGGGGGTGACGAGCGCGGCGCGGCGGTAGCTCTCCTGGGCGAGCATCCTGAACAGGCCCAGCATCAGGGCCTTGACGGGCCAGCGGTAGGGCTCGGTGCGGAATCCCAGGTAGCGCTCGCGCAGGTAGACGCCGTGTTCGGTGAGCAGGAACGGGGTGCCGTGGCGGTGCTGGGCGACCAGGCCGGGCAGCGTGGCCAGGCCGCCGCTCACCGCGTGGGTGATGCCGTGGTCGGGTGGCCGGGCGGCGAGCGGGCGCAGGGCGTGCTCCAGCAGGTCGGTGGCGGCCAGGGCGTCGTGGAGGGTGGGGCGCGCGGCGGCGGTGGCGAGGTGGGGGCGGTTCCAGACGCGGGTGAGCAGGCGGGCCGCCTGCTCACCGCGCAGGGCCGCGAAGAGCGTGCCGTCGTCGGCGTGGTCGGCCAGCCGGTACAGGCCGCGGGCGAAGTGCTGTTCCTGCGCGGGGTCCAGCAGGGCGAGCAGGAACCGCTCGTAGCAGGTGAGGAAGCGTTTCAGGGCGCGGCCGCGGGGTGCGCGGCCGGGCGGGGGCGGCCCCCACAAGGGGAGGGTGTCGACGGCCCGGACGTTGCCCGGCGGCTGCCAGGCGAGCGGTTCGCGGCCGGTGCCGGTGACGGCGATGACGCGGAAGTCGACGTCGGGCATGCCCTGGACGAGCTGGTCGCACCAGACGCTGACCCCGCCGTGACTGTGCGGATAGGTCCCCTCGGTGAGCAGGGTCACCGAGGGAGCGGCGGACGCCGTATCGGCTGACGGTCCGTGCATGGAAGTCGGTTCTCTCCAGAAGGCGGTGCGGCGACAGGACGGTGCGGCACGAAGGTGCGGGCCGGCATCAGCGCCGGTCCCTGTCGCCGGGGCCGTGGGGCACCGGGGTGCTGACGCCCCGCGGTACGGGGAGCGCGGTGGCGGGGGCCGGTACCCGGGTGGCCTTGCCGGAGAGGATGCGTGGTGCCCAGGTGCCGTCGGGCAGGGCGAAGGCGAGGGTGCCCTGGCCGGCGGCGGGGGCGGCCCAGCCGGAGCGCTGCCCGGCGTAGGCGGTGCCGAAGGGGATGCGGCCGGTGCCCTGGACCTGGACGGTGCCGGTGGGCAGGGTCGCGGTGACGTCGACGCCGGCGGGGGCGCTGACGGTGATGTCGGAGCCGGTGCGGTGGGCGCTGACGGTGCCGGCCTTGACGGCGGCGGCCCAGGTGGCGCGCTTGCGCAGCTCCGCGCCGATGTCCCGCATCCGGAGGTTGACCAGCGGGGTGCTGTCGGCGAAGAGGGCGCGGTAGTCGGCCAGGATCTTCTCCAGCGCCCGGTAGCCGATGCGTTCCTCGGCGAGGTTGGACTGGTGGATGAAGTGCGGGCGCGGGTCGTTGGCGAGCACATGGCCCATGGCGATGCGGCTCTCCAGCGGCACGATGTGGTCGGTGTAGCCGGTCTCGGCCGGCAGCGGCGCCTCGAGGCAGGTGGTGGTGGCCGAGCCCTCGCACAGGCCGCTGCCGCCGTCGGAGGCGCGGGTGTAGAGCCAGTTGTACTCGTCGACCTGCTCGGTGACCTTGCCGGCGTTGTAGAAGATGTTCATCGGGTAGCGGGGCACGGTCAGGGCCGGCCCGAGCCGGCGCTGTTCGCGTTCGCGGGAGCTGTCGGCGGCGAGCCAGGCGACGCCGGCCTGGGTGAGGGCGGGCGCCAGCTCGGGGTTGTCGTCCCGCTGCTGCGGCAGGGTCGCGAGTCCGGAGTGCTCGCCGGTGACCAGTTCGTCCTTGTCGACGGCCAGGCCCTGCCGGGCCGCCCAGGCCCGGTTGTCGCCGATCTGGGCCGTGATGGCCGCCCGTGAGGTCCAGCGGACGTTGCCCAGCGCGTCGGTGGCGCACCTCCACGGCACCACGGAGGTGTCCTGGACGCAGCCGATGAAGGGGTGGTTGTAGGTGTGGTCGATCCAGCGGAACGCGCTCTGGTCGGAGACCAGTTGCTGGGCGAGGGGGTCGGAGCCGGCGTGTGCTTCCTTGTAGCCCTCGCTGCCACCGCCGTTGAAGGCCAGGTCCAGGGTGAGGCCGTGGTCGCGTGACCACTGCGCGGCGTGCTGGGCGTCGGCGGCGGTCATCCGGATCGGGTCGGTCTCGGGGTGGGTCCCCGGCGGGCAGTCGACGTCGCCCGGGGTGCAGTTGAGCCGGGAGTCCCACCGGTCGTCGGAGCCGAAGACGTCGTCGACGTGGATCGCGAAGTAGTTGCGGGCCGCGCCCAGGTGGACGCCCTGGGTCAGCCACTCCACGATGCCGCGCGAGAGCAGCCTGAACTGGCTCTGGTGCCGGTTGTAGACGAAGGTGACGACCAGTTCGCTGCGTCCGTCGTGGGTGTACTGCCCGATCAGCGAGCCGCGCCGGGACTGCCCGGGCACGGGGGCGTCGAGGTAGCTGGTGTACGTCGCGCCGTCCGCCTGTCGCTCGAGCGGCACGCCGAGGTAGCCGTAACTTTCGCCCACGCCACTGTCGTTGTCCTCGAACGGAACGTTTTTCCTGAGGTAGCCGAACGGCCCCGCGGCCCCCTCCGCGGTGACCTGCGCGGTCCGTCCGTCCAGGGTGCCGGCGTAGGCGGCGTTCAGGCCGACGGCCGGACGGGCGTAGGTGTAGGCGTCCACCTGCCGGATGCCGAAACGCCTCTCGTATCCGGCGACGGCAGCCATCTCCGCCGAGCCGTCCCCGAAGGGATTGTCGTGGGGCAGGACCACGCCCTGGTACTTGGCCCGGGGTCTGCCGTCCACGGTGTCACTGAGGAACGCCTCGTCCACGCGCGGGCGCCCCGGATCGGCGAGGTCGACCCTGGTGTACGGCGTGCCGGCGGTCTCCAGTTCGGTGCGGATCGCCTCGACGGCGGGCCCGCCGTCGTCGACGACGAGGACGCGCAGGTCGACGCGCGGTACGGCCCCCGCCGCGCTCGCGCCGGCGGTGGGCAGCCCCACCGCCAGCAGGGCGGCCGCGACCCAGGCCGCGACCAGACGTGGTGTACGCCCCATGTGCTTCTCCCCCCACGGACGAAACCGCGCGTGGGGCGCGTGGCGTCCGTACACGACGTGTGCGTACGGCGCCGGTCCGGGCGCCCCCGCACATCGGTTGATCACCGGTTCGGCTCCCCGCGCGACCGGACTCCCCACTCCGGCCGCGACCCCTCCCCTGCCACGGGCCGGACGCGGACGTCCGGTCTCCGAGCCGTGCGACCGGAGCCGGGACCGCACGACGACGACGCGGCTCCGGGCACACGGGTGCCTCGGCCTCGGGTGACACCTCTGCCTCCCGACCGCTCAGCCATATAGTGCGCCATGCCCGAACCCCACGCGGGGCGCACCGGGCAGGAGCCGTGGGGCCCTTGGTGATCGTTGGCCGGATCTCACCATCCGCCCCGGGGGCAACGGCACCTGGACGATCCCCCAAGGGGCGCGGCCATCTCCGTGTGACCTGTGTCAACTTCCGTATACGACGTCACCAGGCGCGCACCGGGGGTCGGACGGCACATGAGGCTCCGCCGTTCCAGATCGTCGGCAGATCGGCCGGATGACGGCTGTCCAATATGCCGGTTGCGCAGGGCATTCGACGGATGCGGCTGTCATCTGCCGGCCGTCGCCGGGACGGCGGCGGCACCCGGGGCCCGGTGCTCGCTGGTGACTTCCAGCGCGCCACGGGCAGGCCGTGGTCGCAGCCGCTCGGCCCGGCCCACGCGCTCGTAGATCGCCGCCCACGCCCTGGCCACCGCCGCGGACCCCACCGACCGGCCGGCGATCGCGGCGGCCCTCGGCCGGACCCGGCTGCCGACGATCGCGGGTCTGGTCGACTTCACCAGCGGGCCCACGCCCAACGTCGCGCTGCTGCCGCTGGCCGGCGGCCAGTGGCGGCCGGGCCCGGACCGCCGGCAGGAGCTCGCGCTCGTCACCACCGCCCGGCTGCCGCGACTGGCTGCGGAGGCGGAGCTCACGATCGGGCTCTGACCCCGCTCGCGCGCGGCCTCACACCACGGCCAGGACGATCTTCCCGGTGAGGTGGCCGTGCTCGCTGGCGCGGTGGGCCTCGGCCGCCTGGCTGAGCGGGTAGACGCGGTGGATGGGCAGTTGCAGGATGCCGGCCTCGTGGAGGCCGAGGGCGGCGCCCAGCGCGGTCACGGTCTGGGCGCTGGGGCCGGAGCTGAAGCGCACGCCGTGCCGCCGGGCGCCCTCGTCGTCGGCGATGGTCACCACCCGGTCGGGGCCGCCGGTCAGCTCGACGGACACCCCGACGGCGTCGCCCTTGCCGACGGCGTCCAGTGCCGCGTCCACCCCTTCCGGCACGGCCTCCCGCACCCGGTCGGCGACGCCCTCCCCGTAGGCGACCGGGGTCGCGCCGAGGCCGCGCAGGTACTCGTGGTTGAACTCGCTCGCCGTGCCGACCACCCGGATGCCGCGGGAGCGGGCGAACTGCACCGCCAGGGTGCCCACTCCCCCCGCGGCGCCGTGGATCAGCAGCGTCTCCTCCTCGCTCAGCCGCAGCGCGTCCAGCGCGCGCCAGGCGGTCTCGGCCGCCACGGGCAGGGCCGCCGCCTCCTCCCAGGACAGCGAGAGCGGCTTGACCACCAGCTCCGTGGCCGGCGCCAGGGCCTGTTCGGCGTAGGCGCCGGTGGCCGTGCGGCCCAGGACCGCGTCCCCCGCCCGCACCTCGGTGACCCCCTCGCCGACCGCCTCGACGATGCCGGAGGCCTCCACGCCCGGGATGTGCGGGAGCTCGAGGGGGAACACCTCGGACAGGGCGCCGCTGCGGAGCTTGTGGTCGAGCGGATTGACGCCGGCGCAGCGGACGGCGAGCCGGACCTGACCGGGCCCCGGGGAGGGCAGGTCGGTGTCGACGAGCTGGAGCACCTCGGCGGGGCCGTAGGTGCCGAAGGTGATGGCCTTGATCATGGTCATGGAATCACCATCATCGAAAATCAGGATTTTCCGTACCAGGCTGGCCGCTGTCCCTCCGGAATTACGCCTGCTCCTCCGCGAGCCGCTTGACGCCCTCGAGCGTGGCCCGGATGCCGGTGCGCAGCTCGCCCAGACGCCTGGTGAGCAGCTCTTCCTCCCGCTCCGGCATCCGGTCGATCGCCGCGCTGAGCCCGGAGGGCGCCGGCCCCAGGCGCGCCGAGTGGCGCAGCAGGGTGCCGCCCTCCTCGGGCCGGAGATCGAACGCCCACGTGGCGAGGGGGTGTGCGGGGTCGGCGGGGCCGCCGCCGAACCGGTTGTCCGGGTCCGTGACCGCCCAGGCGAAGCGCCGCTCAAGGTCCATGTCGACCACATGGGAGACGGTCCGCCACTCGCCCACCAGCGGGTGGCGGTTGTGGCCGGCGAAGCGCGCGCCCAGCCGCGGTCCGGTGGCGTCGTCCAGCCACTCGGTGCGCTGGAGTTCGGGGCTGAGCCGGGCCGGCAGACCGATGTCGGTCACCAGCCGCCAGACCTCGGGGGGTGCGGCGGCGATCCGCACCTCGTCGTGAACGCTCGGGCCGTCCGCGTAACGCATGGCGCCTCCTGGCTGGTGGTCATGACAAGCCGTCGGGGCCAAGTCTGCACACGGACGCGGACGTTCCGGCGGCCGTCGCCCTGTGGTGCTCCTCTCAGCGGTCCCCGCCGGCGCCGCCCTCGTCACCGGGGAAGAAGTCGACGAGCAGCATGTCGCGGACGCCCGCGCCGGCGCCCGGCGCGGGCAGGAGCGGGGAGACCCCGTGGAGCACGCGCCGGTCGTCCAGGACGATCGTCTCCAGCGGCTCGGTCAGCGACGCCCGGTGCAGGGGCCGCTCGCGCAGGTCGTACAGGCAGGACTCGGCGCCCCGCACGTTCTCGCGCCGGATCAGCACCTGGGCGACGTAGCTGTGCCCGTCCCGGTGGATGCCCTCGGGTGTGGGGTGCCCCTCGGCGTCGGCGGTGGCGGTGACGCGGATCTGGTGGACGCCGCACGTGTCGATGCCGGTGCGCGGGCCGGGGAGGCGGCCGAGGAGGGTCCGTACGACCGTGTGCAGGGCGGCCCCGGCCGCCACCGCCTCGTGCAGCGGGGCGAACATGCGGTCCACTCCGCCGTTGACCCTGTTCACGGCGCGGTCCTGGAAGAAGGCGACGTGCGGCAGCGGTCGCAGGCGGCCGCCGACGAGGCGGAACCTGCCGTAGCGGCGGAAGCGGTAGGGGGTGGCCGCCCCCAGGTGGGCGTCGGCGGGCAGGTCGTTCCAGGACTCGGTGAACCGGGTGACCGACTCCCGCGGTATCCGCCCGAGTGCCGCGGTGAGCAGGTCGGGCGGGTAGTGGGCGAAGGGGGCGGGGTTTTGCCGACCGCCGCCTCCCGCCCCGCCGCCGGCGAGCACGACGAGCCGCTCCGGCATGACACATCCCCCGTATTCGCCCCGTATCAAGTGTGCTTCGTCGCACCACGGTACCGGGCGGCCGCCGTTCGTCCACCCGCGGCGCAAGCCCGCGGGCCGGGGCCGGAGTTCACCCGGCGTACACCGATCGTGCCCGCGGCGCTCGCCCCGCCCCGGAGGCGCGCACCCGGCGGCTGCGGGATTCTGGGGGTGTGAGAGCGGTCTTCGTGGTCTCGGTGCACGACGTCGCCCCCTGGAGCTTCGCGCGGAGCCGCCGGTGGCTGGCGGACCTGGACGACCGCGGCGTGCCCGCCACCTTGCTGCTGGTGCCGGGCGCCTGGCGGGGAGTGCCGCTGCCGGACGACCCGGCCCTGGTGCGGTGGCTGCACGACGCGCGGGGGCGTGGCCACGAGCTCGCGCTGCACGGCTACGCCCATCAGGCCGTACCCGGCGCTCCGCCGGTCCGCCGGTGGCTGAACACCGTGCTGGCCCGCGGCTGTGCGGAGTTCGGCGCGCTCGACGAGCGGGCGGCGCGCGACAGGCTGGAGCGCGGGCTGGCCGCCCTGGCCTCGGTGGGCATCGTGCCGGAGGGCTTCACCCCGCCGGGCTGGCTCGCCTCCGCGGGCAGCCGGGCGGCGCTGCGCGGCCTGGGCCTGCAGTACACGACGAGCCATCTGGCGGTGGACGACCTGCGCACCGGCCGCCGGCACCGGATGCCGGCCCTGTCCCACCGGCCCGGCGGCCTCGGCGAACGGGCGGGCGCGGCGCTCATGCCGGCCGCGGCGCGCCGGTGGTCGGCCCGCGGCCGGCCGTTCCGCATCGCGCTGCACCCCGCCGACCTGGACCGGCCGGGGCTGCGCGAGCGCGCCCTTGAGGCGGTCGACGCCGCCCTGGCGGCGGGGGCGCGCCCGTGCACGTACGCCGCGCTGGTGCGCACCGCACGAGGGGCCGTGCCGTGAGGATCGTGCAGCTGGCCAACTTCTACGGCCCGGCCTCCGGTGGTCTGCGCACCACGCTGGACGCCCTGGGCCGGGGCTACGTCGCCGCGGGCCACGAGCGGGTGCTGGTCGTGCCGGGCCGCCGGTACGCGTGGGCGCGCGACGACCGCGACGGGCTGCGGGTGACCCTGCCCGGTGTGCCGGTGGGCGGCGGCTACCGGCTGCTGCTCGCGCCGCGGGCGCTGCGCGCCCTGCTGCGGCGCCTGGCGCCGGATTCGGTCGAGGTGTCGGACAAGCTGACGCTGGTGCGTGCGGCGGGCTGGGCCCGGGCGCACGGCGTGCGCTCGGTGCTGCTCTCCCATGAGCGGCTCGACGCGATCCTGGCGCCCCGCCTGCCCTCGTGGCTGCCGCCGGGCCGGCCGGCGGACGCGTGGAACCGCCGGCTGGCCGGGGCGTTCGACGCGGTGGTCGCGGCGTCGGCCTTCTCCTGCGCGGAGTTCTCCCGTGTGGCGGCCCCGGCGCTGCACCGGGTGCCGCTGGGCGTCGACCTGGACGTCTTCCGTCCCGCGGCCGCCGGGACCACGCTGCCGGAGCCGGGCATCGCGCTGGTGCACACGGGCCGCCTCTCGCGGGAGAAGTCGCCCCACCTGCCCGTGGAGGCCCTGCGTCTGCTGCGGCGGGGTGGCATCGCCGCCCGGCTGGACGTGCTGGGCGACGGCCCCGAGCGCGTACGTCTGGAGCGGCGGGCGGCCGGTCTGCCCGTGCGCTTCTACGGCCACGTCGGCGACCGCCACGCCGTGGCCGCGCTGACGGCCCGGGCCGATGTGGCCCTGGCCCCCTGCCCGGTGGAGGCGTTCGGCCTGTCGGTCCTGGAGGCCCTGGCCTGCGGCACGCCGGTGGTCACGGCGGACCGTGGCGCGGCGCCCGAGCTGCTGGCTCCGGGGGCGGGCCTGGCGGTGCCGGCGACCGCGCCGGCGATGGCGGAGGCGGTGGCCCGCCTGGTGACCGGCTCGCGTGCACGGCAGCGGGGCGCCGCGCGGGGGCGGGCGGAGGAGTTCCCGTGGTCGAGGACGGTGGAGCGGATGCTGGCGGTGCATACCGGGGGGTGAGCGGGGGTGTTCCCCTACCCGCCCTTTCACCGTTTCTTGTCCTCAAGCGCCGGACGGGCTGGATTTCCAGCCCGTCCGGCGCTTGAGGACACCGCGCGAAGCGCGGTCCGGGCGAAAAGCAAGGTCAGGCCGTCGGCGTGACCGCCGCGCCCGGCTGTCGCTCGCGTGCCTTCTTCGGCGCGACGAGCCGCTCCGCCAGCTCGCCGAAGACCAGGCCGAACCCGGTCCACAGCACCAGCTGGACGGCGAGAGCCGACAGGCGGAACTGCCACAGCAGCGTCGCCGGGAAGCCCTCCGGCACATTGTCGCCGGACGGCAGGAACGCGTACGCGAGCCCGACCGCCACGGCCAGCGCGGCCCCGGCCGCCACCGTGGCGTGCCAGTTGCCGAGCCGGGGGGCGAGCCGCTTGCCCAGGATGACCGCGCCGATCGCCAGCAGCATGCTGAGCGCGATCATCAGGAAGAACAGCGCCGTGCGCTGATCGAGGGTGTCCGGGTCGCCCACCGCGGGCGGGTTGGCCGGGTACTTCAGGAACGGCACGAGGAAGACGGCCACGAACGCGCCGAGCGCGAGCAGGGCCGCCGTGGCCCGCGGGCCGAACCGGCCGACGCGGCCGAGGGCCACGCAGAACGCCAGCGCGGCGATGCCGCCCAGCGCGACGCCGTAGACCAGGATGCCGGTGGCGAGGCCGCCGGTGGCCTGCATCGTGCGGCTGACCAGCTCCTCACCGCCGCCGTGGTCGTGGCTGTGGGCCTCCTCGAAGGCGATGGCGGCGTCCACATGGGGCTCGCCGAGCAGATAGGCGGTGATCAGGGCCAGTACGCCGGCGGCGAGGCCGGCGAGCATGCCCCGCACGAGCAGGGCTCTTACGGATACGGAGTTCACGAGCTCGTTCCCCCGGTGGTCAGTGGCAGGGGAAGCCGAGCAGGTGACGGCCGTCGTGCACCCACTCGTGCACGCCCTCGCCGGAGATGAGCGCCGTGGCACCCTGCTCCGCCCCGACGAAGTAGAGCAGGGTGAGCATCAGGAGCCCCACGAAGACCACCCAGGGAGCGATGGCCTTCAGCTCGATGGGGGCGACCTCCGGTATGGCGGGGGTGCTCGACGCGGGGACAGCGGACTGGGCCATGGCGGAACCTCCTGGGGAACAACGCGTCCCGATCGTTGGTGCGGGCGACGGTGCCGGGTCTGACTTCCTGCCGCCGCCCCGGAGATCAGCGGGGGGCGCGCGTCAGGTACACAGTGGCGCGACCGTGCCGGATTCACACCGGCTTCCGAGGCGCACCGTCGTCATGTACACGCGACCGTACCGCCTACCGGATCACCGCGCTACGGGCGTATGGATGCGCACCCCCCGCGCACGCCCCGCCCGATGCCCGTGGTCTGCTGGGCTCTTGGGCCCGAGCGCCCGTCCGCCGCCGGGGAGGAGACGAGGACCGTGACCGTTCGTGTGATGCTGATCTCACCCGCGCCCGGGCTCGCATCGCGGGCCGCGCGCTTCGACGACGACGCGCCGCTGGACGAGGCGGGGACGCGCCGGGCGCGCGCGGCCGCCGCTTCGCTGCCGGGCGGTGCGCGCGCCGTCGCGGCGCCGTCGAGGCGCTGCCGGGAGACGGCCGCCGCGCTGGGCCTGGACCCGGCCCCCGCCCCGGGGTTGCGTGACCTCGAGGTGGGCCGGTGGCGGGGCCGGTCGCTGGAGGAGCTGGCGGCCGGCGAACCGGAGGCGGTGGCGGCCTGGCTGGCGGACCCCGGGGCCGCGCCGCACGGCGGCGAGAGCGTGCTCGACCTGGTCGCCCGGGTGGGCGGCTGGCTGGACGGCCTGGCCGGGGGCGACGGCGGCCGGATCCTGGCCGTGGCGGATCCCGCGGTGATCCGCGCGGCGGCCGTCCACGCGCTCGGGCTGCCGCCGGCGGTGTTCTGGCGCCTGGACGTGGCCCCTCTGACCCTGACCGAGCTGACCGGCCGCGCCGGACGGTGGAACCTGCGCTGCGGCCGCCCGCTCACGGCGCCCGCCCCGGCGGCCGGCTGATCCGCGGGAGCCGCCGCGCCGGCCCTGCCCCGCCGCCCCTCAGCAGCGGTACGGGCCGGCGCGGCGGCGGCTTCGGGGGCCGGTGACCATAACGGTCGGCCTTGTGCGGACCGTTATGGTCACCGGCCGGCCGGGGCCGGCGGCTCACCGCCACGACGGCCCGGCCGGCTCGCCACGGGCCGACCGCGGGGCCGCGTGGCTCCGCCGCGGAGGGCCGGGGCCATCGCTCAGCCGCTACCGCGGCACACCCGGCCGGTCGCCCGGGGCGTTGCCCCGCCCGGCTACTGCCCGCCGCCGCGCTCCGCGCGGACCCGGCGGGCGGCCTCGACCAGGTGCTCGAGCGAGGTCCGTACCTCCGCCCAGCCACGGGTCTTCAGACCGCAGTCCGGGTTGACCCACAGCCGCTCCGCCGGGATGGCCTCAAGGCCCGTGCGCAGCAGCGCGGCGATCTCCTCGGTGTCCGGGACGCGTGGTGAGTGGATGTCGTAGACGCCCGGACCGACGGCGTGCGCGTAGCCGGCCGCGGCCAGTTCACCGGCGACCTGCATGCGGGAGCGGGCGGCCTCCAGGCTGATGACGTCGGCGTCCAGGTCCTCGATGGCGGCCATGATGTCGCCGAACTCCGCGTAGCACATGTGGGTGTGGATCTGGGTGTCCGCCCGGACCCCGGCCGTGGTGAGCCGGAACGCCTCGGTGGCCCACGCCAGGTACTCCGCCCGGTCGGCCGTGCGCAGCGGCAGCGTCTCGCGCAGCGCGGGCTCGTCAACCTGGATGACGGCCGTGCCCGCGGCCTCGAGGTCGCCGACCTCGTCCCGCAGGGCGAGGGCGACCTGGCGGGCGGTGACGGCGAGCGGCTGGTCGTCGCGGACGAAGGACCAGGCGAGCATGGTGACGGGACCGGTGAGCATCCCCTTGACGGGACGCCGGGTGTGGGACTGGGCGTAGGTCGTCCAGGCCACGGTCATCGGCTCGGGGCGGGAGATGTCGCCGGCGAGGATCGGCGGGCGGACGTAGCGGGTGCCGTAGGACTGCACCCAGCCGTGCTGGGTGGCCAGGTAGCCGGTCAGCCGCTCGGCGAAGTACTGCACCATGTCGTTGCGTTCGGGCTCGCCGTGGACGAGGACGTCGAGCCCGGCCTTGTCCTGGAAGGCCAGGACCTCGCGGATCTCGGTCGCGACGCGCTCGTCGTAGGCGGCGGCGTCGATACGCCCGGCGCGCAGGTCGGCGCGGGCGGTGCGCAGTTCGCGGGTCTGGGGGAAGGATCCGATGGTCGTGGTGGGCAGCAGCGGCAGGCCGAGCCGGGCCTGCTGGGCGACGGCGCGCTCGGGGTACGGCTGAGGGCGGCGGGCGTCCGCGGCGGTGACGGCCTCCGCGCGGGCCCGTACGGCCGGGTCGCGGGTGAGGGCGGAGGCGGCGCGGGAGGCCCGGGCGGAGCGGTTGGCGGCGAGCTGCGGGGCGATGGTGTCGATGCCCTCGTTCAGGCCGCGGGCGAGGGTGACGGTCTCCTCGGCCTTCTGCCGGGCGAAGGCGAGCCAGCGGGCGACCTGCGGGTCGACGTCGCGCTCGGCGGTGGCGTCGAGGGGGACGTGCAGCAGGGAGCAGGAGGGGGCGACGTCCACCCGGTCGGCGAGGCCGAGGAGGGTGGCGAGGGTGGACAGGGACCGCTCGAGGTCGTTGATCCATACGTTGCGGCCGTCGATGACGCCCGCGATCAGGCGCTTGCCGGGCAGGCCGCCGGCGGCGGCGAGGGCGTCGAGGTTGGCGGCGGCGCGCCCGGTGAAGTCCAGGGCCAGGCCCTCGACGGGGGACTTCGCGAGGACGGGCAGGGCGTCGCCCAGGCGGTCGAAGTAGGTGGCGGCCAGCAGCTTGGGCCGGTCGGTGAGCGCGCCCAGCTCCCGGTAGGCGCGGGCGGCGGCGTTCAGTACGGCCGGGGGCTGGTCCTGCACCAGGGCGGGCTCGTCGAGCTGGACCCAGGTGGCGCCGGCGGCTCGCAGGTCGGAGAGGACCTCGGCGTACACGGGCAGCAGCCGGTCGAGGAGGGTGAGGGGCTGGAAGCCGGGCGGTGCGCCGGGCGCGGGTTTGGCCAGCAGCAGATAGGTGAGGGGGCCGACGAGCACGGGCCGGGCCGTGTGCCCCAGGGCGAGGGCCTGCCTCAACTCGCCTGTCTGCTTGCTGGAGTCGGCGGTGAAGGCGGTGTCAGGGCCCAGTTCGGGCACGAGGTAGTGGTAGTTGGTGTCGAACCACTTCGTCATCTCCAGCGGCGGCAGCTGCTGGGTGCCGCGGGCCATGGCGAAGTAGCCGTCCAGGGCGTCGGCCTCGACGGCGGCGCGGTACCGCTCGGGGACGGCGCCGATCATGACGGTGGTGTCCAGGACGTGGTCGTAGAGCGAGAAGTCCCCGGTGGGGACCTCGTGGACGCCGGCGTCGGCCAGGCGCCGCCAGGCGTCGCGGCGCAGGGCGGCCGCGGTGTCGTGCAGGGCGGCGGCGTCGACGCGGCCGGCCCAGTAGCCCTCCACGGCCTTCTTCAGTTCACGGCCGGGCCCCTGCCGGGGGTAGCCGTGGACGGTGGCCCGGGCGCGGACGGCGGCGGGGGCGGTGGGGTCTGTTGCCACGGAACTCTCCTTCGCGAGTCGCGGGGGGATCCCGGTGGGGGCCCGAGCGGACGAAGGATCGGCAGATGGTGGCGGAGCGCGCCCAGGCGTGCCCGTCCGTACCGCCGGCCCGCCCTCGAGGCCACCGAGATCGCCGCGTGCGGTCGCACGCGGGCAGCGGCAGGTATTCGGACTCGCGGGCACGCCGTGTCCGGAATCAGGACACGGCACCTATTGGCCGTCGCTTCCCGGGCCGCTGGGGCGGTCCAGTGCGTATGACGGCGGTCGTTCCCGCTCACCGCTGCGGGGCAGTCCCGGATTTCCACCGGGTTCCCTCTTGCGACGCGCCCGCCTGGACGGCGGGGCGAACCGGCTGCGCCTTCACCCTAGACGCACCGGCCCGCCGGCCGACAGGGGTTGCCCGGACAGGTTCGATCTTGGATGCCGCCACAAATATGACCAAAGCAGGAAACCCCGGCCGGTCGTACTCCCTCTTCACTCCCGGAGAACCCACTCCGAGGAGGAGCGACAACCGTGGGCCTTACGTCACAGACTTTCCTGCTGTTCCTGGTGGTCATCGCCGTCGCGCTGGCCGCCCTCGTGATGTGGCTGTGGCCGCGGGCCGCGAAGAAGGGCCTCCCGGCGCTGCTCTCCCGGCTCGGTCTGCTCGTGGTGGCGCAGCTCGGCATCCTGTCGGTGCTGCTCGTCGCGGCGAACAACGAGTTCGGCTTCTACTCCACCTGGAACGAGCTCCTCGGCCGCAACTCCAGCAAGCAGGAGGTGCGGGAGGGCAAGGACGGCAAGCGGCCGCCCGCGCTCGTCGTCAAGGGGCAGGAGTCCGTCGGTCTGGGTCAGAAGGAGAAGGCCGGCCAGGTCGACCGGATCGAGATACGCGGCCCCGTCAGCGGGCTGAGCATGGACGGCTTCGCCTACCTGCCGCCGCAGTACTTCCAGAAGGGGCACGAGAACGACAGGTTCCCCGTGATCGTGGCGATCACGGGGCAGCCCGGCGTCTCCAAAAACCTCATCACCCAGATCAAGGTCCCGCAGGCGGCCTCCCGCGCCGTCGTGGCCAAGGAGATCCGACCGACGATCGTGCTGATGGTCCGGCCGTCGGTGGTGGCGGACCGCGACACCAACTGCACGGACGTGCCGGGCGGTCCCCAGGCCATGACGTTCTTCAACCAGGACCTGCCCATCGCCGTCAACGACGTCTACCGCGCGGACAACTCCCGGGGCGGCTGGGGCGCGGTGGGCAACTCCACCGGCGGGTACTGCGCGCTGAAGGCGGCCATGACCAATCCGGCCCGCTACGGCGCCGCGGCCGGGCTGTCCACCGACCTCTTCGCGCGCCAGGACCGCGACACCGGTGACCTCTACGCGGGCAACAAGCAGATCAAGAACGAGTCCGACCTGATCTGGCGCCTGGAGCACATGGCCCCGCCGCCGGTGTCGCTGCTCCTGGGCGCCAGCAAGAAGGGCGAGGAGAAGTACTACGAGCCCATGCTGAAGTTCGCCGGGAAGGCCAAGGCGCCGACCAAGGTCGACCAGCTGGTCCGCGAGGAGGGCGGCCACAACTTCCAGACCTGGCGCGAGGAATACCCCGAGGTCCTGCGCTGGCTCGACAAACAGCTGACCGCCCGCCGGTAAGGATCAGCGGACCTTCCCGCGCGGCCGGGAACGGTTTCGGCCACAGCCACGTCCCAGCCAGTGTGGCCCGAATGCGCACGGCTCGGTACGCCGTACGCAGGGGGAGGGGGCGTACGGCATGGACGGGATGGACACCACGCGGCGCAAGCCGCTGCTGGCCGGGCGGTACCGGCTCATGGAACGGCTGGGCCAGGGCGGGATGGGCGTCGTCTGGCTCGCCCTGGACGAGGTGCTCGACCGGGAGGTCGCGGCCAAGGAGGTCCGGGCGCCGGAGCACATGCGCGACGAGGACGTCCGGGTGCTGTACGCGCGCCTGAAGCAGGAGGCGCGGGCCGCCGCGCGGGTCGCCCACCCTCATGTGATCACCGTCCACGACGTGGTCGAGCAGGAGGGCCGCCCCTGGATCGTCATGGAGCTGGTGCGCGGTCAGTCGCTGGACGGGGTGCTCCGGCAGGAGGGCGTCCTCCAGCCCAAGGAGGCCGCCAGAATCGGCGCCCAGGTGCTGCAGGCGCTGCGCGCCGCCCATGCCGTGGGGGTGCTGCACCGTGACGTCAAGCCGGCGAACGTGCTGCTGGAGGCCGGGGGCCGGGTGGTGCTCACCGACTTCGGCATCGCCGTCATCGAGGGGGCCGGCACCCTGACGCGCACCGGCGATCTGGTCGGCTCCGCCGAGTACCTCGCCCCGGAGCGCGCCACGGGCCGCCGCCCGGGAATCCCCTCCGACCTGTGGTCGCTGGGCACCCTGTTGTACGTGGCCGTGGAGGGGGTCTCCCCGTTCCGCCGGGGTGACGCGCTCAGCACGCTGCGGGCCGTCGTCGACGACGAGCCCGCGCCGCCCCGGCGGGCCGGGCCGCTGACGCCGGTGCTGGAGGGGCTGCTGCGCAAGGACCCGGAGGCCCGCATGGGTTCGGCGGAGGCGGAGCAGCTCCTGGAGCGCGTCGCGAGCGGCCTGCTCACGGAGGAGCCGCCCGGGTACGTCCGTACCGCCCTGGACGAGCGGGTGCGCCACCCGAACGCGGGACCGCCGCTGACGGTGCCCGACACGCCGACGCCGCGCGTCGATGTGCCGGTCGGGCTGCAGCAGGGCGGCCTGTCGACGCCCCTGGTCGCCCCCGCCCCGGCCCCGGAGGGGTCCACCCCGTCCGTCGGGTACCCGTCGCGTCCGCGGCCGCACCCCGGGCCGGTGCCGGTGCCGGGACCGGGCCCGGAGCCGGTGCCGCGCAGGGCCGGGTGGATCGTGGCGGTCGTGGTCGCGCTGGTGCTGCTCGCCGGAGGGGTCGCCGCCCTGATGGCCCTGCGGAACGACGGCGGTTCGCAGCCGGGCGGCGGCAACCCGGGCGGCGGACCCACCGGGGTGGCCACGCCCCAGCAGACGGACGGCACATCGGAGCCGGAGACTCCCGGACCCACCACGGATCCGGGCACCGGCCCGACGGGGTACGCCAGTTGCGGCAGCGGCTGGGTGACCTCGTGCTGAAACGCGTACGGACTGGAACGTCGGAATTCGTTGACCGGCTATCGGGGGGTGTGCGCTGTGAGGCGCGAACGCATGAGGATCGTCTCCCTGCTGGCCGTCTGCGCGCTGCTGGGCGGCGCGGGGGCGGTGGGCTGTTCGAAGGCTTCGAAGAAGATGGTCGCGGAGATAGCCCTGGAGGCCGCGGGGGTGATCGCACCGGGTGCGTTCATACCGGCACCGGGCACCGATCTGCAGGGCGTCAAGGCCCTGCCCCGCGGCGGTGACCAGGCGGCCGGCGCCCGGGGCGTCATCGGCGGCGTCCCCGGCAAGACCCGCTGCGACAAGAACAAGCTGATCAGCGAGCTCCTGCGCGACCGCGTCAAGGGAGCGGCCTGGGCCAAGGTCCGGAAGATCCCCTTCGAGAAGATCGAGGAGCACGTCAGGGGCCTGAGCGAGGGCCATGTGCTCGTGGACACCCTGGTCAGGAACCACAACTACCAGGGGGACGGCAAGACGGTCTCGTATCTGTCCGTCGTCCAGGTGGGCACCGCGATGCTCTTCGACGCGTACCGCAATCCGGCGGTCAAGTGCAATTGCGGCAACCCGCTGCTGCAGCCCGAGAGCAACATCGACCGCATGGCGTCCACATACACCGGGCAGCACTGGGAGAGCTTCCAGAACTCGCAGGTCACCGTCATCGCCCCCAGGCCCCTGGAGGAGGGGCCGATGAAGACCCTGCCGCTCGTCGACGCCTACCAGCCCGACAAGGGCTTCGACCGTCCGGTGGGCAGCGACGGCGCGGACGACTCCACGACCTTCCCCGTGCCGCCGCCGCCCGCCGCCACGCCATCCCGCTCCGGCACGGGCTCCGGGAGCGGTTCGGGAAGCCCCTCCGGGGCTCCGTCCGACGGCCCCTCCGGGGGCTCCCCCTCCGGCTCCCGTCCGCCGTCCGGCGGCGGAACCACCACGTCCAGGCCGCCGACCGGTACGCTTCCCACCCCGTCGCGGACGGCGCCGCCCAGGACGGGCTCGCCCATGGTGCCGCCGCCCGTCACGAGCAAGCCGCCCCGGCCCACCCGCTCGGCCCCGCCGGTCACCCAGCCCCCGCGCACGGCCTCCGCGGCCCCTCCGCGCACGGCCTCGGCGGCTCCTCCGCGGACGGCCTCCGCGCCCCCGCCCGTCCGCACGACGGCGGCGTCCCGGCCCACGAAGCCGGCGACTCCTCCGGCGCAACGCACCCTCGCCCCACCGCCGAAGACGGCGGCACCGCCGGTCGAACGCACCCTCGCCCCGCCCCCGAGGACCGCGGCTCCCCCGGCGCAACGCACCCTCGCCCCGCCCCCGAGGACCGCGGCACCGCCGAGGACCGTGGCTCCGCCGCCCGCTACCGCGCCGAGGCTGTCCGCGCCCGCTCGAAGTGCCGGTCTGTGACCTCGTAGGTCGGGCTCGCGTACAGGCCCCGCGCGCATTTCGCGGGGTCCGGGTGGGGATTGCGGTAGAGCCGTTCGGCGAGTTCCCGCAGCCGGAGCATCACCGGCGCCGCGGCCCCGATCAGGGGCGGGGCGCCGGTGAAGGCGTCTTCGAGGACGCACAGGAGCTGTGCGTACACCTCGTTGAACTCCTCGGCGGCACGGCGCACGGCGCTGCCGCGCGGGTAGTGCGCCACCTTGGCCCCGGGGTCGATGGGGTGGACGTCGCGCCATGTGATGTCCACGGCGGGGCCGGTCGGTCCCGTGGCCGGGGTGTCGTGCGGTCCGTAGGCGCGCTGCTGGAGGAGCTCGTTGAAGCGGAAGTAGTGCGCGGGCTCCCTGGCCTCGCCGAAGATCCGGTCGTCGGAGTCGAAGACGGTCATGCTCACGCCCTCGCCCTGGTCGGTGATCACTTTCAGGGCCTTGAGCGCGGTGGCCAGGCCGGTGACCGGGAAGATCTCGCCGCCGGAGTTGTAGAAGTGTTCGGGGCCCACCTGGCGGGCGCGGTCGCCGCTGAAGAGCCGCTGTTCGCCCAGCTCCGCCGACAGTCGCAGCAGGCCCTCGCGGATGGTGGCGTAGAACTGTCCGACGGAGGTCCAGCCCTTGTCCCCGGCCGCCGAGGGGTGACCCGGCGGCCCGGTCAGGTACTCGGGCTGCTCGATGCGCAGGAAGGTCTCCAGCGCCTTCGGCCCGAAGTGGCGCAGGGCGACGGTGATCCGGTCCCTGCTGAAGGGCAGCTGGGCGGGGTAGCCGGTGACGAACCGCGAGTTCGCCACCAGCGGCGTGCCGTCGACCGCGTTGAGGAGGTTGGCGACGAGCGTCATGTGCAGCATCTCTTCGAGCACGACGGCCCGGATGGCGTAGAAGGCGGGCCGGTTGGTGCCGGCCCGCAGGGTGTACATGGCCGTCAGGTAGGGCGGGATGGTCAGGTGTTCCAGCGTCAGCGCGGCCTGGAGGAACAGCTGGAGGTCCGCGCGGTCGCGTGGCACCCGGAAGGGTGGCTCGCGGAGCACGGCGGGCGCGGTCACGGCCGTCCCTCCGGCTGCCGGGCGGCGGGGACCGGGCGCAGGGTCCGGGGGCGGTGCAGCTCCCTGAGGTCGCGGTGGATCTGCTCGCAGCTGCGCAGGGCGAGGGCGGCCATGGTGAGCGAGGGGTTGGAGGTGCCCATCGAGGGCATGCTGCCGCAGCCGACGGCGTAGAGGGTGGGGTGGTCCCAGCAGCGCTGCCAGTGGTCGACCACGGAGGTTGCGGGGTCCTCGCCCATGATGTGCGTGCCGGCGCCGTGGCCCGCGCCCTGGTAGACGAAGTCGCGGTCGTCGAAGCGGAACCAGCCGGGGGCGAGGGGGCCGGGGGCGTAGGTGGTGCGGTCCTCGGCGCCGAGCAGCCGGAAGATCTGGTCGGACACGGCCTTCGCGGCGGCCATGCCGCGCTTGACGCGGTCGGAGAGGTCGTAGGTGATGACGGGCCTGGGGTTGCCGAGCCGGTCGCGCACGCGGGGGTCGACGGTGACGCGGTTGCGGCTCTCGGCGTCCTGTTCCATGGCGAACTGCAGGCTGAACTGGCGGCCGAGGTCCCGGCCCAGCGCCTCGCGCAGCCGGGGCCCGAAGAGGCCCTTGCCGCGCGGCTGGTCGGAGTCGCCGCCGATGCCCAGCAGCCGGGCGACGTCGCTGCCCGGCGATCCGGTGGGCCAGCTCCAGCCCCAGTTGGCGATCTCGATGCGGAAGGGGGCGCGGGTCCTGCGGGCGGGCCCGGCGCGGAAGTTCTCCAGGCCGGAGGTGGAGCCGGGCCCGCGGAAGGGGCCCACCGGATGGTCGAGCAGCCCCCAGGTGAGCAGGGTGGGGTGGTCCATGAGGTTGCGTCCCACCTGGTCGCTGCTGTTGGCGAGCCTGGAGACGAGGAGCAGCTTGGCGTTCTCGATGGAGTGGGCGGCCAGGACGACGATGTCCGCCTCGGCGGTGCGGGTGGTGTGCACGGGGGAGGCGGGGTCGTCGTAGCGCTGGTACGCGACGCCGAAGACGCGGCCGTCGCCGGTGGCGAGGACCCGGTTGACCACGGCGCGGGGGACGAGCGTGACCCGGTGGCTCCAGGTGGCCTGGGTCTTGAGGGGGTCGTACTTCGCCTGTACGGGGCAGATGGGGACGCAGGAGGCGTTGCCGACGCAGCGTTCACCGTAGTTGGGCAGGCCCGTCGCGCCCGCGGGGCGGTGGCCGGCGCCCCCGTCGTAGCGGGGGTTGGGGGTGCTGTTGCGGGCGTGCGGGGTGGTGACCACGCGCAGGGTGGTGGCTGGCGCGTCCGGGCTCTCCTGGACGGTGGTGCCGTCGAGCCGGGCGGCGAGCACCCGGTCGAGGTAGGTGCGGGGGATCTCGTGCATCGGGTAGACGTAGCCGGGCGGGAAGGGCAGCCCGATGGCGTCGCGCTGTTCGGCGGCGTCGCCGGCCGCGCCCAGGAGGCGCTCGGCGGCGCGGTAGTGGCGCTCCAGGTCGGCGTAGCCGATGGGCCAGTCCCGGCCGTAGCCGTAGGTCCGCCGGGTGGCGAAGTCGTCGGGGAGCATGCGGGGCACCAGGCCCATCCAGTGCAGGGCGGTGCCGCCGGTGGCGCGCAGGTAGTCGCTGGCGTAGGGCAGGGCGCCGTTCTGGACGAAGTAGCCGTTCGCCCGGTAGCCGCCGGCCGGCAGGCCGGCCAGGTCCAGGACGTCCGGGGAGGGGGCGGCGGCGTTGGGCCGGTAGGGCGCGTTGGGGACCTTGGCGAGGGCCGCGTAGTAGGTGTCCAGCGCGTCGAGGTGGCCGGGCCAGGTGTCCAGGGTGCGGGTGCCGGCTTCGAGGACCAGGACGCGCCAGCCCTGGTCGCCCAGTTGCTTGGCCACGAGGGAGCCGGCGAGTCCGGCGCCGGCGACGATCACGTCGTAGCGGTCCGGCGCCGGTCGTGGTGCGGCGCTCACGCGGCGCCCTCCGCGGGCCGGGCCGGGGCGCCGGGCGGCGGGGCGGCCCAGGTGCCGTGGCCGGGGGGCTTCGCGCCCGGGGGGTGGCCGTGGAAGGTCCGCCAGACCAGGCCCTCGGTGTACGCCTCGGGGGAGACCACGAACGCGGTGTTGGCGGTCTCCCGGCCGAGTGCGGCGTGCACGGGCCGGGAGAGCTGTGGCCACACGCCCAGGTACCACAGGTGGGTGATGGCCCGGGCGATGTCCCGCGAGACCGGGTCGGTGAGTCCGTCGGGGTCTCCCCCGGCGGCGGCCAGGTCGTCGATGAAGCGGCCCACGGCCGCCCGTCCCACCTGCGCGAGGGTGGTGTCGTGGTACAGCCGGACCAGGCCCGTGGCCCGCAGGTCGAACGCGTCGAATCCGGTCAGGCGTACGGAGATGCCGACGAACCCCGCGCATTCCGCGGGGGCTTCGGCGGGCTCGGGCGGCGGGGCCGTGTGCTCGGGATCCATCCTGTCTCCCCCATCTGCGTGACTGCCGCATTTCTACCGGAGAGTCCGCAATGAGAGAAGAGGGAGCGTTACGGGGCCGGACGCGTGAATCCTCTAGCGCTGCACGAGGTCGCTGGGGTCGGTGTTGGCGCCGCACAGGACCACGGCCACGGTCTCGTCCTCCGCCGGGACATAGGCGCCGTCCGCGCCCGTCCCGAGGGCCGCGAGGGCGGTGGCTCCCGCGTGTTCGACGGCAAGCCGGCGGTCGTCCCAGAGCGTCTGGCGGGCGCGGACGATCGCGCTGTCGGGTACGAGCACGGACCGCACGCTCTCGTCCTGGGCGGCCACCAGGGCGGCCGCGGAGACCCGCCGGGCCCCGAGCGCGTCGGCGGCGACGGAGTCGACGGCCACGTCCACGACCTTCCCGGCGGCCAGCGCGGCGTTCAGGGCGCGGCAGTTCTCGGGCTCGACGGCGACGGTCCGTATGCCGTGGTGGCGGGCGGCGGTGGCCACGCCCGCGAAGAGCCCGCCGCCGCCGATGGCGACGACGACGGTGTCCAGGCCGGGGACGCGGTCCCGGATCTCGTCGAGCAGGGTGCCCGCGCCGGCCGCGATCAGCGGGTGGTCGTAGGCGTGACTGGCCAGGGCGCCGGTCGTGGCGGCGAACTCCTCGCAGGCGGCCAGGGCCTGGGCGTACTCGGTGCCGACCAGGCGCACGTCCGCGCCGTACCCGCGGAGCTTGGCGACCTTGACGTGCGGAGCGTTCTCGGGGAGGAACACGGTGGCCCGCACGCCCTGGCGCCGGGCGGCCCACGCACAGGCCAGGCCGGCGTTGCCGCCCGAGGCGATGGTCACCCCGGCGGGCGGCAGCGTGCCCGCTTCGCGGTGGGCGGCGAGGAAGTTGTGCGCGCCACGGGCCTTGAACGAGCCGGTGTGCTGCAGCTGTTCCAGCGCGAGCCAGTGGCGGGGGGCGGCGGGGGCGACGACGACGGGACGGGTGTGCCCGGCCACGCGGGTCGCGGCGCGCCGGACGTCGTCGTAGGTGAGGCGGTGCACGGGTTGCTCCTTGGGCGGTCGGGTGGGCGCTTCTGCGTTGATCTTGCCCCGGAGCCGCCCTTTCACCGTTGTTTCACCGTTTCCCGTCCCCAGGCGCCGGACGGGCAACGGAGTCCAGCAGGGCCCGCGCCGCCTCCCGGGCCTCGTGAGCCGCTCCGGTGTCGCCGGCGACGGCCGCCCTCGCGATCGCCCCCTCGGCGAGCAGCACGAGAGGGGCGGTCGACTCCCCCGGCAGGCCCGCCTCCGCGACGAGCTCCGCCACATACCCCCGGAAGGCCTCCTTGTGTGCCCGGGCCGCCTCGGCCACCGCCGGCACCGTGGTGCCCAGTTCGCCGAAGGAGTTGACGAACGCGCAGCCGCGGAAGCCGGGTTCGGCGAACCACAGCCCGAGCCAGTCGTAGACGGCCAGGAGACGCTCGCGGCCGGCGGGCCGGGCGCCGGCGTGGCGGGCCAGCGCCGCGCGCCAGCGCTCGTCACGGCGGCGCAGATACGCCTCCACGAGCGCGTCCTTGGACGGATAGAGCCGGTAGAGGCGCTTGAGGGACACCCCGGAGGCGCCGCGGATGGCGTCCATGCCCACGGCCTGCAGGCCCCGGGCGTAGAAGAGCTCCTCGGCCGCGTCGAGCACCCTGGCCCCGGCCTCCTCCTGCGCGTCGGTGTCCATGGCGCCCTCTCCCCTTGCTCCTTGCGCGAGAACCATCGTTCTCCTACGCTACAGCACACCGCGGAGAACGACCGTTCTCCGCCCGTACGGACCAGGGGAGAGTCATGTCCGGGAGCAAGCCGCCGATCCCGCCGTTCACCGCCGTCACCGCCCTGGCGAAGGTCCGGGCCGCCGAGGACGCCTGGAACAGCCGCGACCCCGAGCGCGTGGCCCTCGGCTACACCGAGGACTCCCGGTGGCGCAACCGCGACGTCTTCCTGACCGGCCGCGCCGAGATCGTCCGCTTCCTGCGCGACAAGTGGGAGCGCGAGCTCGACTACCGGCTGCGCAAGGAGCTGTGGGCGTTCTCCGAGAACCGCATCGCCGTGCGTTTCGTCTACGAATGGCACGACGCCGCCGGCCAGTGGTACCGCAGCCACGGCAACGAGAACTGGGAGTTCGACGCCCACGGCCTGATGCGCCGCCGCTACGCCAGCGTCAACGACCTCCGCATCACGAGCGGTGAGCGGCTCCTGCGTCCCCGGGCGGAGCCATCCGCATCGGCGTGAGCTGCTCGATGTCATAGCGCGCGCGCAGCTTGGCCACGGCCTCCTCGTCCACGTGCGGACCGGAGTTGAGGATCTCGAAGAGCTCCTCGAAATAGCGCTCGTGGTCGGGCGGCGGTGACGCCTGGAAGAACATCCGGGCCGGCTCGCCGGTGGGGTTGGCGAAGGCGTGCGGACAGCCGGGCGGCACGACGATCACGGTGCCGGCGGTGGCCCGTACGCACCGCCGGCCCGTCGGGGACTCCCACTCCCGCCAGTTCTGACGGGTGCGGATCCGCGGCTCGAAGGCGAGGACGTCGAGCTCGCCCTCGAGGACGTAGAACAGCTCCTCGCTGCGGGTGTGCAGATGGGCGCCGACGTCGAAGCCGGGCGGTACGACCACTTCGAAGCTGGAGGCGGCTCTGGAATGCTCGCCGGTCACCTTGAAGGTCACGTGCTGGGCGGGGGTCTGGAGGGCTCTTCCCCCGCCCGGGGGCACGACCAATCCGTCGGGGGCGGTCAGAAGCGTCATGGTGCGGGGCCTTTCGGGACGGCCGAGGCGGCGTTCACCAGGTGACGGGCAGGTTCTCCGGTCCCCGGATCAGCGCGCTGCGCTGCCACCGGATCTTCGCCGGCGGCTCGGCGAGACGCAGGTCCGGGAAGCGCTCGAGGAGGCTGGAGAGGATGACCTCGGATTCCAGCCGGGCCAGCATCGAGCCCAGACAGAAGTGCGGCCCGTGTCCGAAGGACAGGTGCGGGTTGTGCTTGCGGTCGAAGTCGAGCTCGTCCGGCCGCTCGAAGACCTCGGGGTCGCGGTTGGCCGTGAGGTAGGAGGAGTGCACGACCTCACCGGCCCGGATCATGACGCCGCCGACCTCGACGTCCTCGGTGGCGACGCGGGCGAGTCCGACGGCGTTGCGGTGCGGGATGTAGCGCAGCAGTTCCTCGATGGCCTGGGGCAGCAGCTCGGGCTCGGCACGCAGCCGGGCCAGCTCCCTGGGGTGGGTGAGCAGGGCGTAGACCATGTTGCCGCTGTTGTTGCGGACGGCGTGGGCGGCGCTGGCCTGGACGAGCAGGGCGATGGCGACGGCCTCCTCGCTGCTGAGCTCGCCCTGCAGCGTGGCCTCGGCGAGATAGCCGATCAGGTCGTCGCTCACCTCGGCGCGCCGGCGCTCCAGCAGCTCGGTGAAGTAGGCCGCCATGCCCGTCTTGGCGCGTTCGCTCTCCTCCCGGCCGTAGCCGGCCGACAGCAGGATGTTCGTCCACTTGGCCATCCGCGGCCGGTCGTGCGCGGGGACGCCCATCACATCGCTGATCACGGCCAGGGGCAGGGGGCCGTGCAGATGCTCCATCAGGTCCGCGGGCGGCCCCTCCTGCTCCATCTCGTCCAGGAGTTCGTCGGCGGCCCGCTGGGCGGCCGGGCGCAGCCGCTCCAGGCTGCGCGCGGTGAAGGCCCGTGCGACGGCCTTGCGCAGCCGGGTGTGCTCGGGCGGATCGGCGAAGCCCACCGCCTCGTCGAGCGGGATGAAGTGCGGGGCGAGCCGGGTGATGGGGCGGCCGAGGACCGCCTGCCGGCTGAAGCGGGGGTCGGAGGTGACGAACTTGACGTCCTCGTACCGGGTCACGAACCAGGCGTGGCCCTCGCCGTTGGGCAGCTTGATCCGTGAGATCGGCTCTTCGCGCAGGCGTTCCGCCATGAAGGGGTCGAAGTCCAGGCCCCGCAGGTCCTTCACGTCCCAGAAACGCACGGGGAACTGCTCGGATACGGATTCCGTCGTCGTCATCGGCTGCACACCCACCCTGCCTTTGAGCGCTGCTGTCCCAAGGCCAAGCTCCCCGCAAACGCGCGTGCGCAGCGCGCCACGCCGCCGAATTCACCCGTCCGGCCCAGCGCCGGGACCGTGGCGCCGCCCGTTCGCCTGACGTGCGGGCGTGGCGTCGCGGCCGGGCCGCGGTGGGCGGCCGACGCTGTGCCGCGTGCGTGGACCAAGGGGCGTGAGAGCCCGCGTGGGCCGGCTGGTGAGGCGGTCGCCGGCCGTGGTGCTCGCGGTGCTGATGACCGCGACGACCGGCGTCGCGACGGCCGCTGACCGCGGCGCGGCCGGCGGGGCGGGTGCGGCGCCGGCCGCGCCGATCGTGGCGGCCGACCAGGCGACGCGGGCCGTGTACGTGCTCGACGCGCGGCAGGCGAGCTGGGACGCCGGCAGCGACGATCCCGGCGTGCTGTGGTCCTTCAGCGCCGACGGCCGGCGCAGCCTGGAGGATCTGCGCACCGATGTGACATGGACCAATCCGAGCGAGGCGAAGGTCCGGGAGCTGGACGGCCGGCGGTATCTGCTGGTGACGGCCTCCGGGGGGCTGGCCGCCGTGGTGGGCTACCCCGACCGCGACGTGTACTGGGCGGCCGACACCGGGGTGGGCAACGCGCACAGCATCGACCTGCTGCCTGATGGGAACGTCGCGGTGGCGGCCAGCACGGGCGGGTACGTGCGGTTGTACGCCGCCTCCCTCGGGTCGCGGGCCACGGAGCACGCGCAGGTGCCGCTCGCCGGGGCGCACGGGGTGCACTGGGATCCGCGGACCCGGCTGCTGTGGGCCCTGGGCAGCCGGCAGCTGATCGGCCTGCAGGTCGGCGGTACGCCGCGGGAGCCGGAGCTGGACGTGGTGCGGCGCGTGGAGCTGCCCAGCCGGGGCGGCCACGACCTGGCTCCCGTGCTGGGAAGCCGCGGGCGGCTGTGGGTGACCACCGCCTCGGCCGTGTACCAGTACGCGACGTCCCGGCGGGAGTTCGTGTCGTACCCGTTGCAGTCCCGGATCAGCGGCCCCGGGGTCAAGAGCGTGGGCGACGACCCGGACACCGGGCAGGTGCTGGTCGCCCGGCCGGAGCCGGGCAACCCCTGCGCCTGGTGCACCACCCGGCTGTTCCTGTACCGGCCGGACGGCACGCGCACCCTCCTGCGCGGCGGGATGTACAAGGCCCGCTGGTGGACGGCCGACCGCGGGCGGTGAGGGCGCTCAGCGGGAGACCGTGGGCGGCGCCTCCTGAAGGCGCGCGCGGACGTCGGCGGCGGCTTCGACGCTGTCGGGCACCCGCTCCCACAGGGCGAGGAGGGCGGGCGCCAGCAGGGGCGCCCGGTCGCCGCTGTGCTGCCAGCAGTAGTGGGCCCGCTTGAGCGCCGCCAGCGCCTCGGCGTCGGCGGGGCCGCCGTGGGCCAGCCGGGTGGAGGCGGCCGACATCCACAGTTCGGCGGCGCGCGGGTGGTCGCCGGCGAGGCGGGCGAGGTCGGCGCGCACTTCGATCCACAGCCCGGCCTCGGGGCTGTGCGGGCCGTGCCGGCGCAGTGCCTGCTGTTCCCAGGCGGCGGCCATGGCCGCCGCCTCGTTGTGCCGGCCGGCCTGGGCGGCGGCGAGGATGCGCGGCAGCGGGTCCTCCTCCTCGCGCGGCGGGGCCGGCACCTCCGCCACCGGGGGCGGCTCGGCCGCCACGGGCGGCGCGGGCGCGGCGGTGGGCGGCGGTGCCGCCCGGTTGGCGAGGACGGGTCCGCCCGTGCCGGAGCGCAGGGCCAGGTAGCCCTCGGGGAGCGCGGCCCGGGTCAGCGCCAGGTGGTGGATCGCGGCGGGGTCGAGCGTGGGCCCGGCCGCGGGGTGGCCGACGGACAGGGCGGTGAGGAAGGAGCGGGTGTAGGGCCCGGACTCCTGGGAGGGCTTGCCGGGGGTGGGGGTGACCACTCCGCAGACCGGCACGCCCCCGGCGAGGCGCCCGTCGTGGGCGGCGGCGGCCACGTGCGGCCAGGCGTGGGCGTCGGCCTCGGCGTCGACGAGGAGCAGGGTCGGGCCGGCGTGCTCGCGCAGCGCCCGGGTCAGCCACTCCCAGGGCAGGCCGGTGTAGCGGACGGTGGCGGCGGTGCTCTCCCGCAGCGCCAGGTGCGGCTGCGTGCTCCGCCGGGCCGGGACCATCAGGTGTCCGGTGACCCACATCAGCAGCGGCCCGGGCACCCGGACCGCGTCCTGGAGGTAGGCGAGGACGCTCTGGGGGCCGGCCATGGCGGGGAGCTGCACCACGTCGGCGGAGGCGGCGGCGAGGAACTGGCGTGGGCCGGCGCCCGCGATGGCGTGCGCGGTGGGGTTCGGCAGGGCGCCCCGCCGCCCGTCGGGGGTGCCGTCGAGCAGCAGGACACAACCATGGGTCGCGTGGTCCAACGCGTTCTTCCTTCCGGCCGAAACGAGAGCCCGTGGCGCAACTCTAGGCGTCGGTACGGGCGATGCGGCCGGCTTTCCCCACCACTTTCGGCCACCGTGACCGGTCGCTCCGGCATCGGCGCCCGAGCGGGCCGGCGGCGGCGTGCGGCACCGGAGGGTCCGGCCCCGTCCGGACCCCCCGGTGCCGCGGCCCCGTCGCGGCCTGTCATCCCATGGCCGCGCGGGTCTCCGGAGCGTCGTCGAGGGACTTGCGGTTGACGGCCTTGCAGACCGGCACTTCCCCGGTGTTCTCGATGTACTTCGCCGCCACCCATGTGGCGCGATCCCGCAGCAGGTACCAGACCGGGTTCCCGGCCACGTCCTGCGCGCGGACCTTGCAGCGCAGCGCGGCCTGGCCGTGGTACTTGATGATGCCTCTGACCGAGGAGTCGGTGCTCGGGTAGGCACGTTCGACGATCCCCGAGGCCGCGACGACGGTGCCGTAGGGCCGGGTCGGCGGGGCGGCCTGGACGGGGCCGGCGGCGAGCAGGGAGCCGCCGAGGGCGGCGGCCGCGATCACACCGGCCGAGACCTTCCTGCTGCGGATCGCGAATGTACTGAACATGGGAACTCCCTCGATGCGAAGTGGATCACGCATTGCCCAGGTTCCACATGAAATGTCGACCTAAACACAAATCAAGATGACGGCCCGGATGGCCGACCGTTCGGCCGCGCCCGCCGCCCGTCAGCCGTCCGTCAGCCGTCCGTCTTTCTGGCCCTGCTGGGCTGTACGCGCTTGGGCTCGCCCTTCATCTTCGGGTGCTCGGGCGGGTAGGGCAGGTCCCCCAGGCCGTGCTCGCGCTCGTCGCGCGCGGCCAGCTCGAGCGCGGCCTCCAGCCGGCAGGGGTGGGCGTCCATGCCGGCGTGCACGTCGCCGACTTCGGCGAACCGGGCCGGCATCGTGGCCAGGTCGAAGTCCTCGGGAACGGCGCTGGGCACCTCGTCCCACAGCAGCGGCGCGGAGACGGGTGCGTGGGGGCGCGGCCGCAGGGAGTAGGCGCTCGCGATGGTGCGGTCGCGGGCGGTCTGGTTGTAGTCGACAAAGACCTTTGTGCCGCGTTCCTCCTTCCACCACGCGGTGGTGATCCGCTCCGGCGCCCGCCGCTCCAGTTCCCGGGCGACGGCGATGGCCGCCCGGCGCACCTGGACGAACGTCCAGTCCGCGGCGATGGGCACGAAAACGTGCAGGCCGCGCCCGCCGGACGTCTTGGGCCAGCCGGTCAGGCCGAGCCCGGCCAGCACCTCCCGCAGCTCGAGCGCGGCGCGGACCGCGTCGGCGTAGTCGGTGCCGGGCTGCGGGTCGAGGTCGATGCGCAGCTCGTCGGGGTGGTCGGTGTCGGTGCGCCGCACCGGCCAGGGGTGGAAGGTGAGGCAGCCGAGGTTCGCCGCCCACAGCACGGCCGCGGTCTCGGTGGGGCAGATCTCGTCGGCGTACCGGCCGCTGGGGAAGGCGATGCGGCCGGTGGGGATCCACTCGGGGAGGTTCTTGGGCGCCCGTTTCTGGAAGAAGGACTCCCCCTCCACGCCGTCGGGGTAGCGCTCCAGGGTGGTGGGCCGGTTCCTCAGGGCGCGCAGGATGCCGTCGCCGACGCCGAGGTAGTACCGGGCGACGTCGTACTTGGTGAACCCGCGCTCGGGGAAGTAGACCTTGTCCGGGTGGGACAGCCGTACCGTCCGCTCGCCGACGGTGAGCTCCAGGGTGTCTGCCATGCGTGTCACGTTAGGCCGAACGGGAGGGCGGCGCCCGTCGGCGGGCGCGGGCCCGCCCCCGCCCGCACAATCGGAGGTCATGGACCTTCCGGTGATGCCTCCCGTGGAGCCGATGCTGGCCAAGCCGGCGGCGGCGATCCCGCCCGGCATGCAGTACGAGGCCAAGTGGGACGGCTTCCGCGCCATCGTCTTCCGTGACGGCGACGAGATCGAGCTCGGCAGCCGCACCGGCAAGCCGCTCACCCGCTACTTCCCCGAGCTCGTGGACGCCCTGCTGGGACAGTTGCCGCGGCGCTGCGTCCTGGACGGGGAGATCGTCATCGTCCGCGGGGGCCGGCTGGACTTCGACGCCCTGCTGGAGCGCATCCACCCCGCCGACTCCCGGGTCCGCCATCTGGCGCAGACGACCCCGGCGAGCCTGATCGCCTTCGACCTGCTCGCGCTGGGTGACGAGTCCTTGATGGCCACGGCCCAGCGTGAGCGCCGGGAAAGGCTGACCGGGGCGCTGCGCGGGGTGTGCGACCCGGTCTTCGTCGCGCCCGTCACGGACGATCTCGGGGTGGCCCGGGGCTGGTTCGAGCAGTTCGAGGGCGCGGGGCTGGACGGGGTGATCGCCAAGCCGCCGGGGATGCCGTACCGGCCGGGAGAGCGGGTCATGGTCAAGGTCAAGCACGAGCGCACCGCCGACTGCGTCGTGGCGGGCCTGCGCCCGCACAAGAGCGGGCCGGTCGTGGGCTCGCTGCTGCTGGGCCTGTACGACGCGGCGGGCCGGCTGCAGCACGTGGGGGTGTGCGCCTCGTTCCCCATGCGCCGTCGCCAGGAGCTGATGGCGGAGCTGGAGCCGCTGCGCATGGCCGAACTCACCGGACACCCATGGCAGGAGTGGGCCAGCGCCGAGGCCCAGGCCGCGGGCCGGCTGCCGGGCGGCCCCAGCCGCTGGACCGGCAAGAAGGACCTGTCCTGGGTCGCGCTCCGCCCGGAGCGGGTGGTCGAGGTCGCCTACGACCACATGCAGGGCGACCGCTTCCGGCACACGGCCCAGTTCCGCCGCTGGCGCCCGGACCGGGAGCCGGAGCAGTGCACGTACGCGCAGCTGGAGGAGCCGGTCGGCTACGACCTGGCGCAGGTCCTCGGCACCGCCTGACACTGCGTCAGCACAGGGCCCTCCCTCGGAGCAACTCCACCCCCCGTACGGCGCAGCGGACCGCCATCTGACGGGACGCCACATCCCGGCGCGGGGAGAGATGCGACACCCGGTGGGAGAGGTGGTGCTCATGGCAAGGGCTCGTACGAACCGCTTCGTCGACGGCGCGCGGCGCGGTGCCGCCCTGCTGGCAGGCGCGTGTGCCGTGTGCCTGCCGCTCGGCGCGGGGGCCGCGACGGCCTCGGACGTCACCGACGGTCCCGTGTCCCCCTTCTGGGCCGAGCCGGCGAACCGGCCCGCCCGGCAGGCGCGGATCTGGCAGGAGCGGGGGCGCGAGGAGGACGCGCAGGCCGTGCGGCGCATCGCGGAGCAGCCCATCGCCGTCTGGATGACGAGCGAGGACCCGGTGGCACAGGTCTCCGCGGTCGTTCAGGAGGCCGAACGCGCCGGCCGCATCCCCGTCCTGGTGGCGTACAACATCCCGCACCGCGACTGCGGCCAGTACTCCTCGGGCGGCGCGCGCGACGCCGCCGCCTACCGGGCGTGGGTGGCCCGCGCCGCGGCCGGGATCGGCGAGCACCGGGCGTGGGTGGTGCTGGAGCCGGACGCGGTGGCGCAGTGGGCCGCGGGCTGCCTGCCGGCGGAGGCCAAGCAGGAGCGCCTCGGTCTCCTGGCCGAAGCGGTAAGGGTGTTCAAGGAGCGGCGCGGCACGTCGGTGTACATCGACGCCGGCAACCCGGGCTGGATCTCCGATCAGCAGGTGCTGGCCGACGCGTTGCGCAAGGCGGGCATCGGCGAGGCGGACGGTTTCGCGCTCAACGTCTCCAACTTCCACACCACGCCCGTCACCCGGGCCTACGGCGGCCAGTTGTCGGACCGGCTGGACGGCGCCCACTTCATCATCGACACCAGCCGCAACGGCAATGGCCCGCTGCCGCCCGCGCCCCCCGGCTCGGGGGACGAATCGTGGTGCAACCCGCCGGGCCGGGCGCTGGGTACGCCCCCCACGACGGCGACGGGCGACCCGCGCGTCGACGCCTTCGTCTGGATCAAGCGCCCCGGCGAATCGGACGGCTCCTGCCGGGGGGCGCCGCAGGCGGGCCGCTGGTGGTCGGAGTACGCCCTGGGCCTTGCGACGAACAGGCCCGCCCCCACCCAGTGACGGGGGCCGCGCCCCGGACCCCGGTCCGGGGCGGCCGGACGGGCTGGACACTCGGGCCCGTCAGCGGACGTGCACCCACGCCGCCCGCGACGGCGTACCCGCCCGGTCGACCAGGAAGATCATGTACCAGCCCGCCGGGACCAGCGACGGATCCTGGGGAATGTCCACGGTCACCGCCCCGCCCCGCGTGGCGCCGAACGCCAGCGCCACCGACCGCTGTTCCACATCCGTCGCGTGCGTCACCGCGCTGGGCCGCATCAGCCGCACCGCCGCCACCTCCCGCCGGTCCGTGCCCGTGAGCGTGAGGGGCTCGCCCCGTACGGCCTCGAGCGGCCCCGTGCGCAGCGCGGGACGGCGGTCGCGGTAGAGGTAGGGCGGGGTGTAGACCTCGATGCGTTGCTCGAAGGTGCCCATGCGGGTGCCTTCCTTGTCCGCGAAGAGCGGGTTGGAGCCGAAGACGGCGATCCGCCCGTCGGGCAGCAGCAGCGCCTCGGAGTGGTAGTCGCGGCCCACGGTGGGCTCGGCGGCCGTGCGGAAGGCGCGCTTGCGGGGGTCGTAGAACTGGGCCCGCAGGATGTCCGAGCCGCGCTTGCCGCGGTAGTCGCCGGACCCGCCGGTGGTGAAGACCCGGTCGTCGGGGGTCAGTACGGCGTTGAGGTAGCGGGTGGGCCGGGGCAGGTCGGGGCCGCGCGTGTAGCGGGGCGCCGGCACGCTCAGGTCGGCGATGGCGGTGCGCTTGCTGGAGCGGTGGGACTCCCCCACGCCGCCGCCACCGAGGATCATCACCTTGCGGTCCTGGGCGGGGGGCAGCAGCACGGAGGCCGAGGTCTCCGTCATGTCCTGCTCCGCCAGGCCGGGTACGGGCTCGAAGGCGTTGGACTCCACGTCCCACAGGCCCGGTGTGCGGCCCTGGTCGGCGGGGCCGTAGCCGGCGTTGGAGCCGGAGTAGAACAGGCGGCCGCCGCCGGTGAGGAAGAGGGCGGGATAGGTGGGGAAGTACCGCTGGGGTCCGGCGGACCAGCTGCGGGTGGCGGGGTCGTAGATCTCGTTCTTGCCGGGAATGATCTCGCCCATGTCGTCCAGGCCGGAGACGGTCAGCACCCGCCCGTCCTTCAGGGTGACCAGGGTGGGGTACCAACGGGCCTCCGACATCGGGTCCACCGGTACGTAGCGCTCGGCGATGGGGTCGAACTCGTAGGCGTCCTTGAGCCCCTGGAAGTCCTTCTTGTCCAGGCCCAGCTTGGCGGCCAGCCCGTAGAGGTCGTGGGCGGCCCGGCCCGTCAGCCCCTGGATGCGGTACTGGTCGGCGGTGTGGGTGATGCCCTCCTCGCCCTCGGTGAGCGCCTCCACGTACACGCGGGCCTGGGCGGCGGTGACCGTGACCTTCTTCTTCGCCCCGCCCGCGTCGCCCTTGGCCCCCTCGTCACCGTTGTCGCCCTCGGTGACGGTCTTCTTCGCGCGCGGCACCAGCACGGGCAGCTGGGAGCGGTAGCGCTTGCCGGAGGAGCCCACGAAGACGGTGCCGGCGGGGAAGGTGCGGGGGGCGTCGGGGTTCTCGTTCTTCACCAGCATCGCGCCGCCGGCCCGCCGCACGTCGCCGGTCAGCTTCTCGTAGCGCGCGGTGCCGCCCGCCACCAGGAGCCTTCCGTCGGGCAGCTGGGCGTGGCCGGCGCAGAACATGTCCTTGGGGGTGGGAATCTGCCGGAAGGTGTTGCGCACCGGGTCCCACAGGACGCTCCGGAACGTGCCGGCCCGGAAGTTCTTCTCGTCGTTGCCCGACCCGGCGATCAGCAGCACCTTGCCGGTGCGCAGCAGCGCGGCGTGGATGGCGTTGACGCGGAACCGCTCGGGCACGTCCACCACGTCCCAGTGCCCGTACCGGGCCTTGTACGCCTCCTGGTTGATGGTGTAGTGGTGCCAGGCCCGTTCGGCGAACCCGGTGGCGGCCGGGCCGTTGGCGGCGACCAGGGCCAGTACGGCGCCGATGCCCAGCGCCACCTTGCGTACCTTCGCGTTCGGCAGCAACCTCACCGCACCACATCCCATCGCTCGGCCCGGCCGGCCGTCGGCTCACCCGGCCGGCCCGGTCATCTCTCCCGTTCCCCCTCACATCTCCCGTCGGCGCTGCCCCACCGGGCGCGAGGCGCCCACGCCGGCCTCCGTCTCCGCGCCGGGCCCCGGATCGCCGGCCGTCGCGGGGACGGGGGTGGGGGTGGGCCCGCGGCGCATCAGCCACCGCTCCCGCCAGAGGCCGCCCTGCCAGACGCCGACCGGGCCGAGCGCGGTGAGCAGGGCGAGGAGCGCCCAGATCCGCATGGCGGTGTGCGCGTGGCTCAGCGCCCAGGAGGCGGTGAGCGACAGCGCGAACACCCCCGCCCACATCAGGTGGGTGCGGAAGGTGGCCATGCAGTCGGGGCTGGCGGAGTCGCCCTTGGGGGTCACCACGAACCGTGAGCGCCGCCGCAGCAGCGCCTCGGCCAGGGAGCGGGCGTACAGCGGCGCCGAGAGGGCGGACATGACCATGCCGGCCGCCCCGGAGGAGCCGGCCGGCTCGTGCGGGCTGACGTTGTGACGCCGGTTCCATACGTACAGGCCGACCTGCAGGGCCGCCGCGTCGCAGTAGAGCATCAGCCACAGCGAGGACTCCACGGTGATCCCCGAGGCCCCGAGGCCGAGGAAGAGCGCGCAGGTCAGGGCGCCCAGGGCCCAGTTGAGGGCGGCCATCGGGTAGTAGGCGACCATGAAGCTGTAGTTGATCAGCCGGCCCGGGGGCAGCGTCCACATCGCCCGCCAGAACTGGCGCAGCAGCGTCTCGTACGTCCCGCGCGACCAGCGCAGCTGCTGGGAGAAGAAGTCCGTCCAGGAGGAGGGGCCTTCGCCGACGGCGAGGACGTCGGGGGTGTAGACGGACTTCCAGCGCCGCCCGGTGGCGGGGTTGCGGCGGCGGTGGATCTCCAGGCCGGTGGCCATGTCCTCGGTGATCGAGTCGAAGAGGCCGCCGATCTGGCGCAGGACGCTGATGCGCACGCAGTTGCTGGTGCCCACGAACATGGGCGAGCCGTAGGCGTTGCCGGCCCGCTGGATCAGGGCGTGGAAGAGGAACTGCTGGCTCTCGGCGGCCTTGGTGACCGCGCTGGTGTAGTTGCCGTAGACCTGGGGGCCGACGACGAAGGCGACGTCGGCGTCGCGGAAGTAGCCCAGCATGCGCTCGAGGAAGTTGGGCAGCGGCACGTGGTCGGTGTCCACGCAGGCCATGAAGTCGTACGCGTCGCCGTGGGCGTCCAGCCAGGCGTTGTAGTTGCCGTGCTTGGTGCGGGCCCGGAAGCATCCCGACGGCTGGTTCCACCGGTCCACGCCCTTGCGGGAGAAGTGCCGCACGCCCAGCCGCGCGCACAGCCGCCTGACGTCGGGGTCGTCGCCCTCGTCCAGCAGCCACACGTCCAGCGGTCCGTCGTGCTGGATGCGGACGGCGCCCTCGAGCGTGGCCCGCACCATGGACAGCGGTTCCTTGCCCGGCACGAAGCTGGTCAGGAACGCCACGCGGGTGCCCGGCTGGGCGCGGACGGGCACGGGGTCGCGGGCCACCCAGGTCGCGTGGGCGTTGGAGGCGACGTTGACCACGCGGAACAGCTCGATGAGGCCGATCGAGACGAGCATGACCGTGTCGGCGCATCGTTCCCAGTCGCTGACGTACGGCCGGTACAGCCAGTGGTCGGGCGAGATCAGCCAGAGCAGGAGGGCGACGGAGACCAGGGGCGCGGCGGCCACCAGCAGCATGACCCCCACCCCGCCGCCGCCACGGCTCAGCAGCCGTCGGTAGCGCACCTGGTAGACGCCGTCGGGGGGCTCGGTGAGCTCTCCCGCCAGCCGGCTGAACCCGGCGTAGTCGTAGCCGCCGGGGCCGCCCGTGCCGGTCGGTTCCACCACGTCGGGGCTCCCGGGGCCGTCGCCGCCCGGTCCGGTGCCGCCGGCTCCCGTGCCGCCCGGTCCGGGGGTTCCGGGTCCGCCGGGCCCCGGTCCGCCCGTCCCGCCGCCGGGGCCGGGCACCGCCGGGGCGGTCGCGCCCGGGGTCCCCTCGGGCGGTGTCTGCCGGGCCGCCGGCTTTCCGGCCGGCACGGCGTCGGGGACCCCATCGTCGGGACGGCCGCCGGGCACGCTCGCGCCGGGGCGCCCGCGGGCCGCCGCCGGTCGGGCGTCACTCGCCGAAATCGCCACCAAACACCCCCAGCCACACGAGGACACGGGACAACGGCTCCACCTGGGGGCCGCTGGGCACATCACCGATCACAGCGGAGAAAACGTAACAAAACGGACCTACGATCATGTGACAACCGCACCGAAGGCGGCAGCACATCACTCACCCGGCCCCTGACTCGGCGGCGGACGAAAGGTGTCCTAGAATTGCAGAATTCTTCAATTCACCAGATGTGCAGGCAGCCGGACGATCCACGATCATGTAGGGGGCCCGCCGTGAGTGCGTTCGCCGAAGCGATGCGGGAGCGGGTACGCGCGGCGCGCGCGGCCCTGGCCGCGGCACGTGCGGCCGAGGACGCCTACGGGGCGGCGATCGCCGAGGACGAGCTGGACGACGCGCTCCGGCTGGCCCTCGCGCACGGCGTCACGACGGACACCGGGGACGCCACGAACACGGCAGACGGGCAGGGCGGGAGTTGATCGGCGTGCGGGTGCCGCTGTACCAGGCGAAGGCGGAGTTCTTCCGGATGCTCGGGCACCCCGTGCGCATCCGGGTCCTGGAGCTGCTCCAGGACGGGCCGATGCCGGTGCGCGACCTCCTCACCGCGATCGGCGTCGAGCCCTCGAGCCTCTCCCAGCAGCTCGCGGTGTTGCGCCGCTCCGGCATCGTGACCTCCACCCGCGAGGGCTCCACCGTCGTCTACGCCCTGGCCGGCGCGGACGTGGCGGAGCTGCTGAAGGCCGCCCGGCGCATCCTGACCCAGCTGCTCAGCGGCCAGGAGGAGCTGCTCACCGAGCTGCGCGGGACCCCCAGGACAGGAGCGGAACAGCGATGACGCGGGACTCCGAGAAGTACGCCGAGAAGGCGGTGGGCTGGCGCGTACTCATCTACGTCGTCTTCGGCCACGTCCTGGCCGGCTTCATCTGGCTGCTCTTCTACCTCGGCGCCCACGCCGAGTAGGACGCCGCCGCACCGCGACGGCCATGCCACCACAACCCGTGAAGCGGTATTCACGAGGACAGGTGATAACGGAATGGCCAAGAGTGGCGTAAGCACTGTATGAGGGGACGCCGGGCCGGTATAGGCCCGCGTCCTATGCCAGGGACGGCAAAGGGCGCCGGAGCTGCGGATCGTATGACCGGCCCTTCCTCACCGTACCCGGAGCACCTCCCTCCTCTCCGGTCAACCCGCAGGTCAGCACCGTGGGCCATTGCCCGGAACCGGGGTCGCGGGCCGCGCCGCGCTGCTACTGTCCGGCGGCATGGAGGAGCTCTTCACCCCTGATGAACTCGCGCGCATTGAGACCACCGCGCAGGAGAACGGCATTTCCTCGCGCGATTGGGTACGGGAAGTCGTGCTCCAGCGCCTCAACGGCGAGTGGCGGCACGACCTCGAGGACGCCATCTGGCCGATCACCGTGCACCGCCGCCCCGGCGGCACCCTCCAGGAGCTGCACCACGCGGGCTGCTGGGTGCCGCGGGGCGGCGAGGACACGGTGACCACCGCCGAGGCCCGGCGCAAGGCGGCCGAGTACGACGTCCGGTTCTGCGACGCCTGCGAACCCGAGAGGTTCCTGGTCCCGTTCGACTGACGGCCCCCGTGCCGGGCAGTCGCCGAGACCTCCTCGGAGCCCGGCACGGAGGCCCAGAGCGGGCCCTGGCCGCGCCCCCCATTACGCTGTCCACCGCAAGATCGTTTAGGTGGGTGGGGGAAGTACGGCATGAGGACAGGGACGCGACTCACGGGATGGGCGACACTGCTCGTGGGCTACGCGACCGTACTGCTCGGCGTGGTCCCGTTCCGGGAACTCCCGCCCAAGCGGTACGAACTGTGGCTGCTGGCCGCGACCGCCGCCTGCGCCCTGTGCTGGCTGCTCGCCTCCTCGGTGGCCCGCGCGAGCCGGCGCGCCGCGTTGCGCCGCAAGGCATGGCGCAGGCGGTACGAACCGTGGCCCGAGCCGAGGTCGTCACGGCTGCTGTGCTGGGTACTGGGCTTCGGCATCGCCCTGACGAGCATGGCCGCGCTGTGCCAGGGCGTGGGCCCCGACGGCGCGGAGGGCGAATGGCTCGCCAAGGCCCACCGGGCCGGCGGCAGCCGGTACGAGCTGCGGATCGACAAGATTGTCGGTGCGCCGCGCCCCACGGACGCGGAGATCAACGGCGCCGACGAGTACGCGTCGACCATCGTCGTCACCGTCCCCTTCCACTCCGGCCCGCGGCAGGTCACCGTGGACGCGGTGCACACCAGCGGCAAGCCGGAAGCGGGCCGCACGGTCGAGCTGCTGTACGCGCCGGACCGCCCGGACCTGGGGGTGCGTCAGGCGCCGGACAACGACATCGGCTCGTTCGCCGGGCGCATCATCGCCCTGCCGACCATCTGGATCCTCGGCCTCGCGGCCGGTCTGGTGACGAGCGTGGCCCTGTACCGCCGTGAAGCGGGCGTGCGCTACGCGCGTCGATTCGAACCGTGGGTCCATCTGCCCGCCGCGGTGCTCCTCGCGTGCGGGGCCGCGCTGGTCACGCCGCTGCTCGTCGGCTTCCCCACCACAGGCACGGGCTGGTGCCTTGCGGCGGCGGCCGCCGCCACCCCCTGGCTCGCCCTGGCCTGGGTGGCGAAGACGAGCTGACGCCCCGGCGCCCGGCCCGCGAGGGCCGGGCGGGGGCGCCGCGTCCGCCAGGGGCGGACGTCAGGAGCGGCGGCGCTTGAAGGCCCGGCGGATCAGGAAGATCGCCAGCACGATCAGCGCCACCACGAAGAGGGTGCCGAGGATCATGGTGATGAGCAGGGCCACCCCGAGCTTCTTGAAGAAGCCCTTCTTCTTTTTCTTCTTCTTGTCCTTGGCCAGCGTCTTGTCCTTGGCCGGCGTCCGGTGCCCGGCGACGGTTCGGTGCTGCGACGCCTCCGTGACCGACGCGGAGCCGTCCGCCGTACCGGTGGCCGCCGTGCCCGCGCCGGCCGCTTCCGCGACGGCGACGGTGGCGTGCTGTGCGGTGGCGGCCACCGGCTGAGCGCTCGCGGCCGAGGCCGGCGTGGCCAGCAGGGCGGCGCCCAGAGCCAGCGCGACGACGGCGGAGACCCGGCGGGCCAGGCGTCCTCGGTGTCGCTGTCGGTCGTGCTTCTGCTCGCTGTTCATCCGCGCCCCCTGTGTCGGTGCTCTGACGGTTCGATGCTCCGCAGGTCGCGGGGCGCACCCATTATCCGCACAGCCGCACGGCGCCCAGCAGGGCGCATACCCGCGGTACACGAGACCGGGCACAACCGGGCACGATGGCCGGTTCCGCACGCCCGGTCCCGGTGCCGGTGCCGGTCAGCCGCTCTTGCGACGGAACGAGCGCTGCCCGCCGGCCTTGCCGTGGGTGCCGTGGATCTTGGACCCGTCGCGGTTCGCCCCGCTCGCGGCGCCGTCGGCCGCCTTGCCCTGCTTACGGGCCAGCGCCTCACGGAACTTGCGCTTCACCTCGTCCTCGGGGAGGCCGGTGCTCTCCCCGGCCTGGGCCGCGTTCTGTCCCGCTGTGTCCTCCGCCATTTAAAACCTCCTGGTCATCGCGGTGTTCGCCACAGCTTCGCACAGATCCGGCGCGGCCAGTCGTCCGGAACGGGCCAGCGCCAGGACCGCGCCCGCGCAGCCGGCCCCGGTGGCGGTGAGCGCGAGCCACACCAGCCAGAGCGCGTCCTGCCGCAGGGCGAAGTCCCACAGCGCCCCGACCCCGAGGTTGCCGAGGGTGATACCCAGCCCGGAGACGGTGTTGTAGAGCCCGTAATGGGTGGCGACCAGGCGCTCGCCGGACAGGGAGACCACCGTGTCCATCTCGAACGGATAGACCACCGCGCCGCCGGCGGCCAGCAGCACCACCGCCACGGCCAGCGCGGCGAGCGCGGCCACCGTCGTGACGCTGCCGCCGCCCCCGGGCACGGCGGCCAGCGGCAGGAAGGCCAGGCCCATGGCGGCCAGCCCCCGCACCAGCGCCTGGGGGGCGCTCCAGCGGCGTCTGGCCCAGCCCGTCAGCCGCAGCTGGCCCAGGACGGCCACCGCCGCCGAGACGACGAAGAGCGCGCTGGTGACCTCCGTGCCCGCGTCCCCGAGGGCGGCGCCGGCGGCGAGCGGCAGGGCCAGGTAGATCTGGAAGGTCAGCACGTACGAGCCGATCATGGCGATGGAGAACAGCAGGAACGGCCGGTTGGCGACGACCGTGCGCCACTGCGCCAGCACCCCGTCCCGCTGCCGGCCGTCCGTCTCGCCACGGCCCGTCGCGGCGGGCAGGGCCCGCCACTGCAGCACGGTCAGCCCGGCGAAGATCGCGGCGGCGACCGTGCAGACCAGCCGGAAGTCGGCCGCCAGCAGGGCCAGTCCGGCGAGCGGGCCCAGCAGCATCCCCGCCTGGTAGTACACGTTGAACGTCGCGAAGGCCGCCACGCGCCGGTCGCCGGCGGCCGTGGCGATGCAGGCGCGGACGGCCGGGTTGAACAGTGCCCCGGCGAAGCCGGTGGCCGCCGAGGCGACGATCAGGGCGGGCAGGGCGTCCACCCAGCCCAGCAGGGCGAACCCGGCCGTGCGCAGCACACAGCCGGCCAGGATCGGGGCTTTGTAGCCGTAGCGGTCGGCGAGGGTGCCGCCGATGAGGAACATGCCCTGCTGGGAGAGGTTGCGTACGCCCAGGACCAGGCCGACCGCCCAGGCGGCGAGGGCGAGGTCGCCGCTGAGGTGGGCGGCGAGGTAGGGCATGAGCATGTAGAAGGCCAGGTTGATGGCGAACTGGTTGACCATCAGCAGCCGGGCGGCGGGCGGGAAGGTGCGGGTCTGCCGCCAGAGCGAGGTGAGCCGGACGGCCGCCCGTTCCTCCGCGGCCGGTGCCGCCGTCACCGGGCCGCTCCCGCCGGGCCGTCGCCGGCGCCGGTGGGGCCGGCCGCGCTCTCGGTGAGCGGGTCGACGACGGTGTCGCACACCGTCCAGCGGGTGACGACCCGTTCGGTGGGGTGGGCGATGCGGTCGGGTTCGGGCGCGGGGGCGCCGGCCAGGAGGTGGTGGCGGCGGCAGTAGTCGTCGTCGAAGACCGTGCCGGCGTAGCGCTGCGGCCCGTCGGGGAAGACCGCGGCGATCCTGGCCTCCGCGGGCAGGGTGGCGGCCAGGTGCCGGGCGGCCAGGGCGACCGCCCCCACGCTCCAGCCGCCCGTGGCGTACCGGGATCTGGCCAGGGAGCGGGCCGCCCAGACCGCTTCGGGCGCGGCGACCCAGTGCACCTCGTCGAAGAGGGCGTAGGCGACGTTGCGGGGGTAGATGCTGCTGCCCAGGCCGCGCATCAGCCGGGGCGCGGCGGGCTGCCCGAAGATGGTGGAGCCGGTGGTGTCCACCCCCACCACGCGCAGGGCGGGGAAGTAGCCGCGCAGGACGGAGGCGATGCCGGCGGAGTGGCCGCCGGTGCCCACGCTGACCACGAGGGCGTCGATCCGTCCGAGCTGGGCGATGAGCTCGTGGGCGAGGGTGCGGTAGGCCGTCACGTTGTCGGGGTTGTGGTACTGGTCCGGGCACCAGGCTCCGGGGCGGGCGGCGAGGAGCTCCTCCACCCGTTCGCGGCGGGCCTGCTGCCAGCCCCCTACCGCGTGGGGGGTGGCCACGAGGTGGACTTCGGCGCCGTAGGCCCGCAGCAGGCCGATCATCATCGGTTCCATGCCGGGGTCGGTGACGACGGTGACGGGGTGGCCGTGGGTGACGCCGGCCAGGGCGAGGCCGAGGCCGAGGGTGCCGGAGGTGGACTCCACGATGGGTGCGCCCGGCAGCAGGTCGCCGCGCTCGCGGGCGCACGCCACCATGTGCAGGGCGGTGCGGTCCTTGATGCCGCCGGGGTTGCGGCCTTCGAGCTTGGCCCAGAAGCCGCGGCCGGGTGCCGCGAACGGCTCGCCGACCCACAGCAGGGGGGTGTCCCCCACGAGGCCGGCCGGGGTGCGGGCGGGCAGGGCGGCGGCCGCCGTGAGACTGGCCGGGGAGGTGGGGGTGGCCGGCGCGGTCGTCGTCGGGGGGATGGGGCAGACAGAGGTCATGGCATGGCTCTCCCGCGGCCGGCACACCGATGAAGGAGGAGCGGTACGGGCCGCGTTGACGGGGAACGGGCGGGGGATCCGGACGGGCGCACGCGCGGCTTCGCCGGCGCGGCGCGGCCGTCCTAGGTCCGCCAGACGCCCAGTGCCGCCCTCAGCCGGCCGGGGTCGCACGCCGGGCCCGGAGCCGGGCCGTGCGGGCCGGCGGGCAGGGCCGGGCGGCAGCCGTCCGCGCCGGTCTGCGGGAGGGGTTCGGCCGCGGTCGCGGTGGGCGCGGGGAGGTCCTGGCGCGAGGCGGCGACCCCGGCCTCGTTGGCCTCCGCGCACTGTGCGGGCGCCTCGTCGCGGGAGCCCCGCGGGGCGCCCGGGCCCGCGGCCCGGTCAGGGGGTGCGGGTGCGGCCAGGGGCAGGGAGTAGGAGCGCTGCTGGTGCGGTGGCGGCTGGCCGTGGGCGCAGCCCATCACATGCACCAGGGCGACGAGGACGACGAGGCCGACGACGAACGCCGAAACCACCCGGGACCTGGAGTGTGGTCCGCGGGGGAGCGTGTGAGCCGTCACCCATGCCGTCACAGTGGTTACAGTAAGCACGGCGCCGGATAAGGCCCGGGTAAAGGGAGTTACGGCGTCCTCTTACCGGACGCCCTTGCGCACCAGCGGGGTTGAGGCGGCGACGACCGTCGCGAGGATCCACCACATCGCGGGGTACCCCAGCAGGTCGTGGGCGAGACCGAGCAGGGGCGGGGTGGTGACGATCGCGATCTGGTTGGCCGCCATGGCGGTGCCGAGCGCGAGCCCGACCCGGTCCGGCGGACACGACTCGCTCACGTGCGCGACCCACGGCCCGTACCAGCCGAAGCCGAAGAAGCCGAGGCAGGCGGTGAGGGCGATGACCGGGCCCGGGCCCGGGGGCAGCAGGGGCAGGGCCAGCAGGGCGGCGGCGGTGGCGAGCATGCTCGCGCGGATCCACGGCAGCCGTCCCGTGCCGAGCCGGTCGCTGGCGGCGGCCAGGGCGATGCGGCCCGCCGCGCCGATGCCCTGGACGCCGAAGAGCACGAACGCGCCGCGCGTGAGCGGGATCCCGTGGTGGTCGCGGAGGTAGAGCATGAGGTAGGTGGTGATGCCGTACTGCGCGGTGACGAGCACGGTGCCGCTGACGACGATGCCGGGCATGGCGGGGCGGCGCAGCTGCTCGGTGAGGCGGGGCCACAGCGGGCGGGCCGGGGCGGGGGCGTCCTGGCCTTGGGGCCGGTGGTGGACCGCGACGAAGACCGCTCCCCCGGCCAGGGACACGGCGGCCGCGACGGCGAACGCCGCCTGCCAGCCACGGGCGTGGGCCACGGCGGGCATCGCGAGGGCGGCGGCCGCGCCGCCCAGCGGCAGGCCGGCCTGGCGGATGCCCATGGCCAGCCCGCGGTTGCGGCCGGGGAACCACGCGGCCACGGATTTGCTGCCGCCGGGCTGTGCGGTGCTGTAGCCGATGCCGAGGACGAACAGGCCGGCGAGGACGAGGGCGTAGCGGTCGGCGAGCGCGGCCAGGGTCAGGCCGCAGGCGACCACGACGGCGCCGGCTCCCACGATGGCCCGTTCGTCGTGGCGGTCCAGCAGGTGACCGACTATCAGCAGCGCGACGACGGGCGCCGCTCCGGCGACCGTGACGAGCAGGCCGACCGTGGTGCCCGTCAGGCCGAAGGCTTCCTGGAGGAAGCCGGCGAGGGCGCCGAGGCCCTGCATGGCGAACGAGGAGGTGGCCTGGGCAAGGGTGGCCGCGGCCAGCACGGCCCAGCGGTAGCCCGTCGCGGGGCCGGGCGGCCGGGGTGCGGGCCCGCGCTCCGCCGCTCTCGCGGGCCCGGTTGCCGCGGCTCTTCTTCTCATGGTGGCCGTTGACGCCCCGGCCGCCTCACCGCAGGACCGGTACGAGGTCCTCCATCACCGCCGCCTTGGCGCGCAGATAGGCCCGGAACAATTCCGTGGCGGCCTGCGCGTCCGGCGTCGTCCCCGATACCGCGCAGTACCGCTCGACGGCGTCCGTGGCGTGCCGGAAATGATTGGTCTCGGTGCCTCCGGTGTGCACGGTGATCCACGCCAGGACCTTGCGGGCCTCTCCGACTGGGAATTGCAGGTGGGATGGGAGCCATTCCTGGAACATCGGGTGAATGAGCTCGACTTCACCATGGGTGTAGACCTCATGGATGAGTGTGTGGAGGAGTCCGGTGAGCAGGTCCTTGTCGCGCAGCCGCTGTTTTGCCAGCCGGGCGCGGAACTCCTGGGCGGCGGGCGAGCGGTAGCGCAGCAGCTGCCAGGAGTCGTCACCGCAGATGGCGGTGGCCATGCGGTGGTAGAGGTCGGCGTGGAGGATCTCGCCGCGGGCGCCGAAGTCCTCGTCGGTGATGCGCTGCAGGCTGTCGACGACGCGGTAGTGGTCGAGCTGTTCCGCGTCGCCGGGCAGCTCACGGGCCTTGAGGGTGATGCGGCAGGCCAGTCCGGAGACGCTGGCGGCCGAGTTGTTGGTCTGGGCCCAGCTCTGGAAGAAGCGCTTCAGGTGCTCGGGGTCGTGCGGCTTCGACGTGAGGAGGACGAAGCTCTCCTCGATGGCCCGCAGGGCTTCCCTCTCCTCGGTGAATGCCGAGGAGAGGGACGTGCGCAGGGGCCCGGCCGGCATCCCGTCCAGTACCGGCATGACAATACGCAGAAGTGCGGGATCGGTTGATACGGCATTTCCGAGCGACACTGCAGAAGCCTGAGCCATCGGCTCTTCACCTCTTCGTACGGGGAGCTGGTCTTCGATATCGCTGGTATACGCACGTATCAGCGTCCGCTTTTCTCGGCCGGACAGTCAAGGGAATAAGACCCATTGGCCGAAAACAGTGGACGTCAGGTAATCGTCTGATCGCCGTCGGGCAGGTCCTGGACCGTCACCCGCACCTGCCGCGGCAGGCCCAGGCCCGCGGCCACCGCCCGTGCCAGGCCCTCGGGGTCGGGCCGCGTCGGGGTCGGCACGGGCTCTCCGTCGGCGTAGCTCTCGATGGCCTTGGTGAAGTAGCCGGGGTGCCAGGCGCCCACGGCGCCCCTGACCTCGACGGCGGTGACGCGGCGGCCCGCGGCCCGGCGCGCGGCGGCGGCGAGTATCGCGTCCGACCGCAGTTCGCCCGGCACCTGGAACAGGCTGGCGTGGGCGCCCACCTTGGCGCCGTCGCGCAGCCGGAGGGTGACGGTCAGACAGCTGGTCACGCTGGGGTAGAGGATGGCGCGGCCGGGGCCGGCCTCCCCCACCTGTCCTTCGGTGATACGGACCGGGGTGCCCCCGGCGGCGGAGGCCACGGCGGCGGTGGCGGGCTGGACGGCGAAGGCGGCCGCGGCGACGAACAGCGTCCTGCGGGAGGTTGGGGCGGTGGGTATGGGCATGCGGCCCACCCTTTCACCCTTCTTCCCTGTCTCCGGACGCCGGAGGGGCTCGGGTGCGAGCCCGTCCGGGTCAGATCGCCGGGGCGTCCGGTTCGAAGCGGCTGCGGACCGCGGTCTGTACCTCGGCCTCCTCGGCCGGATCGGCGGCCAGCCGGCGCAGTTGCTCGACGACGCGCGCGTCGGCGGTCGTCGCGTGGTGCGCGGCGAGCTCCCGGGTGGACTCCTCGCAGTCCCACAGGCACTCGACGGCGAATCCGGTGGCGAACGAGGGGTCCGTCGCGGCGAGGGCACGGGCGGCGCGGCCGCGCAGGTGGGAGGAGGAGGTCTCGCGGTAGACGTGGCGCAGGACGGGCGCGGCGCAGGTGATCGCCAGCCGCCCGGCGCCGTCGACCAGGTCCCACAGCACGGGCGCGTCGCAGCCCTCGGCGCGCACCGTCCGGCGCAGGGCGCCGAGGACGAGCGCCGCGTCGTACTGGGCGCCCCGGCAGGCGAGCATCCCGGCCGCGGCGGCGCCCAGGGCGTCGGTGCGGTGGATCCAGGCGCGGGCGCGCTCCAGGGCGGCCGTGCTGCGCATCCGCTCGAAGGCGGTGACGGCGGACTGCGCGACCAGGTCGCCGGGGTCGCCGGCGGCGGCCTCGATGAGGTCGAGGGCCTGCGGGTCGTGGTGCTCGGCGAGGTAGCGCAGGGCGGTGGCGCGCGCGGCCTCCGGGCCGAAGGCGGCGGCCTCGATGATCTCCACGCGGTCCTCGGGGCCCGCGACCGCGGTGAGGCAGCGGGTGGCGGGGACGTGCCGCAGCTGGGTGGGGTACTGGGCGAGCCCCTCCTGGGCCCAGTCCAGGACCTCGCGCACGCTCCAGCCCGGCCGGGGGCCGGAGGGGCGCATCTGGCGCTGCCAGCGGTCGAAGGAGCCCTGTTCCCGGGCGGCGCGGACGCGGGCGGCGGTCACGGGGGCGCGCCGGTCCTCGGCCCACAGCCGCCAGGGCCGGGGCTCGAAGGCGTCGCGCACGGCCGCGGCGAGCGCGGATTCACCCTCAGGAGTGTGCGGGAACCTCGCCAGGACGGGGGCCGCGAGGGCCGTGAGGCCGGCGTCGTCGTCGCGCAGGGCCAGCTCGTCGAGGGCCCAGGCCCAGTTGCCGCCGGTGGCGGCGTAGCGACGCAGCAGCAGGAGGGCGTCGTCGCGCCCGTAGGAGGCGAGGTGACCGAGGACGGCGAGGGCCAGGCCCGTGCGCTCCTCGGCGGTGTCGAGCAGGTCGTCCGGGTGGAAGAGGTGCTGTTCGATCTCGCCGAGTCCGCCGTCGAGGTCCAGGAACAGGCGCGCGTAGTAAAGGGAGCGGTTCTCCACCTGCCAGTCGCGCCGGGGGTCCTGCAGCACGCAGTGGTTCAGTGCCGCGAGCGCCTCGGCGCGCGGCGCCGCGAGGGCATGCAGGGTCCCGTCGCCGCGGCCTCGCTGGAGGAGGCCGAGCAGGGTGCCGCTGGGCGCTATGTCTGGATCGAACATGGGGTCAGCATCCGGTGCGGGGAGTCGGCTGGCAACGGGATTTCCGTCGTCCGGCATTCTTGCCGGTGTCCACCTGCGCTATGCCTGGTGAACTGTGGAAACTCGGGTTCTCCCTAGCGCCCGCAGCCTACCCGGAGTAGAGCATTCCGCCGAGCGGTGTCGGATTTGTCGCACTGTAGCCCGTGGCATATGCCGCGAGCACCACCGTATCGGGTATTGCAAAATCCCTTACAGGCCCTCGCTCCCTGTGCAAGAGTCGTTACCGCAGTCCTGCCCCGGCCGTTCCAGCGGACCCCGGATCCGGCCGCGCCCCGCCTGTATCGGAGTACGTGATGCCGTCCCCACTGTCCACGGACCGTCCCGCCGCACAGCCGCCCGAGGGCGACCAGGTCGACGCCCTGATCTCGCAGGCCCGGCGGCTCAGAGGCGGTATCGACGCCGTGCGCCGCGAGGCGGCCGCGGACGCGGAGCGGTCGGACGATCCACGGCTGCGCTGGCAGCGCGCCCTGTGCGAGCTCGCCGCCCACCATGTGGACAATCTCGGCGAGCACCTGGGACAGCTACGCGAAGGACTGGACGGACACCCCCTCGCGGCGCGACCGGAGGCGGACACCGCGAGCGCCACCTTGACCGGGCAGCCCCCGGCGGTGGGTCCGCAGGGGGCCGGGACGGCGGAGCCGGGCGCCCCGGCGGGCCGCGTGGGCAGCGCGGAGTGGAATTTCCTGACCGACGAGGCGACCTGGTCCGACGAGCTCTTCCTGCTCTTCGGGCGGCGGCCCGAGGACGGCCCGCTGACGCTCGACGAGCTCCCCTCCTGGCTGCTGGAGGACGACCGGCACGTGCTGACCGCCATGGTCACCGACTGCCTGGTGGACGGAAAGCAGATCGACGGCGAATTCCGCATCGTGCGCGGCGACGGCGCCGTGCGCACGGTGCACATGATGGGCGAGCCGGTGCTCGACTCCGACGGCTGCACGGCCTCGATGTGGGCCGTGCTCCGGGATGTCAGCGCACTGCGGCGATGCCGGCAGGAGGTGCACGAGACCCGTGACTCGGCGCACCGGCGGCGGGAGATCGCGCAGACGGAGCACCGGCTTGCGGTCGAGCTGCAGGAAGCCGTGCTGCCACCGTGGCGCGGCTCCCTGCGGTTCCCGCCCGCCGACCCGCCCGCACCCGCCGCGCCGGGCTTCGGCGGGGCCCTCGATCTGGCCGGGCACTACCTCCCCTCCTCGACCAGCAGCCTCGTCGGCGGCGACTGGTTCGACGCCATGGAGCTGCCCGGCGGCCGGACGCTGCTGACCGTCGGCGGCCTCACCGGACATGGAGTCACCGCCACCTCCACCATGGCCATGCTGCTCGGCGCGGTCCGCGGCATGGCCGTCTCGGGGGCCGAGCCGGGCCCGCTGATGGGCTGGCTCAACCACCTCCTCGACGCCGCCGCGCAGCCCGCCCTGGGCAGCGCCGTCTGCTGCCGCTACGACCCCGCCTCCGGCAGCCTCCTGTGGGCCCAGGCCGGCCACCCCGCCCCGGTCCTCGTCCGCGACGGGGCGGCGACCTCTCTGCGGCCCCCGGAGGGCGTGCTGCTCGGCGCGGTCACCGATGCCGCCTACGCCCAGGCCGAGGAGCGACTGCGCCCCGGTGACGTGCTCGTCCTCCACACCGAGGGGCTGGCCCCCCGGCCCGCCCTGGAGCGGCTGCCGGAGCTCGCGCCGCGCTTCAGCGCGGCGTCCGGTGCCCAGGAGTGCCTGCGGGTGGTACTGGAGGAGTTCGGCGACAAGGAGCGCGAGGACGACGCGTGCGTGCTGGTCGCCCGCATCGGTTCGTAGCACCCCGCACGGAGCCCCGGGGCTCGCCGGGCATGGCCGCCCGATGGGTCCCGTGGTGCCGGGGGCCGGTCACACGGGGGCGGTCCTGCCCTTGCCCGGCCCCTTGGGCAGCGCCCGCTGGATGTCCTCCCGCAGATGCTCGATCTTGGGGTAGCCCGCGTAGGTGGCGCTGAGCCGGTACATCTCGCGCAACCGGTCCCAGGTGCGGTGCGAGGAGGTCTCGCCGATCGTGCTCAGCGCCATCCGGGCGAAGGTGTCCGCCTGGTCCGGGTCGTTGCCGAGGAAGCAGGCCGACGCCATGGAGATGTAGTCGAGGATCATCGACCGCTGACGCTGGCCCCCCCTCAGCTCCATCGCCCGCTTGGCGTGCCGCTGCGCGATGGCCGCCGCGGCGGGGTCGTGCTCCGCGAGCGTGCGGTAGGACAGCGCCTGCATGCCGTGCAGATCCGCCTCGTCGAACATCTTCATCCAGCTCGGCGGCGGCTCGTCGCCCTTGTCCGAGACGAACAGCTCCTCGGCCTCGCCCAGGGTCCGCCGCATGGCCTGGCCCCGCCCCATGGACGCCTGCGCCCAGGCCTCGATAGTGCAGAGCATGGCCCGGGTGCGGGGCAGGGCCTGGTCCCCGGCGCCCGACTTGGCGAGCTTCATCAGATCCAGCGCCTCGTCGGGACGGCCCAGATGGACCATCTGGCGGGCGGCCCGCGAGAGGGCCTCCCCGGCGCGGGGCCGGTCGCCGCCCTCACGGGCCGCGTGCGCGGCGATCACGAAGTACTTCTGCGCGGTCGGCTCCAGCCCCACGTCGTGGGACATCCATCCCGCGAGGACCGCGAGATTGGCGGCCACCCCCCACAGCCTGCGCTGCAGGTGCTCGGGGTGGCGGTAGGAGAGCATGCCCCCCACCTCGTTGAGCTGGCCGACGACGGCCTTGCGCTGCAGGCCGCCGCCCCGGGAGGCGTCCCAGAGCCGGAAGACTTCGACCGAGCGCTCCAGCGCGTCGATCTCGAGGGAGCCCACGGGGGCCGCTTCATAGCGGTCGTATCCGGCGGGGTCGGCATGGGCGGTGCCCAGGGGGTCGTCGAAGTGGGGAGCGTCGGAGGCGAGGACCGGATCGGAGTGCAGCCAGTCGTGCATCGCCCCGGTGATTGCTGATCCTGCGGCGAGCGCGGCGCCCGCGCCCACCAAGCCGCGTCGGTTGAGCATGAGGTCCATTCCCGTGAATTCGGTGAGGACCGCGGCGGTCCGCTCGGGTGGCCACGGCAGCCCGTCCGGGGACTGCCCCTTGCCGGCCCGCCGTCGCCGGCCGAACCCGAGGTCCTCAATGGTCACGACACGACCGAGTCGCTCGGTGAAGAGGGCGGCCAGCACCTTGGGCACGGGATCCCGGGGGGATTCCCCCATGTCGATCCACCGCCGCACACGCGAGGTGTCGGTCGCCAGCTGCGGATGGCCCATGGCCGCCGCCTGCCGGTTCACAAGTCTCGCGAGCTCACCCTTGGACCAGCCGGCCAGGCCGAACAGGTCCGCCAGGCGGGCATTGGGTTCCCTCGTCACGTCAAGCCCCCAGGTTCCTCGGCTGACTTGAAGGTACTCGGGCCGTCATGGGCCAAGCGAGTATTCGCCAGGGTTCGCCAGGGTGCGCCACATGGTGTGCCACCCGCGCCCGGGTGTGATGTAGGAACGCGCAACCCCGGCCACCGGCAGCCCGACCGCATTCCCCAGGGTGCACGACGGCCCGGGGACCGGGGAGCGCGGCAATTCGCCGACACGAAGGGATCTGTTCCGCCCATGTATGCAGCATCGACCTCCGTGTCCGCTCCGCCCCGGCCGCTCCGCCCCCAGCAGAGCGGCAGCGGACCGTACCTCGACCCCTCTCACGCCGTGGGGGCCGCGTTCGGGGGCGGACGGGCGCGGAGGGCCCCGGGGCTCGGCGCCCAACCGCTCAGCGGGAGAATCGACTTGTCCGGCCCCCAGGGCGCGCAGCTGCGCACGGTGATCTCGTCGGTGCACCGCATCTGTCCCGAGTTCAACCCCGTCCAGGTCCTGCGGCGAGGAGGGCGCTCGGTCCTCCTGGTCGGGACGACAGGGCGCAGTACGGTCGTGGCGAAGTGTTTACTGGATCATTCACCTGCCTGGGCCGAACGATTCCGGCACGAAATAGCCACATATCGGGCGTTTGTGCGGCATCGCCCCCCGGTCCGGGTGCCCCGGCTGATCGCCGCCGATCCCGACAACTGCACGCTCGTCATCGAGCGGATGCCCGGGCGCCCGGCCGCGGTCCAGCGGCACCCGGTGGACACGCTGCCCCGCGCGGACGTCCGGGCGGCGCTCGGCGCGATCTGCCGGGTCAACCTCTGGCGCCCGCCGGCGGGGATGTTCGACATGCCGCTGGACTACGGCAAGCGGATCGCCCGCTATCACGAGCTCGGCCTGCTCACCGACCGTGACATGGGTGATCTGCAGAAGCTGCTGCACGGCCTGGCGCATGTGCAGGGCCAGTTCTGCCATGGCGACGCACTGCTGTCGAACGTCCTGCTCTCGCCCGCCGGGCCGGTGCTGGTCGACTGGGACCACGCCGGCTGGTACCTCCCGGGGTACGACCTGGCGACGCTGTGGGCCGTCCTCGGCGACGCCCCGGTGGCACGCCGTCAGATCAGCCAGCTCGCCCAGGCCGCGGGGCCCACGTCCCGGGACGCCTTCCTGGTCAACCTGATGCTGGTGCTCACCCGGGAGATCAGGACGTACGAAACGGCCGTGCAGCGCGCGCTGCAGGAGCCCGCACCGTCCGGCACCACCCCCGAGTCCGGGGAGGAGCAGCGACTTCTGCTGCGCCGGCTGCACGACGACTGCGCCATGGCCCGCAGGGCCGTACGGGCCGCCGTCGGTACACGCTGAGCCGCACCGACCGACACGTCGTACCGCCGACTTGCGGCGTGTCGGTACTCGCCCATACGGACGAGCACCGCTTCGGTGCGGATGTCGACGCCCGCGTCGGGAAACCCCCCGACGCGGGCGTTGACGTGTACAACGCCACCCCTCCAGTCTGATGAGCGCCACCCCAGCCCGATTGACGGATCGTCTGATGGGCCGTGGCTCTTGGTAAGTTCGGTCGACAGAGCTGATCGCGTAGCCCTTCACCGCAGTTCACCGCCAGTTCACCGCCAGCGCCCGGCACGGCCCGTCCTGAGGAGGCCGCATTGCGAGGATCCGCACCGGAGACACCACGGAACGCACCCCCCGCCGGCAGGCGAAGAAGCCGCCGCGCGCGGGCGACCGGCGCGATCGCATCGGCCGCCCTGCTGCTGCCGCTGATCTCGGCCGCGCCGGCCGCCACCGCGGAGCGCGCCGGCTCCGACACCCTGCAGCGTGAGTTCGCCGCCGCGGCGGCCAAGTACCACGTCCCGGGCTCGGTGCTGCTGGCCCTGTCCTATCTGGAGTCGCGCTGGGACACCCACGGCGGATCCCCCAGCGTCACCGGCGGCTACGGCCCCATGCACCTCACCGACGCCGCCACGGCCCTGGCCGCCACCCCGCACCACAGCGAGGCCGGCGAGGACCCCCGCGGTGACATCGCCCGGCCGCGCGCCGCCACCCGGGCGGCCGCGCCCGCGCCCGCCACCCTCCCGGCCCGGCTGCGCACCCTGGAGCGCGCCGCCGAGCTGACCGGGCTGTCCCCCAAGAAGCTGCGCGAGAGCACCGCCGCCAACGTCGAGGGCGGCGCCGCCCTCCTCGCCGCCGAGCAGAAACGACTCGGCCTGCCGCTGAGCGGCGACGCCGCCGACTGGTACGGCGCGGTGGCCGGCTACTCCGGCGCCTCCGACACGACGACGGCGACCACCTTCGCCGGCGACGTCTACGACGTCCTGCGCGGCGGTCAGCGGCGCACGACCGACAGCGGCCAGCGGATCGTCCTGGCCCCGGCCCCGGGTCTGGCTCCGCGCACCGAGCAGGTGCGGCGGCTGGGGCTCGCCCCGGCCGCGGCCGACGGCGTCGAGTGCCCGGCCTCGGTGGCCTGCGAGTCGATCCCGGCGCCGTACCAGCAGCTGGAGGGCAAGGACTACGGCAACCACGACATCGCCGACCGGCCGGCCTCGCAGAAGGTCGACTTCATCGTCATCCACGACACCGAGGGGACGTGGGAGACGACGATCAAGCTCATCAAGGATCCGGCGTACGTCTCCTGGAACTACACCATCCGCTCCGGCGACGGGCACATCGCCCAGCACGTCCGCACCAAGGACGTCGCCTGGCACGCGGGCAACTGGTACGTCAACGCCAAGTCGGTCGGCATCGAGCACGAGGGCTTCCTGGCCCAGCCCGACGCCTGGTACACGGAGGAGATGTACCGCACCTCCGCCCGGCTGGTGCGGCACCTGGCGCAGAAGCTGGACATCCCGCTGGACCGGCAGCACATCCTGGGCCATGACAACGTCCCGGGCACGACGCCCGCGACGATCCCGGGCATGCACACCGACCCGGGCCCGTTCTGGGACTGGGCCCACTACTTCGAGCTGATGGGCAAGCCCTTCCGCCCGACGGGGAGTCCCTTCAGCGGGTTGGTCACCATCGCGCCCGACTACGACGATCACGAGCCGGTCTACACCGGCTGCGTCAAGCCGGGCGAGACGTGCGCCCCGCACGGCTCGGGCGCGGTACGGCTGCACACCGCGCCGCGTGACGACGCTCCCCTGGTCAAGGACGTCGGACTGCGGCCGGACGGCAGTCCCTCGACGACCGGCGTCAACGACACCGGAGCCCGCGCCTCCACCGGACAGCAGTTCGCCGTCGCGGGCCGGGAGGGCGGCTGGACCGCGATCTGGTACCTCGGGCAGCTGGCGTGGTTCCGCAACCCGTGGTGGGACCCGACGGCCCTGGGCGCGCGCGGCCGGATGATCACGCCCAGGGAGGGCCTGAGCGAGATTCCCGTGTACGGGCGGGCGTACCCGGAGAAGGAGGCGTACCCCGAGGGCGTGCCGGTGCAGGCGGTGACGCCACTGCCGTACAAGCTGCCCGCCGGGCAGGCGTACGTCCTGGGGGCGACATCGCCCGGCGAGTATCTGTGGGCGGCCACGTTCGAGCCGGCGGGCCACAAGGTGGTCCGGGGCAAGGACGTCTACTACGAGATCCAGTTCGGGCACCGGGTGGCCTTCGTGAAGGCCTCGGACGTCACGATCCGCCCCTCGAACTGGTAGCGGCACAGCACGGCGGGAGCCCGGTACGCCGCGGGGCGGGCCGGGCTCCGGTGCTGTGGCGCGGCGGTCCTAGCCGGCCTGGAACATCTCCGCGGGCAGCGGCTTGAGCAGCTGGTAGAGGTCGTCGGTGATCGGCCGGTCCCAGCTGGCGATCGTGACGAGGACGCCGTCGCTGCGGTCGAACTGGGTGCAGGAGATGCGGCTCTCGGAGCACTTCAGCCGCCGCACGATCAGCAGATTGTCCTCGTGCATGACCGGCACGTCCTCGGTCTCCACGACCTCGACCGGCTCGTCGTTGCCGAGCGCGGCCAGCAGCTGCGCCACCTCGAAGGGCGGCTGCCCCTCGCCGAGGTCCCGTGCCGGGGAGCCCTCGGGCAGATTGCCGATGATCATCGCGGGGCCGCGTCCGCCGAACAGGTCGTAGCGGAGGAAGACCCCCTGGCAGCTTCCGTCGGGCGCGGGCAGCAGCCCGGCCCCGAGGTCACCCGGCCAGTCACCGGGGTCCATGGCGAGGACGTCGAAGTCCGGCCCGGTGGGGGTGGCGGCGCTGCGGCGGCGGAGGAACGACATGCCCACATCGTACGTGCCCGGCCCCCTGCCGTGCCCGCGGGGAACCCGTGTGGGCGGCGTGTGCCCGGGCGAACGGGGACCGGACGGGAGGCGGTCCGGCACGGTCCGCGGGCGATCGGCGCCCGGGCACGGGCGACACGCCCCCTAGGTGAGGTCGAATTCCCCGTCGCGCGCGCTGAGCACGAAGGCCCGCCACTCCCCCGGAGAGAAGATCACGGCCGGGACGTCCGGATCGCGCCGGTCCCGCATGGCGATGTAGCCCTCGACGAAGGCGATCTGGACGTTGCCGCGCCTGCCCCGGCTGCTGGCCTGCCACCTGGCGGTGGCGAGGTCGAGCTCCGGCTTCACGTCGCCTGCCAGTTGTTCGGTCGTGCTGTCCGCCACGTTCGCACTCCTCCCGGCTCGTCGTCCCCGCCCACACTAGCGAGCGAGGCCCCCGCCGCACAGGCCGCGCGGGCCTCAGGCGGTGGGCGGGGCGTCGCCCACCAGCCACATGGAGAAGAACTGCGCCCCGCCGCCGTAGGCGTGGCCCAGCGCCCGGCGCGCGCCCGGTATTTGGTGTTCCCCGGCCATGCCGCGGACCTGCAGGGCGGCCTCGGCGAAGCGGAGCATGCCGGAGGCGCCGATGGGGTTGGTGGACAGCACGCCGCCCGAGGGGTTGACGGGCAGGTCGCCGTCGATCGCGGTGGCCCCGGACTCGGTGAGCTTCCAGCCCTCGCCCTCGGCGGCGAAGCCGAGGTTCTCCAGCCACATGGGCTCGTACCAGCTGAAGGGCACGTACATCTCGACGGCGTCGATCTCGCGGCGCGGGTCGGTGATGCCGGCCTGCCGGTAGACGTCGGCGGCGCAGTCGCGGCCGGCGCGCGGGGAGACGAAGTCCTTGCCGGGGAAGAGGGTGGGTTCGCTGCGCATGGCGCCGCCGTGCAGCCAGGCGGGCGGGTGCGGGGCGCGGGCGGCGCCGGCGGCGTCGGTGAGGACCATGGCGCAGGCCCCGTCCGAGGAGGGGCAGGTCTCGGAGTAGCGGACCGGGTCCCACAGCATGGGCGAGGAGCGCACCGTCTCCAGGGTGATGTCGTGTTCGTGGAGGTGGGCGTAGGGGTTCTTCAGGGCGTTGCGGCGGTCCTTGTAGGCGACGAGGGTGCCGGTGGTGGCGGGTGCGCCGCTGCGGCGGATGTAGGCCCGTACGTGGGGGGCGAAGAAGCCGCCGGCGCCGGCGAGGAGGGGCTGCTGGAAGGGGACGGGCAGCGACAGGGCCCACATGGCGTTGGACTCGGACTGCTTCTCGAAGGCGACGGTCAGGACGGTGCGGTGGACGCGGGCGGCGACGAGGTTCGCGGCGACGAGGGCGGTGGAGCCGCCGACCGAGCCGGCGGTGTGCACGCGCAGCATGGGCTTGCCTACGGCGCCGAGCGCGTCGGCGAGGTAGAGCTCGGGCATCATGACGCCCTCGAAGAAGTCGGGGGCCTTGCCGATGACGACGGCTTCGATGTCGGTCCAGGTCGCGGCGGCGTCGGCGAGGGCGGCGAGGGCCGCCTCGCGGACGAGTCCGGCCAGCGAGACGTCGCGGCGTGCGGCGGCGTGCCGGGTCTGGCCGATGCCGACGACGGCGACGGGTTCCTGGTGGGTGGCGCTCATGCGCCCTCCCCTTCGAGTACGGCGACGAGGTTGTGCTGCAGGCACGGGCCGGAGGTGGCGTGGGCCAGGGCGCGGTCGGAGGCTCCCCGGTGGATGCGGGCGGCCGCCTCGCCGAGCCGGATGAGGCCGGTGGCCATGACGGGGTCGGCGGCCGGCGCGCCGCCGGAGGGGTTGACGGTGACGGTGTCGTCCAGGCGCAGCGCCCGGCGCAGGACGACTTCCTGTGCGGTGAAGGGGGCGTGGAGTTCGGCCGTGTCGCAGGGCGCGTCGAAGGCTCCGGCGTGCTCGGCGGCCAGGCGTGTCGAGGGCGAGTCGGTGAGGTCGCGCAGGCCCAGCGCGTGCGCTTCGATGCGGTGGTCGATGCCGCGGATCCAGGCGGGCCGTTCGCACATGCGGCGGGCGGTGCCGGCGGCGGCCAGGACCACGGCGGCGGCGCCGTCGGTGACGGTGGGACAGTCGCGGACGCGCAGTGGCCGTACGGCGTACGCGTCCGAGGCGTGCGGTTGCCCTCCGGCGGTCGTGTGCCGGCGGCGGGCGAGGTCGGCGAGCCGGTCCTCGTCGGTGTGGCCGGCGTCGATGAGGGCCTGGGCCTGGAGGGCGGCCAGGGAGACGGAGTCGGGCCACAGGGGTGCGAGGTAGTAGGGGTCGAGCTGGCGGGTGAGGACGTCGTGCGGGGCGCCGGAGGTGGGCTTGGCGTGGGCGTAGACGAGGGCGGTGTCGGCCTGGCCGGTGAGGATCTTCACCCATGCCTCGTACAGGGCCCAGGCCCCGTCCATCTCGACGTGGGATTCGCGGATGGGCGGCCAGGCTCCCACGCCGTCGAGGGTCAGGGTGAAGGAGAAGGGGCGGCCGGCGAGGTAGTCGCTGGAGCCGGAGCAGGTGAAGTCCGCTTCGCCGGGGGCCAGTCCCGCCTGGCCGAGGGCCTCGCGCAGGACCGGCAGCAGCATCTCGGTCTCGGACAGTCCGGCCGTGGAGTGGTGGTAGCCGCGCGCGAAGGCGACGATGGCGACGTCCCGGGGCGTCACGGCGCGTCCTTGTAGGTGTCGTAGGCGGCGTCGGGTTCGCCGGTGGGCCGGTAGTGGTCGGGGTAGCGGTCGCCTTCCTTCCATACGGGTCTCACGCGCAGTCCCATGCGGACCTGGTCGCAGGGGATGCCGGCGATGCGTCCGTGGAGGGCGAGGTCGGCGCCGTCGAGGGCGATGTGGGCGTAGACGTAGGGCACCTCGATCTGGGCGTCCTTGGCCTTGATGTTGACGACGCAGAAGGTGGTGACCGTGCCGTGGGGGCCGACCTCGACCTGTTCGGTGGTGGCGATGCCGCAGGTGGGGCAGGCGCCGCGCGGTGGTACGCAGACCTTGCGGCAGGAGGGGCAGCGCTCGCCGAGGGTCCGGTGGCGGGCCAGGGCGTGGAGGTGGCGGCTCTGGGCGCGGCCGGGGGTGTAGGTGTACTCGAGGCGGGCGGGGGTGGTGATGCTGGTGACGGGGTCGGGGAACGTGCCGCTGTGGGCGCGGGTGTGGCCGGTGGTGGTGCTCTCCCCTGGTTCGAAGCAGGCGATGTCGGTGATCGCGCCTTCGCGCCGGGCGGCCCAGCGGATACGGACCCGCATACCGGTGCGGACGGCCTCGGGGCCGTCGGCGTCGAGGGCGTGCAGCAGGGCGGTGTCGGCTCCGTCGAGCCGCACCAGGGCCCAGGCGAAGGGGTGCGCCAGGGGCTGGTGGGGGCGGGGTGAGCCGTTCCAGGCCCAGGTGGTGACCGTGCCGGTGGCGGCGACCTCGACGAGGTCGCGGATCTCCTCGGCGGTGTCCGGGTCGTATTCGACGGGCGGTACGAGCACCCTCCCGTCCCGGGTGCGTACGCCCAGTACGGTGCGTTCGCGCAGGCCGGTGAGGAAGGCGCTCTGCACGGGTCCGAGGGAGCGGGTGAAGGGGAAGGCGACGACGAGGGGTGCGGTGAGGTTCTCCGGCATCGGCGTGCGTCCTGTCTCTGGGTCGCTGCTCTCGCGCGGTCGCCGGCCGTCAGGCGCGGCGGTAGACGGGGGGCCGCTTCTCGGCGAAGGCGCGGGCGCCTTCCTTGGCGTCGGCGGTGTCGAAGACCGGCCGGCCGCGCTCGAGTTCGACCGCGAGGGCCTCGGTTTCGCCTAGGCCCTCGGCGGCGTGGACGCAGGCTTTGACGGCTTCGACGGCGAGGGGGCCGTTGGCGTTGACCAGTTCGGCCGTCTCCAGGGCCGCCTCCAGGGCGGTGCCGTCCGGGACGACGCGTCCGATCAGTCCGATGCGCTCGGCTTCGGCGGCGGTGTACGGGCGGCCGGTGAGGAGCATCTCCAGGGCGTGGGTGCGGGGGATCTGCCGGGGCAGGCGGACCGTGGAGCCGCCGATGGGGAAGAGGCCGCGCCGCACCTCGAAGAGGCCGAAGGTGGCGCTGGTTCCGGCGATGCGGATGTCGGTGCCCTGGAGGATCTCGGTGCCGCCGGCCACGCAGGGGCCCTCGACGGCGGCGATGACGGGCTTGCGCGGCCGGTAGTGGCGGAGCATGGCCTTCCAGTGCAGGTCGGGGTCGGCCTTGAAGCGTGCGCGTACGGGGTCGTCGTCGGCCGCGGGTGCGGCCAGGGCCTTGAGGTCCATGCCGGAGCAGAACGCGCCGCCCGCTCCGGTGAGGACCACCGAGCGGATGGTGTCGTCGGCGTCCGCCCGCAGCCAGCCGTCGTGGAGGGCGGCCAGCATCGGCAGCGACAGCGCGTTCCTCGCCTCGGGCCGGTCGAGGGTGAGTACGAGCGTGGCGCCGGCGCGCTCCACGGTGAGGTGTTCGGTACCGCCCATGGCAGTCCTCCCGTCGTGAGACCCACAACAGCGTGCAGGAGGCGGGGGTGCGGTTCAATAGCTTCCCGGCAGCTTTCTGACGGAGCATCAGATTTTGCGGACGCGACACTTCCCCCCTGCGCGTGACGGCGCTGTAATGACCGCCGTGGACTACAACCTCGCGGATCTCTTCGAGTCGGTCGTCGACGCGGTGCCCGCCCGGGAGGCACTGGTCCACCTCGACCTTCCGGGCGGCGGTGCCGAGCGCAGGCTGACGTACGCCGGACTCGACGCCGCCGCCAACCGGCTCGCCCACCACTTCCTCGACAGCGGCATCGGCCCGGGCGAGCACGTGGGCCTGCACCTCTACAACGGCGTCGCGTACCTCCAGGCGCTCTTCGCCTGCCTGAAGATCCGGGCCGTGCCGGTCAACGTCAACTACCGGTACGTGGAGGAGGAACTGGCCTACCTCTACCGCGACGCCGACCTGGCGGCCCTCGTCTACGACGCCGGTTTCACCGACCGCGTGAGCGCGGCGCTGCCGCGGGCTGAGCGACTGCGTCACCTGGTACGGGTGGGCACCCCGCCGCCGGGTGCCGCGACGCCGCGGGTGGTCCCCGTCCCCCTCGCGGACGCCGAGGCGGCGGGCTCCCCCGCGCGCGGCTTCGCCCCGCGCTCCGGCGACGACCGGTTCCTGATCTACACGGGCGGCACCACGGGCATGCCGAAGGGTGTCGTGTGGCGGCAGGAGGACCTCTTCTTCTCGGGACTGGGCGGCGGGGCGCCGACGGGCGAGCCCGTCGGGCGGCCCGAGGAGCTGGCCGAGCGGGTGGCGGCGGGCGACGAGGGGCTGGTCTTCTTCCCCACCGCGCCGCTGATGCACGGTACGTCCACGCTCACCGCCCTCATCGCCTTCGGTTTCGGCCAGAAGGTGGTCCTGCACCGCAAGTTCGCGCCCGAGGAGGTCCTGCGGACCGTGGCGCGCGAGCGGGTCAGCAGCCTGTCACTGGTCGGGGACGCGATGCTGCGCCCGCTGGTGGACGCCCTGGCCGGACCCCTGCGGGGTACCGACTGCTCCTCGCTGTTCAGCGTCAGCAGCTCGGGGGCCGTCCTCTCGGAGACCGTGCGCGCGCAGTTCGCCGCGCTGCTGCCCGGGGTGCGGCTGCTGAACAACTTCGGCTCCTCGGAGTCGGGCTTCAACGGCACCGCGACCGAGGACGCCGGGCCCGACCGTGGCTTCCGGCTGCGCGTCAACGACCGCACGGCGGTGGTCGACCCGCTCACCCACCGCCCCGTCCCGCCCGGCGGGACGGGCCGGATCGCCCAGCGCGGCCACGTACCGCTCGGCTACTACAACGACCCGGGCAAGACCGCCGAGACCTTCTTCACGCTGCGGGGCGAGCGCTGGGTACTGCTCGGCGACATGGCGACGGCCGGCGAGGACGGTGTGATCACGGTCCTCGGCAGGGGCTCGCAGTGCATCAACACCGGTGGCGAGAAAGTGTTTCCCGAGGAGGTCGAGCAGGCGCTGAAGGCACACCCGGCGGTGTACGACGCGCTCGTGGCGGGTGTCCCGGACACCCGCTGGGGCCAGCGCGTCGCGGCCGTCGTCCAGCCCCGCGACGGCGCCGTCCCGCCCACGCTGGACGTTCTGCAGGCCCACTGCCGGGCCCGCCTGGCGGGCTACAAGGTGCCGCGCTCCGTGGTGCTGACCGACCGCATCCGGCGCTCCCCCAGCGGCAAGGCGGATTATCGCTGGGCGCGCACGGTGGCGGCGGGCGGCGGCGACTGACCGGTCCGGCGCCCGCCGCGCGCGCTCCGGGAGATCACCCGTACGAGCGCTCTGGATCCTCTTGACGCCCGCCACCCCGGCCGAAAATACTTGACCCAGCGAAACTACCGAACGATCGGTCGGGAAGCGGGGGGCGGCGACTCATGACGGGCACTCAGGACCACCTGGAGCATCTGGACGCGGCGGAGCGGATGTCGCGCGAAGAGCTGACGGCGCTCCAGCTCACGCGGCTGCGCGCCACGCTGAAGCACGCCTATGACAACGTCCCCTTCTACCGCCGCTCGTTCGAGGCCGCCGGACTGCGCCCCGAGGACTGCCGCACCCTGGCCGACCTCGCCCGCTTCCCCTGCACCACCAAGGCCGATCTGCGCGAGCACTACCCCTTCGGCATGTTCGCCGTGGACCGCTCGCGGGTGCGGCGCCTGCACGCCTCCAGCGGCACCACCGGCACGCCGACCGTCGTCGGCTACACCGAGCGAGACCTGGACCTGTGGGCCGGCGTCGTGGCCCGTTCCCTGCGGGCGGCCGGCTGCCGGCCCGGCGACACGGTCCACGTGGCGTACGGCTACGGGCTGTTCACCGGCGGCCTGGGCGCGCATTACGGCGCCGAGCGGCTGGGCTGCACGGTGATCCCCGCGTCGGGAGGAATGACCGAGCGGCAGGTACGGATCATCCAGGACCTCCGCCCCCGGGTCATCATGGTCACGCCCACGTACATGCTGACGCTGCTCGACGAGTTCGAGCGGCAGGGAATCGATCCGCGCGGCACCTCCCTGCGGGTGGGCGTCTTCGGCGCCGAGCCGTGGACCGAGGCGATGCGCCGGGAGATCGAGGAGCGCTTCGCCATCGACGCCGTCGACATATACGGCCTGTCGGAGGTGATCGGCCCCGGCGTGGCGCAGGAGTGCGTGGAGACCAAGGACGGGCCGCACATCTGGGAGGACCACTTCTTCCCCGAGATCCTCGACCCGGTCACCGGCGAGGCGCTGCCCGACGGCGCGCACGGCGAGCTGGTCCTGACCTCGCTCACCAAGGAGGCCATGCCCGTGATCCGTTACCGCACCCGCGACCTGACGCGGCTGCTGCCGGGCACGGCCCGCGTCTTCCGCCGGATGGAGCGGATCACCGGCCGCGCCGACGACATGCTCATCGTGCGCGGAGTCAATCTCTTCCCGTCCCAGATCGAGGAGATCGTGCTGCACACCCCGGGCCTCGCCCCGCACTTCCAGCTGAGGCTGACGCGCGAGGGCCGGATGGACCGGCTCACCGTGCGGGTCGAGGCGCGCCGGGAGGCGACCGCCGACCGGCGTGAGGCGGCCGCCCGGGAGATGGTCCGGCGGGTCAAGGAGGGCGTCGGGGTCTCGGTGGCGGTCGAGGTCGTGGCCCCGCAGACCCTCGAGCGGTCCATGGGCAAGCTCCGGCGCGTCGTGGATCAGCGGCCCGGCGGTCCGGCGGCTCCGCGGCCCAGATAATCCACGACCCAGATAAACGGTACGCCTGATTCCGGGAGCGGCTCCGAACAAGCGGACGGATACTGGGGCCTTATGGGCGCAGCCGCGTCACACAGTCAACCGTCTGCTCCCTTTCATCAATTGATCAGGGGGATCACGTTGCATCTACGTCACCGCTTACGTGCGCTGACGGTCGGCGGCCTCGCGCTGCTGACCGCCGCCACCGCCCTGCCCGCCTCGGCCACCGCCGCGGCGCGCGGCGCGCACCGTCCGTCGGGGGGCGGGCTCTCCGCCGTCATCCGCTACACCGAGTACGGCATTCCGCACATCGTCGGCAAGGACTACGCGAACCTCGCCTTCGGCGTGGGCTGGGCCCAGGCCGCCGACCAGGTCTGCGTGCTCGCCGACGGCTTCGTCACCCTGCGCGGGGAGCGCTCGCGCACCTTCGGTGCCGACGGCAGACCCGACCGGTCCCTGTCCGAGGCCCGCGACAATCTCTCCAGCGACCTCTTCTTCCGCGGGGTCAACGACGCGAGGACGGTGGAGAAGCTCCTCGAGCGGCCCGCGCCCGTCGGGCCGAGCAAGCAGGTCAAGGAGCTGATGCGGGGCTGGGCCGCGGGCTACAACGCCTGGCTGCGGCAGAACCGCGTCACCGACCCCGCCTGCAAGGGCGCCTCCTGGGTGCGCCCCGTCACCGCCCTGGACGTGGCCCGGCGCGGCCACGCCATCAACGTGCTGGGCGGCCAGGGCATGGCGGCCGACGGCATCACCGGCGCCCGGCCGACCACCGGGGCCCGGCCGGCGGCCGGCACGAAGGAGCTCGCGGCCGCCGCCCGCAAGGTCTTCGACCGTCAGAGCGCCGACATGGGCTCCAACGCGGTCGCCTTCGCGGGCTCCACCACCGCCGACGGCCGCGGCCTGCTCCTCGGCAACCCGCACTACCCATGGGCCGGCGGCCGCCGCTTCTGGCAGTCGCAGCTGATCATCCCCGGCGAGCTGAACGTCGCGGGCGGCTCACTGCTCGGCTCCCCCATGATCGACATCGGCCACAACGCGGACATCGCCTGGAGCCACACCGTCTCCACCGGCGTGCCCCTGAGTGTCTACGAGCTCAAGGCCGTGCCCTCGGACCCGTACTCGTATCTGGTGGACGGCAAGCCGGAGAAGATGACCAAGCGCGCGGTCACCGTCCCGGTGCGGGGCAAGGACGGCCGCGTCTCCCACGTCACCCGTACCCAGTGGCACACCCGCTACGGCCCGGTCGTCACCTCGGTCACCGATCAGCTGCCGCTGCCCTGGACCGCCACGTCGGTGTTCGCCCTGGCCGACCCCAACGCCGCCCATCTGCGCTCCACCGACACCTCGTTGGGGATGGGCAAGGCCCGCAGCGTCCAGGACATCCAGGACGTGCTGCGCCGTACCCAGGGGCTGCCCTGGGTGAACACCATCGCCGCCGACTCCGGGGGGCACACCCTCTACACCCAGTCGCAGGTCCTGCCGCGCGTCACCGACGAGCTGGCCAAGCGCTGTTCCACGCCGCTGGGGCAGCAGACCCTGCCGGCCGGCGGCCTGGCCGTCCTGGACGGCTCGCGCGGCGAGTGCGCGCTGGGCAGGGACGCCGATGCCCTGCAGCCCGGCGTCTTCGGCCCGTCCGCCATGCCGACCCTGGTCGACGCCCCCTATGCCGAGAACTCCAACAACAGCCCCTGGCTCACCAACGCCGACCGGCCCCTGACCGGCTACCCGCGGATCTTCGGGGACGTCGCCACCCAGCGCGACATCCGCACCCGGGGGTCCGTCGAGGACGTGGCCGCCATGGCCCGGCGCGGCAGGCTGACGGTGGACGACCTGCGGAAGCTGCAGTTCTCCAACCGGGCGCCGGCCGGTGACCTGGCCGCCGAGGACGCCGCGAAGGCGTGCGCCGCGCTGCCCGCGGGCACCGCCCGGGGCAGCGACGGCAAGCCCGTGGACGTCTCGGCCGCGTGCGGGGTGCTGGCCGCCTGGGACCACACGGTCGGCACGGCCAGCAAGGGGGCGCTGCTCTTCGACCGGTTCTGGCGCAGGCTCGTCAACGAGGAGGCCATACCGGCGGACAAGCTGTGGCGGGTGCCCTTCTCCGCCGCGTCACCGGTGAAGACCCCGAACACCCTGAACACCGGCCACCCGGGCTTCGCCCGCGCGCTGGCGGACACGGTCGCCGAGCTGCGGTCGGCGGACATCGCCCTGGACGCGCCGCTGGGCAAGCACCAGTTCGTCACGCGCAACGGCAAGCGCATAGCGATACCGGGCGGCACGAACGCGCTCGGCATCTGGAACATCATCGAGGACAAGGGCTGGAACGCCGCCCGCGGCGGCTACACGGACGTGGACATGGGCTCCAGCTACATCCAGGCCGTCGGCTTCGACGGCGGCGGCTGCCCCGTGGCCCGGACGCTGCTGACCTACGCGCAGTCCTCCAACCCGGCGTCGCCGCACTACAGCGACCAGACCGAGCTGTTCTCGGCCGGGCGCATGGTGCGGGGCCGGTTCTGCGAGAAGGACATCATGGCGTCGCCCGAGCTGAAGGTGGTGCGGGTCGGCGAGCGCTGAGCCCTCACCCGCACGTGTGGGGGCGCACCGCGCGAGCCGCGCGCGGTGCGCCCCTCGCCGTTCCCGGCGGGAGGGTCAGACGTCTATCTGGACGGCCTCCATGCGGCGGGACTGGCCGGTGGTGCCGACGGTGACGGCCTTGCCGCGCACGGCGTTCTGCCAGCCGATGTCCTGCACATGGGCGCGGGCCCACACGGAGCCGGAGGAGACGCGGATGTTGAGGGCCTCCAGGCGGCGGGACTGGCCGGTGGTGCCCGCGACGACGTTCTCGAAGTCGTTGCCGCAGCGCGTGCCCTGCCAGGCGGTGTCGGCGAGGTGGGCGTTGAGGCACACCCAGCCCACATTGCCCACGGCGACCTCGATGGCCTCGATGCGCCGCGACTGACCGGTGGTCCCCGCGACGCCGCCGTCGCATTCGGCGGGCAGCCAGCCCTGCTCGGCCACGTGGACGCGGTAACACACGATCCGGCCGGCGGCGGCAGCGCCGGGCTGGGCCAGCCGGGCTCTGACCGCGTCGGCCGCCGTGCCGGCGGCGGCTCTGGTGGGCTGCTGCGAGGTCGTCTGCGCCTGTGCGGTCGCCGTTCCGGTGAGGCCGAGTACGGCGGCCGCGGACAGTGCCAGCAGTGCCTTGCCGCTCGTGGTGACGAAGCCGTTCACAGCGTCTCCTCCTGTTGACGGTCTGACGGTCTGACAGTCGATGGCCCGACCGGCGTCCTGTTTAGCGAGCCGGGGCGCCAAGCACACCGCTTCGGCGGGCATCGGCCGGGAACCGCCGTGGAGGGGCGGGCTCCGCAGGGGTCGGAAACGCGTCACACGGCGCGGTCCCGGCCGCGCCAGTACGGCTCGCGCAGGTGCCGCTTGTAGAGCTTGCCGTTGGGGTCGCGCGGCATGGAGGCGATGAACTCCACCGACCTGGGGCGCTTGTAGCCGGCCAGTCGCCGGGCGCAGTGGGCGAGGAGCGTGGCGGCGAGCTCCTCGTCCGGCCGGTGGCCGTCGGCGGCTTCGACGACGGCCTTGACCTCCTCGCCCCAGTCGTCGTGCGGGATGCCGAAGACGGCGGCGTCGGCGACGGCGGGGTGGGCCAGGAGGACGGACTCGATCTCGGCGGGGTAGATGTTGACGCCACCCGAGATGATCATGTCGATCTTGCGGTCACGCAGGAAGAGGTAGCCGTCCTCGTCGAGGTGGCCGAGGTCGCCGACGGTGAAGAAGTCCCCGATCCGGTTCTTCTCCGTCTTGGCGGCGTCCTTGTGGTAGGCGAAGCGGCCGGTGGTCATCCTCATGTAGACCGTGCCGAGTTCGCCGGGCGGCACGGGCCGTCCGTCGTCGTCGAGGACGGCCAGTTCGCTGATGGGCCAGGCCCGGCCGACCGTGCCGGGCCTGCGCAGCCACTCCTTCGCCGTGGCGAACGCGCCGCCGCCCTCGCTGGCCGCGTAGTACTCCTCGACGCAGGGCCCCCACCAGTCGATCATGGCCCGTTTCACATGCTCCGGGCAGGGGGCCGCGCCGTGGACGGCGTGCCGCAGGGAGGAGACGTCGTAGGAGGCGCGTACGTCCTCCGGCAGTGCCAGCAGGCGCTGGAACTGGGTGGGGACCATATGGGTGTGGGTGCACCGGTGGGTGTCGATCAGGCGCAGCATCTCCTCGGGCGTCCACTTGTCCATCAGCACCAGCCGGTGCCCGATGTGCAGGGACGCGGCGGCGAACTGCAGGACGGCGGTGTGGTAGAGCGGCGAGCAGACCAGGTGGACGTTGCCGTCGAACGGCCGGATGCCGAAGATGCCCAGGAAGCCGCCGAGATGGCTCTCCTCGGGCGGCCTGCCGGTCAGGGGGCGGCGGATGCCGCGCGGGCGTCCGGTGGTGCCGGAGGTGTAGTTCATGACCCAGCCGAGGGTGCGCCCGGCGGGCGGGGTGGCGGGCCGGCCGTCCAGGAGCGCGGCGTACGGGCGGAAGCCGGCGATGTCCCCGACGGCGTGGCGTCCGGGGGCGGGCAGGCCGGCCTCGTCGGCGGCGGCCGTCGCGGTGGCGGCCCAGCGCTCGTGGGCGATGAGGACCCTGGCGCCGGAGTCGGCGACGATCCAGGCGATCTCGGGTGCCAGGAGGTGGTGGTTGACGGGGACGAGGTAGAAGCCGGCCTGGGTGGCGGCGAGATGGGCGGTGAGGAATTCGGGCCCGTTGGGCAGGACCGTGGCGAAGGAGTCGCCCTCGCGGAGTCCGGCGGCGCGCAGCCCGTGGACGAGGCGGTTGGCGGCCTCGTGCAGGCGGCCGGCGGTCCAGGACTCGCCGGTGGGGGTGATCAGTACTCTGCGGTGCGGGTCGGCGGTCGCTTGGGCCCAGAAGCCGCTGGCTGTCGCCGTCATGACGCATCGTTCCCCTCAGGTGTGGCGTGCGGGTGCGGGTCCGTTCCGGTTGTGCCCACCCGTTCCGCCCCAGCGGAACGATTGCCCACAACCATGCGGTCCAGCCTGGCCACTGCTTTCTCGAAGTCGCGGGTGAGGTCGTCCACTACGGACTGGACGCCTCGCACGGTGTCCATGCGGCCGACGATCTGGCCGACCGGGGTGCCGAGGAGCGGGAGTACCTCGTACTTCTGGATGCGGGTCAGGGCCTCGGCGACGAGCAGCCCCTGCAGGGGCATGGGCAGGGTGCCGGGGCCGGCCGGGTCGTCCCAGGCGTCGGTCCACGCGGTGCGCAGCTGGCGGGCGGGCTTGCCGGTCAGGGCACGGGAGCGGACGGTGTCCCCGGAGCCGGCGGCCAGGAGCTTGGCGGTCAGGGCGCGGGAGGCCAGGCCGGCCTCCTCGGTGGTGAGCCAGAGCGAGCCGAGCCAGACGCCCTGCGCGCCGAGCGCGAGCCCGGCGGCGATCTGTTCGCCGCTGCCGATGCCTCCGGCGGCCAGGACGGGCAGGGGGTCGACGGCCCGGACGACCTCGGGGGTGAGCACCATGGTGGCGATCTCCCCGGTGTGGCCGCCTGCCTCGTAGCCCTGGGCGACGACGATGTCGACACCCGCGTCCGCGTGGCGGACGGCGTGCCGGGCGCTGCCGGCGAGCGCGGCGACGAGGGTCCCGTGGTCGTGGGCGCGGTCGATGACGTCGGCGGGCGGCGGCCCGAGGGCGTTGGCGAGGAGGGCGAGGGGGTAGTCGAAGGCGGCCTCGAGCTGGCCGCGGGCGACCTCCTCCATCCATCCGGTGACGCGCCACCGGGAGGCTTCGCCCTCGGCGAGGTGCGGCACGCCGTAGCGGGCGAGGGTCTCCTGGACGAAGCGGCGGTGGCCGGCCGGGATCATCGCCTCGACGTCGGACTCGCTCACCCCCTCGACCTTCTTCGCGGGCATGACGACGTCGAGCCCGTACGGCTTGCCGTCGGTGTGCGCCTGCATCCAGTCCAGGTCGCGCGCCAGGTCGCCGGGGGCGCGGTAGCGCACCGCGCCCAGGACGCCGAGGCCGCCGGCGCGGGTGATGGCGGCGGCGACCGCCGGGAAGGGGGTGAAGCCGAAGAGGGCGTGCTCGATTCCCATCCGCCTGCTCAGCTCGGTCCGCATGGGCGGCAGGATGCCGCAGCGGGCCGGGCGAGGGAACCCGGCAGGCGCACTTTTCTGACGTCGCGTCAGATCGGGGGCTGGTGGCCGCGCGTGGCGCGGGTCCTGCGCAACGCCGCCACCTGCCGGTAGAGCTCGACGGCCTCGGCGGAGCGGCCCAGCTGCTCCAGGCAGTGGGCCTCGTCCTGGCGGCTGGCCAGGGCGTCGGGGTGGGACGCGCCGAGCACCCGCTGGCGGGCCTGGGCGACGTCGCGGTAGACGGCGAGGGCGTCGGTCCAGCGGCCGAGCCAGCCGAGCCCGACCGCCACCTCCCGGCGGCTGACGAGGGTGTCGGGATGGTCGGCGCCCAGCACCCGGGCGCGGATGGCGCAGACGTCGCGCGCCTCGGCCAGGGCCTCCTCCCAGCGGCCGAGCCGGCCGAGGTTGACGCCCAGGCCGTGCCGGGCGCGCAGGGTGTCGGGGTGGGCGGGGCCCTGGGCGCGCGTGCGGTCCTCCACCAGCTCGCGGTAGAGCTCCAGGGCCTGCGCGCTGCGGCCGAGCCGGCCCAGGCAGATGCCGGCCTCGTAGCGGGCGGCGAGCGTGTCGGGGTCGTCGGGGCCGAGGACCCGCGCGCGGGCGGTGGCCACCTCCTCGTACGTGCGCAGCGCCTCCGTCCAGCGGCCGAGCTGGCCCAGGGCGTAGCCGACCTCGTAGCGGGTGACGAGGGTGTCGGGGTGCTCGGGGCCCAGGACGCGCGCGCGAGCGGCGGCGACGTCGCGCGCCATGGTGTACGAGTCCTCCAGGCGCCCCAGTCTGCTGAGGTTGAAGGCCAGGTTGTGGCGGCAGCGCAGGGTGTCGGGGTGGTCGGCGCCCATGACGCGCTCACGGGCGCCGAGCACCGTGGTGTAGACCTGATGGGCCTCGAAGTGCCGGCCGAGCTGCCCGAGCACGTACGCCGTCTCCTGGCGGGCGGCGAGGGTGTCGGGGTGCTCGGGACCCAGCACCCGCTCGCGCCCCGCCGCCGTCCGCGCGAACTCCCGCAGCGCTTCGCGTGGTTGCCCCAGCCGGCTGAGGGCGAAGCCGACCTCGTAGCGGCTCGCGAGCGTGTCGGGGTGGTCCGGGCCCAGGAGCCGCTCGCGCTCGGCGGCGACGGCCCGCTGCACCTCGCCGGCCTCCGCCCAGCGGTCGAGCCGGGCCAGGCGCAGCCCCTCGCTGTGCCGGCCGGCGAGCCGGGCGAGCAGCTCGGGGGGCGGGCGCTCGGCGCCGTCGGCGCGGGGCCCGCCGCCGTGCGCTCCCGGGCCGGCCGGGACGGTGCGGTCCTCCTCCCACGGGCCGGTCCACGCGCCGGTGAGGGCGGCGGCGGGGTCCGGCGGACGCTGGAGGGGGCCGGTGCCGGCGGCCTTGGAGCCGGTCGTCATGTTCCGGGCCCAGCCCGGCAGCCGGGGCGGTTCGGGCAGCCGCGCCGACGCCCGTACGGGCCGGGGGCGCCCTTCGGGCAGGGTGCGGCGCGGCGGCGCCCCCGCCCGGTACGGGGGCAGGGCGGCGATGCGCCGGACGAGGTCGCCGGCGTCCTCGGGCCGGTCCTCGGGATCCTTGGCCAGCAGGTCGAGGACGATGCGCCCGAAGGCCGGGGGAAGCTCGGGGCGCAGCTCGCACGGCGGCCGCGGCGGGGTGTCGCGGTGGCCGACCAGCACGGCCCACGCGTCGTCCATGTCGAAGGGCGGGGCGCCGGTCGCGAGTTCGTAGAGCACACAGCCCAGCGAGTACAGGTCGCTGCGGTGGTCGACGTTCCCGGCGCCGATCTGCTCGGGCGACATGTAGTGCGGGGTGCCCATGGCGATGCCGGTGCCGGTCAGGCGGGTGGAGAAGCCGATGTCGTGGGCCAGGCGCGCGATGCCGAAGTCGCATATTTTCACGGTGCCGTCGGCGAGGCGGACGATGTTGGCGGGCTTGAGGTCACGGTGCACGATGCCCTGCCGGTGGGTGTAGGCCAGGGCCGCGCCGACCTGTTCGGCGATCTCGATGACCTCGGGCACGGGCAGCGGGTGCTGCTTGTTGTCCTCCAGCAGCTGGCTGAGGTTACGGCCGTCGAGCAGCTCCATGACGAGATAGAGCACGCCCTCCGACTCGCCGAAGTCGTGGACGACCGTGATGCCGCGGTGCTGCAGGGAGGCCGCGACGCGTGCCTCGCGCCGGAACCGTTCGCGCAGCACCCGAAGGTAGGACTGTTCGTGCTGGCGTCCCATCGGTTTGAGGCACTTGACGGCCACCTGACGGCCCAGCGACTCGTCGCGGGCGCGCCACACCTCGCCCATCCCGCCCCGCCCGATCAGGTCGAGCAGCTGGTACCGGCCCTGGATCAGCCTGGTGTCCGCCATGCTGTGCCGCCGCCCCCGTCGATTCGCGTCGCCTCCCCCGGCCTCTCAAGTATGGCGGCCCCTGTGTGCGGCTTGTAGGCCGACGGACGGCTGACCGGGGCCGGATCGGCGTCAGCGGCGCACCCGGGGCATCCCCAGGCCGATCCAGGAGATGATCTCCCGCTGGATCTCGTTGTTGCCGCCGCCGAAGGTGAAGATGACGGCGCTGCGGTAGCCCCGCTCCAGCTCTCCGCGCAGGACCGCGCCCGCGGAGCCCTCCTTGAGGGGGCCGGCCGCGGCCAGGATCTCCATCAGCCAGGCGTAGGCGTCTCGGCGCGCCTCGGAGCCGTAGACCTTGACGGCCGAGGCGTCCTGCGGGGTGAGGGTGCCGTGCTGGAGGGCGTCGACCATGCGCCAGTTGAGCAGCTTCATGGCGTCCAGCCGTACGTGCGTACGGGCGAGCCGGCCGCGTACCCAGCCGAGGTCGATGACGCGGCGGCCGTCGGCGAGCTTGGTGGCCGCGGCCCAGTCGCGTACGTCGCGCAGGGCCCTGATGGCGGTGGTGCCGTGGGCGGCGAGGGTGACGCGTTCGTGGTTGAGCTGTGTGGTGATCAGGCGCCAGCCCTGGTTCTCCTCGCCGACCCGGCGGGTGACGGGTACGCGGATGTCGTCGTAGTGGCTGGCGGTGGTGTCGTGCGAGGCCAGGGTGTTGATGAGGGTGCAGGAGTAGCCGGGGTCGCTGGTGGGGACGAGGAGGATGCTGATGCCCTTGTGGGGTGGCACCCCGGCCTCCACCGGGGCCGTGCGGACCGCGAGCCAGACCCAGTCGGCGGTGTCGCCGTTGGTGGTCCAGATCTTCTGTCCGTTGACGACATAGTCGTCGCCCTCGCGCACCGCCCGGGTGGTGAGGGAGGCCAGGTCGGTGCCGGCGCCGGGCTCGCTGTAGCCGATGGCGAAGTCCAGCTCGCCGGAGAGGATCCGCGGCAGGAAGAACGACTTCTGCTCCTCGGTGCCGAACTGCATGAGCGTGGGCCCGACCGTGTTGAGCGCCATGAGCGGCAGCGGCACCCCGGCCTGCGCGGCCTCGTCGAAGAAGATGAACTGCTCCATGGGCGTCATCCCGTGCCCCCCGTACTCCACCGGCCATCCCGCGCCGAGCCGGCCGTCGGCGCCGAGGCGGCGGATCGTGCGCCGGTAGAAGCGCTTGCGCTCGGCCGGGTCGGCGTGCCGGGTGGAGGCGTCGTCGGGCACCAGATCCGCGAAGTAGGCGCGCAGCTCGGTCCGTAACCGCTGCTGCTCCGGGGTGTACTGCAGATCCACGGCCCCTCCATGTGGTCGCCGGCGGTCCCTGGGGTACGGGCGCACACGGTAGAACGTGTTGCAGTGATGCGGAAGCCCGGGCGGGCTACGACAATGGCGGACCCCCGTCGGGGATCCGCCATGATCGTGCGCTGTCGCGCGGGGGCCGGTGCCGCGTGGCCTCAGTGCTTGCGGTGCCGGCCGCCGGAGGCCGCTCCCGCGGCGCGGCGCCGCCCGTAGCCCTCCCCGGGAGCCACGTGGCCGCCGTACTGGGCGTGCCGGCCCTGCTCGTGCTGGGTGTGCTGGGCGTACTGGTCGCCGTACTGGCCGTACTGCTCGCCGTGCTGGTCACGTTCCGCCGCCGCGAGCGCGGCCCGCTCCTCGGCCAGGCCGAAGCGTCCGAGCAGGGACCCCAGCACCGGCAGGCGCTCCAGGTTCGGCAGCAGCCAGGTGTGCCACACGCCGGTGATGAAGACGACCGCGGAGCCGGCTACCAGCACCGAGCCGAACGTGTCGGTCGGGTAGTGGGCGCCGACGTACATCCGGGAGAAGGCGATCAGCAGTACGGCGAAGACGCCGCAGACGACGACCGTGCGGCGGTGCCGGGACTCGCGGAAGAGGAAGTACACGGCGAGGGCGACCGCCACGGTGAAGGCGGTGTGGCCGCTCGGGAAGCTGTTGGAGCCGATCTCGGGGTCGAGCATGAACTCGCGCGGCGGCCGGTCGCGGGCCACGAGGGCCTTCGCGATCTGCGTGCTGTTCCAGCCGACCGCGACCACGAGGAAGACGGCCGACGCCGTGATGGGCCGACGCCGTACGAACAGCAGGTACCCGCACCAGATCGCGAGGATCACCACTCCGGCGACCGGCGAGGCACAGTAGCTGATCAGCTCCATCGTGGTGTTCAGCCAGCCGGTGCGCGTGTTGGTCTGGATCGTCCGGTCCAGATCCAGGTCGTGCGGCTGGATCAGCTTCGTGTGCGCGGCGACCAGCCCGAGCGCGATCGCGCTCGCGAACAGCAGGAGGGAGTTGCGCAGCCAATGGCGCACGTAGGGCATGGGTGGGGCGTCCTTCGTATCGGTATGGCGGTACCGGGGCGGCAGCGCGCGGCGTACGGTCGGGTGACGGGTACATGCCGTGCAGATGACGTCGGCGCGGCTGTACAGCAAAAACTACACGCGCCGGGCCATGGCGCGGTTCCGGCCGGAGCCCCGGGCGGGCACCGGGGAGCCCCGGTGACGGTGTGTAGTTGTGATCGCTACGCCCAGTCGACGACCAGCCGCTCTCCGCTGACCGTCACCTCCGTGCCGAACTCCGCGCAGGCCCGCGTGTAGCGGTCGCGGATCCACCGCCACTGATCGCCGCGGGCCGCCGTGGTGTGGCAGTAGTCCAGGTACAGCGGCACCGCCTCGAGCCGGACGGGCCGGTAGCGGGCGGGAGCGGGGCCGTCCAGGGTGAGAAGGAAGAGCAGCCCCAGGTCGTTGCGGAGGCCGGGATCGACCGCGTAGTCGTCGATGAAGTCGCCCATGTCGTGCACGACGCGGTCGGCCACCCCGTGGAAGACGTGCGCGGAGTGCCCGGCGATCACCGTCGCCCCGGCCTCCAGCAGCGCCGCCGCCGCGCGCCGTACGTGGCGGGGCGGCCCGGCGGTCATATTGGGCCCCCAGTGCGGGGTGACGAGCACGACATCGGCCTCCTGGGCCGCGCGGGCCACAAGGTCGGCGAGCCAGCCCGGCACACCCCGCTCGAGGTCGGCGTAGGCGACCCCGGGGCTGTCCTCGCCGGCCGCGAAGTCCTCCGGGTGGTCCGTGACGCCGATCACGGCCAGGCGCACCCCGCCCGCTTCCAGCACGGCGACCGCACGGGCGGCGGCCACGTCCGGGCCCGCGCCCACCGCCCGGACCCCGGCCCGGGTCAGCAGGTCACGGGTGTCCGCCAGGGCGTCGTACCCGAAGTCCAGGGCGTGATTGTTGGCCAGGGTCACACAGTCCACGCCCAGCTCCGCCAGGACGCCGGCGGTGGCCGGCGGGGCCCTGAAGAAGAACGGCTTCCCGGGCGCGGGCCAGGGCTCGCCGCGGGCGGAGAGGCAGCACTCCAGGTTGACCACGACCAGATCGGCCCCGGCGAGATGCGCGCGGAGCTCCTCGCACAGCAGCGTCGCGGGCTCCGGCGCCCGCGCGAGGCACTCGCCGACGCCACGCCCCAGCATGGTGTCCCCGGCCATCGCCACCGTGATCGGCATCCGTCCCGCCTTCCGTCGGTCCGCCGCCCACACCGCCAGTATGCGACCGCCCCGGTCCGTACGGCCCGGTGACCGTCAGCGGCCGGCGGCCGGCGTCCGCGCGGCCCGGTCCGCCTCCGGCCCGTCCTCGTTGACGCCCTTCGCCCAGAGGGAACGCACATGGCCGAGGTGGCGGGCCATGCACTTCTCGGCCCCTTCGGCGTCGCCCGCCAGCATCAGGTCGAGGAGTTCGAGGTGCTCCTCGGCCGAGGGGATCAGCTCCCCGCGCTCGTCGAGGGCGTTGAGCCCGTACAGGCGCGAGCGCTTGCGCAGGTCGCTCACGGTCTCCACGAGGCGTTCGTTGCCGGAGAGCGCCAGCAGGGTGAGGTGGAACCGCCGGTCGGCCTCGAGGTAGCCGATGAGGTCGTGCTCGCGCGCGGCGCGCACGATCTCCTCGGCGACGGGGCGCAGCGCCTCGAGGTCACCGCGGGCCGCGGTGCGGGTGATCCGTCCCGTCATGGGGACCTCGATCAGGGTGCGGATCTCGGTGTACTGGTCCAGGTCGCGCTCGTTGACCTCGGTCACCCTGAAGCCCTTGTTGCGGACCGGCTCGACCAGGCCCTCGCGGGCCAGGTCGAGCATCGCCTCGCGCACCGGCGTCGCGGAGATGCCGAAGTCCTCCGCGAGCCCCGGCGCCGAATAGACCTGGCCCGGGCGCAGTTCACCGGAGATCAGCGCGGCCCGCAGGGCGTGGGCGACCTGATCGCGCAGCCGCACCGTGGCGGTGATGAGGGGGGTGCGCTGCTGAAGGTGCCCCATGACGTCCCTTTCGTGCCCCGATGGACTGGACCACCAGCGTACAATGTCACATTGCGTCAGGGGGAGTCAGGGTGGGGTCAGGGTGTACGTCCGGCTCGCCGTGTAGAACTCCAGGGCGGCGCGGCCCTGTTCGCGCGGCCCGTGGCCCGATGCCTTGGCGCCTCCGAAGGGCAGGTGGAAGTCGACGCCGGTGGAGGGCGCGTTGACGCGGACCATACCGGTGTCGAGGTGGTCCAGGCCGTGCAGGACCGCGTCGAGGCCCGCGGTGTGGACCGAGGTGACCAGCCCGTACGGCACGGAGTTGGTGATCCGTACGGCGTCGGCCAGGTCGTCGGCGGGCAGCAGCACCGCGAGGGGGCCGAAGACCTCCTCCCGCAGCAGGTGGTGGTCGTGCGGGATCTTCTCGACCACGGCCGGGGCCGCGTACCACCCGGGGCCGTCCGGCGCGGTGCCGGCGGCGAACGGGGACAGCCCCTCCAGGGCCTTGGCGTACCGGTCGCGCGCCCGCTCCCCGATGAGCGGTCCGCACACCGTCGCCGGGTCGGCCGGGTCGCCCACGGCGAGCGTGCGCAGCGCCTCGGCGAGGGCCTCGCGCAGCGGCCCGAGGGCGGCGCCGACGGCGATCACCCGGCTGGTGGCGGTGCACTTCTGCCCCGCGTACCCGGCGATCGCGGCGGCGATGTGCCCGGCGGCCCGTTCGATGTCGGCGTCGGGCAGGACGATCGCCGCGTTGAGCCCGCCCATCTCGGCCTGGACGGGGACGCCCCGGGCGGTGGCGGTCCGCACGACCGCGGTGCCGACGGCGGTGGAGCCGGTGAAGGAGAGCACGTCGGCGGTGGACAGCAGGGCCTCGCCCTCCTCGGATCCGCCGGGGACCACGGTGAACACGTCCTCGGGCAGGGCCTGTCGGACGAGCTCGGCCAGGCGCAGGGCGCACGCGGTGGCTTCGGGCGCGGGTTTGAGGACGACGGTGTTGCCGGCCGCCAGCGCCGGTGCGGCCTTCCAGGCCGGGATGGCCAGGGGGAAGTTCCAGGGGGTGATCAGGCCGGCGACGCCGTGCGGCCGGCGGCGGGTCAGCAGCAGGCCGGGGCCGGCGGCGCTCTCGTGGACGGCGCCGGTGGGCTCGTAGGGGGCCTGGGCGTAGTAGCGCCAGATGGCGGCGGTGCGGGCCACCTCGGCCCGGGCCTCGGCGAGCGGCTTGCCGACCTCGCGCACGGCGAGGTGGGCCAGTTCCCCGGCCGCTGTCTCGACGGCGGCGGCGATCGCGGAGAGCGCCGAGGAGCGGGCGGCCGCGCCGCCGCCGAGCCAGCCCGGCTGGGCCGCGCGGGCCCGTTCGACGGCTGCGGCGACGGCGGGGGCGCCGACGGCGGCGGCCTGGGTGACGATGTCGGCCGGGTCGGCCGGGTTGCGGGAGACGAACGGTGTCGGGGCGGCAGTCACAGCAGGAAGCCTCCGGGGAAGGGGTCGTCCGGGTCGAGGAAGTACTGGGCCGTGCCGGTGATCCAGGCCCGTCCGGTGATGGTGGGCACGACCGCCGGCGATCCGCCCACCCGCGTCTCGCCCACCAGACGGCCGGTGAACTCGGTGCCGATGAACGACTCGTTGACGAAGTCGCGGTCCAGCGGAAGCGTGCCCCGGGCGTGCAGCTGTGCCATGCGGGCGGAGGTTCCGGTGCCGCAGGGCGAGCGGTCGAACCAGCCGGGGTGGATGGCCATGGCGTGCCGGGAGCGGTGGGCGTCGGAGCCGGGAGCGGCGAGGTAGACGTGCTTGAGGCCGGCGATCTCGCTCTGTTCGGGGTGGAGGGGCCGCTCCGGCGAGGCGTTGATCGCGTCCATGACCGCGAGCCCGGCCGCGAGGAGGTCGTCCTTGCGGTCCCGCTCGAAGGGCAGCCCGAGGGCGGCGGTTTCGACGAAGGCGTAGAAGTTGCCCCCGAAGGCCAGGTCGTAGGTGACCGTCCCGTAGCCGGGTACGTCGACCTTACGGTCCAGGCCCACGCAGAACGCGGGCACGTTGGTGAAGGTGACGGCCTTCGCCGCGCCGTCCTCGACCCGGACGTCGGCCGTGACCAGTCCGGCGGGGGTGTCCAGCCGCACGGTGGTGACGGGTTCGGTGACCGGCACCATGCCGGTCTCGACGAGCACGGTGGCGACGCCGATGGTGCCGTGGCCGCACATCGGCAGCAGGCCGGACACCTCGATGTAGAGCACCCCGTAGTCGGCGTCGGGGCGGGTGGGGGGTTGCAGGATCGCGCCGCTCATGGAGGAGTGGCCGCGCGGTTCGTACATCAGGAGCGTACGGAGGTGGTCGAGGTTCTCGATGAAGTGCAGCCGGCGCTCGGCCATGGTGGCGCCGGGTATCACTCCCACGCCACCGGTGATGACGCGGGTGGGCATGCCCTCGGTGTGGGAGTCGACGGCATGGAAGACATGACGAGTGCGCACGGACGTCCTTTCGGCGGTCGGGCGGCCGGGCGGCCCCGGTCGGGTGGACGAGCAGGGCCGGCGGCCGGTCAGCGGTGGCCGTCGGCGACGGCCTTCTCGGTGGCGGCGCGCACCGCCGCGTCCACCTCGCCGGTGAGCGGGTGGCGCGGCGGCCGGGTGGGGCCGCCGGGACGGCCGGCGATGTCCATCGAGACCTTGATGGCCTGGACGAACTCGGTCTTGGAGTCCCAGCGCAGCAGCGGGTGCAGCGAGGTGTAGAGGGGCAGCGCCTTCTCCAGGTCCATGGCGACGGCGGCGTGGTAGAGGCGGGCGCAGGCGGCGGGGAAGGCGTTGGGGTACCCGGCGATCCAGCCGACGGCGCCGGCGAGCACGAGTTCGAGGAGGACGTCGTCGGCTCCGACGAGCAGGTCGAGCTCCGGGGCGAGTTCGGCGAGCTCGTAGGCGCGCCGGACGTCGCCGCTGAACTCCTTGACCGCCACGACGGAGCCGTCGTGGTAGAGCCGGGCCAGGAGGCCGGGGGTCAGGTCGACCTTGGTGTCGATGGGGTTGTTGTACGCCACGACGGGCAGTCCGGCCCCGGCGACCTCCGCGTAGTGGGCGCGTACGGCGTGCTCGTCGGCGCGGTAGGCGTTGGGGGGCAGCAGCAGGACGGAGCCGCAGCCCGCCTCGGCGGCCTGCTCGGCCCAGCGGCGGGACTCGGCGCTACCGTACGCGGCGACGCCCGGCATCACGCGGGCGCCGTCCCCGGCCGCCTCGACGGCGGTGCGCACCACGCGGGCGCGCTCCTCGTCGGTGAGGGTCTGGTACTCGCCGAGGGAGCCGTTGGGTACGACGCCGTCGCAGCCGTTGTCGATGAGCCAGCGCACGTGCTCGGCGTAGGCGTCGTAGTCGACGGAGAGGTCCTCGCGCAGGGGCAGCGCGGTGGCGGTCATGATGCCGCGCCAGGGGTGTGCGGTGTTCCAGGAGGTGACGGTCATGCCGGGTAACCCTTCTGCTGTGGATGGGTGTTCATTCGCCCTGGTCGCCCAGGGCGGAGAGGGGGACGGGCACGGCGAGCGGTCGGCGCTCGGCGGACGGCGCGACGAGGCCCGGGCCGGCCCCGGTCGCGAGGCACGCGACGGCGGTCGCGCACATCCGTCCCTGGCACCAGCCCATGCCGGCCCGGGTCAGGAGTTTGACGGTGCGGGCGTCGCGGGCGCCCAGCTCCGTGACCGCCTCGCGGACGCGGCCGGCGGTGACCTCTTCGCAGCGGCAGACGTCGGTGTCGTCGCGGAGCCAGTCGGTCCAGCCGGGGCCGGGGGCGTGTGCGGTGGCCATGGCGTCGGCGAAGGCGCGCATCCGCGCCCGGCGGCGGCGCAGGCCCGCCACGTGCCGGCCGGCGACGGGTGGGGTGCGGCCGCGCAGGCGGGCGGCCACGGCGATGGCCGCCAGTTCGCCCTCGACGCGGGCGAGTTGCCAGCCGCCGGTCCCGCCGCTCTCGCCCGCGGCCCACAGGCCGGGCACCGTGGTCTCCTGCCGTTCGTCCAGGAGGAGGGCGTGTGTGCCGTCGGGTGTGCGGCGGGTGGCGCAGCCCAGGGCCGTGGCGAGCTCGGTCTGCGGGACCAGTCCGTGCCCGACGGCCAGCGCGTCGCAGGCGATGCGGCGGCCCGTCCCGGGCACCGGCCGCCACTGGCGGTCGAGGCGGGAGACGGTGACCGCCTCCACGCGGTCGGTGCCGTGGACTTCGGTGACCGCGCTGCGCGGGTGGGGCCGCACCCGGTGGCGCAGCAGCGCCGAACCGTGGACCGCCGCCTCGAGGAGCTTGTGGGGGTTGGCGGCCAGGGCGCGGGGGTGGCGGGCGTAGGCGAGGTAGCCGGAGGCTTCGACGACGGCGGGGACGCGGGCGCCGGCGGCGGCGAGCGAGGCGGCGACGGCGAGCAGCAGCGGTCCGCTGCCGGCGACGACGATCCGGCTGCCGGGCAGCACGAGGCCGGATTTGAGCATCGCCTGGGCGCCCCCGGCGCCGACGACGCCGGGCAGGGTCCAGCCGGGGAAGGGCAGTTGCCGCTCGTGGGCGCCGGTGGCGAACAGGACCGTGCGGGCCCGTACCCGTACGGGGCGGTCGCCCTCGCCGTCGGCGCCGGTGAGGGCGTGCACCGTCCACAGCCGCTCGTCCTCGCGGGCCACGCTCCATACGTGGTGCCCGGCGAGGTGGGCGATGTCGCCGTTCTCCAGGCGGCTGCGCAGTGCGGTGAAGGTGGCCCAGCCGTGGTGGAGGGCCTGGGGCCGGGCGGCGCGCAGGTCCGGTGCGGGGTGGCGGAAGAACTGGCCGCCGGTCCGGGCGGAGGCGTCCAGGAGGGCGACCGTCAGGCCGAGTCCGGCGGCGGTGACGGCGCCGGCGAGGCCGGCGGGGCCCGCGCCGATCACGGCGAGGTCGTACGGCTCAGACGGCGAGCCCGGCATGGCCGTGTCCTTCCTGGGTGGTGATGGCGTCGCCGGGCCGGGCGGGCACCAGGCAGGCTCTGGTGTTGGGCCGGGCGTTGACGGTGGCGAGGCAGTCGTAGCACTGTCCGATGCCGCAGAAGGCGCCGCGTGGGCGGCCGCCGTCGCGGGTGGTGCGCCAGGCGAGGATGCCCGCGGCCCACAGGGCGGCGGCGATGGTCTGCCCGGGCCGGGCGGTGAGCGTACGGCCGTCGAAGGTGATCTCGAACGGCGGGCCGGGCTCGGCCCTGACCAGGCCGGCGGGGGTACGGGCCACTGCGGGCCTCCTCTCGGACGTGAAGGGGGGTAGGGGGGACGGGGCGCGGGGCCGGCTCAGGCTTCCGGCTTGAAGCGGTCGGGCCGGAAGGGGCCGAGGTCCAGGGGTGGTTCGTGGCCCGTCAGCAGCCGCGCGATGGCGAGGCCGGTGGCCGGGGCGAGCCCGATGCCGGCGCCTTCGTGGCCGCAGGCGTGCAGCAGTCCGGGGACGCGGGGGTCGGCTCCGATGGCGGGGAGGTGGTCGGGCAGGTAGGGGCGGAACCCGGCGTACGTCCGCATCGCCCGCACCCCGGCGAGCACCGGGAAGAGGGTCGTGGCCTGGCGGGCGAGGCGGCGGAGCACCTCGACCGACAGGGTGCGGTCGAAGCCGACCCGTTCGCGGCTGGCGCCGATGAGGACCGGGCCGGCGGGGGTGCCCTCGACCACGGCCGAGGTCTGCAGGGCCGCGGAGCCGCTCGCCACGTCGGCGACGTAGTCCGCCGCGTACACCTTGTGCCGCACCACGCGCGGCAGCGGTTCGGTGACGAGCACGAAGCCGCGGCGGGGCAGGACGGGCAGGTGCGCGCCGGCGAGGGCGGCGAGTTCGCCGCCCCAGGTGCCGGCCGCGTTCACCACGTACGGGGCGTGGAGTTCGCCGGCCGGGGTCCGCACGCCGCGCACCTCGCCGTGGGCGCCGGTGAGGATCGCGGTGACGGCCTCTCCGGTGCGCACGCGCGCCCCGGAGGAGCGCAGGAGGTGGGCGGCGGCGAGGGCGGGCTGGACCTGGGCGTCCTGGGGGTAGTGGCAGCCGCCGGCGAGGCCGGGGGCGAGGTGGGGTTCCAGGTCGGGCAGGCGGTCCGCCGGTATCTCCCGCGCGGTGACGCCCGCCGTGGCCTGGGCCGCGGCGAAGTCCCGCAGCGCCGCCATGCCCGCCTCGTCGGAGGCGACGACCAGGCCGCCCTTGGCCTCGTATTCGACGCGTGCGGGGAGCACGTCGGCCAGCTCCCGCCACAACCGTGTGGAGAGCAGGGCCAGTTCGAGTTCGGGGCCGGGTTCCTTGTCGGAGACCAGCAGGTTGCCTTCACCGGCCCCCGTGGTCCCGCCCGCGACGGGGCCACGGTCGACGACGGTGACGGAGAGGCCGGAGCGGCAGGCGTAGTAGGCGCAAGCGGCGCCGATCACCCCCGCTCCGACGACGATGACGTCCGAGGAGCTTCTCGTTGGCACGTCAGTAATATTTCACATTGCACTACCGCTGCCAAGAGTCGTTCCGATCACTCTTCTCCGACTCGGGCCCCTCTCAGGGTTCCTGAGTTCCTGCCAGCTCACCCATCCATGCCTCGATGGCGTCCGGCGTGCGGGGCAGCGCCCCCGACATCAGCCGCGCCCCCTCGGCCGTGATCACCAGGTCGTCCTCGATCCGCACGCCGATGCCGCGCAGTTCGGGCGGCAGCGTCTCGTCGTCGGGCTGGAGGTAGAGCCCGGGTTCGACGGTGAGCACCTGCCCCTCCTCCAGCACGCCGTCGAGGTAGGCCTCCGCCCGCGCCTGGGCGCAGTCGTGGACGTCCAGGCCGAGCATGTGCCCGCTGCTGCACAGGGTGTAGCGGCGGTGCAGGTCCCCCTCGGCACTCTTCAGCACACCCCACTCCACCAGCCCTTCGGCGATCACGCGCATGCCCGCCCGGTGGAAGTCGCGGAAGCTCGCGCCCGGCTTGAGCGCGGCGATGCCCGCTTCCTGGGCGGCGAGGACGAGTTCGTAGACCTGCCGCTGGACGGACGTGAAGCGCCCGGAGAGGGGGAGGGTGCGGGTGATGTCGGCGGTGTAGAGGGTGTCGGTCTCCACGCCCGCGTCCAGCAGCAGCAACTGACGGGGGTCCAGGGGCCCGTCGTTGCGTATCCAGTGCAGGACGCAGGCGTGCGCGCCGGAGGCGGCGATCGTGTCGTACCCGGGACCGTTGCCCTCGGCCCGGGCGCGCAGGCCGAAGACGCCCTCGATCCACCGCTCGCCGCGCGGGTGGGCCAGCGCCCGCGGCAGCGCGCGGACGACGTCCTCGAAGCCGGCCGTGGTGTGGTCGACCGCCGACTGCAGCTGCCCGACCTCCCAGGCGTCCTTGACCAGCCGCAGTTCGCTCAGGGTGCGGGCGAGCCGGGCGTCGTGGGAGGCGTCGCGGCCCGGCGGCAGCAGCCCGTAGTCGTCCAGGCCGGCGCAGCGGATGCCGGTCATGCGCTCGGCCTCGGCGAGGTCGGGGCGCCGGCCGACCCAGAACTCGCCGTAGCGGCGGTCCCGGTAGAAGCCGTCGCCGCTGCGCGGCGAGCGCGGTCGCAGGTAGAGCACCGCCTCGTGCCGGTGGGGTCCGTCCGGTTCCAGGACCAGTACGTGGCCGGCCTGTTCCTCGCCGGTCAGTCCGGTCAGCCAGGCGTACGCGCTGTGGGGCCGGAAGCGGTAGTCGCAGTCGTTGGAGCGGACCTTCAGTTCGCCGGCGGGGACGATCAGGCGCTCGCCGGGAAAGCAGGCCGACAGCTTCGCCCGGCGGGCGACGGTGAGGTCCGCGACGGGCAGCCGGATGTCGGCGGGCAGCGGCGTCGCCGCCCAGCCGCCGGTCATGAACCGCGCGAACTCCGCCGAAGCGGGCAGGTCATGACTTACCGTCCGCGGCGTCGCGGTCGTCGGCTCGTTCATGAGACTCCTCCTGGGACACAGGTGGGTAACGGCGTGACTGACACCTTGTCAGTGCAATTTCACATTACTATGTTACGGGTCACATTTCAGCCAGCGCCCGGCTGTTCGACTGTTCACGGAGTGACCACTGATGAACAAGCGCACGTGTACCGCCCTGGCCACGGTGGTGGCGGCCACCTTCGCCCTCGGGGCGACCGGCTGTGCCGACCGGCAGAACTCAGCCGACAGGGGAGCCAGGAACCCCGTCGCCGCCCAGGCAGGCGCGGTGATCGGCGGCACTCCACAGAAGGGCGGCACCCTCACGGTGCTCTCCAACCAGGACTTCACGCACCTCGACCCGGCCCGCAACTGGGTCATGAGCGACATGGACTTCGGGACCCGGCTGCTCTACCGCACCCTGGTGACGTACAAGGCGGCGCCCGGAACGCAGGGCGGTCAGCTGGTCCCCGACCTCGCCACCGACCTCGGCACCCCCTCGAACGACGCCAGGACCTGGACCTTCCACCTCAAGCAGGGCGTCGCCTACGAGGACGGCTCGCCCGTCACCGCGCAGGACATCAAGTACAACGTGGAGCGGTCCTTCTCCCCCGACCTGCCCGGCGGCGCCGACTACGCGGCCCGCTACCTCGCCGGCGCCGAGGGCTACCGGGGCCCCGCCGGAGGAAAGCACCTGGACTCGGTCAGGACGCCGGACGACCGCACCATCGTCTTCGAACTGCGCAAGCCCTTCGCGGAGTTCCCCTACGCCACGGTGATGCCGACGTTCGCGCCCGTACCGCGGGCGCGGGACAACGGCCCGCGGTACGACAACCGCCCGTTCTCCTCCGGCCCGTACAAGATCGACTCCTACGCGCGGAACAAGAAGCTCGTCCTCGTGCGCAACGACAAGTGGGACCCCAGGACGGACGAAGTCCGCAAGGCCTACCCGGACAAGCTGGTCGTCCTCATGGGACTCAAGCAGAACCAGATCGACGACCGGATGATCGCGAGCCAGGGCGCCGACGCCTCCGCCGTCCCCTGGTACGCCCTGCGGCCGGAAAGCGCGGCCAAGGTGCTGCCGGACGACCGGGTCACCCGGCGGCTGATCGCCGAGTCCCAGAACTGCACGGACATGGTGCAGATGCACACCGGCCGGGCCCCCTTCGACGACGTCAGGGTGCGCCGGGCCGTGCAGTACGCCCTCGACCGGGACGCCGTCCTGACCGCCTCCGGCGGCCCCGCCTTCAACGACCCGTCGACCGCCTACATGCCCGCCACACTCTTCGGCGGCAAACAGCCCGACACCCTGAAGATCCCCGTCGACGGCGACATCGCAAAGGCCAGAGCGCTGCTGAAGGAGGCCGGCAAGCCGGACGGCCTGTCCACCAAGCTGACCGTGTCCTCGGGCGACAAGGGCCGGGCCGAGGCGATACAGCAGTCCCTGTCCAAGGCCGGCATCAAGGTCACCATCGAGACCGTGGACCCGTCCGCGTTCTACGCCACCATCGGCGACACCAAGAACCGCACTGACATGGTCTACACCGGCTGGTGCCCGGACTACCCCTCCGGCTCGACCTTCCTGCCCTTCGTCTTCGACGGCCGCTTCATCAAGGAGAAGGGCAACTCCGGCAACCACTCCCTCTTCCGCGACGAGGCGACGATGCGGCGGATGGACGAGATCGCCGCCATGACCGACACCCGGCAGGCCGCCCGGGCGTGGCAGCAGATGGACGGTGACATCCTCGCCAAGGCCCCGACCGTGCCGGTGCTGGTCCGGCGGTGGCCGCTGGTCCTGGGCACCAACATCGCCGGCGGGTACGGGCACACCTCCTTCGGCGGCCAGCTCGACTACGCCACCGTCGGTCTCAAAGACCCCGCCAAGAGCCAGAGCTGAGGGCCGGCACACACCATGACCACCACCACGCCCCCGCCCGCGGCGGCCGTACCCGCCGGCAGCGGCCCCTGGCGGCTCGCCCTCGCCGAACTGCGCCGCCGCACCGCCGTCAAGGTCTCCCTCGTCGTCGTCACGTTCTTCCTGCTGATGGCGGCGGGCGCCCCGCTGCTGAGCTCGCTCGCCGGCTTCTCGCCCGAGGAGTTCGACAAGACCGCCGTCGACCCCTACCTGGGCGGCAGGCCCATCGGCCCGCTCGGCGGCATCTCCGCCGACCACTGGCTCGGCGTCGAACCCGTCACCGGCCGCGACCTGTTCGCCCGCGTCGTGCACGGCGCGCAGGTCTCGCTGCTCATCGCGCTGACCGCCACCGCGATCGTCGTCGTCGCCGGAACGGCGGCCGGCATCGCGGCGGGCTACTTCGGCGGCCGCACCGACACCGTCCTGTCCCGCCTGATGGACCTCACCATGTCCTTCCCCTCCCTCATCTTCATGATCGCCATGATGTCGGTCGCCAAGGACGTCAACCGCGTCCTGCTGATGACCGTCGTCATCGGGCTGTTCGGCTGGCCCGGCATCGCCCGCGTCGTCCGCGGCCAGACCCTCTCGCTCAAGCACCGCGAGTACGTCGACGCCGCCCGCGTCGGCGGCTCGGGCCCCTGGCGCATCCTCACCCGCGACATCCTCCCCGGCGTCGCGGGGCCCGTCATCGCCTACACCACCCTGATCGTCCCCGGCATGATCGCCACCGAGGCGGCCCTGAGCTACCTGGGCGTCGGCGTCCGCCCGCCCACCCCCTCCTGGGGCCAGATGATCGCCGAGAGCGTCGCCTTCTACGACACGGATCCCATGTACTTCATCATCCCGAGCGGCTGCCTGTTCCTGACGGTGCTCGCCTTCACCCTGCTCGGCGACGCCCTGCGCGACGTCCTCGACCCGAGGAGCGCCCGCACATGATCCTCTACCTCGGCCGCCGGATCCTCGCCGTCGCCGGCGTGCTCCTCGCCATCGCCGCCGTCACCTTCACCATCTTCTACGTCCTGCCCTCCGACCCCGCGGCCGCCGCCTGCGGCAAGTCGTGCAGCGCCGACCGGCTGGAGGCGATCCGCGCCCACATGGGCCTGGACCGGCCGTTGTGGCGGCAGTTCGCCGACTTCGTCACCGGGATCTTCACCGGCCGCACCATGGGCAGCGGCCAGTACGCCCTGCACTGCCGCTTCCCCTGCCTCGGTTACTCGTACGAGAACTCCGAGGCCGTCTGGGACCTGCTCATGGACCGCCTGCCGGTCTCGGCGTCCCTGGCCGTGGGCGCGGCCGTGCTCTGGCTGGTGCTCGGCCTGGGCGCCGGTGTCACCGCGGCCCTGCGCAAGGACACCCTCACCGACCGTGCCCTGATGGTCGGCGCCGTCGCCGCCGCGTCCCTGCCGGTGTACTTCACCTCGATGATGCTGATCTACGGCCTGATCCGGGTGGCCGGGCTGCTGCCGTACCCGCAGTACGTACCGCTGGGCGACGACCCCCTGCACTGGGCGTCCAACCTGCTCCTGCCCTGGCTGGCGCTGGCCGTGCTGTACGCCGCCATGTACGCGCGCCAGAGCCGCAGTTCGATGATCGAAACCATGGCGGAGCCGTACATCCGCACCGCCCGCGCCAAGGGGCTGCCCCGCCGCACCGTCGTCGTCAAGCACGGGCTGCGGGCCGGCATGACCCCGGTCCTCACCCTCTTCGGCATGGATCTGGGCGGGCTGCTGGCGGGCGCGGTCATCACCGAGTCCATCTTCGGGCTGCCCGGCATCGGGCGCCTCTTCTACGGCGCCCTGTCCACCGGCGACCAGCCCGTCATCCTCGGCGTGACGCTCCTGGCCGCCGCCTTCATCGTCGTCGCCAACCTGGCCGTCGACCTGCTCTACGCCGTCGTCGACCCGCGAGTGAGGTACTGATGGGCGCCACCACGCGAGATCAGCCCCTGCTGTCCGTCACGGACCTGACCGTCACCTTCCCCACCCGGCGCGGGCCGGTACGGGCCGTGGACTCGCTCGGCTTCTCGGTGCGCCGCGGACAGACCCTCGGCATCGTCGGCGAGTCCGGCTCCGGCAAGTCCGTCACCTCCATGGCGGTGATGGGCCTGCACACCGGCGCCGAGGTCACCGGCTCCATCGCCCTGGACGGCCGGGAGCTGACCGGCCTGTCCGAGCGCGAGCTCGGCCGGCTGCGGGGCCGCCGCATGGCGATGATCTTCCAGGACCCGCTCTCCAGCCTCCACCCCTTCTACACGGTCGGCGAACAGATAGCCGAACACCATCGCGTCCACTTCGGCTCCCGCCGCGCGGCGGCCCGCAGGAAGGCCGTGGAGATGCTGGGCGAGGTCGGCATCCCGGAGCCCGCGCGGCGCGCCGGCGAGTATCCCCACCAGTTCTCCGGCGGCATGCGCCAGCGCGTGATGATCGCCATGGCCCTCGCCTGCGAGCCCGACCTGCTCATCGCCGACGAGCCCACCACCGCCCTCGACGTCACCGTCCAGGCACAGATCCTGGAGCTGATCGCCCGCCTGCAGCAGGAGCGCGGGCTCGCCGTCGTCCTGATCACCCACGACCTCGGCGTCGTCGCCCGCGTCGCGCAGGAGGTGCTGGTGATGTACGGCGGGAGGGCGGCGGAACAGGCCGCGGTGGACGAGCTGTTCGCCGACCCGGCCCACCCCTACACCCGGGGCCTGCTCGACTCCCTGCCCCGCCTCGACGACAGCGACGAGGCGCCCCTGCGGGCCATTCCCGGCAGCCCTCCCTCGCTGCTGGCCCCCGCCCCCGGCTGCGCCTTCGCCCCGCGCTGCCCGCGCGCGGCGGCCGCGACACCGGACGAGCGCGAGCACTGCGCGCAAGCCAGGCCCGAACTCCGCGCTCTGCGGACCCATCTGGTTGCCTGTCACCTCTCCCCGCACTCCCCCGCCCCTGGAGGCACCCGATGACCGCCGCCGCTCCCCTGCTCTCCGTGCGGGACGTGACCATGACCTTCCCCGGCGGACGGGGCCGCCCGGCGCCCGTACGGGCCGTCGACGGCGTCTCCTTCGACGTGGCGGCCGGCGAGACCCTGGGGCTGGTCGGGGAGTCCGGCTGCGGCAAGTCCACCACCGGCCGCATGATCGTCCGGCTCCTCGAACCGACCGCCGGATCCATCACCTTCGACGGCCGCGACATCAGCCGGCTCGGCCGGCGCGAGCTGCGGCCCCTGCGCCGGCACCTGCAGATGGTCTTCCAGGACCCGCACTCCTCCCTCAACCCACGCCAGACCGTGGCCCGGGTCATCGCCGACCCGCTGCTGGCCCAGGGCACGCCGGCCGCCCAGGCGCGCGAGCGGGCCGTGGAACTGATGGAGCTGGTGGGGCTGATCCCCGAGCACATCGACCGCTATCCGCACGAGTTCTCCGGCGGCCAGGCGCAGCGCATCGGCATCGCCCGCTCGCTGGCCACGGGCCCGCGGCTGGTCGTCGCCGACGAGCCGGTCTCGGCGCTCGACGTCTCCGTACAGGCCCAGATCGTCAACCTGATGGAGCGGCTGCAGCGGGAGCTCGGGCTCGCGTACCTCTTCATCGCCCATGACCTGTCGGTGGTGAAGCGGGTGTGCGACCGGGTGGCCGTGATGTACCTGGGGCGGATCGTCGAGATCGGTGACAAGGAGCGGGTGTACTCGGCCCCGGCCCATCCGTACACCCGTGCGCTGCTCTCCGCCGTTCCGTTGCCGGACCCGGCGGCCGAACGGGCGCGGGAGCGCATCACCCTGCTCGGCGACCCGCCGAGCCCGGCGTCTCCCCCGCCCGGCTGCACGTTCCATCCGCGCTGCCCGAAGGCGCGGGAGGTGTGCCGGACGGAGGCACCGCTGCTGCGGATCGCGACCCCGGGCGAGGGGCGGCAGGTGGCCTGCCACTTCCCCGGCGCGGACTGAGCGCCACGGGCCACGTGCCCGTGCCGATGCGTCCCGTGTGAACAACCGATTGCGCCTGAGGGGTTGTCAGTAACATTTCACATTACTACGTTACACATCACATGGCGGCTCTTCAGCCCCCCAAGTGCCTTCCGCCACAGGGCAGTTGACGCCCCCATGCGCAACCCCCCTCTCACCTCCCACACAGGAGTCATCGGTGTTCCAGTCGAGAACTCTGCGCAGATCCCTGCTCACCGCGGCGATATCCGTGACGCTCTGTGCCACGGCGGTCCAGCCCGGTTCCGCGGCCCCCTCTCCACCCTCCGCACCCTCTGTCCCCTCCCCCGTCGCAGGGGCCGCGGGCGGGCGCCTCGCCGCTCCGGAGCCGAACCCCTTCGACGAGGTCAAGCGCCTCGCCGACGCCCCGCGCCCCGCCATCCAGTCCCCCTCCACGCCCGGCGGACTGTCGGACGGGCGTGTCCCCGGCGCCCGTACGCCCGAGCCGAAGGCCACGGCCCTCGTGCCCCGCGCCACGCTGGGCGGCGTCGCCGTTCCCTGCACGCTCGACGGCGTCACGGGCCTGGACCCGGAGCGGTTCGCCGACTTCCTCGCCGATCCGGCCGTCACGGCCGACGGCTGTCTGCGGGAGCTGATCTGGAAGTGGGACCGGCGGCTGGCCCCCGTCATGTCGAAGGCGCACGTCCAGGCCGTCTCCCGGCGGATCGAGCGGCTGGCCGGCGGCCACGACGGCAAGAACGGCAGCCACCTCCTGGAGATGTTCACCTACCTCCACGCCGTGGCCTACCACGACTTCTCCCGCGACGAGATCGACGTCACCGACGCCCCCACCGTGGACGCGATGCGCCGCGCGGTGCACTCCTTCGGCACGGCCGCCCGCACCTTCGACGTCACCCGCGCCAACGCCGAGACCTTGCGCGAGGCCCTCTACGCCGCCAGCGCCCCCGGCCTGCGCCAGCACCAGCTCCCGCTGATCAAGCGCGTCCTGACGACCATGGACGCCGCGCACCCCGAGACCGCCAAGGACACCTCCTGGGCCGGTGCCACGCTCGCCGCGCTCTCGCTGAGCTACCTCGGGGTCTACCCCGGCAACAACGACACCGCCTTCCACGCGGCCGTCACCGCCGACGCCTCCTACCGCGCCGCCCTCAGGGCCTTCGCCGGCCACACCCACCTCAAGGGCACGGCCAACGCGTGGGTGGTGCGGGACGCCCTGGGCGAGTACGGGCGGATGGGGCAGGTCGCCGCCCTCAAGAGCGAGATCACCACGGGGCTGGGCGCCCTGCTGCCCACCACCGTCCACAACTTCGGCGAGGGCAGTCAGCCCTGGGCGAAGGTCGTCACCTGGCTCAACGAGTTCGGCGCGTGCAAGCAGCACAACGTGTGCAAGGCCGACATCGAGCGCCGTATCTTCCCCTCCACGTACACCTACGACAACGGCGCCATCAAGGTCCGCACCGCCCTGCCGCGCACCACCGTCGACCGCCTCTACTACGCGAGCAAGCAGGTCAAGGCGCAGTTCCACCGGGTCCTGGGCACCGAGCAGCCGCTGGCGGGCGACCCCAACACCTCGCTGAACATCGTGCTGTACGCCTCCCGCGCCGACTACGAGACCTACCACCCGCTCCTGACGGGCATGGACACCAACAACGGCGGCATCTACATCGAGAACGGCGCCACCTTCTACACCTACGAGCGCCGCGTCCCGCAGGACTCCACGCTCACGCTGGAGGAGCTGTTCCGCCACGAGTACACGCACTACCTCAACGGCCGCTGGGCCGTGCCCGGCTTCTTCGGCCAGGGCCCCTGGTACCAGGGAGACCGCACCACCGCGATGGACGAGGGCACGGCCGAGTTCTTCGACGGCGCCACCCGCGACGACGGCATCAAGGTCCGCAAGTCGCTGGTCCAGAGCATCATCAACGACACCGCGGGCGGCACCAAGCCGCGCATGAGTGTGTACCGGCTGCTGCACGCGACGTACGACGGGGACGGCTTCCGCTTCTACGCGTACGCCGGGACGTTCTTCGAGTTCCTCTGGGCGGAGCGCCCGTCACTGCTCACGGAGATGTACAGCCGCGTCCGGGCCGACGACGTGGCGGGCTTCGACGCCTGGCGCGACCGGCTCGGCAGGGACACGGGCGTACAGCGCGCCTACGACGCCTTCCTGGACCGGCAGATCGCCAAGGTCAAGGACCTGTACGTGCCGAACACCACGTTCACGCCCGTCGGCCAGCTGGACGCCGGGCATCCCGCCACGATCCGGGCGTCCTTCAAGGCCACGACCGGCATGGCGCCCGAATGCCGCACCAACGAGGCCCCGCAGCGGCCCCGCTTCACCTGCACCGGCCGCGTCACGGCCACCCTGAGCGACCCGGGCAACGCCGACCTGGTCTTCAAGGACATGTCCGAGACGGTTGACTACTTCATCCTCGACCGCGCGAAGAAGGGCACCAACAACTTCGCCGACATGAACTGCTCGTTCGGCAAGGTCGACATCTGGTCCGGCCGGGCCGCGGGATCGGCCGACTTCACCTGCGAGGGCCCGCTACGGAGCTGACCGCCCGGGGCTCGACGCTGAAGTCGAACGCGACGGTGCCGGGGTCCACGGCCGTCACCCCGCCGTCGACCGTGAGCACCGCGCCGTTGACGAAGGAGGCGGCGGGCGAGAGCAGCCAGGCGATCGCCTCGGCGACCTCCACCGGGTCGCCGGGGCGGCCGGCGGGGACGAGCCGCGTCGCCGCCTCGTACGCCGCGTCGACGCCGCCGTCCCCGAGCCCGGCCTCGTCGGCGAAGCGCGTCATCCGCCGGTCGGCCATCTCGGTGCGCACCCAGCTGGGGCACACGGTGTTGGCGCGCAGCCCCTGGTGCCCGTAGTCGACGGCGAGGGAACGGCACAGCTGGAGCAGCGCCGCCTTGGACGTGGCGTAGGCGGCGTTGCCCCTGCCGTTGCGCAGCGCGGAGACCGAGGCGACGGCGACGACCGAGCCGCGCGTCCGCAACAGGTGCGGCAGCGCGGCGCGCTGGAGCAGGAAGGGGCCGGTGACGTTGACGCGCATCACGGTCTCGAAGTCCTCGAGCGACAGGTCGCCGACGCCTCCGCCGCGGGCCACGCCCGCGTTGAGCACCACGCCGTCGAGCCGGCCGTAGGCGTCCACGGTGGTGTCGACGAGTTCCTGGACGGCCTGGGGGTCGCCCATGTCGGAGGGGTGGGCGAGGGCTCCGGTCTCCTCGGCGACGCGCCGCAGCACCTCGGCCCGCCGCCCGGAGATCACCACCTTGTGCCCGGCCTCGCGCAGCAGCCGCGCGGTGGCGGCGCCGATGCCCGTTCCCCCGCCGGTGACGATGAAAACTCGCTGGTCCGCCATGGTCGTTCAGCCTCCCGAGTGGTCGTCCGCGACGTGCGCGGCCAGCTTACGTGGTACGGCCAAGCAACGGTCCGGCGCGTGCCGTCGTCCCGGTCAGCAGTACTGGAAGACGGGTTCGAGGACGTCCGCCAGGGTGCTCTTGACGGCATCGCGGTGCCGCAGGGGGACCGCGTCGGCGCCGGCGTGCGGGCGGATTCCCCGGTCGGCGAGGAGGTAGAGCATGCGCAGCGTGCGCATGCAGTTGGAGGCGTACGGCGGCGTGGGGCCGCCGGGGAGAGCGGCGAAGGCGGCCCTGATCGGCGCCAGCCAGGCGAGCGCCTGCTCCTGGTCGAGCTCGGGCCGGGTGAGGGTCAGGGCGATGGCCCGGGCGAGCCGGTCGTCCTCCTGCTCCTCGAAGACGTAGTCGGTGCGCGCCAGCAGGCGTGCGGCGGCCAGGTCGAGCATCCGCGCGGGGTCCACCGCGGGGTGGAGGCCGAACCGGGCGAGGAGGTCCGCGCCGTGGGCCACGGCGTGCAGCCAGCCGAGCCCGGCGTCATGGCCCCGCAGGTCGGTCTCCGCCGGGTACCAGCGCTCGAAGGCGGCCTGCCACCGCGGGGAGTGGTCCCCGCGCGCGACGATCATGGCGAGCACGAGCGGGGCGAACGTACGGGCCTGGATCTCCGGGTCGGTGAAGCGGGCCGCCATCCGGTCGCCCAGCGCGGTACGGAGCTCCCCGGCGATGACGTCGCGCCCGATCCAGGTGCGCAGGACCACGTACGGAGCTCCGTCGCGCACCTCGGGGTCGGGGTCGCGCAGGGCCAGGGACAGCTCCCGCACGAGCTCGTCGAGGGGGAGGTCGCGGGGGACGGCGCAGTCCGCCTCCCATACCGTCTGCCAGTTGATCATGGTTCAGGTTAAGCCGGACGGGAGCGTCCGGACCAGGGGTGGAGCCCGGCATCCGCCGGTGGCCCTACGCCCGCGGCCCGACGCGCGGCGGGCGGCCGCGCCGGTAGCGTCGGGCCGCGTGGAGATCACCGAACCGGTCCGCGCCCCGGAACAGCGCAAGCGCGACGTGCTGGAGAGGCTGCGCCGCGAGCTGGACATCTGGGTCGCCTCGGCCGACGACGAGGGCGTGCCGTGCCTGGTCCCCCTGTGGTTCGTGTGGGACGGCGAGGCGGTCTGGCTGTCCACCCGCGCCGGCAACCCGACCGGCCGCAACCTGCGGCGCAACGGCCGCACCCGCCTCGCGCTGGGGCACACCCGCGATGTCGTGCTGCTGGACGGCACGGTGGAGACGTTCGCCGCCGCGGAGGTGCCGGCCCCGGCGGCGGAGGCGTTCACGGCGAAGACGGGCTGGGACCCGCGCGTGACCAGCGCGTCGTACGTCTACTTCAAGGTGGTGCCGCGGGCGGTGCAGGCGTGGCACGAGGAGCATGAGCTCCCGGGCCGGCACCTGATGCGCGACGGCCGCTGGGTCGTCTGACCGTCGCGCGTCACCGGGCCTCCCGGTCCCGGTCGTAGGTGTGGAACCCGCGGCCCGTCTTGCGGCCGAGCAGGCCCGCCTCCACCATGCGCCGCAGCAGCGGGGGCGGGGCGTAGAGGGGTTCCCTGAACTCCTCGTACAGCGATTGGGCGATGGCCACGACGGTGTCCAGGCCGATCAGGTCGGCGAGCTTGAGCGGGCCCATCGGGTGGGCGCAGCCGAGCTCCATTCCCGCGTCGACGTCGGCGGCGGTGGCGAAGCCGGACTCGGCCATGCGGACGGCCGAGAGGAGGTAGGGGATCAGCAGGGCGTTGACGACGAATCCCGTCCGGTCCTGGGAGCGGATGGTGGTCTTGCCCAGGGTGTCGCGGGCGAAGGTCTCGACGGCGGTGACGGTCCGCGCAGCCGTGTGCAGGGACGGGACGACCTCCACCAGGGGCAGGACGGGCACGGGGTTGAAGAAGTGCAGTCCGAGGACGTGGTCGGCGCGTTGGGTGGCCATGCCGAGGCGCATGACGGGGATGGCGGAGGTGTTGGTGGCCAGGATCGCGCCGGGGTCCTGGACGATCTTGTCGAGGGCGGCGAAGACCTCGGTCTTCGCGTCGGTGTTCTCCACGACGGCCTCGATGACGAGGTGCCGGTCGGCGAGGTCGTCGAGGCCGGCGGTGAAGGCGAGGCGGGTGAGGGCGTCCTCGGCGGACGGCCGGTCCAGCTTGCCCCGCTGAACCGCTCGTTCGAGGGAGGCGGTCACGCGTTCGCGAGCCCGTCGGGCGGCGGTGGCGTCGGCCTCGCAGACCACGGTGTGGAGCCCGGCGCGGGCGCAGACCTCGGCGATCCCGGCGCCCATCTGGCCGCCGCCGACGACGCCGACGCGCGTGATGGTGCCGCTCATGACGGTGCCTCCGACCGGGCGGGCGCGGTGGTGGGCGGGAAGGTGAGCATGCGGGTCTCCTCAGGCGGAGCGACAGGGTCCGGGCGGGGCGGGCCGGGGCCTGGCCCGGCCCGCCCGGGGTTCCTAGTGGAACTGCTCCTCCTCGGTGGAGCCGGTCAGCGCGGTGGTCGAGGAGGCGGGGTTGACGGCGGTGGAGACGAGGTCGAAGTAGCCGGTGCCGACCTCGCGCTGGTGCCTGACCGCGGTGAAGCCGTGCCGCTGCGCGGCGAACTCGCGCTCCTGCAGGTCGACGTAGGCGGTCATGCCGTGCTCGGCGTAGCCGCGGGCCAGGTCGAACATGCCGTGGTTGAGGGAGTGGAAGCCGGCCAGGGTGATGAACTGGAAGCGGTAGCCCATCGCCCCCAGCTCCCGCTGGAACTTGGCGATCTGGTCGTCGTCGAGGGCCGCCTTCCAGTTGAAGGACGGCGAGCAGTTGTAGGCGAGCATCTGGTCCGGGTGCTCCGCGTGGACGGCCTCGGCGAACTCCCGGGCCTGGGCCAGGTCCGGGGTGCCGGTCTCCACCCAGAGGAGGTCGGCGTAGGGGGCGTAGGCCAGGCCGCGGGCGATGACGGGGGCCATGCCGTTCTCGACCCGGTAGAAGCCCTCGGCGGTCCGCTCTCCGGTGACGAACCGGGCGTCGCGCTCGTCCACGTCGCTGGTCAGCAGGTTCGCGGCGAGCGCGTCGGTGCGCGCCACGATGAGGGTGGGGACGTCGGCGATGTCGGCGGCGAGGCGGGCCGCGTTGAGGGTGCGGATGTGCTGGGCGGTGGGGACGAGGACCTTGCCGCCGAGGTGGCCGCACTTCTTCTCGGAGGCGAGCTGGTCCTCGTAGTGGATGCCGGCCGCGCCGGCGGCGATCATCGCCTTGGTCAGTTCGAAGGCGTTGAGCGGCCCGCCGAATCCGGCCTCGGCGTCGGCGACGATCGGCGCGAGCCAGTCGACGTCGTCCTGGCCGCCCTCGGCGGTGGCGATCTGGTCGGCGCGCAGCAGCGCGTTGTTGATCCGGCGGACCACCTGCGGCACGGAGTTGACGGGGTAGAGGCTCTGGTCGGGGTAGGTGTGGCCGGCCTGGTTGGCGTCGGCGGCCACCTGCCAGCCGGAGAGGTAGATGGCCTGGAGCCCGGCCCTGACCTGCTGGACGGCCTGGCCGCCGGTGAGCGCGCCGAGCGCGTGGACGTAGTCCCGTTCGTGCAGTTGCCGCCACAGGCGCTCGGCGCCGCGCCGGGCCAGGGTGTACTCCTCACGGACGCTGCCCGACAGCCGTACGACGTCCTGTGCGGTGTAGGTGCGCTCGATGCCCTTCCACCGCGGGTCCGTCGCCCATCGCCGGGCCAGCTCTTCGGCCGTCGCCGTCGTCGTCCCTGCCTGCGCCATGACCGTCTCCCGGATTCCGTTGAGATCACACGGTTGTTGTGAAGTGTGCGTGGGGATGTCACTGAGTGACGTGCTGTGGGTGCGGCCCGCCGCCCTCCGGGTGGTGAAGCGGTGAGCAATGCGCCCGGAGCCGTGATGCCGCCGGGTGCGGCGGGCCGCACTGAGACTCTCCCAGTGGCACTGGGTGCCAACAACCGTGGAGCGTTGCCAAGTTCTGCACATCTTCCGGCCGACTTCTGCCAATCTTGCCAACACCGGTTGGACCATGGACGGCAGGCACGGGACAGGGGAGAGCGGTGGGCAGGACATACGCGGGAGCGCGGCTGCGGCGGTTGCGTGAGGAGCGGCGGCTCAGTCAGGCGGAGCTGGCGCGTGTCCTGGCCATCTCCCCCAGCTACCTCAACCAGATGGAGCACGACTCCCGGCCGCTGACCGTACCGGTGCTGCTGCGGCTGACCGAGGCGTTCGGCGTCGACCCGGGCTTCTTCTCCGAGCGCGACACCAGCAGACTCGTCGCCGACCTGCGCGAAGTGCTCGCCACCGAGGTCGACGCGGCCCGGGTGTCACCGTCCGACCTCGCCGAACTGGCCTCGCGCATGCCGGCCGTGGCCTCGGTCCTGCTCGACCTCGGCCGGCGCGGCCAGGCCCTGGCGGAGCGGCTGGCCGAAGCCGCGGAGGCGCGCGGCCACGAGGACCCGGCCCTGCCGCGCTCCCCGCACGAGGAGATCCGGGAGTTCTTCTACCGGCGGCAGAACTACCTGCACGAAACCGACCTCGCGGCCGAGGAACTGGCCCATGCCCTGGGCGTCCGGCCCGGCGAGGCGCTGCGGGCGCTCTCCGCGCGCCTGGCCGAACGGCACGGGGTGCGGCTGGCGGCGGACTGCGACCGGCTGCACCACTACGACCCGGCCACGCGCGTCCTGCACCTGTCCAACCGGCTGCGCCCCGGCCAGCAGGCTTTCCGCATGGCCACCCAGCTCGCGCTGCTGGAGTTCGGCGACGGGCTGTCCGCGCTGGCGTCCCAGGACTACGCGGAGGGCTCCGCCACCTGGTCCCTCGCCAGGATCGGCATCGCCAACTACTTCGCCGCCGCGCTGATCCTGCCGTACCGCGCCTTCCACGCCGCCGCGGAGGAGGTCCGCTACGACATCGAGCGGCTCACCGACCGCTTCGGCCTCGGCTACGAGACCGTCTGCCACCGCCTCAGCACCCTCCAGCGACCGCGCCTGCGCGGGGTGCCGTTCTCCTTCGTCCGGGTGGACCGCGCCGGCAACATGTCCAAGCGCCAGTCCGCCACCGGCTTCCACTTCTCCCGCGCGGGTGGCACCTGTCCCCTGTGGAACGTGTACGAGGCGTTCGCCGCCCCCGGCCGGATCCACGTCCAGATCGCCGCCATGCCGGACGGACAGCGCTATCTGTGGACCGCCCGGGCGGTGACCCGGCACCGCGGGGGCTGGGGCGAGCCGGGCAAGACGTTCGCCATCGGCCTGGGCTGCGAGGTCCGGCACGCCTCCCGGCTCGTCTACTCCGACGGGCTCGACCTCGGCAACACGTCCGCGGCCACCCCCATCGGCATGGGCTGCCGCGTCTGCGAACGCCTCGACTGCCCGCAACGCGCGGTGCCGCCGCTGGGCCGGCCACTGAGCATCGACGAGAACAGCAGCACCTTCGTGCCGTACCCGGTCGCGGACGGCACGGACTGACGAGGCCGGGGGTGGACGCGCGGCGCCCGTCAGACGGGGGTGAAGCCACGGCCGCGCACGAATTCCCGGGTGATTCGGGTGAAGGCCCGGGCGGCGGCGCTGCGGTAGGCCGCCTCACGCCATAGGAGGGTGACGGCCCGGGCCGGCAGGGCCGGCTCCAGGGGCACCGGGGTCAGGTGCGGGTGGTCGTGGGTGATGGCGTCGGGCAGCACGGTGGCCAGCGGGGTGCGCCGGACGATCTCGGTGAGGGCCTGGATCGAGTTGGCCTCCACCGAGATGTGCGGCCGTACCTGGTGGGCGGCGAAGTAGGCGTTGATGTGCCCGCGGGTGGCGAAGTCCCCGCTGAGCAGCGCGAGGTGCCGGTCGGCGAGGTCGCGCACGGGCAGCGGCTCCTTGCGGGCCGCACCGGCCCGGTGGGCGCCGGTGACGAGGCTGAGGGTCTCGGTGAAGAGGGCGGTCGCGGTGATGCCGGGCAGGTGGGGGCCGTGGAAGGCGATGCCGAGGTCGACCTCGTCGGCCAGGAGCCCGGATTCGATGCGGTCCTGGGTCATCTCCTTGACGTCCAGGGTGATGCCCGGGTGGCGGGCGTGGAGTTCGGCGGTGAGAGGGCCGACGAGATAGGCGGTGAAGGTGGGGGTGACGGCCAGCCGCAGGTGACCGCGGGAGAGGTCGGCCACGTCCAGCACCGCGCGCTCGGCCGCCGCCAGGTCGCGCAGGGCGCGGCGCGCGTAGTGCACGTACGTCTCGCCCGCGTCGGTGAGCCGTACGGTGCGGCCGGTGCGGTCGAGGAGCTGGGCGCCGACGGTGCGCTCGAGCTGTTTGATCTGCTGGGAGAGCGTGGGCTGGGAGATGCGCAGGTCTTCGGCGGCGCGGGTGAAGTTGGCGTGCTCGGCGACGGCGAGCAGATAGCGCAGGTGACGGAGTTCCAGGGCCATAGCCTCGACTATAGATGTCATCGATAGCTGTCATGGTTATTGCGTCTTGGACGCTATAGGTGCAGGTCATGCATGGTGGATCTCGTCAGCCCCTCGGGGCCGGCAAGCCACCGAAGGGAGTGACCATGCAAGACCTCACCGAGGGCGTCTCGCGGTTCCGGCGGGACGTCTACCCGGCCAAGGCGGAGCTCTTCGCCCGTCTGGCCGCGACCCACCGGCCGACGACGCTGTTCATCAGCTGCTCGGACGCCCGTGTGGTGCCGGAGCTGATCACCCAGAGCGAGCCGGGTGATCTCTTCGTCATCCGCACCGCCGGCAACCTCGTCCCGGCCTACTCCCCCGGCCCGGACGGGGTGGCGGCCAGCATCGAGTACGCCGTCGCCGTCCTGGGCGTCCGCGACATCGTGGTGTGCGGGCACTCCGCCTGCGGGGCGATGACCGCGCTCGCCGAGAACCACGACCTGAGCGCCGCTCCCGCGATCGCCGACTGGCTGCGCCACGCGGACGCCGCCCGGGCCCGCGCCGCCGGGGCCGGTGCGCGGACGGTGGACGCCCTGGTGCGCGAGAACGTGGCCGCCCAGCTGGCGAACCTGGCCACCCACCCCTCGGTGGCCCGCGCCCTGGCCGCCCGCACGCTCACCGTGCGCGGCTGGGTCTACGACATCCCCGGCGGCACCGTCGAGGAACTCGACGCCCCCGGCCACCCTGCGACCCTCGCCGCCTGACCCCTACCTCCCCAGAACCCGCCCATCCCCTCCGGAGGGATCGGCCCATCCGAAAGGAACCCTTCTCATGGTGCACGCGCAGTTCGACCCCACCGCCCGCGAGGCCCTGGCCAACACCGCCGTCGAGGCCAAGATCCGCAAGAACCTGACCTGGCAGCAGATCTCCGACGCCTCCGGCCTGTCGGTCGCCTTCACCACCGCCGCGGTCCTCGGCCAGCACCCGCTGCCCGAGGCTTCGGCCAAGGCCGTCGCCGAGCTCCTGGGCCTGGACGACGACGCGGCGCTGCTGCTGCAGACCATCCCGACGCGCGGTTCGATCCCCGGCGGCATCCCCACCGACCCGACCATCTACCGCTTCTACGAGATGCTCCAGGTCTACGGCACCACTCTCAAGGCCCTGGTCCACGAGCAGTTCGGCGACGGCATCATCTCCGCGATCAACTTCAAGCTGGACGTGAAGAAGGTCGCCGACCCCGAGGGCGGCGAGCGCGCGGTCATCACCCTGGACGGCAAGTACCTGCCGACCAAGCCCTTCTGATCCGCCCGATCCGCCTGCGCCCGGGGCGGGCCGGCGACGACGCCGGCCCGCCCCTGGCCCCGCCCACCCACCTCTCGAGGAATTCTCATGGACTTCGCACAGCGCACCATCGACATCGCCCGCCGCAACGTCGAAGAGGGCGGCCGGCCGTTCGCGACCGTCATCGTCAAGGACGGCGACATCCTGGCCGAGAGCCCGAACAAGGTCGCCCAGACGAACGACCCGACCGCGCACGCGGAAATCCTCGCCATCCGTGAGGCGTGCGTGAAGCTGGGCACCGAGCACCTGACCGGCACCACCATCTACGTCCTGGCCCATCCCTGCCCGATGTGCCTGGGGTCCCTGTACTACTGCTCGCCGGACGAGGTCGTCTTCCTCACCACGCGCGACGCCTACGAGCCGCACTACGTCGACGACCGCAAGTACTTCGAACTCGACACCTTCTACGCCGAATTCGCCAAGGACTACACCGAGCGGCGCCTGCCCATGCGCTACGAGGCGCGCGACGCCGCGGTCGAGGTCTACCGAACCTGGCAGCGGCGCAACGGCGGCGAAAGGACGGTTGCGCTGTCAATCCGGTGATCCGCCACCCCTCGGCACCAGATGGAAGACCCGGATCCCCCGGTCGCCCGCCCGCGCCGCATAGTGGTCGTACAACGGCAGGATCGCCAGGATCCGGGCGCGCTCGGCACGTTGTGCGGCGGGGGACAGCCGGTGGGCGATGACCTGGTGGGTACGGCCCCCACAGGTCACCGTGGCCTCCGGCCGGTGCCGCAGGTTGGTGCTCCAGTCCGGTTGGTGGGCACGGCCGAAGTTGGTGGCGACGACGAGCCAGCTGCCGTCGGTGTAGCGGTAGGCACACAGCGGGGTGATGTGCGGGCGGCCGCTGCGGTGGCCGGTGGTGGTGAGCAGCACGCTCGGCAGGAAGAGGCGGCTGGGGATCCAGCGCCCGCCGGTCAGCCGGTGCGCGGCCCGGTCCACGCGGGGCAGAAGGTGCGGTGCGAGCCACAGGAAGAGCCGGGTGGTGCCCACGCGGACGACGACCGGGTGGACGCGCCGGGTGCGGCCGCTCATGCGACGGGCCAGGCGGAGAAGGCGCGTTCGGCCAGGGCGGTGACGGTGAGCGCCGGATTGCAGCCCAGGTTGGCCGGGACGACCGAGGCGTCGGCGATGTGCAGCGTGGGGTGGCCGTGCACACGGTGGCCGGGGTCGACGACGCTGGTGCGCGGGTCCGTACCGATCGGGCAGCCGCCGAGCAGGTGGGCGGTGAACGGCAGCCCCAGAAGGGTGTTCCACCACCAGCCGTAGGCACTGCCCGCGATGCGTCCCGCGAAGTCGCGGGCCACGGCCTCGGCGGCCGGCAGCCGGGCCGGCTCCCCCGGTCCCTCGTCCGGGGTGAAGACCAGGTGCCCGTGCCGGAGCCGGCTGGTGAGTGCCGACTCCCGTGCCTCCATGGCCAGCAGCACCGCCGTGCGCCTGCCGAAGTGCCCCAGCGGCCACCGCCGCAGCGCGCCGGCGCCGCCGCCGGGCAGCGGGCACAGCAGGGCCGCCAGCGGATGGGACCCGCCGCCGACCCGGCACAGTTGCACCAGCGTGGCTCCGTCGGCGTACAGCTCCGAGCTGACGGCGACGCCGGGCCCGACGTCGAAGCCGGGCGCCGACACGGCGAGGAGCACCTCGCGGTTGGTGCGGGTGCGGCTGCCGAGCGCGGCCGGCAGGCCCGGCAGCGTACCGGCGGCCCGGCAGCGGTGCAGCAACTCCACGGTGCCCCAGGCGCCCGCGGCCAGGACGACATGATCCGCGCGGAGGGTGGTGGCGCGCGGGCGCGGTGCCAGCGTGCCGCTGGGTACGGTCCGTACGTGCCAGCCGCCGCCGGGCCGGGGGGTAAGGGCGGTCACCGTGGTCAGCGGCCGGATGCGGGCGCCCAGCTGCTCGGCCAGGTGGAGGTAGTTCTTCACGAGGGTGTTCTTCGCGCCCACCCGGCAGCCCAGGACGCACCGCGCGCACCCCGTGCAGCCGGTGCGCTCGGGGCCCCGTCCGGCGAAGTACGGGTCGGGGACCGCACGGCCGGGGGCGCCGAAGTACACGCCGACCCGGGTGGACCGGAAGGAGGCGCCTGCCGATCCGGGGTCGGCGGCCACCTGGCACAGCACACCGTCTCCCGTATCCGGCCCGACGGGCAGCGGCCCCTGGGCTGTGCCCAGCATGCGCTCGGCCAGCGCGTAGAAGGGGGCGAGTTCACCGGCCCAGTCGACGGTCCGGTCCCACCCCGCGCGACGGAAGGCGTCCTCGGTGGGCCGGTGGAGCACACCGGCGTACGCCAGGGAACCGCCGCCGACGCCGATGCCCGTCAGGGCCAGCAGGTGTCGGCGCACCCGGACGCGGACGATGCCGGTCAGCCCGAGCCGGGGCGCCCACAGGATGCGGTGTGCCTGCCAGGGCGAGTCGGCGAAGTCGGTGTCGGCGAAGCGCCGCCCGGCCTCGAGGACGGTCACCCGGTAGCCCTTCTCGACGAGCCGCAGCGCGGCCACGGCACCGCCGAAGCCGGACCCCACGACCACGACTTCGCCGCCTGCCACCATGGGTAGGTATGTACCCGGCCGGATACCCCCGAACTCCCGCTGGGTGAGGTGTCGATGAACGTGCCGACGGTCCCCGGAGCGCTCCCGCTGATCGGTCACGGCGCCCACTTGTGGTTCCGGCCCACGGCCTTCATGGCCGCGATGAACGAGCTGGGCCCCCTGGTCCGCTTCCGCCCGGGCCCGACCGCCTCCTACCTGGTCACCGATCCCGCGCTGCTGCACCAGGTGCTGGTCACCGGGGCCCGGCACGTCGCCAAGGGCAGGCTGACGGACAGCGCCGGCCCGCAGATCGGCGTCAGTCTGGTGATGGACATGAGCTTCGAGGGCATGACCCTCTTCGCCTCCCACCGCCGCCACCGCCGGGCCGTCCAGCCGGCCTTCCATCCCCACCGGCTCGCCGCGCAGACCGACGCGGTGGTCCGAGCGACCCGCGAGCGGCTGGCCCGCTGGTGGCCGGGGCGGCGGTTGCGGCTGGAGCGGGAGCTGCTGTCGCTGTCGAACGAGGTCAACGCGCGGGCCTTCTGCGGCGGGTCGGCCGGCGCTGTGTCAAAGGCCCTGGCCGGTGTCCAGGCACACCTCAACAGCGGCCTTTACTGGCGCTCGGTGGCCCCGCGCTGGACCGATGCGCTGCCCGTCCCCGGCACGGGGGGCTTCCGGCGGGAGCGCGACCGCCTGCGGACCGCGCTCCGTGCGGCGCTGCGCGAACGCCGTACGGACCCCGGGCGCGACGACGGCGACGTCCTGTCGGCACTGGCCCGTGCCCGTTACGCGGACGACGGAAGCGACTTGGGCGACGAGCAGATCTGCCGGGAGATGGTCTTCTACCTCATCGCCGCCGCACATGGCATCGGTGACGTGCTGCCCTGGGTCTTCCACGAACTGGCCGCCCACCCCGGCGCCGAGCGGCGGTTGCACCAGGAGCTCGACACCGTCCTGGCCGGTCAGGCCGTGGCCCCGGAACATCTGTCGCAACTGGAGTACACGCGCCGCACGCTGCTGGAGACGCTGCGGCTGTATCCGCCGGTGTGGCTCCTCGCGCGCCGCACCGTCGACGCCGTCGACCTGGGCGGCAGTCTGCTGCCCGCCGGTACGGAGCTGGTCTTCAGCACGTACGCGCTGCACCGCCACCCCCGCCACCACGCCGCTCCTCTGCGCTTCGACCCCGACCGCTGGCTGCCGGGCAGGCGGGCCGGGCTGCCACCGTGCGCCTACGTCCCCTTCGGTGCGGGGCCGCGCAAGTGCATCGGCGACCGGCTGTCGATGTATCAGATGCTGACGGTGGTGGCCACCATCGCCTCGCACTGGCGGCTGCGGCCGGTGCCCGGGGTGCGGGCGTATCCCCGCGCCCGCATCTTCCTCTCCCCCAGGTCGGTGGAGATGGTGTGCGAGCCGCGCCTCACCGGGCGGTGAACAGCACGGCCACCGTCAGGCACGCGCCGAGCAGGCCGCCGGCCCACACCTGCGCCCGGGTGTGCGCCCCCAACCGGACCCGCGACCAGCCGACGACCGCCGCCACCGGAGCCAGGAGGGCGCAGAGCGGGTCGACGCTCAGGACGAGCAGGGCGATGCTGCCGGCGGCCGCGCACGTATGGAGCGAGACCTTCCCGAAGCGCGTGCACAGCAGGAACGCCGTACCACCGACGGGTGCGAGAGCCGCCGCCACCAGCAGCTCGTGCGGCGCGCCCAGATGACGACACGTCAGCCACACGAGCGCGGCCCCGGCCGAGGCGCAGGCCAGGGGCAGCGGACGCTCGGCGTGCCGGCTCACGTCCAGGTCCGACCACCAGCCGCGCCGCACGCCGAAGGCCATCACGAGCACGCCCACTGCGCCGCACACCACGGCGGTCAGCCCCCATACCAGCCCGTCCGGTCGCGGCCAGGTGGCGTGCCAGCTGACGGCGCAGCCGGCGGTCACCGGGAGGACGGGAGGGGAGAAGCAACGTGCGGTGCGGCGGGCCAGCAGGTCCGCCGCACCCGTCGTGGCCATGCCGTTCCTCGTCACCATGTCGGGCATGAGCCTATCTGCCCCACAGACACGGACGTTCCACCCTTTCGAATGGTTTGAGGTGTAGGTGGCCGCCCTCCTGCCAACACTCTCCCCAGCTTGGAGGGCACGAGGTGAGGAGGCGGTATGCCTCGGACTGCCCGGACGTCGAAGTGGCGTATATCCATGGCCCGATGGCTGCTGCGCGGCGCCGTCCGGCTGCCTGAGAACGGAACGGACCTCCGACTGCCGACTGCCCCCGGTGACTCCCGGCCGCGGCACGTGGCCGTCATCATGGACGGCAACGGCCGTTGGGCCACCCGGCGCGGACTGTCGCGGGTGAGCGGGCATGAGGCCGGGATGCGGGCACTGTCGTCGGTGCTGGACGGTGCCCTGGAGGAGGGCATCGAGCACCTGTCGCTGTTCTGTTTCTCCACCGAGAACTGGAGCCGCCCGCACGCCGAAGTGACCGCGTTGATGCGACTGGCGGAAGGCGCGTACGACTTCTTCGGCGGCTACGTCGACCGCGGCATACGGTTCTGGTGGCAGGGATCGGAGGCCCGGCTGCCGTCCGAGGTCGTCGACGCGCTGCGCGAGGCCGAGGAGCGCACGCGCCAGAGCCGGACGATGACGGTGGTCTTCTGCTTCAACCACGGCGGACGCGAGGAGATCGCGCGAACGGCCGCGGAGCTGGCTCGCCGCGCCGTGACCGGGCGGCTGGATCCGGAAGCCATCGACGAATCGGTCTTCTCCCGGCATCTGCCGCTGCCGGACCTGCCCGACATCGACATGCTGATCCGCACCTCGGGCGAGCAGCGCATCTCCAACTTCATGCTGTGGCGCGCCGCGTACGCGGAGTTCTTCTTCGTCGACACGTTGTGGCCGGACTTCACAGGGGACCATCTGCGCGCTCTCGTCACGGCGTTCATGACGCGCAAGCGCCGTTTCGGCGCCGTCACGAGCGGATGAGGAACAGGGCGTCGCCTACCCGGCCCCGCGCGACCACGACCCGGTCCGCGGCCAGGGTCACTTCGGTCAGCTCCAGCGCGGGAGCGGCGGCGACGGGCAGGGGCAGGCCCGCGGTGACGCGCACCGGCAGGAGTCCGGCCAGCTTCCCGTCGAAGCGGGTGAGGTCCACCTCGACGGCGCCGGCCAGAGCGGCGTGCGCGATCCGCGCCGTGGTGGGGTGGTCCCCGGTGCGTACGGTCACGACGGCGCCGGTGAACGTGACGCGCTCCAGGCGGCAGCGCAGCACCGGGTGCCCGGGCCCTGCACGGCGGACGCAACGCGCGGGCCCGATGGCGGCGGTGCGCGCCACGAGGGTCACCGGGGCTTCGTCAAAACCGCCGGAACCGTCGGGGCCGCCGTTCGCGCGGTGCGCCGGCGGCCGGTCCGGGGACACCGGCAGCGCCCGGGCGTTCAGCGCCGTACAGGCCAGCAACGCTCCGGCGCATACGAGCAGCATCCGCAGGACCGGGCGCGCAGCCCTCACCCGGCGTCCCGCCCGGGCGGCAGCCAGGCGAACCCCCACACGCCGCCCGCCCCCGCGAGCAGGCTGCCGATCAGCATCCCGCCCGCGTTGCAGGTGACCAGGGCGACCAGGGCCAGGGCCAGCACGGTGATCCCGACCGGGGTGTGCAGGCGGGGATGGGTGAGCAGCATCGTCGCGGTCACGAGCAGCGGGACGCTGGTCGACAGCCCGGCGCCGGCCACGACACCGGCGACCTCGACGGCCGCGGGAAAGCCCGCGAACGGCAGCCACAGCAGCTCCAGGGCGCCCAGCACCGCGAGCACCGCGGCGCCCACCGGCCGCTCCCGCCGCCAGGCCGCGAACCGCCGCGACCTCACCTTCGCCAGAAGCGTCAGAAGCACTCGTGCCGGCCCGCCTTGATGCTCACGTCCACATCGCTCATCCGGAAGGTACCGGCCGTCGCCAGCCAGGAGGTGAACTCCGGCCGCTCCACCACCGCGTGACCGGTGGACGCCCCGACGCCGCCCTCAGGAAGCAGACCGACGCGCAGATCTCTGAAGGAAGTCTCGGCGCCCTTGACCCGGTCGGTGTTGATCACGATGCCGGTGGCCAGGACGGGCCGGGTCCGGCCGGCGCTGCCGCGCAGCGTCACGGGGCCGAAGGGCGTGGGCACCAGCAGGCTGGCGCACAGGCCCTTCACCCGGGCCCGTTCAGCACTGACCACCGCGATCGGATGCCGGGTGCCGTCGCGCTCCACGATCACATCCGTCCGCTGTCTGAAGGCGTCTCCCTCCAGCCGCTCGCCCGTCAGCTTGTACGCACCGCCGCTTCCCGCGGCGGATACCGCCAGCACACCGTTGGCGGTGGCCACCAGCAGCCCCCCGGCCAGCACGAGACCGGCGAGCGACGCCGCGACGAGCCGCCGACGGCTGACCCTGCGCCCGCTCTTCCTCCTCGTCCCCTCCACGCCCTGGCCAACGTCCGGCGGAGCGAAGAAGTGGCGGTGGCCCGACGGCGCCCGGGGGGCCACCGAGGCCGTATGAAGCACTGGGCAGCGCACGGACAACCCGCCGCGCCCACGGAAGTGACGCCCGCCCACCACCGTGCCCCATGGGGTGGGGACGCAACCGGCCGGGGCGTACCAGGTGCAGGGCCGGAGCTGTACGGCGGCGCCCGTCCTACCTACCGTTCCGGGTCGGGTCGCAGAGAGCGCCAGATCCGGTCGGGCAGGATGCGCTCGGCCTCTCTCAGATCGATGTCGTAGGTACTGGAGAGCCAGCGGCGGGCCGTCTCCTCGACCGGGCCCATGACCAGCACCTCGAGGACGGGGGCGGGCAGGTCCGCGATCTCGCCGGCCGCGATGCGCGGCTTCAGCCACTCGGTGATGGCCGCGAGCTTGGCCTCCTTGGCCGCGCGGATCTCCTCGGCGTGTGCGGCGAGATAGCCGGAGTAGGCGGAGGCGTGCAGGAACAGGGCGACGTCCCGGCGCTCCACCGTGAAGCGCAGGTAGGCCGTGACGAGCGCGCGCAGGCCGGTGCGGGCGGTGCGGGTGCGGCCCACCGAGGCGAAGATCTCGTCGCACAGCTGCTTCAGGCACCGGATGTAGAGACCGGCGGCGAGGCCGTCGAAGCTGCCGAAGTGGTGGTAGAGGCTGCCGAGGCTCACTCCGCTGGCCGAGGTGACCGCGTTGACGGTGAAGCCCTGCTGGCCGGACGTGGCGTACACCCGCAGCGCGGCGGTCAGGAGTTGTTCGACGGTCGCCTCGCCGCGCTGCTGCTTAGGGGACATCGTGCGGTCCCCTCGGCGCGATGACCGGCGCCCGGTCCGGGCGGGCCGTCACGACCGCCTTGGTGATTGCGTTCGGCATGCCGGCCAGCCTAGGACAGACGGGCGCCGGCCAGCCGGTCGGGCCGCGAACAACTGGAGGGATTTTATAGAAAACTGTTCTAGAGCTGGCTATGGTGCTGGGCATGACGAACCATCACGCCACACACTCGTTACCCCTCAAGTCCCGCTCCCACACCGGAGATGGACCGTGAGACGGGCAGCCGTCCGGCTCCTGCGCGCGAAGACGGCGGTCGTCGCCCTGGCCGCCACCCTGCTGACGCTGGGCGCGCCGTCCGCTCGGGCCGACGATCCGGCCCCGCCGCCGATGACCGACGGATTCGGCCTGACCCAGGTCGGCGCCGCCACCGGCACCCCCACGAATTTCGTGATCACCGTGAAGACGGACGAGGTATCCGGTCCGCACCGCATCCGGATCCTGCTCCCCCGCGACTACGCGGCCGAGCCCGCCAAGCGCTATCCGGTGCTCTACTTCCTGCACGGCGCGTCCGACGACCCGGGCAATCCGTACGTGGCCTACCCCGCCCTCACCGCGGCCCAGTCGATGATCACGGTCATCCCGGACGGGGGCCGCAGGGGCTGGTACACCAACTGGCTCGACCAGAAGACCGCCGCCGGGGCGCAGAACTGGGAGAACTTCCACATCAAGCAGGTCATCCCCTTCATCGACGCCAACCTGCGCACGGTCGCGTCCAAGCAGGGACGGGCCGTCGGCGGCCTGTCGATGGGGGGCTTCGGCGCCCTGCACTACGCCCAGCGCCATCCCGCGCTGTTCAGCGAGGTCGCCTCGCTCTCCGGCGCCAACGAACTCTCGCGGAACCACGCCGTCATGCGGGCCGCCGTCGTGGCCACGCTGACCAACATCGGTGCCCCGCTCTGCGGCACGTCCAGCCCCAACTGCAGCCTCAATTTCGGGCCCACCGTGTCCAGTGACGCGATCTTCGGTACGCCCTATCCGGTGTTCGACGCCGACTGGCGCTGGAACGCCGCGGACCCGGTCGCGCACATGGACGCGCTGGCCGGCATGGGCGTCTCGATCTACACGGGCGACGGCGGCGGCAACCCGGCCGAACCGGAATTCTGGGTCCAGTCGGCGGCGCAGCACGCCAAGGAACGCCTGGACGCGCTCAAATACCCCTCCCATTACGTGAACTACGGCAATGGATCCGGCTGGGGCACCGACTGCAAGGGCGGCCATCGCTACGGCTGCTGGGCGCAGGACCTCGTGGACTTCGTTCCGCGACTGGAGGCGGCCTTCGCCTCCCGCATACCGGAAAGGGCATGACCTATGACGTCATTACCGGCCCCGAGACGCTCGCTTCCCTGGGTACGAGCGGTCGCCGCTTTCCTGGTCACCTGCTGCGTCGCCCTGGGAATCACCGCCTCGCCGGCCACGACGGCCACCGCGCACGCGGCGGAGAACTGCGGCTCGCCGCTGAATTGCGTGAATTTCAAGTCCCTGAGCAACGGCCGCATGCTCGACGTGCAGAACGGCTCGGGCGGTGACGGCGCCATCATCGTCACCAACTCGGCGCCCGGTTACCACCAGTCCTGGCGTCTGAACATCGACACCTCGGACTCGTCCTTCAACATCGTGAACAACACGACGGGCAAGTGCGTCGACCTCAGCTGGCCCGCCCTGCGCCAGCAGACCTGCAAGGGCCAGAAGACCCAGAAGTGGTACTTCCAGCCGGTCGCCGGGGCCGCCCAGGATGTGTTCATGATCCGCAACGAGTCCGACAACTCGTGCCTCGACCTCATCGCCGGCGCCCAGTACGACGACGCGTGGACGGGCAAGTCCAACTGCCACGCCGGCGCCAACCAGCAGTGGACCGCTGCGGCCGGGGCCCGGGAACTGGCCGTGGACCACGGCGCCAAGCAGTGCCAGAAGAACACGTCCACCTGCACCTGGTCGACGAAGAACGAGGCCGCCGCGGCTCCCCTGCCGAAGGTCTGCGCCTCGTCCGTCTGGTTCAACAACACCGGCGGCCCCATCTCCCAGGTCTTCGCCGTGAACAAGACGACCGGCTGGCAGAGCAGCATCACGACCCAGATGAAGACGGGCCTGCAGAGCGGCGGCCTGTCGGAACTGGCGCTGAAGGTCTCCACGGAGATCTCCACCGGCCTCCAGCAGATCTGGTCGGGCTCGGAGAGCGTCAACAACCAGGTCACGGTGCCCGTCCCCGCCGCGCACTACGGCTGGGTGACCCTGTCGGTGCTGGCCAAGAAGGTGACCGGCACCTGGACGTTCGACGCGCGCGGACTGCCCTGGACCGCTGAGGACACCGTCACCGTCCCCCTCAAGGACGACCCCACCGGCGGCGCGACCCTCTACATCGCCAACACCAGCCCCACCTTCACCTCCTGCGCCTGATCCCACCTGTCGCCCTGCCGCCCGGCTCCGGCCGGGCGACAGGGCGGCGGCCTGCCCGGACCGGCGCCGTCTCGGTGCACCAGGTCAGGCCCCGGGCGTCCCGGGAGTGCCGGGGAAGAAGTCCACGAGGAGCATGTCCCGTATGCCGCTGCGGGCTCCGGCGGCGGGCCGGATCGCCGAGACGTCGTGCAGGACGCGGCGGTCGTCGAGGACGATGGTCTCCCAGGGGTCGGTGAGCAGCGCCCGGTGCACGGGCTGTCCCTGGAGGTCGTAGAGGCAGGATTCGGCGCCCTGTACGTCCTGGCGGCGGATCAGCACCTGGGCGACGTAGGCGTGGCCGTCCTGGTGGACGCCCTCGGGGGCCGGGCGGCCCTCGGAGTCGGCGGTGGCGGTCACGCGGATCTGGTGGACGCCGCAGGTGTCGATGCCGGCGGAGGGGCCGGGAAGGCGGCCCTGGAGGGTGCGGACGACCGCGCGCAGGGCGGGGCCGCCGGCCACGGCGTCGGACAGCGGGGCGAAGAGGCGGTCCACGCCGCCGTTGACCTTGTTCACCGCCTTGTCCTGGAAGAACGCGGCGTGCGGCAGCCGCTCCAGCCGGTCGCCGTGCAGCCGGAAGGAGCTGTAGCGGCGGAAGCGGTAGGGGGTGTCGGTGCCCAGGTAGGCGTCGGGCGGCAGGTCGTCCCAGGAGGCGGTGAACTCCTCGACGCGATCCGCGGGAACCGCGCCGAGCGCCGCGGCCAGCAGGTCGGGGCCGAAGTGGGCGAACGGCGGCTCGGGGAGCGCGGCGGGCCGATCCGCCGCGCGCAGGGGCGCTGAAGTCATGAAGTCCTTGCCTTCGTACAGGTCCTGGAGCGGGCCCGGGTCATGGGTTGCCCCCGCCCACCGCCCGCCGTGGCACGTTGCCCATCATGATCCTCGGGCGGGAGGAACGGCCCTGGTCAGGGCGTCGTATCCTCGCCATGCGGAGGTAGGGGGGATGAACGAACATGGCAAAACGGGACGCACGGGAGATTGAACCGGACCGGCTGGGGGACATCGAGCACCGTGTCTACGCCCACGCCGTCCGGACGCTGGAATTCCGGCCGGGCGACGTCTGCGCCGCTCAGGGCCTGGCGCCGAAGGAGGTGCGGGCGGCCGTCGAACGGCTCCTGCGGATGCGGCTGTTGCGCCACGCGCCGGGTGAGTCGGACGCCTACGCCGCGGTACCGCCGGACAGCGCCGAGATGCTGCTGCTGACCCCGCTGCTCGAGGATCTGGCACAACGGCGGCAGGCCATCGGCGACATCCAGGAGGAGTTGGCGCGGCTGGCGCCGCTGTACGAGCAGGGGGTGACGAACCGGCTGCGCCGGCACAGCGTCGAGGTGCTGACCGGCCCGGACACCGTCCGCGAGGCGGTCGCGGCCCTGTCGGGCGAGGCCACCGGCGAGGTCCTCGTATCGCAGCCCGGCGGGGCGCTGCCCGCGGAGGCGCTCAGGGAGTCGCTCGACCGCACGGAGCGGGTCCTGGCGCGCGGGCTGCGGATGCGCTGCCTCTACCAGCACACCGCCTGGTTCAGCCGGCACACCGTCGGCTACGTCGAGTACGTCACGAAGCTCGGGGCGGAGGTCCGTACGGTCGGCGACGGCTTCACGCGGGCCCTGATATTCGACCGGGCCACGGCGTTGCTGCCCCTCAAGGACGGTTCGCCGGGCGCCGTCGTGGTGCGGGAGCCGAACGTCGTGGGCTTCGTGGCGGACGCCTTCGAGCGGGCCTGGACGGGGGCCTCGCCGTTTCCCACCGAGTATGTGCGGGACGAGGTGCTGGCGGTCTCCGAGGACCTCAAGCAGCTCATCGCGCGGCTGCTGGTGGACGGCCAGGAGGACAAGGCCATCGCCCGCCGCCTGGGCATCTCGCAGCGCACCTGCCAGCGCCACATCGCGGAGATCATGACGCGGCTGGGGGCCCGGAACCGGCTGCACGCGGGCTATCTGCTGCACCGGCACGGGGTGCTGCCCCGTCAGGAACCCTCCGAGGAGGTCGGCGTCGGCCGGTCCGACGGCCTGCGACCTGCCTCTTCGACGGCCTCGTGATCCGGTGGCCCCGGTCAGGACGCCGGCTCGAGGCCCCAGGCGACGGCGCGTCCCGCCGCGGCCGCACGGTTGGGGACGTCGAGTTTGGCGAGAATGTGCTCGATGTGGGTGGCGACCGTGCGGGGGCTGAGGAAGAGGCGGTCGGCGATCTCGCGGTTGGTCCGGCCCTGGGTGAGTTCCGCCAGTACTTCCAGCTCGCGCGGGGAGAGGGCCGAGGGGCGGGCGACCGTACGGCACACCACGACCGTGCCGGCGGCCTGACGGGTCAGGTGCAGTTCGAGCGTCCGCTGCCGGTACGGCACCAGCACGGTGGCCGGCCCGGCCCGCCGGGCGGCCGCCCGCCGCAGCAGGGCGGCGAGCGGGGAGCCGGCCTCGGTGAGCCCGGGCAGGGGCTCGCCGCTCACCACGACCGGGGCGGCGTCCTCGTCCTCCGGCACGAGCACCGCGCAGGAACTGCCCACGGCGTCGCCGGGGCCGGCGGGTCCGCCGGAGGAACGGGGCCCGAGCAGCGGGTCGGCGACGGCCGCGAGGCATTCGCCGAGCAAGGTCATCACGGCCCGGACGGCCGGCTGGTCGCACCGGGACCTGGTGGTGCTGACGTTGAGGATGCCCACGTATCTGCCGTCCGCGGCGAACAGGCACTGGGCCACTCCGTCCTCCACCCCCAGGGGCTCGAGGAACTCGTGGAACCCCGTGGAGGTCCGCCGCACCGGGGCGGGCACGTCGTGCCACCAGCGCGTGGTGTCCGCCGAGTGCCGGATGAGCGAGAAGCCGGGGTCCTCGTGCAGGCGGTTCTCGATGTAGCGGGTGGCGCCGGCCGGGTAGCTGCCGGCCAGGGTCAGGTGCCGGCGGCGCAGCGGGTCCCACCGGGACAGCGAGGCGTGGTCGTGCTCGATCACCGCGGACAGCGCCGTGAGGACGGTGTCCGCGCCACCGGTCCCACGGGCGGCGCGGCGCGCGGTCTCCCGGACGTGCACGGCGGCGCCCAGCACGTCCGTGGTGCTCTGCTTCACTGTCATCCGTTCAGCATGATCATCGGGTGGCGGGGGGTCAAACGGTGAGTTCGTCGTGCACGACGTCGCCGCCGACGGCGGTGAACACGACGGGCAGGGCGGGGATGTCGTGCGGGTCGGCGGTCAGCAGGTCTCCCGCGAGCACGCACAGGTCGGCGACCTTGCCCACCTCCAGCGAGCCCTTCCAGTCCTCGGCGAAGTCCTGCCAGGCCGCGTCGACGGTGTAGGTGCGGAGCGCCTCGGCGAGCCGGATGCGCTGGCCGGGGCCGCTGACGCGGCCGCTGGCCTTCGACTCGCGCAGCATCATCGTGGAGACGCCCTGCCGCCAGTCGGGGAGGGTGACGGGCGCGTCGGAGCCGCTGGTGACGGTCACGCCGGCGTCGATCGCGTCCCGGTAGGGCCATTCGTACGCGGCCCGCTCCGGGCCGACGTACTCCTCCTCGAGGTCGGCGACGGTCCACTTGATGGTGGGGTTCATGGTGACGCCGAAGCCGTGCCGGGCCAGCTTGCGCATGCTGCGGGCGGTGAGGAAGTCGCCGTGGATGACGTAGTGTCGGACGTCGGGCCGGGGGTGTGCGGCGGCCGCGGCGGCGAAGGCGTCGACGACCGTGTCGATGGCCCGGTCCCCGGTGACGTGGACGCCGGCCTGGTAGCCGGCGGCGTGCGTGTACCGGATCATCTCCGCGATCTGGGCGACGCGTTCGTCGTCGGTGTCCCCGCCGACGCACAGGGAGCCGCAGCCGCCGCCGATGTACGGCTCGTGCATCCAGGACGTCTTGTTGACCGGGATGCCGTCGGCGAACAGCTTGACGCCGACGATGTTCAGACGGCGGGGGTCGGGGGACGGGGGCTCGTCCATGGCGGCCAGCGCCCGGACGAAGTCCTCGGCCGTGCTCGTCATGCCGGTGGGCAGGAGCAGCACGCTGACGCGCGCGGTCAGTTCGCCGTCGGCCAGCAGGCGCCGGTAGACGTCGAGCGTGCTGTGGGCGAGGGCGCCGCGCATGAGGGCTTCTCCGCCGGGTCCCAGGCCGGGCTCGGTGTAACTGGTGATGCCGAGCCGGGCCAGGGCGCGCAGGGTGGTCCTGATCGCGTCGGCCCGCACCTGCCGGGAGACGGGCGGCAGGGCCCGGTGGACGAGGTCCTGGGCGCCCTCGTAGAGGAGGCCGGTGGGTTCTCCCGCCGCGTCGGTGACGATGACCGACCCGGGCGGAGCGGGGGTGTCCCGGTCCACTCCGGCCCGGGCGAGCGCCGCGGAGTTGACCCAGGTGGCGTGGCCGGTGGCGGAGTACAGCAGGACGGGGTGGTCCGGGCTGACGGCGTCGAGGTCCTGGCGGGTGGGCTGCCGGGAGGGGTCGACGACGCAGTCGAGGAGGTACCCCGCGTCCCACCCGTGCCCGGTGATCCACTCCCCTGCCGGGGCCTGTCGGACCGCCTTCCGCACGGCCTCGGCCACATCGGCCAGCGAGGTGACGGCGGGGTGGGCGACGTCGAGGGACAGCGGGGGCCTGGTCATCCCGAAGGCGCAGCCGTGCAGGTGGGCGTCGTTGATGCCGGGCAGGAGGGTGCCGCCCTTGAGGTCGACGACGCGGGTCGCCGGGCCGGCGTGTGCCATGACCTCCGCCCGGTCCCCGACCGCGCTCACGAGGCCGTCGGTGACCGCCAGGGCGGAGGCGACGGTGAAGCGGGAGTCGACGGTCAGGACCGAGCCGTTGACGAGGACGAGGTCTGCCGGGGTGACGGGCAAGGTGCTGTCTTCCTCTCGGGATGCCGTGAACGGCTGTGCGTTGTGCGGCGGACCGGCCCCGCGTCCGGCAGCGGACGCGGGGCCGGTGATCAGCTACGGGCAGTTCAGTGCCACTTGGTGCAGGTGTAGTTGCCGCCCTGACCGTCGTACATCTCCACGCAGGCGCGGTAGGAGTAGCTGTTCCACACCATGCGCGTGTAGGCCTCGAAGGTGTACGAGGCGTTCGCGAACTGCGGCTTGCCGCCCTTGTACTCGATCTTGAACTTCCAGCTGGGGTCGGCCTTCTCGATACGGGCCCACGCCGCGCCACAGGTGGCCGAGCTCCGCAGCTCGACCTCGGGCCCGCCACCGCCCGGCCGCACTCTGTCGATGACCTTGGCATCCTCGCCGCACCCGGCCGTCTTCGGGTTCTGGCCCGTGCAGGACTGCCCCTTGCACGTGGCCGCCTGAGCGGTCCCCATGGGCAGGACCGCCGCCAGGGCGACGCCCGCCACGACGGTACCGAGCACCTTATTGATCAACATGCGTAAAGCCCCCTGGACTCAACAGATCGGGTCATTTCCGGCCAACTGCCTCAGTCGATCTTATGAAGCGGCGCTCGCCGACGGGATCCGTCATTCGACCGATGACCCCGATATCGACACGGCGCTTCCGCTGGAGCGGGCGGCGAAGGCCCACGCGCTCGCCGGCAGCCGCCGCACACCGGCAAGATCGTCCTGTCCGTCACCGACTGAGCACCAGGGAGCAACCCATGACCACCTTCGTCCTCATACCGGGCGCCTGGCACGGCGCTTGGACCTTCGAACCGACGGCCCGTCAGCTGCGGGCGCACGGCCACCACGCCTACCCCCTCACCCTCACCGGCGTCGGGGACCGCAAGCACCTGCTCACCTCCACGGTCAACCTCGACACCCACATCGACGACGTGGTGAACCTCCTGACGGAGGAGGAGATCACCGACGCCGTGCTGGTCGGTCACAGCTACGGCGGCATGGTGATCACCGGCGCCGCCGACCGCGTCCCCGAGCGGGTGGCCGGGCTGGTCTACGTCGACGCCATGGTCCCCGCCCACGGCGACTCCTGCTGGTCCCTGGTCACCGACCAGGAGCGCGCCTGGTATCTCGACGGCGCGGGCGAGACCGGCTACACCAGCGCGCCGTTGCCCTTCTTCGACCCCCGGACCACCCCGCACCCCCTGGCCTCCCTCCTCCAGTCGATCCGCCTGGAGGGCGGACTCGACCGGTACCGGAGCCGGGACTACGTCTACGCCACCGGCTGGGAGGGGCGGTCCCCCTTCACCGGGCTCTACGAACGGCTGCGCGACGACCCCGCCTGGCGCACACACGCGCTGGTCAGCGGCCACAACGTGATGCGCGACGCCCCCGACGACCTGCTGAAGGTCCTGCTGACGGCCGCCCAGGGCTGACGGTCACGGCGCCATGGCCGGGGCCGCCGCCGGGGCGCGGTTCCAGCGCATCCTGGACCACGGCAGGGCAAGGCCGCTCTGGTCGGCGACCTCACGCGGGGCGAGGTCCGCGATCGGCGCGGCCTCGCGGTGCCGGGCGTAGACGGTGTCGACGTAACGGTGGCCGGTGTCGGCGGCGATGAAGAGGACCGTCCGCCCCGGGGAGCGCTCGCGTTCGTGGCGGGCGGCGAGGTAGCCGGCGCCGGTCGACAGTCCCGCGAAGACCGCGTGCCGCCGCAGGAGGTCGACGCTGCCGGCCAGCGCCGCGTCGAACGAGATCCAGTGCAGGGTGTCGTACAGCTCGTGCGAGACGTTCCCGAAGGGGATGGAGCTGCCGATCCCGGCGATGATGATCTCGGGGTCGGCGACGTGTTCGGCGCCGAAGGTGACGCTGCCGTACGGCTGGACGCCGACGAGTTCGACGTCCGCCGGGCGCACAGCGCCACCGGAGTCCTCGCGCAGGTAGCGGGCGAGGGCTCCGGTGGAGGCCCCCGAGCCGACGCCGCCGACGACGGTGAGCCCGTCCGCGCCGATCGCCTGACGGATCCGGTGGGCGATCGCGCGGTAGCCGAGGTAGTGGATGTCGTCGTGATACTGGCGCATCCAGTGGTACTCGGGGTGTTCGGCGAGGATCTCGTGGATCCGCTCGACGCGCCGCTTCTGGTCGAGTTTGAGGTCGCTGCACGGTTCCATCTGCTCCAGCGTCGCCCCGAGCACGGCGAGCTGGGTGCGCAGCGTGTGGTCCACCGTCGTCGAGCCGACGATGTGACAGCGCATGCCGTGCCGGTGACAGGCCAGGGCGAGGGCGTAGGCGTAGATGCCGCTGGAGCTGTCCAGCAGGGTGTCCCCGCGGCGCACCGCCCCGGTGTCCAGCAGGTGGCGTACCGCGGCGAGGGCGGAGACCACCTTCATCGTCTCAAAGCGCAGGCAGACGAGCCGGTCGTCGAGGCGTATCAGGTCCGGTCGGCCGATCGACTCCGCGATGTGCTGGTCCATGCAGGATCCCCTTGGTGGTGGTGAAGGTCGTGAAGGTCCGGGTGGCGGGGATGCCGTGGGCGTCCAGGGCGCGCAGGCAGCTGCGGACGCGGTGCCGCAGGCCCGGCGCGGCCGGGTCGAACAGCACGCCCGCCACCGCGCCGCTGTGCGCGATCTGGACGCCGGCGGCACCGACCCGCCGGGCGATGAGGGTCAGCGCGTCGAACTCCGGGTGTCCGAGCGCCCGCTGGCCGCGCCGGGCGCTGGCGGTGGCGACCTGGCCGAGCAGCCGTACGTCGCCGGTGGCGATCGCCCGGCGCAGCCGCGTGCGCAGCCGTTCGCAGGCCCGTACGTCGCTGTCGCCGGGCTCGTGCACGGGCAGGGACAGGGTGTCCACGGGCGCGCCCCCGCCGAGGGCGCAGCCCACCACGACCAGCGGCGGCAGGGCCGGGCCGAGGACCTCCAGGACCCGGCCCTCCCGCTGGGCGAACAGCACCGGGCGGCCGTCGAGCATCAGCGGATCGCAGGCCAGCTCGGCGCGCACGGCCAGCCGGGCGACCGTGCCGGGGGTCAGCCGCAGCCCGTAGGAGTCCGCGACCGCGCGCACGGTGGCGATCACGTCGCTGGTGGAGCTGCCCATGCCCAGGCCCACCGGAATGTCACCGGTGAGCCGCAACTCCCCGCCGCAGGGCGGCTGACCGGCCCGCCGCGCGCACTCCGTCACCGCGAGAGCCGCGGCCCGCGCGGCCTTCGTACGGCCGGCGGGTACGACGGTGAGCACCTCGGGGGCCGTGCCGGGCCGGCGGACGAACTCGGCGTCGCTGCCGGGGCCGGCCATGGGGAGGGTGACCAGGCCCGCGCACCGGCGTCCGGCGTCGTCGAGGAAGACGCCCTGGAGGATCTCGCCGTGGTGGCAGGGGGCGTACCCGGTGCCGGTGGGGAGGCCACCGGCACCGGGTACGGCCGTGGGGGCGGCGGGGGTCACGCGCCGCCCACCGTCCGGTAGCGGTACAGGACCGTCTCCTCGGCGCTGAACTGGGAGAAGGGGAACGGTTCCGCGGACAGGGCGGTCACACCGGAGCCGAGGAAGGCGCGGGCGACGGCGCTGCCGGTCTGCGCGTAGACGATCAGCGGGATGCCCCGGGACCGGCAGCGCTCCAGGATGGTGTCGAACGAGCCGTTGCTCAGGGTCATTCCGGTGGCGACGACGGCGTCGGCGCGCTCGAGCACCTCGTGCATGTCGTCACTGACGGGGTCGCCCCACTGGGTGGTCTTGAGGTTGAAGTCGCAGGGCAGCGGCCGGCCGCCGCGCTCGCGGATGGCCGCGACCAGCGGGTTGACGACGCCGATGAGGCCGACCTGGGCGCCCTCCTCGATGTCCAGCAGGCCGGCGATGGCCGCGTCGCGGGCCACGGCGCGGACCTCCGGGGTGCCGGTGGGGAGGGTGACGGGCTCGGCGTCGCCCGTCTCGGCGGCCACGCGGTGCGGGCGTATGCCGGAGAGGTAGGCGTCGAGGGCGGCGATCCGCAGCGGGCGCGGGGCCTCGCGCAGCAGGACGTCGAGCGGGGTGCCGGAGAGCTCGCGGCAGATCGACGGGTCGATCTCGCCGGCCTCGAACGCGCAGCCGCCGAAGGAGCCGCCGAGGCGGACCAGGACGTACTGGTTGAGGTAGGTGGTGTCGCCGCCGGCCAGGCGGGTGCCGTGGTGGATCCAGAACACGCTGGTGGCGACGAGTTCGGAGGGGAGCGGGCCGTGTTCACCCGCGAGGACGGCGTCGACGAGCGCGTCGACGGTGGGCGCGAGAGAAGGGGCGGGGGACGTCTGGTTCATGAGTGTCCTTTTCGCAGGGATTCACAGGGATTAACAGGGATGCACGGGGACTTACAGGGACGGCTGGGGTGCCGGGGCCGGGGCGTCGAGCGGCCCGCGGTAGGTGACCACGGGGTGTCCCAGGGGGTCGGTGGTGAGGTCGGCGTCCACCTCGAAGACCTCGGCGAGCCGCTCGGGCGTGAGGACGGCGGCCGGGGTGCCGGAGGCGATGAGGCGGCCGTGGTGCAGGAGCAGCAGCCGGTCGCAGTACCGGGCGGCGAGCGACAGGTCGTGCAGCGCGACCAGGACCGTCTGGTCGGTCCCGGCCAGCAGCTCCATGAGTTCCAACTGGTGTTTGACGTCGAGATGGTTGGTGGGTTCGTCGAGCAGGAGCGCGTACGGCTGCTGGGCCAGCGCGCGGGCGATGTGGGCGCGCTGCCGTTCGCCGCCCGACAGCGCCTTCCAGGAGCGGCCGGCGAGCGCGGTGAGGCCGACGCGCTCCAGCGCGGCGGCGACCACGGCCCGGTCGGTGGCGTCCGGTCCGCGCCAGCGGTCGCGGAACGGGGTCCGGCCCAGGCCCACGACGTCGGCGACCCGCAGATCGCTGTCCGCGCCCGAGTCCTGTTCGACGAAGGCGACATGGCGGGCGACGCGGCGCGCGCTCCAGTCCCGTACGGGTTCGCCGTCGTAGCGGACCGTGCCCGCGTCGGGGGCCCGCAGTCCGGCCAGGCAGCGCAGCAGCGAGGACTTGCCGGAGCCGTTGGGGCCGAGCAGGCCGACCGTCTCGCCGGGGGCGATGTCCGCGCTGACGTCGCGCACGACCGGTGTGCCCGCCACCGACCAGCTCAGCTCTTCGGCGGTGATCCTCACAGTTCACCTCTCTTGCGCAGGACGAGGAGGAAGAGCGGCACGCCGAGCAGTGCGGTGAGCACGCCCACGGGGACCTCGCGGGGGGCGAAGGCGATCCGGGCCAGGGCGTCCGTCCACACCAGGAACACCGCGCCCGCGAGGGCCGTGTAGGGCAGCAGCACCCGGTGCAGCGGCCCGACGAGGAACCGCACCCCGTGGGGGACGATGAGCCCGACGAATCCGATGGCGCCGACGGTGGCCACGGCCACGGCGGTCAGCGCGGCCGTGACCACGAGCAGCAGCATGCGCGTGTGCCGTACGCCGATCCCGAGCGAGGCGGCGGTGTCGGTGCCGAACGCGAGCCCGTCGAGGGCGTTGGAGCACAGCCATGCGATCAGCAGCCCCAGCGGGGTGACGATCGCGCAGACCACGACGGTGTTCCAGCGGGCCGGTGCCATCGAGCCCAGCAGCCAGTGGGTGACGGCCCGTGTGGTGTCCGCGTCCGCCGAGGCCATCAGGACGAGCGAGGTGGTCGCGGTGAAGAGCTGGCCGACGACCACGCCGGTGAGGACGATGCGGACCGAGTCCAGCCCGGTGCGCCGCAACAGCAGCAGGAGCAGCCCGAAGGAGAGCAGGGCGCCGGCCAGCGCGCCGCCGGTGACCCCGAGCGCGCTCGCGCCCACGCCAAGGACGACCACGGTGACGGCTCCGGTCGACGCGCCCGAGGAGACGCCGAGCAGATAGGGGTCGGCGAGCGCGTTGCGGGTGACCGCCTGGAGCACCGCGCCGCACACGGCGAGGGAGGCGCCGACGAGGGCGGCCATCAGGACGCGCGGCAGCCGCAGGTCCCAGATGAGGGAGTCGACCAGCGGGGGCAACGGCTCCACGTCCAGGCCGAGACGGGCGCCGAGGACCCGGGCGAGGCCGCTCCAGCCCACGTCGGCGGTGCCGACGCGCACGGCCGCCACCACCGAGCCCGCCAGGGCGGCCGCGGCGAGGAGGAAGAGGAACACGCGGGCCGCCGCGGACCGGCCGGCGTGCCCGGCGGGGCCGGGCGGCCGGGGTCGGGTGGCGGCGGAGCCCTCGGTCACCACCCGCCCGCGGGCCGCCGGAAGCAGGAGGTCCGCCGGATGCCTGCGGGTGCCGGTGTCAGCGGGCATGGCCGAGGTCCTTCATGCCCTTGGCCAGCAGCCCCAGGGCGTGGACGGAGCGGACCGAGGGGTCCAGCTCGATGCCCGGCACCTCGAGGATCTTGTTGTCGCGGACCGCGGCCAGCTTGGAGATCACCGGGTGCTCGGTCATCGTGGCGCGCTTCTCGGCGGCGCTGTCACCCGGCCGCCCGCGCTCGGACAGGTCGCCGATCACGATGAAGTCCGGGTCACGCTTGGCGACCTCCTCCCAGGAGACCTCCGGCCAGTCCTCGTTCACGTCGTCGAAGGCGTTCTTCGCGCCGACGATCCGGCTCATCTCGCTGGGCAGGCCGGTCTTGCCCGCCACGTAGGGCATGCCGTTGAAGACGGAGTAGAGGTAGACGACGGTGGGCCGGTCCGCGCCCTGGGGAACCTTGGCGGCGGTCTCCCCGGCCTTGGCGACCGCGGCGCGCTGGCCTGCGGCGAGCTTGCCGGCCCGCTCCTGGACGCCGAACACCTTGCCCAGGTTCTCGTAGTCGGAGAAGAGCAGCTCGAAGGAGGTCTTGCCGGCGGCGTCGCGCTGCGGGCAGTCCACGGCGCTGACGAAGGTGGGGACCTTGAGGGCGGCCAGCTCCTCACGGGTGCCGGCGCGGTCCTTGGTGTAGAGGTCCGCGGAGCCGGCGACGACGAAGTCGGGGGTGGCGGCGCGCAGTTGCTCGCCGGTGGCGATCTTGGGCGCGATGACCGGGACCTTGGCGTACGCGGCCTCGTACTGCGCCGGGATCTTCGTCTTGAGGTTGGCCGTTCCCGCCATCCGGTCCTGGAGTCCGAGTTCGAGCAGGGTCTCGGTCGAGGTCTGGTCCAGGGCGACGGTGCGCTGCGGGGGCTTGGCGAAGGAGACCTGGCGGCCGCAGCTGGTGACGGATGTCGCCTCGGCGGTGGCCTTGGCGTCCGTCGTGGCACGGTCGCCGGCCGCCGTGGAGCAGCCCACGGTGGCGAGGGCGATGGTCAGGGCGATGCCGAGGCGAGCTGGGTGGCGCATGGGGTTCTCCGGTCTGGGGGCGGGGTGCGGGGAGGGGCAGACGTGGGCGTTGTCGTGCACCGGGCAAGGAGTGCCGCGTTCGAAGGGTACTGTAATGGTATTCATTTTCATTAACGAATCCGGGTGCGGTTCGCCGAGCCGCCACCCCCACCCCCGAGGAGCGACCACACCGTGGCGACCACACCCACGCCGACAACGACCAAGTCCGATACCCCGCCCCCGCGTTCGGTCCTTCGCGACGTCGCGTTCCTGCGCCTGTGGGCGGGCACCACCGCCTCCGGCCTCGCGACCTGGGCCCTGCCCTTCGTCCTCGGACTCGCCGTACTCCACCGCGACCTCGGCGCCGCCGGTCTCGGCCTGGTCCTCGCCGCACGTACCGCCGGCTTCCTCGCCGCCGTCGCCGTCGGCGGCGTGCTGGCCGACCGGCACTCCCGCCGCGCGGTCGTCCTCTGGTCGGCCCTCGCGGCGGCGGTCGCCGCCCCCCTCCTCGCCGCGGGTCTCGGCCGCTCCCTCGTGCTGATGACGGCCGCCGCCGCCCTCGCGGGCGCCGGACAGGGCGCCTGCCGCCCGGCGTTCCAGGCGCTCACCGCCGAGACCGTCGCCCCAGAACAGCGTCAGCAGGCCAACGCCGCAATGACCATGGCCGTACGGAGCTCCACGCTCGCCGGACCCGCCCTGACCGCGCTGCTCGCGGCCTTCCTCGACGTCTGGACGCTCCTGCTCGGCATCGGCCTGCTCTGGCTGGCCGCCGCGCTCGTCCCGGGCAAGGGCGTAACGGGCACCACCGCGGCGGACCCGGCCGCGGAGCCCGCCCCGCGCGCCGGCTTCCGCAGGGAGTTCCTCGACGGGATACACGAGGCACGCCGCCACCCCTGGTTCCTCGCCGGACTCGGCGCCCTCGTCGCCGTCATCGCCCTCGGCTACTCCGCCACCAGCGTCGCGCTGCCCCTGATCAGCCGGGACCGCTACGACACCGAGTGGGTGCTGGCCGCGGCCATGACCGCGTACACCGTGGGCGCGCTCGGCGGGGCGGTGGTCATCGCCCGCTGGCGGCCGCGCTCGCAGGGCTGGGCCGCGTTCGCCGGACTGGCCGCGTACGGCGTCGCCCCGCTGAGCCTCATGCTGCCCGTGCACCCGGTCGTGGTCGTCGCCGCGTACGCCGTCGCCGGGATCGGCATCGAGCTGTTCAACGTGCCCTGGTTCACGGCCACCCAGCGCGAGGTCGCGCCGGACAAGCTGGCCCGCGTCTCCTCGCTGGACTTCCTGGTGTCGTACGGCCTGGCACCGGTCGGCCTGGCCCTGATCGCCCCGGCCATCGACGCGTTCGGGGTCACGGCCGTACTCGGCGTGTGCGCCGCCGCCTGCTTCCTCGTACCGGCCGCGGCGGCGCTGGTGCCCACCGCCCGCCACTTCGCGCGTACGGCCCCGGCGACGACCGACTGACCGGCGGTCGCGAAGGCCCCCGAAGGCCCCGGCCGGTCTCGTACCACCGGCCGGGGCCTCGCGGGGTCAGGGGCGCGGGCCGACGCCGCCTCCGCTCAGGACACGAGGGTCTGCTCCGCCAATTCGGTCAGCTTCACGGTGCACAAGCCGCCGCGCTCGGCCTTGACGTCCGTCACCTTGAGCTGCGTGCCGGGCGAGAGGATGAATTCCTCCTCGCCGGTGAACGCGGAGAAGCTGCTGATACCCACCGCCCGGGCGGGCACCACCTCGAAAAGCGTCCGCTTGCCGCGGCCACCGAGGAACGCCCGTGCCACGCTGGGATTGGACGTGCACGAGGACACGCCCCACCAGGTCACGGTCCGACCGAGGGGATACTGCGCACGCAGGTCCAGCGACACCCCACGCCACAGCGGCTCGGTGCGGACGGGAAGCCGCGACACCGCTGAGAACAGCAGCCGCAGATACGGGAGATAGGGGACCAGGGCGGCCCTGTCCGGGGAGCGCAGGACGGCGTTGATCTCCCGGTAGAACGCGGACTCGCAGGTGTAGAGGTAGAGGGCGGCGATCGCGTCGGCGGACAGTCCACCGGCCGCTTCGTCCGCCCGCCTCTTGCCGAATTCGTGCGACATCTTCACGTGCCGGTCGAGATGGGACAGCAGTTTGGTGACCGGGCTGACGGCGTCCTGGAAATCCATGAGCGGGGTGTCGAACACCCCGGTGATCGCGGGAAGGACGAGGCCCTCGTCCTTGACGCTGGCGAGCCGTTCGAGATACAGCTGGTGCAGCTCCATGGTGGACGCGATGAACGCGCCCATGCGTTCGGCGATGTCACCGCCCTTTCCGCCGGACTCCCCCGCGAGCTCGTTCCACCCCTTGGCCGGCAGCCAGTCGATCACATTGGCGCCCAGCGACGCGAGGGCATCGTTCACCATCGCGAAATGGTCGCCGTCGCAGAAGATGTCGCCCTGTGCCGCGGGATTGCAGTGGTCGATGTGCCGGACGTCGACCTCGGGGTACTTCTCCTGGAGTTTGAGGACGACCTTTTTCAGATTGCGCGCGTGAGCCCCCCACCACGCGAAGACCACGCCACGGTCCTCCTCGTCGGCGTTCTGCTTGGCCTTGAGGATCTCTTCGACGATCTGCTCGGCGACCGGGCGCCAGAACGCGGTGTGCCGGTCGGCTCCCGCCGCCCTGCCGCTGTCGCTGCTGGCGGTGAGCGAGGCGTTCAACAGCAGTACGCCCTGGGTGAGCATCGCCTGGAACCATTCCGGCGGCTGGACGGTGTCCTGCTTCTTCAGCAGCGCACGGATGTCGGCGATCGGGGTCTTCTTGGGTATGCCGTACTTCCACATCGCCGCCGCCTTGATGATGCAGCGGATGCTGACGACCTTGCCGAACTGACTGTCCTTCCAGTCATGGAAGGTGTTGTCGAACATGGCTATTCCGGTGGCGCTTTCCGGCCGCGGATAGGGATTCTGACCGAATACGACGACCTTCCACTTGTGCGGTGGATGGGGCTTGAGCGCCTGGAAGGTCAGTTCGCGGACGGGGACGACCTCCGGGCCGCGGCCCGCACCGATGAAGGAGGCCGCGTCCGGCTGTGCCTCGATCACCGGCTTCAGGAGCGGAAGCCACGGTTCACCGCCGCCTGTGAACAGTTCGGCGAGGGCCAGCGGGTCGTTCGGGTCGGGCTGGGCGGGGGCGTTGGCATCGATCATGGCCGGGAGGCTAGCAACGGGGTACGACAACGGGTTCCGGACCGGTTGTCAGTGGTGCGCGGTAGCTTCGTGATCGCTGGAAGGACCGTTCCCGATGGGAGTGCACTATGGCCGTGAACCGCGAGCAGGCGCCGCTGAAGGTGGTGTTGACCGACGTCAACACGGAGGTGGTGGAGGCATGGCGGGCGGCGTTCGCCGACACCCCCGGGATCGAGATCCGCAAGGGCTCGATCCTCGATGAGACTGTCGACGCCTGGGTCAGCCCGACCAACTCGCGGGGCCTGATGAACGGCGGGGTCGACGCCGTCATCAAGCGGCACCTCGGAGCGGGCATCCAGCTGCGTGTGCAGCGGGCGATCCGGGACCGGTTCGCGGGCAGCCTCCCGGTGGGGAGCGCGGTGTGCGTTCCGTCCGGGGCGGTCGATCCGAAGTTCCTGATCTCGACGCCGACGATGGAGACGTCCTCACAGAATGTGAGCGAGACCCTGAATGTGGCCCTGGCGTGCGCCGCCGCGTTCCAGGCGATCCACCGGCAGAACGAGGAGGCGCCCGGCAGCATCGCGTCGGTGGCGCTGGTCGGCATGGGCGCCCGGACGGGCCGGGTGCCGGCACGGATATGCGCCAACCTGATGTGGACGGGCTACACGCTGTTCCACGACTACCACTTCGAGGACTACGACGACCTGCGCAGCACGATCGTCTCGCAACTCGACGACATCGAGAACGCGCCCGCCGAACAGCGGGTACGGATAGCGCCGCCCCAGCGCTCTACCCGCCGTCGCTGATCGAGGCTGTCTCCTGCGTCCCGCGCGTCAGGGCCAGGCGTTGGTGGACGAGGTCGGCGATGTCGGTGATGGTGCCGTTGCTGTGCATCAGCTCCAGCGGGGGGATCTGTACCTCGTAGCGCCGGTACAGCAGGGCGAGGAGTTCGGCGGCCATCAGGGAGTCCACGCCGAAGGTGTCCAACCGGCGGTTGACGTCGAGCTGCTCGGGGTCGGCTCCCAGGACCTCCGCGAGCAGCCCCTTCACATGCCGGGCGATGAGGGCACGTGCCTCCGCCTCGCCGGCCCCGGCGAGCTGCCGCACGAGGTCCACCCGGGACAGCCCCTCCGATGCGCCGCGTTCGGGGACGAGGGCCCGCATGCGCGGCGCGGACAGTGAGGGCAGCAGCGCGCCCAGGCGTGCCCAGTCGCAGCGCAGCAGTGCCGCCACATCCGTCCGCTCGCCCAGCAGCCGGGCGGCCGGCGGCAGCGCCCGGGCCGGGTCGAGCGCTTCCAGGCCGATCGCGGCGAGGGCGGGGATCGAGCCGGTGCGGGCGGCGTAGCCGGTCCCACCGATCGTTCCCCAGGCGATGGCCGTCGCGCTCCCGCCCGACTGGCGGCGCCGGCGTGCGAGTGCTTCGAGGTAGAGGTTCCCGGCCGCGTAGGGGGCCTGCTTGATGTTGCCGACCAGGGCGGTGGCGGACGAGTACAGCAGGAACAGGTCGCACGGACGGTCGCGGGTGAGCTCCTCCAGCACGGCCGCCCCGGCCATCTTGGGGGCGAGGACGGAGGCGAAGCGCTCCGGGCCGAGCTCGGTGAGGAGTTCGTCGTCGAGGTGCATGGCGCAGTGCACCGCGCCTCGCACCGGGTGCCCGCCAGCGTCGATGCGCCGCACCAGGGCCCGCATGGCCTCGGGGTCGGTGACGTCGACGGCGTGGGCCACGGCGTCGACGCCGCGTGCGGTCAGCGCGGCACGGACGCCGGCCGCCTCGGGGCTGTGCGCACCGCGTCGGCTGACCAGGGCGAGGTGACGGGCGCCCAGGTCGGCGAGCCAGTCGGCGCTGACGGCTCCGAAGCCGCCGGTGCCGCCGGTGATGAGGTAGGTGGCGTCCTCGCGCAGCCGGGGCGGGCGGGCGAGGTGGTGCACGAGGGGTGGTTCGTCGAGCGGGTCGAAGCTGATGACGACCTTGCCGAGGTGCCTGGAGTGCTGCATCTGCCGGAAGGCGTCCGTCACCCGGGCCGCCGGGTGGACGGTGTGGGGAAGCGGCCGCAGGGCGCCGTCCCGCAGGTGCTCGTCGACCTCGGCGAGCAGTTCCTCCAGCCGTTGCGGGTCCTCGGTGAGGAGGTTGAAGTTCAGGGCGGTGAAGGCGATGTTGTTGCCGAACGGGCGCAAGGGGAGCGTCCGGTCCTCGTAGAGGTCCCGTTTGCCGAGTTCGACGAACCGGCCGCCGGGGCGCAGGAGTTCCAGGCTGCGCGTCATCGCCTCGCCGGCCAGCGAGTTCAGTACCACGTCGACGCCCCGGCCCTGGGTGATCCGTCGGACGTCCTCGGCGAAGGCGAGGGTGCGGGAGTCCAGGACGTGGGGGACGCCGAGCCGCCGCAGGAAGTCGCGCTTGAGTTCGTTGCCGGCCGTGGCGATGAGGTGGGCGCCGCGCGAGGTGACGTACTGGAGGGCGGCGAGCCCGACCCCGCCGGCCGCTCCGTGCACCAGCACGGTCTCGCCGGGCTGGAGGCGGGCCAGGTGGTGCAGCCCGTAGTGGACGGTGGTGAAGACAATCGGAAGGGTGGCCGCCTCCGTCCAGGAGAGGCCGTCCGGGAGGGGACGTACGGACCGGGCCGATGTCACGGTGTGCGAGGCGAGCGCGTCCGGGGCCACGGCGACGACCCGGTCGCCCGGGCTGAGCCCCTGCACGCCGGGCCCGCAGGCGGTGACGACTCCGGCGCACTCCAACCCCAGTCCCCGGTGGGGAGGTCCGTGCTCGTCCGCCTCGGGCGGGAGCAGTCCGACGGCGTCCATGATGTCGCGGTAGTTGAGGGCGGCGGCCCGTACCTGGAGGACCACTTCGCCCGGCCCGGGTCGGGGTGGTTCGACCTCCTCCCAGACCAGCCGGTAGGACAGCCCGGGGTCGCGCACCCGCAGGGCGTAGGGCGTTCCCGTGGCCGGGGTGCGGGCCGGATCGTGCGGCTTCTCGCGCGGTACGAAGCGGTCGTGCGCCGTGAGCACCAGCTCGTCCTCGTCGCCGGGGGCGAGCAGCTCACGGGCGAGGCGGCGGGCATCGGCCGTGGCATCGCCGGTACGGTGCAGCGCGACGCGGCGATTGCCCATGTCGGAGTGTTCGTTGCGCAGGCAGCGTGCCGTGCCCCACGCGGCCGCGTCGGCGGGGTGGGTGATGGGGTCGGGGCCGGGCACGGCCCCGCACGGGCGGGTGACCAGCCAGAGTTCCGTCCGCGCTCCGGGAGCGAGGTGGGCGCGGAGGCCGGCGATGGTCCGCAGGATCGAGGCGCGGTCCGTGGTCCGGGTCACCAGGTCGCCGGGGGCGGGGAGTTCCGCCTCGCCGAGGAGGAGGACGACGGAGAGGACGCCGGGTGCGGCGGGAGCGCGGCGGGTCAGCTGTTCGGAGAGGGCTGTGAGGTTCATGGGTGTCGCCTGGGGGGAGCAGGTGACGGTGTCGACCGGAGCGCTGCCGGCGGCGGTCAGCGCCTCGGCCACCGCGTGGGCCATCGCCTCCTCTTTTGGGGTCTCGGCGGCGATGACGAAGGTGCCGGCTCGCGCCCGGGGCGGGGCCGGTGGCTCGGTCGCCGTCCGGAGCGGGGCCGTGGCGAGGAATACCGACGCGTGGTCGCGGAGGGCCTTTCGCTCGTCCCCGAACCGGACGACACCGGTGTAGCCGCAGCTCTCCAGCACGCCGGGCCACCGGTCGCGGGAGAGCAGCACGCAGTCGGGCCGCAGTGTGCGGTCGGTGTTGTGGTAGAAGCTGTCCAGGGTGCCGAAGTACGGCAACAGCGCTTCCGCGTCGTGGAATTCGTAGGCGAGCAGCATGCCGCCGGGGCCGAGCAGCGTGGTGACGTGGCCCAGCGCGGCGTGCAGGTCCTGCGCCGTGTGCAGGGCGTTGGCGGCGACGACCAGGTCGAAGGTGTGGGGTGTGAATCCCTGGGCGGTGGGGTCGGTGTCCAGGTCGAGGGTGCGGTAGTCGATGACGTCGTGCTGGGCGAAGCGCTGCTGGGCGCGGTGGAGGAACGCGGCGGAGACGTCGCTGAAGCAGTACGTGGTGCGGTCGGCGGGCAACAGCGGCAGCAGGGCGGCGGTGGCGGCCCCGGTGCCGGCGCCGACCTCCAGTACGCGCAGCGCCCGGTCGCCGGGCCAGGCTTTCACCGTCTCGCTCACCAGTGCCTGCATGAGGCGGTGGTGGAAGCGGTTGACGGGGGCGGTGTCGTAGAACTGCTCCAGGGCGCGGGCGACGGGTTCGGACACCAGGAGCCCCATGGCGTCCTCCGCACCCGTGAGGACGGCGGGAAGGTGTCGCAGGAGGTGCTCCAGCAACGCCACTTCCGTCACGCAGGCCGGTGGGGTGGTCTCCGGGGCGGGCGCGGGCGCGGTGGTGCCCGCCGGGTCCAGCCGCCACTGCCCGGCCCCCTCCGCCTGTGCGAGGCCATGTCGTGCGAGCAGGGGCAGGGCCAGCCGGGCCAGTCGCCGGTAGCGGGGGGCGAGGCCCCCGGAGACGAGGTCGTCCACGGAGAAGGGGGCGGCGGGGTCGGGCAGGAGCCCGGCGAACACTGTGGCGTACCGCCGGGCTGTGGCCTCCTTGCCGTAGCGGATCAGGCGCTCGTGGCCCACCTTTCCCCAGGCGGCGCCGAGTTCGGCGATCCGCTCGCGGGCCGCCGTCGCGATGAGCGGGCTCGCCGGCCCGCCCGAGGGGGACAGCGGGGACGCGGCGCGGGGGGCGTCGGGGTGCGGGGCGGCGCGCGTGACCGTGCGGAGCGTCGTGAGGGGGGTGATCCGGGGTAGCGGGAGGCGGCGCAGCCGGCAGCCGTCGAGCCGCACGGTGACCGTGCCGTCCTCGTCCGCCACGGTGATGTCCCAGCACACCGTGTCCCTCGTCCGGCTCCGTTCCCTGGCCCGTACGAGTCCGGACGGCGATGGTGTGCGCCAGACCCGGACCGCCTCGAAGCCGGTGGGCAGATAGCCCTGGCCTTCGGCCAGTTCGCTGGCCAGCATGACGACACCGCTCTGGAGGGCGCCGTCGAGCAGGGCCGGGTGCACGGTGTACGGGGCTCCGGGCGCGTCGTGGTGGTACTCGGCCAGCACCTCGCCGTCGCCCGCCCACAGCCCGCGCAGGGTGCGGAAGGCGGGGCCGTAGGCCAGTCCCACCTCGGTGCACGTCCGGTAGATCTCCGGCGCCTCCACCCTGCGCGGGCACCGGGCGCGCAGCGCGACCGGGTCCAGGGGCGCCGGCCGGGAACGCAGCAGGGTCCGGACGCGGGCGCGGGCGTGCGGCCGGGCCTCGCCGCCGGCGGTGCCGCTGCTGGTCACGGTCACCGTGCCGTCGTCCGGGCGCAGGCAGACCTGGGTGCGCACCGCGCCGGGGTCGTCCCAGTCCACGATGAGTGGTGCGCTGATGGCGAGGTGTTCCACCTCGACGGGGCCGCCGAGTACGCGGCGGCCCGCGGCCATCGCCATCTCGACGTAACCGGTGGAGGGCATGACCACGGAACCGACCAGCCGGTGGTCCGCCAGCCAGGGCACCAGCGTCGGCTCGATGGGGCCGCCCCAGGTCGGCAGCGGGGCGCTGACCTTCTCGCCCAGCAGGGGGTGTTCCAGCCGCGCGGTGCCGCAGGGGGTGATCCAGGGCAGTCCGTCGGCCACGCTGTTCCAGTGCCGTTCGCGCTGCCAGGGGTAGGCGGGCAGGCGGGTCACGCGTCCGGGGCTGGGGAAGTAGTGGTCCCAGTCGACGCGGGCCCCCGCCGCGATCAGCGCGGCCGAGGCGGTGGCGAGCGCCCGGGGCCCGTCGGCGGACCGGCGCAGGGTCGCCAGGGCGGCGAACCGGGCGCGCGTGCGCCGGCCCGCGGTGCGCCGCACGTAGCCGCCGAGCACCGGGTGGGGGCCGATCTCCAGGAAGACGTCCGCCCCCTGGTCGAGGGCGGCTTCGACCGCCGCCGAGAAGAGCACCGGCCGGCGCACGTTGCGCCACCAGTACTCGGCGTCCAGCTCCGGGCCCGGGGCCGGCGCCCCGGTGACGGTGGACAGGAACGGGACGTTCGTTGCCACCGGAGCCAGGCCGGCGAGGGCCGGCAGGAGGCGGGTGCGCAGGTCGTCCATGTGACGGCTGTGGAAGGGGTGGTCCAGCCGCAGTTCGTGGAACGGGACGCCGCGTTCCCGCAGCTGCTCGGCGAGGGAGGACAGCGCCTTGGAGCCGCCGGTGACGGTCACGTCCCTGGGGCTGTTGATCCCGGCGATCTCCAGGTCCGGCCCGTAGGGGGCGAGTGCTTCGGCGGCCTCCTCAAGGGGCAGGCCCACCGCGGCCATCCGGCCCAGTCCCGCCGTGGCCGCCTGGGCGAGGCCGCGTTCGGCAATGACCTGGGCCGCCTGGTCGAGGCCGAGGGCTCCCGCGGCGTGGGCGGCGGCGACCTCGCCGACGCTGTGGCCCAGCACCATGGCGGGCTCGACACCGCGGGAGCGGAGCACGGCCACCAGGCCGAGCTGTACGGCGAACAGCATGGGCTGGGCCGTCTCCGTCGCGCTCAGCCGCCACTGGCCGGGGGGCGCTGCCAGCAGTTCCGCCACCGACCAGCCGAGGCGGGGGGTCAGCTCCGCGTCCGCCGCGGCCACCGCGGCGCGGAACACCGCATCCTGGGCGAAGAGATCGGCCCCCATGCCGGCCCACTGGGAGCCGTTGCCGGAGAAGACGAACGCGATCCGCCCGCCGGTGACGGCCTCGGCCGTCGCCCCCACGGCATCGCCTGGGTCCACCTCGTCCGTGGCGGCGGGGCGAGCGAGCCACCGGGCCGCCTGCTCGGCGGTGCGGGCCAGCACCGCCGAGCGGTGTTCATGGCCGCCCCGGCGTACGCACGCGGTGTAGGCGATGTCGTAGAACTCCTCGGGTGTGGCTCCGGCCAGGCGCCGCGCCATCCGCTCGGCCGCCTCGGACAGCGCGGCCGGCGTGCGGGCGGAGACCACCACCGGCAGCCCCTCCGGTGGTACGTCGGGGAGCGTCGCCCGGGGCGGGGCCGGCGGGGCGACGGTGAGGACCGCGTGCGCGTTGGAACCGCCGAAGCCGAAGGAGTTGACGCCCACCACCGGCCGGTCGCGGTCGGGCAGCGCGCGGGTGGCCGTGACCGGGCTGATGCCGAGCCCGGTGAAGTCGATGCCGGGGTGGGGCGGTTGGGCGTGCAGCGATGCCGGCGCCGTGCGGTGGGCGAGCACCAGCAGGGCCTTGCACAGGCCCGCCATCCCGGAGGCCGGCTCGAGGTGCCCGAGCGTGGACTTCACCGAGCCGACGGGCAGCGGACCGACGGTGCGACGGCTGCCCAGGGCGCGGCCGATGGACTGTGCCTCGGCCGGGTCGCCCGCCGGCGTTCCCGTGCCGTGGGCCTCGAAGTACACCAGCTCGTCGGGGTGGACACCGGTATCGGCGTAGAGGCGGCGCAGCAGCTCCTCCTGCGCCGCCGGGTTGGGCAGCGACAGGCCCATGGTCCGGCCGTCACTGCCCGTCGCGGTGCCCAGGATCACTCCGTGTACCCGGTCGCCGTCGGCGAGGGCGTCCCGCAACGTCTTGAGGACGACCATTGCGCCGCCCTCGGCGCGTACGAACCCGTCGGCGTCGGCGGAGAAGGCCGCGCACCGCCCCCGGGGCGACAGCATCGACGCCTGGGAGAAGCCGACGTACGGGAACGGGCTGAGCAGGACGTTGGCTCCGCCGCAGAGCGCGGTGCGGCTGGTGCCGTCCCGCAGGGTGCGGCAGGCTCGGTCGAGGGCGACCAGGGAGGACGAGCAGGCGGTGTCGATCGTCATGCTGGGGCCGCGCAGGTCGAAGGCGTGGGAGAGGCGGTTGGCGGCGATGGAGAGCGCCCCGCCCACCATGGAGTAGGCGTTGACGGTGCGTGGGGAGGTCAGCTGGATGAAGCCGTAGGAGTTGTCGGAGAGCCCTACGTACACGGCGGTGTCCGTCCCGGCCAGCGTGGCGGGGGCGATCGCGGCGTCGTCGAGGGCCTCGGCGGCCAGTTCCAGCAGCAGCCGGTGCTGGGGGTCGATGTGGGCCGCTTCCCTGCCGGAGATCCCGAAGTACCCGGGGTCGAAGCCGGTGATGTCGTCGAGGAGGCCGCCCGCCGCCGTGTAGCTCTTGCCGCGACGGGGCCGGGACCGGTCGACGAACCGGTCGAGGTCGAAGCGGTCCCCCGGCACCTCACCGACCAGGTCCCGTCCCTCGATCAGGGCGCTCCACAGCCCTTCCAGGTCGGTGACGCTTCCGGGCAGCCGGCAGGCGACCCCCACCACGGCGACGGCTCGCCCGGCGTCGATAGTCCGCTCACACACCATGCGCCTGCCCCCAACCCGCTTCGGTGGCACATCCGTTGACACTGTGCGGCGCGGCGGGGAACACCGGGAAGACCAATGCCCCCAAACCACTCAAAGCAATGAAAACCCAAGTGCCGTCCGGCACCGGAGTGCCCGGCACGCCCACCAGCAGGCCAACCCGGCCGGTTTCCCCCTCAACTACCGTCTGCTGTACGCCAGTTCGAGGCGCGGCAAGGGCCGGGCGTTAAGCTGAGAGTCAGGTCAAGTCTTGTCAAATCAAGCTTGCCTCTTCGCGCTGGCGCAGCCCGAATCCGCCTCTCGGGGAAAGCAAGTCGATGTCGCACCGGCCCACGGCATCCGAGGAACGGTCCGCAGAACGGCAGCTCAGGAAGACAAGGGGGAAGAAATGTGCGCTGGCTGCTCCGTCGACGATTCGGAACGAAATGAAAGTCTCCTGGTCATCCACAGCGCGCCGGCTTATCGCTATGGGCTCACGCTCGGCCTGAAGGAGTCCGGATTCAGTGTCCACGAATCTGATTCCGTGGAACAGGCCGAGACCGTCGAATGGGACGCATGCCTGGTGCATGTACCGGACTCGGACATGGCGCCGCTGGCACGTCTGCGCGCGGCGTGGCCCGGCCGGTCCGTCGTCGCGCTGCTCAACGAACCGGACGTGGACGACTACCGGTCCGCCCTGCGCGCCGGCGTCCAGGGGCTGGTGGCGCACGACGCGGACCTGTGGGAGATCGGCGAGGTGCTGCGCAGCGCGCTGCGCGGCGACGTCCGATTACCGGCCGCCGTCGCCCGGGCCCTGGCGGACCGGACCACGGCGGCACCGAGCGCGCTGGCCCTCAGCAGCGACGAGACGGAACTGCTCACGCAGCTGGCCTCCGGCGCCCCGGTCGCCGACATCGCCAAGCGGTCCGGCTACTCCGAGCGGCACATGTACCGGGTGGTGCGTCACCTCTACGGCAGGGTGGGCGCCCGCAACCGCAGCGAGGCCATCGCCGCCGTGGCGCGCTGGGGCCTGCTCTCCGAGACTGGCCGCCGGCGGTAGGGGTGATGGCACAGACCTGCCACCCGGATGTCAGGAGAACGCCACGACGCTGTCGCATTCCCGCGCCGTCCCGGCGGGAATTCCGGCCCCTTGACATGGAATTACCAGCCCGGGCGTCCATAGGATCGATGCCGCGCGAGATCGTGCGAAGCCTTGTGCACAGGCTCGTCCAGTCATCGACGACAAGGAGTCCGGTCATGTACTCCAAGCCCACCGTGCTGAAGATCGGCACGTTCGGAAAGCTCACGATGCACAGCCGTCCGGCGAAGAAGGACAAGGCGGGCCGTCGGCGTCCGCGGCACGTCCTCCTCTGACCCTGCGGGGCTGATCGCCGAATGCCGGCGCGGACGGACGCACGGCGTTCGTCCGCGCCTTTCGCGCTCGCCACCTGTGAACCGGACGGGACTGCATTCCATGAATCAATTCGACCGCGCGGGTGAGTGGCTCATCGTCCTCCCCGACCACGCGGAGTCGACCACGATCGCGCACCGCATCGGCCCCGCCCCCCGGCGGGTCGACCATCCCTCCGGCCGTCCCTGGCTGATCGGGAACTGGGACCCGGCCGACTTCCGGCTCGGGGAGGCCGGGCCCACCAAGATCGCCACGCTCGGCTTCTGTTCGGCCGGCTCCGCCCGTCTCACGGAGATCGCCGCCCGCACCGCCGACGTCTCGGCGCTAGACGACGCCCGGCACCGGCTGTCCGGCTGCTTCCACCTGCTGGCCAGCGTGCACGGGACGACCCGGGCGCAGGGCACCCTCTCCGGGCTCCGCAAGCTGGTGCACGCCAGGGTCGGGGGCGTCACCGTCGCCGCCACGCGCGCGGACGCGCTGGCCGCACTCACCGGCGCCGGCGTCGACGAACGACGGCTGCTGCTGCGGCTGCTGCTGTCCGAGGTGGCGCTGCACACCGTCAACTCACCCTTGTGGAAGGGGATCCAGGCCGTCGACGAGGACAGCTGCGTCGTCCTGGACCCGGCCGGCGGTGTCCGCGTGTCCCGCCGCTGGAGTCCGCCGCTGGACGTCCTGCCGTTGCGGGAGGCGGCCGACCGGCTGCGCGTCGCCCTGAGCGACGCGGTCCAGGCCCGCGCCGACTCCGGGCTGACGCTGACCTCCGACCTGTCCGGAGGGCTGGACTCCACCACCTTGTGCTTCCTCCTCGCCCAGGCCCGCCCCGGACCGCTGACCACGCTGACCACCCTGGCCACGGACGTGGGGGACGACGACCCGCACTGGGCCGACCTGGCCGCCGGCCACCTGCCCGGCGTACGGCGCGTCATGGCCGCGTTCGCCGACCTCCCCACGCCGTACGAGGACATCCTCCAGCCGGGTCCGGCCGGCGAGGAGCCGTTCCCGGGCGTGGAGGACCGGACGATGTACCGGGCGCTCGCCGCGCTGATGAGCGCCGAGGGCTCGCAGGCCCACCTCAGCGGCGACGGCGGCGACGAGGTGCTGCCCGGCGGCTCCACGGGCGTGTTCGACATCCTCCGCACCCGGCCCCTCACCGCCCTGTCCTACCTGCGCGGCTACCGCGCCCTGGAGCACTGGACCTGGCAGGACGTCGTGCGCATGGGCCTCGAGCAGCGTCGCCCCTACCCGGCCTGGCTGGCCGACCGCGCCCGGCGCGTCGTCGCCTCCCCCCTGGACGACCAGGACGAGCGGGCCTCCGCACTGCTCCAGCTGCCTCCGTGGGCCACGCCCGACGCGGTGGCCTCCGTACGCGACCTGCTCGTGGAGGAGTCCGCCCGCGCCCGGCAGCACGGCCACAACTGGACGGCGCACCACACCATCTGGGGCATCCGCCTGTGCGCCAGCCTCGTCCGCGGCACGGTCCCGCTCTACGCCGCGGAGGGCATCCGGCTCACCTCGCCCTACCTGGACGACGCCGTCATCGACGCCTGCATGGCGGCCCGCGCCCACGAGCGCCGCACCCCTTGGGCGTACAAGCCGCTGCTCCGCGAGGCCATGCGCGGCATCGTGCCCGACCTGTCGCTGAGCCGGAGCACCAAGGCCGAGGGCTCCAACCTGGAGCACGCCGGCATCCGCCGGAACGTCCAGCACCTCGACGAGCTGTGCGCGGACTCACGGCTCGCCGCACTGGGCCTGGTCGACGGCGAGAGGCTGCGCTCGGTGTGCACCGGCTTCCAGCTCCGCCTGTTCACCCCCTACGCCCTGTCCACCACCTTCAGCTGCGAGCGGTGGCTGCGCGACCTCGAGAACCCGGGCGGCACGCCCGTGCCGTCCGGACCGACCACCGTGGAGGCCCTCCCATGACCGTGCGGTTGCGTGACGACGTCTCACTGGCCGAGACCGACGACGGCGGCATCCTGCTCGACCAGCGCTCCGGGCACTACTGGCAGCTCAACCACAGCGCCTCCGTCGCCCTGCGCAAACTGCTCGACGGCGCCGACGAGCACGAGGCGGCCCTGGCCCTCACGGCCGGCAGCTCACCGGACGAGGTGAGCGTCGAGCAGGCCGTCCGCGACGTCCGTGAGCTCACCGACCAACTGACGACGGCGAAGCTGGCGGTACGGACATGAGCACACCCGAAACCCTCTTCCAGGTCCGCGAACGCATGCCGCTCACCACCCGCCTGACCGCACGCGCCGCCGTCGCGGCGGCCCTGCTCCTCGCCCGCCTCCCACCCCGGCACATCCGCCGGATCCTGGCCGCCGTACGCAGCGGCGCCGTCGGCGCCACCCACGCGCAGGCGTACGCGGCACGCCAGGCCGTGGTCTCCGTGAGCGTCACCTGCGCGGGCAAGGGGTGTCTGCCGCGGTCCATCGCGACGGCGCTACTGTGCCGGATGCGCGGACACTGGCCGGTGTGGCGCGTGGGCGCCCGGACCGCTCCGTTCGGGGCCCACGCGTGGGTGGAGGCCGAGGGCCGCGCGGTGGGCGAGGGCGAGCAGATCACCGCCTTCCGCCCGCTGTTGACGGTCGGACACCGAGACGGCTGAGGGAGATGGGCGCACGTGTTGAGGAGCTTGCGGTCCACGCGTCGTGACGACGCCGAGGACGACGGGCAGAACGTTGAAAGGGGGGTAGAGGGGGCCGAGGGGGAAGAGGAGGCCGAGGAGGAGGCGACACGACGCGTCGGCATCAGGGACCTCTTACGGGTGACCCAGGGCCACCGCAAGGCCCTCTTCCTCGCCCTCGCGCTCTCCCTCGTGGCCGCCGCCATGGGCCTGGCCCAGCCCATGCTGGCGACCAAAACGATCAACGAGTTCTCCCACCACCGGCCCTATCTGCTGCTGACCGTCGTGCTCGGCGTGGTCTTCGTCGTCGAGGCGATCGTGTCCGCCTGCGCCCACTACTCGCTGGAGCGCACCAGCGAGGGCATCGTCCTCGGCCTGCGGCAGCGCCTCGTCGGCAAGCTGCTGCGCCTGCCCATGCGCCGCTACGAGCGGCACCGCCTCGGCGACCTGCTGACCCGCACCACCAGCGACACCACCTTGCTGCGCGACTCCCTGGCCTACGACCTCTCCGAGGTCGTGGTGGGCGCCTTCGTCATCGTCGGCGGCATCTCGATGATGATCTGGCTGGACGCCTCGCTGTTCCTCATCGTGCTGGTGATCGTCGGAGCCATCGGCGGGCTGACGATGCTGCTCCTGGCCGGGATCCGCAAGGCCGTCGAGGACGCCCAGGACAGCCTCGGCGCCATGTCGGCCGAACTGGAACGGGCCCTGTCGGCCATCCGCACCGTCCGCGTCATGCGCGCCGAGGACCGGGAGCAGGAACGCATCGGCCGCATGGCACGACAGGCGTACGAGCAGAACCTGCAGGCCGCCAAGCGTGACGCCGTGGTCGGCCCGGCCATGACCCTGGCCATGCACGGCTCGATGATGGCCGTCCTGGTGGTCGGCGGCATCCGGGTGGCCGGCGGCGAGTCCTCCCTCGCCGACATGGTCGGTTTCCTGCTGTACATCACCTACATCTCCGCACCGATGGCCAACATCTTCGACGTCATGGCCACCCTGCAGAAGGGCCTGGCGGCCCTCCAGCGCATCGAGGCCGTCGCCCAGCAGCCCGGCGAGGACGACGCCACCCCGGCGCCGGCGCCGGTGCCCGCGCCCCCGGCCCCCGACGCCGCCACGCCCGCGGTGGAGTTGCGCGACGTCGGCTTCGGCTACGAACCCGGCCGGCCGGTCCTGCACGACGTGTCGTTCACCGTGCCGCGCAACACCCACGTCGCCCTGGTGGGTCCCTCGGGCGCGGGCAAGTCCACCGTCTTCGGCCTGCTGGCCCGCTTCCACGAGCCGGACCGGGGGCAGATCCTGCTCGACGGCGTCGACATCACCACCGGCATGAGCAGGGAGCAGTGCCGGTCCATGATGAGCCTGGTCGAACAGAACGCCCCCGTCCTGCACGGCACGCTGCGCGAGAACATCGCCTACGCCCGGCCGGAGGCCACCGACGAGGAGCTGCGCCGCGTCATCACGCTCGCGAGCCTCGACGAGCTGGTGCGGCGCCTGCCCCGGGGCCTGGACACCCCCGTCGGCGAGCACGGCGACATGCTCTCCGGCGGCGAACGGCAACGCGTGGCCATCGCCCGCGCCCTGCTCCCCCGCCCCCGGCTGCTGCTCCTGGACGAGCCCACCTCACAACTGGACGCCGCGAACGAGGCCGCCCTGACCCGCACCATCGAGCAGATCACCCAGGAGTGCACGCTCCTGGTCATCGCCCACCGACCGTCCACCATCCGCGCCGCCGACGCGGTGGTGGCCCTGGAGTCCGGCCGGGTGGTGGCCACGGGCACGCACGAGGAAGTCGCCCGGCTGACTCCTGTCACACTTCCGCGCCGTGATCCGTCAGAGCAGTGACAACGACGTGAAGCCCGGAAGGAAACACGATGGAAGCACGTTCGATCACTGCGAAGGTACCGATGGGTCCGCGGATGTCCCAGGACCCGCAGGAGCTCGTCCCCGAGCTGGCGGAGGTGTCGGCGGCACTGTTCAAGGCCACCGGCAACCGCTCCGTGCCCCGGACCACGATCAGTCTGCTCCAGCTGCGGGCCGGCCAGATCGTCGGCAACACCTACCTGACCGTCCTGCACACGGGTTTCCTGCGCAAGGCCGGGGAGACGGAGGAGCGCATCACCGCGGTGGCGTCCTGGCGGGACGCCCCGTACTTCACCGGCGCCGAACGGGCCGCGCTGGCTCTGGTGGAGGCGGTGCTCCTGCCGTCCCCGCACGGCGGCGAGCGGGTGCCGGACGAGCTGTACGCCGAGGTGTCCGAGCACTACGACGCCAAGGCGCTCACCACCTTGATGATCGCGATCGGCCAGGTCAACTTCTTCATACCGGTCGCCCTCATCGCCAAGCCGGTCCCCGGCCGTTCGTTCACCGATCCGTGGGCGTAGAACCGGCCCGGTAAGGCCCGGCGTCCGCGGTCGCCTTCGCCTCAGCCGACGTCGTCGGGGTTGGTGGCGGTGACCAGCCAGGCGGCGCCGCGCAAGTGGACGCCGTCCGGCTGGGCGAAGGGCCGCAGGGCGGCGGTCAGCGCCTCCCCGGCGCGGTGGGCGACGTCCGGGGCGGCCTGGTCGAGGAGGAACCGCAGGGGCCCGGAGCCGAGGACGAAGTTGGCCGCCTCCCGGGCGTCGGGCCCCCAGTTCTGCGGCGCCTCGACCGAGGTGACGGTCACGGCCCGGAAGCCCGCGCCGCCGAGGACGTCGTGGATGCGCGCCGGGTCGGCGAAGGAGAACATGCCGGGTGCGCTGCCGTCGGCACCGAAGTACGGCATGGGCAGGTGCTCGCGCAGAGCGCCGACCGCCCGCACCCACTCGTTGCGGCCGGGCTCGGCCATCGTGACGAAGGCGAGGCGGCCGCCGGGCCGCAGGGCACGGCGGATGTTGCCGAAGGCGGCGACGGGGTCGGCGAAGAACATGATGCCGAACCGGCTGATGGCGACGTCGAACCCGCCGTGCGGGAGGGGGTGGGCCTGGGCGTCGCCCTGTTCGAAGGCGAGGTGGGCGAGCCCTTCCCGGTCCGCGAGCTCACGGGCGAGCCGGAGCTCGGGCCCGGACAGGTCGAGGCCGAGCACCCGCCCGCGCGCGGCACGCCGCGCGGCCAGCCGCGAGGTCTGGCCCGCCCCGCAGCCGATGTCCAGCACCCGGTCCTCGGCACCGATGGCGGCGGCGGCCAGGAGCGGCTCGTTGAAACCGGCGTTCACGGCATTCCAGCGGTCGTGGTGGTCGGCCCAGTGCTGCCCCTCATAGCCGTTCCACGCCTGCTCCTGCTCGGTGTTGACAACGGTGCGCATGTAAGTCCTCCCCTGTCGGGTCGCCGGTCCGGCGACTAGTATGGGCGCGTGCCCATACTGTATGGGCACGCGCCCATACTGACCAGAGGCCCGCGGGAAGAACATGACGCGGCGGCAGGGAAGGAAGTCCGGTGTCCCCACGAGGCGTCGCCATCACAGGAGTTCGGGAACGGCTCTTCGAAGCCGCGGAGCGCGTGCTGAGCCGCGACGGCGCGGGCGGTTTGACGAGCCGGGCGGTGACCGGCGAGGCCGGATGCGCCAAGGGCCTGCTGCACAACCACTTCGCGGACCTCGACGACTTCGTGGCACAGCTGGTGCTCCACCGGTTCCGACTGCTGGCGGAGCGAGCCGCCGCTCTTCCCGCGCGGGCGGGCGAGAGCACCGTCACGGAGAACCTGAACGCCACCGTCCTGGCGCTCCTCGACTCCGCCGGGCCGGCGCTGGCCGCGCTCGCCCTGGTCCGCCCCGGGGCCAGCGCCCGTATCCGGGACGCCTGGCGGGACGGCGCGCCCGGACTGAACGCCATCGAGGCGTCCGTCGCCACTTACCTGGAGGCGGAGCAGCGCCTGGGCCGCGTCTCCGGGACGGCCGACTGTGCCGCGCTGGCCCTGGCGGTGGTCGGAACGGCGCACCACCTGCTCATGACCGCCTGGCCCGGCGGGCCGGACCCGCGCGAGCGCCTCCAGCACGTCATCGCGTCGCTGACCGGCCGCAACGGCTGACCCGAGCTGCCCGGGGCCGCGGCACCCGACTGGCGGCCGTCAACGCGCGCCCGCCCGCCCCGCCCTCCAGGCTGGGGGCGTGGCTGATCAGCGGCGGGTCGTCGTCCAGCCGCCGTCCCCGAACGGCGGCCGGCGCGTGCGCGTGGACGGGGAGACCCTCGGTGTGGCGCACGGTCCGGAGGACGTGAAGGAGTTCGTCAGGCGGGCCGGCCTCGCCCCGGACACCATCCGGCTCGACGATGCCGAGCTGTTCGAATGGCAGGGCGGCGGACCCGGAGTATGGGCCGAGTCGCCGCCCTGACCAGGTGTGACGAGGAGGCCCCGGCCGAAGCCGGGGCCTCCTCGAACGAGCGGGGCTGACTCAACTCCTCACGTGAAGCGCCTCAGCCGCAGGCTGTTGGTGACGACGAAGACCGAGGAGAAGGCCATCGCCGCGCCGGCGATCATCGGGTTGAGCATGCCGGCCGCCGCGAGCGGGAGGGCGGCGATGTTGTAGCCGAAGGCCCAGAAGAGGTTGCCCTTGATGGTGCCCAGGGTGCGGCGGGAGAGACGGATGGCGTCGGCGGCCACGAGGAGGTCGCCGCGTACGAGGGTGAGGTCGCCGGCCTCGATGGCGGCGTCGGTGCCCGTACCCATCGCGAGGCCGAGGTCGGCGGTGGCGAGGGCGGCCGCGTCGTTGACGCCGTCGCCGACCATCGCGACCGTACGGCCCTCGGCCTGCAGGCGCTTGACGACGTCGACCTTGTCCTGCGGCAGTACCTCGGCGATGACCTCGTCGATCCCCACCGCGCGGGCCACGGCCTCGGCGACGGCCTGGTTGTCACCGGTGAGGAGGACGGGGGTCAGGCCCAGGCGGCGCAGCTCGGTGACCGCCTGTGCGCTGGTGTCCTTGATCTTGTCGGCGACGGTGAGGACACCACGGGCCTCGCCGTCCCAGGCCACGGCCACCGCGGTGCGGCCCGCGGCCTCGGCGGTCGCCTTGGCCGCCGCGAGCTCGGCGGGCAGCTCGATCACCCACTCGGCCAGCAGCTTCTCGCGGCCGACGAGCACGGCGTGCCCGTCGACGACGCCCTGGACGCCGAGGCCGGCGATGTTCTCGAAGCTCTCGGGGACGGGCAGGGTGCCGGTGCGCTCGGCGGCGCCGTCGGCGATGGCGCGGGCGATGGGGTGCTCCGAGGCGTGCTCCAGCGCGCCGGCCAGCCGCAGCAGCTCCCGCTCGCTGACGCCGGGGGCGGTGACGACCTCGTGGAGGGCCATCTTCCCGGTGGTGACGGTGCCGGTCTTGTCCAGGACGACGGTGTCGACGCGGCGGGTGGACTCCAGCACCTCGGGGCCCTTGATGAGGATGCCGAGCTGCGCTCCCCGGCCGGTGCCGACCATGAGGGCGGTCGGGGTGGCCAGGCCCAGGGCGCAGGGGCAGGCGATGATCAGTACGGCCACGGCGGCGGTGAACGCGGCGGTGGCGTCGCCGGTCACGAACAGCCAGGTCAGCAGGGTGCCCAGCGCGATGAGCAGGACGACGGGGACGAAGACGCCGGAGATGCGGTCGGCCAGGCGCTGCACGGCGGCCTTGCCGTTCTGCGCGTCCTCCACGAGCCGGGCCATGCGGGCCAGCTGGGTGTCGGAGCCGACGCGGGTGGCCTCGACGACCAGGCGGCCGGAGACGTTGACGGTCGCGCCGGTGACAGAGTCGCCGGCGGTGACGTCCGCGGGTACGGATTCGCCGGTCAGCATCGAGGCGTCGACGGCCGAGCCGCCCTCGACGACGGTGCCGTCGGTGGCGATCTTCTCCCCGGGCCGGACCACGAACCGGTCGCCGGCCACCAGCTCCGCGGTTGGGACGCGGACTTCACGCCCGTCCCGCAGGACGGTCACGTCCTTGGCGCCCAGCTCCAGCAGTGCCCGCAGGGCCGCACCGGCCTTGCGCTTGGACTTCGCCTCCAGGTAGCGGCCGGCGAGGATGAAGGCCGTGACACCGGCGGCGGCCTCCAGATAGATGGAGGAGGATCCGTCCGTGCGCGAGACGGCGAAGTCGAAGCCGTGCCGCATGCCCGGCATTCCCGCGTGCCCGAAGAACAGGGCCCACAGCGACCAGCCGAGCGCGGCGAGCGTACCGATCGACACCAGCGTGTCCATCGTCGCCGCCCCGTGCCGGGCGTTGGTCCAGGCGGCCTTGTGGAAGGGCAGCGCACCCCAGACGACCACGGGAGCGGCCAGGGTGAGCGAGAGCCACTGCCAGTTGTCGAACTGCAGCGCCGGCACCATCGCCATCAGCACCACCGGCACCGAGAGGACGAGCGAGACCAGCAGCCGCTGCCGCAGCGGGGCGGTCTCGTCAGCCCCCGGGCTCTCCGCCGGGGCGGCCGCACCTTCCCGCTCGGCCCGCTCGGCCCGCTCTTCCCGGGCCGCCGGCTTCGGCGGCTCCTGGGCGGTGTAGCCGGTCTTCTCCACGGTGGCGATGAGGTCGGCGACCCCGACCCCCGCCCCGTAGGCGACCTTCGCCTTCTCGGTGGCGAAGTTGACCGTCGCCGTCACGCCGTCCATCCGGTTGAGCTTCTTCTCGATGCGCGCCGCGCACGAGGCGCAGGTCATGCCTCCGATCGAAAGCTCGACTTCGGCGGCGGGTATGGCAGACGTCGCTGCCTTCTCGGGAGCCATGCTGGTCATCGCGTTCTCCTGGCGAGGGCCGGACCGTGCGGCGGCCATATCAGTGGTGCGGCACGGCCCGGCCGGGGGGAATACGGGGGTGGGGTATGTCAGGCGCGGCCGGCGAGCTCGTAGCCCGCCTCGTCCACGGCGGCACGGACCGCCTCGTCGTCCGGCGCGCCGATGGAGGTGACGGTCACCAGGCCGGTGGCGGCCACGGCCTTGACGGACGTCACGCCGGGTATGGCGGAGACCTCCTGCGCGATCGAGCTCTCGCAGTGGCCGCAGGTCATGCCGGTCACCGTGTAGACCGTGGTGATGCCGCCCCGGACGTCATCCTGGGCGCCGGTGCCGCAGGTGCCGGCCGGGGTGCAGCAGGAGCCGGGGGTCGTCCGGGAGGTCATGGCTACTCCTTGAGGGTTTGTCGTGTACGCGCGGGGACGGCTGGTCCGGGCCCGAGACGGCCCGGCGCCCCCGCCTGGAAGAACCATATACCCCCCGGGGGTATTCCGGAAGTCCACGCCGGCCCACCCGGCACCGCCGGGAGGTGGAATGCGGCGAGGCGTGCCAGCATCTATGCGTACGAACCAGATCCTGCTCTGGCTCGGAGTGCCGGCCTGCCCAACGACGCCGGCGGCTCCGGGTACGCGGAAAGGGTGGTCTCAGGCGACGGTCTCTGGAGGTCCGTGCCATGTCCGATGCGCGGGGACGCCCTGGACGCCCCGGGAAGAGTTCCTTCAACCGCCCGGCCGGAAGAGGCGGCGGAAAGCCGGCCGAACCGGCACCCGAGCGATCCATGGACCCCCGGGCGGAGGCCGAGGAGCCACCGCCCCTGCCCTTGGCACGCAGCGTCGTCGATGCCGCGGTCTACCGCGGCGGCCGGCGGATCGAGAGGCCGGCGACGCTGGAGGACATCTACGAACGGCTGCCGGGCGAGCCGGGCACGATGGCGTGGATCGGGCTCTACCGCCCCTCCCCGGCACAGCTGTGGGAGGCGGCGGCACAGTTCGGACTCCACGAGCTGGCGGTGGAGGACGCCATCGTGGCCCACCAGCGGCCCAAGCTGGAACGGTACGGCAAGACCCTCTTCGTCGTCCTGCGCGCCGCCCGCTACCTGGACGAGGCCGAGGAGGTCGACTTCGGCGAGATCCACCTCTTCGTCGGCCCCGAGTTCGTCCTGACCGTCCGGCACAGCCAGGCCCCGGACCTCGCCGCGGTACGCAAACGGCTGGAGCAGAACCCCGACCTGCTCGCCCTCGGCCCGGAGGCCGTGCTGTACGCGGTGCTGGACGCGGTGGTCGACGGCTACGCGCCGGTGGTGGCGGGCCTGCAGTACGACATCGACGAGATCGAGACCGAGGTCTTCGGCGGCGACCCCAAGGTCTCCCGGCGCATCTACGAACTCTCCCGCGAGGTCGTGGAATTCCAGCGGGCCGCCCGCCCGCTGCTGACCATCATGGCGGGGCTGGAGGCCGGCTTCGACAAATACGGCACGGACGAGGAGCTGCGCCGCTACCTGCGGGACGTGGCCGACCACGCGACCACCGTGGCCGAGCGCGTCGACGGCCTGCGCCAGGCACTCACCGACATCCTCGCCGTCAACGCCACGCTCGTCTCGCAGGCCCAGAACGAGGAGATGCGACTGCTGGCAGAGGCCGGCCACGCGCAGAACAACGAGATCAAGAAGATCTCCTCATGGGCGGCCATCCTGTTCGCTCCCACCCTGGTCGGCACGATCTACGGCATGAACTTCGACCACATGCCGGAGTTGCACTGGGTAGCCGGATACCCCTTCGCCATCATCCTGATGGCAGCCGTATGTACCAGTTTGTACGTCATCTTCAAGCGGCGTGGCTGGCTCTGAGTAACCAGCCCGAGACCCAAGGTCCCAGTCGGTCGGGGTCGCTACGGCCTGACCTCCAGGTCCCGGGCCGGGAAGGCGTCGTCGTCCCGCTGCGCACTGGCCTCGTTGTAGACCTCGGCGAGCACGGCCGGCATCCCCGCGTAGTTCATCGCCCGCAGCACCCGGTCGCGCAGCCCCGCCCAGTCGACGTCACGGTCGTCGGCCGCCGGCTGACCGCACAGCTGCTTCAGCTGGGCCCGGGCGCGCGCGGTCCGGGGGTTCCTGGTGTTCCCGTTCGCCGGGAAGGCGTCGGCGAGCAGCTTGCCGAGGCGCTGGACGTGCCGCGTCTGGGCCGGTTCGTCGGGCATCTTGCCCTTGTTGAGCGGCAGCACCAGCCCGTCCCGCCGTGGCGGGGCGGCGGCGGGACCGTACTCGGGGAAGTCCTGGAGGTCCGGCATGCCGAGCCGGTCCAGCAGGGAGCTCAGCGGCTCCACCCGTCCGTGCCGGGCGTCCTTCCGGAGCTCTGCCACGAGGCCGTCCGGGGCGTAGGTGACGAGGGAGCCCGGTACGGCCGTGGCGGCGACCTCCGCCATCCACGCCCCGCGGATCTCGTACTGGTCCGAGTCCTTCGCCTTGTCCGTGCTCTGGTTGAGGTTCTTGGGGTCGTGGGTGGAATTGATCTGCTGCTCGCTGACCGCGTGGCCGGTCACCTGCCGGTAGGTGGCGAGGGGTACGAGGAAGGACCGCACCAGTGAGGTGGTCTGCGCCGTGGGTACGGCAGAGCCGCCGCCGCCCCGGGCCGCGCGGTTCTTCTGGTCCTGGTAGGTGCGCATGTAGTGCATCGACCGCCAGGGACGGCCCATGTTGAGCCAGGCGGAATGCGTCTGGTTGCGGAAGTCGATGGCCCCGTCGCCGCTCTGGTGCACGTCCTTGTGCCGGCCGGAGCCGATGACCGGCGCGAAGACCGTCTGGTAGACGCGTACGCAGGTCTCACCGGCGTGCTCCTCGACGTCGATGTCGCCGCGATTGGTGAGAGAGGTCTTGCCGCCCACCTCAACGGTGTAGCTGGCTTCCTGGTGGATCACCCGCTGCACGGTGGAGGCGGCCGCGAACCGCCGCGACGGCGACGGCGACGTCGTGTCGGCGATGCCGCCGGATTCCGGTGCCGGGCCGCTCGTCGCCCGGCGCGCGTTCTCCTCGGCGGCGTGTTCGTCGCGGTCCTGCGGATGGCTGATCCGCAGCCCCGCCCCGTTGTCCGTACCGGCGACCGGGCCCTGCCGCTGCTGCACGACGTGGGTGAGCTCGTGGACGAGGGTGCGCTTGTCCACCGAGCCGTCCCCGATGAAGACGTGGTCGCCGGAGGTGTAGGCGCGGGCGCCCAGTTCGGCGGCGGAGCGGCGGGCGGTGGCGTCGGTGTGCAGGCGCACGTCGGAGAAGTCGGCGCCCAGGCGCGCCTCCATCTCCGACTTCAGCGGATCGGCGAGGGGCCGCCCCCGGGAGGCGAGGGCCTGCTGGACGTGGCGGGTGACGGCCGCGTTCCCGGCGGTGCGCTGCCGGGCGAGCAGGTCGCCCGGCGACAGCGGCGGCGAGACCGGGACGGAGCGTGCCGCGGCCTTCTTCTCGACGGGGCCGGCATTCCGGGCAGGGCGGTGCGCGCGCATGGCGGAACCTCTCCGTGTGGCCTTCCTTCGGGAATCCGCCGGTACCGCGCGGACCCGAACGGTCGCTCGGCACCGAGGGGGGTCGTGCCGTGTCTCCTGCGGCGAAGGCCCGGTGCGGCAGGCCCTGTCCGTGCGGCTGCCGCCCGGGCGGAGTGGAGGGAGCCCCGCGCACCCTCGCGCAAGGACGTCGTCATCTTCGCCTCTGCCAAAGGCCCGCAGCAGACTCCCGCGTCCGCCCGGGATTCCCGCGATGAGGACGGCGGATGGGCGTCATCCCGGTCAGAGCAGTTCGGCCGGAAAGCCTGGCGGGAGGGGCGTCCCGGCGAGCGTCACGGCGCCGGTCCGCTTGTCCTTCCTGACGTAGCGCGCCGAGTGGTCGAATTCCTCCGCTACGTGGTAGTCCGGGTCCCCCTTCGTATTCGACCGCCGCCCTTCAGCCGTCGCGTGGAAGCGCACCCCGTACCAGTGGTCCGCCGTCGGGTTGTCCTGAGCGTGCCGCATGCACGCCCAGAGCATCTTCTTGAGCGGTTCCTCGAAGCCCCTGTTGAACTGGCTGTTCGTCGCGGACGTCATGGGCGCGAGGTTGCACGACGTACCGGGCCCGCCGAGGTGGTCGTTCCAGAGGTGCCCGCGAACCCAGCCCCCGCCGTCGCGGGCGATGAGGGCGTCGACGACGGTGCACTCCTTGGGGTCGGGCGGTGAGCCGCCGTAGCTGCGCTCCGGGGCGCGGGACCCCGGCCCCAGCGTGACGTGCACCGACCGGCCGCCGCCGACGCGGTCGAAGGCACCCCAGACGGGCCCCTCCCACACGACCTCGTTCTCCCAGCGGCCCAGCGTCGCGGTGCGCGCGGGCCGGACCATGCGCTGGACGACGAGCGGCGTGGGCGGCAAGCCGCCGATCAGCCTGCTGACGGCCGCGTTTCCCGCCCGGGGCTGCAACGCGGCCAGGATCCGTGCGGAAGACGGAGATTCCGCCGCCGCGGACCGGCGGGCCGGCCCGGTGGAATGCTCGCCTAAGTGGGCGTGATCGCTCCGGCGCATGATTCCTCACCATCTCGAGGTGACACCCGAAGACTGGCCGATCACATTTCTTTGCGCAATGGACAACCGGCGAATTCTCGCCACGCGTCGACACCTCGGTGAAAAAACGTTTCCCACGCGACGGAATATTGAAGTCCGGCTCCGCGCGGCAGGGAGTACGTCCACTCGACGCCTCGGGTGAAGTGGCCCGAAACAGTGAACCCTCGTGGCCTTGCGGCCTGTTGACGGGCACAGCCGAGCCGCTAGCATCGGTCTCCACGTACCGCTGTTCTGGCATGTGCTTCCGGCACTGTCGGGTGCTGCCATTTCGCCGGCGGCGGTGCGGTGCGACGCGAACAGCCGTGAACCGCAATCGGATCGGATCCGGAGGATCGCACATGCCCATCGAGGAATTCCCGATCGACCAGTCCGGCGGCGCCAAAATTCCCCACTCCATCACGGTCGGCCCGAATCGCTGGTTGTGGGTGACGACCGACAACAACGCCCTCGTGCAGATCATGAGGAGCGATCCGACCGCCCAGACCGCGCACACCGATCTCATTCCGCAGTACACGGCAGGAATCATCAAGGACCCGACGGACCGGAAGGTCGTCTGGTTCGCCGCGCCGGCGGGCCCCCAGGATTACGACCCCATCTACGAGTTCGACGTCGAACGGCGCAAGGTCATCAACAAGCACAACCTCCAGCCCGACGCCCGGGCACAGACCATCACCACCGTGCGGATCAAGACGAGCGACAGCCCGTCGGCCCCGAGCAAGGACTACATCCTGTTCGCCGAGCCCGTGCACACCAACGTGGGCTTCGTCGAGGTCGGCCAGGACGGCGCGAATTACCACTCGCTCCCCACGGGTACCGACGAATTCAACACATGGCTGTGGTCGGTGGCGGCTACAGTCAACAACCCGGACACGCCGACGAAGTACACCTACTGGGTCACCGGCCAGGCGCACGACAGGCCCTCCAGGAAGACCAACGGCCTGTACTGGTACACCCCGGCCGACGACGACGCACAGTGGAGGCGTATTTCACTCCCGGGCAGCGAAAGCCAGGTACCCATCCACGTCATCTCCGGTCTCATTCAGGAAGGCGGGGAAAAGAAGCCCTATCTCTGGATCAGCGCGCGCAACCCCAACCAGATCCTGCGGTACGACATCAAGAACAAGTCGTGGAAGACGAGCTCCACCATCAACGGTGAGCCGCGTCAGTTGGCATTCGGCCCCGACGGCAACATCTGGGTGGCCGGAACCGACAAGATCTACTGTTTCGAGAAGGACGTCTCCCGTCCGCCCATCCCCACTCCCGCGCTGCTCGCCGGCAGCGAAGCCTACGGGATCTGTGTCGACGAGAACGATCAGGTCATCTGGTACACCAGCCGCACGAACAACAAGATCGGCAAGTACCCGATCCCGACGGGGGGCAGGTCCTCTTTCGGCAAGACCCAGATGCTGATCCAGCCGGTCAAGAGCATCACCCCGGGCTCCGTGGCCGAAGTTCCCCTCGTCGCCGAATTCATGGCCGACGCCAGCCCGACCCCGGGAATCCCGCTCACCTGCCGGATCGTCTCCCAGGAGGCGACGTTCCTCGACGGCCGGCGCGAATGCGTCATCGAGACGGACTGGACCGGCCAGGTCCCCTTCCCCGCCGTGCAGGCGGGCAAGGTGGAGGAGGACGTCGTCCTGAAGATCGGCTGGGGTGGCAACGAACCGCCCACCACCGTCGTCCTCAGCGTGCGCAACGAGCCGGAAGGCGACGAGGCGTAACCCCTCGTATCCCCCATCGCGAACACGAGAGGAGCCCGGCCGTGCCGTCCGGACCCGGCAACACATACGACCTCATGGGGAACGCCAAGCCCGTGGCGCTCGCCTACAACCCCACCGACAGGAACGTCTGGTTCATCACCGCCGACGCGAAGATCGGCAGCTTTACGCCGCGCAGCCCCTACGAGAGCAAGGTGTTCGAGCCGATCTACTCGGGGATGCGGGCGGAGGACCTGGTGCTCCGGGACCGGGCCGTCTGGACCTACGTCCACGACAACGCGACCGGACACGCCGTCGCGTGCGCCGGTGACGGCCGCTACGCGGTGCACGGTTCCGGTCAGGCGGCCGCCACCCGCGCCATGGCCCTGGGTTCCGACAGCACCGGTGCCCGGCGCGTCGTCGCGACGCTCGACGGCAGGGGCGCGCTGCTCTTCATCGACGGCGAGGGCGGGATCTCCTACTCGACCGACCACGGGAAGCCGCTGCACGGACTGACCGTCGACAGCAACAACTCCCAGGAATACTGGGTGAGTTGCCCCGACCGTCACCACGTGGTCCGGTTCGACGCCTCGCGCGGGGACTTCGACCTGTCCCCCATCGACTTCGGCGACCGGCTGAAGCCCCAGTCCATCGCGCTCACCGGGACGGACAGCAAGGTGCTCTGGGCGACCACCCCGGAAGCCAGGATCATCCGGTACGACTTCGACACCAAGTCGCACAGGACCATCGACATCCCCACGGTCGCCCACCGCGTCTACGGCCTGCCCGACGGCTCCGCGTGGTTCACCATGCCCACGGGCGACACGGTCGGCTACTTCGCCCCCGGCGCGACGGACCTGACCGGGACCATCTCGACCGGCACGGGGACGGGCCCGTCGAGCGTCGCCGTGGACCGGGACGGGACGCTGTGGATCGGGCTCACCGGGACCGGGCAGATGTTCCGTGTCTCCAAGGTCCAGCTGACCCCGGTCTCCGGGCAGGGGCAGGAAGCCGTCGTCGGCACCCCGTTCCCCAACCCGCTGCGGGTCAAGGCGACCAAGCTGGACGGCAGCCCGGTGCAGGGAGCGACGATCACCTTCACGATCAACGGCGACCAGGCCCGGTTCGAGGGCGACAGGACCACCGACACCCGGACCACCCTGGCCGACGGCACCGCCACCAGCGCCGTGTTCCACGCCAAGCAGGTCGGGGCATGCGACATCTCGGCCATGTGGGAGCAGGAAAGCGCCTTCACCCGCTTCGACAACATCACCGTCATCCCGGCCGCGGGACCCGCCGACCACACCCGCTACCTCTCGGGCGCCGGCCAGCAGGCGGTGCGCGGCACGGAGTTCCCCGAGCGGCTCAAGGTCACGGTGGTGGACGCCAACGGCGCGCCCGTACCGGCGATCGACGTCACGTTCAGGGTCGTGGACGACGACCTGGCCTCGTTCGAGGGCGGTCCAATCGTGGTCGTCCCGAGCGACGACACCGGTGTGGCGGCCTCTCCGGCCCTGACGGCCGGTTCCGAGGCCGGGCGCGTCCGGGTCGAGGCGTGGGCGGCGGACACCTCCGCCGGAACGGTGTTCCGCGAGCGCGTCCTCTGACGACGAGCCGGTAGGCAGACAGACAGGAGAACCGATGACGCAGCAGACCCCCGGGTTGCAGACCGAGTTCGACTTCGAACTGCCCTGTGGGTACGTCGACGGCGACGGCACCGTCCACCGCGGGGGCCGGATGCGTCTGGCCACCGCGCGGGACGAACTGGCGCCACTGATCGACCAGCGGGTGAAGGAGAACCCGGCCTACCTGGGGGTCGTGCTGCTGAGCCTCGTCATCACCCGGCTGGGGAACGTGCCCGACATCCACGCCGGCGTGGTGGAGTCGCTCTTCGCGACCGACCTGGCCTACCTCCAGGACTTCTATCGCCGGATCAACGGGATGGCGGGCGACCGCGCGGTGACCTGCCCGTCGTGCGGGACGGCGTTCGCTGTCCCCGAGCCCGTGCCCGGTGAACGCCTGGGGGAATCATGACGCACCCCGCCGCCCGGCTCCGGGAGGAGGTCGCGTACGTCGCCTATCACTTCCACTGGGCGTACGCGGACCTTCTGGGCCTCCCGCACGGGGAACGGCGCGCGTGGGTGCGGGAGATCGCCCGGATCAACACGGCGGCGGCCGGGGGCGGGGGCCTGTGATGTTCTCCTGGCCCTCGCGCCGGCGGTCACCGCGCCCGGAGGGCGACCCGTTGCGGCGCGAACCGTTCCGGCGAGTTCCGTTACAGCCCCCGACGGCGGCGCCGCGTCCTCCGCTGCCGTCGTGGACCCGTCGGGCGACGCTGCCGGGCAGCCCACTGCCCGGATTCCGGCGGTCGCTGGCGGCGTGGCAGCCTGACCCGGCCGTGGCCCTGCACGGACGGTTACTGCCGCGTGGGGTGCGGGTGGGGTGCGGAAGGGTGGGTTTCTCCGGCGGGCGGGCGTGGCGCCCGTACGGGGTGGAGGCGGCCCCCCTCCCCTTCGTCGGACCGCCCGAGCCCCCGGCGCCCGAGCCGGTGCCTCGGTGGCGCACGGTGGTGCGTGGGGTGGGGGGTGCGCTCGGTGCGTTACGCGGCCGGGCCGCCGGGCAACAGTCCGCGGCTGGCAGGGGTACCGGGGCGGGCAGCCACCCGTCGTACGGGGGCGAGGTGCGCGGGCGCGCCACAGCCCCGGCGGTGCGCCCGCGTGGCACGGCCCGCTCGGCCGTGCGCCGCGCGGTGCCGCCGGCGTCGGGCGACAGGCCCGGGGCCCCCGGCAGTGTGGCCAGCGTGCCCATGTCCCGGCCCGCGCGGGCCGCCGACGAAGGCCGCCTACCAACCGGACCCCCCGGCAATGTGGCCGACGTACCCATGTCCCCGCCCGCGCGGGCCGCCGACGAAGGCCGCCTACCAACCGGACCCCCCGGCAATGTGGCCGACGTACCCATGTCCCCGCCCGCGTGGGCCGCCGACGAAGGCCGCCTACCGACCGGTCACGGATTCCCGGCGTTACGGCCTGGTCTCTCCTCCGCCGAGGGCATGCCCGCCTCTCCGCCGGTCGGGGCTACGACTCCCCGGCCTTCGGGGCCGGCTGCGGCCCCGGCATGGACCGGGACCCGGCCCGGCACCGGCCTTCCCCAGGCTCTCCCCTTCGCGCAGGCGCACCGTCCGGGCGATGCCCCTGCGCCGGCACCACCTCCGGCTCCCCGGCCACCTGTTACCTCTCCGATCCCCCGGCCATCCGCCCCCTCGGGGACCCCCACGACAACGGCGCCGTCCGGACATGTTCATCCGGCCGCTCCCGTGGGCACGCCGGAACCCGTTCCCCACACGGCCGGCGTCCTCCCGGGAACGCCCGCCCCGATCCACCACCGGGCCGCACTCGGAACCACGCCCGCGCAGGCCCTCGACCGGGCCGTCGACCAGGCGCTCCCCGCACCGGCTGCCCACCCGCTGCCCCTGGCTCCCCCGCAAGCCACCGCCGGCGCGGCACCGGCGCCCGTACCGCCCCACACCCCGGCCCCTCCCTCCCCCTCATCCCCGCCGACCCGGCCATCAGTTCCCCGGCCGACGCCGGCACGCGGGTTCGCCCTCGGCGCCGCCTTCCCTTCGCACCCCGGGGCCTCTCCCTCGAGTCCCTCCAGCGCGTCTCACGAACCGGCACACCCCGCGTCCCGTCTCCCGGCGGTCGATCGGGGGCCGGGAGGCACGACCGGAACGCGCCCCGGTCCCGGGGAGCACCGGCATCCGTCACGCCATGCCCCTGCCGACAGGCCGTCGGGCCCACCCCCGTACGGGCCCGCGCCCGACCGGCCATCGGACACGCTCCCGCCCCGGCCCCGCATCGGGCACCCCCTGCACCGGACGCCACCGACCGCCGTGCGCATCCCCCTCGCACCCCGCCCTCACGGGCCCGAGGGTCCGGCGCCGGTCACGTCCCCGGCCGCGGTGCCGCTGTCCGTACGACCCCCAACCCCCGCTACCCCTCCCCCTGACCCCGCCCTTCTCGCCCGCCGGATCGCCGAGGCCCACGCCGAGGTGATCGCCCGCGCCGTGCTGCCCGAGCTCGGCCTCCCCGTGCGCGTCGACTGGCCGGCGCCGTACTGCCCGCCCCCCGGCCACGCCCCCCGTTGACGACATCCCGGACGGAGCCTCCATGCCGGACCAGGTCCAGCCGTTCGCCGTCAGTTCGTTGTTCCAGTTGACGATCGGCACCAGCGAGCTCGGTTCGTTCACCTCGTGCGAGGGGCTGGGCTGTTCCATGGACGTCGAGGAGCGGACGGAAGGCGGCATGAACGGGCGGGTGTGGCATCTGCCGACCCGGATCCGCTACTCGAACGTCGTACTCGGCAGACCGCTGACGAAGGACACCTTGCTCATCTGGGCGTGGATCCAGCAGCAGGTCCGCGAACCGCTGCGGCTGCCGGGGCAGTTGGTGGCGCTCGGGCCGGACCGCAAGCCGATCGTCCGGTGGCTGCTGGACGGCGTGCTGCCGGTGCGGTGGAGCGGGCCGTCCTTCGACACCGAGCAGTCCCTCCCGGCCCGGGAAACGCTGGAGATCGCGCACGACGGGTTCATCGGGGTCACGCTCTGACCCTCCCCGACCACAGGCGACAGTGCGCCGACGCGAGTAGAAGGGACCGCCGCCGATGGCCGTTCTGCCCTTGGGAGGCACCCCCGTACGGGCCTCCTTGGTGATCTACGACCCGCCGGCCGGCACCGGCAGCACGCCGGGGCCCGAACGCACCCGGGTCAAGCTGCACTTCAATCCGGACCGCCTGTCCGTCGGCAAACAGGCCCGCTGGGACCGCAGCCGCGCACCGTCCAACGAAGCGGCCGCCAGACCGCAGTTCATCGGCGCCGAGCCACGGACGATGACGCTGGACGTGTTCCTCGACGCGCCCGGCAGTGGCGCCGGTGTCCAGGGTGAGGTGGAGGCGCTGCTGGGGTGCTGCGCGCCGACGGCACAGAGCGCCGCGGCGAAGCCGGCCTCCGCGCCGTGGGTGCGCCTGGAATGGGGGCGTGCCCGGACCACCGCATTTCTGGCCGTCGTCACGCAGGTGAACGCCGTCTACACGCGGTTCGGGACGGACGGGACACCGCTGCGCGCGGAGTGTTCGCTGACGCTGGAGGAGGTCGGCGGCTCGGCGCAGCGGCAGAACCCGAGCTCAGGCGCGGACGGCCCCGTGGGCACGCACACGGTGGTGGCCGGTGACACGCTGCCGGGCATCGCGTGGCGCGCGTACGGGGACGCCGCGTCCTGGCGGGCGATCGCCCGCGCGAACGGCATCGACGACCCGGAGCGCCTGCGCCCGGGCAGCGAGTTGCTGCTGCCCGTACTGGAGGACGGCCGGTGACGGAACGGGCGTACGCGGCCGAACCGGTGGTCGCCTTCGACGGCGTCGCGCTGCCGGAGCTGTGGAGTGAGCGTCTCGCGGCGGCGGGTGTCGCGACGGCGACCGGGCTGCCGGCCACGGCGTGGCTGCGGTTCCGCGACCCGGAGCACCGGCTGCTGCCGGGGGTGCGCGTCGCCGTCGGCACGGCCGTGACGGTCTCGGTGACCGCCGCCCGGCAGCGGGCCCGTACACCGCTCTTCGACGGCGAGGTCACCGCGCTGGAGAAGGAGGTCGGCCCGGACGGCGCCTTCACCACGGTCCGGGCCGCCGACCGGGGTCACCGGCTGACGCGCGGCCGGCAGGTGGCGGCGTACGTCGAGACGACCGTCGCGGAGGTCGTCGCGCGGGCCGCCGCCCGGCACGGTCTGCGGGCCGGCCGTGTCGAGGCCGACGGTGGCCGTATCCGGCACCTGTCCCAGCCCAACCTCACGGACTGGGAGCTTCTCACCCATCTCGCCGACCAGCAGGGCCTCCATCTCGCCGTCGAGGGACGGACGGTGGAGCTGCGCCGGCTCGCCTCCGCCGCGCGGGCCCCCGCGCCGTCGACCGGCGCCGACCGCAGCCCGTATGTGCTCCAGTACGGGGTGAACCTGCTGTCCCTGCGGACGGGCGTCTCCTCGGCCGGGCAGGTCGGTGAGGTCGAGGTGCGCGGCTGGGACCAGGATGCCAAGTCCCCGGTGACGTCCCGGGCCCCGGCCGCCACCAGCGAGCGGCTGCGGCTGGGGACGACGCCGGGAGAGCTGGGCAAGCCCTTCGGCGACCGGCCGGGGCTGCTGGTGGCGGGCCGCCCGTACACCACCGCCGCGCAGGTGACCGCCGCCGCCCGCGCGCTGGCCGACGAGACGGCCGCCGCGATGACGGACCTGGAGGCCACGGTCACGGGCACGCCGGAGCTGCGCGCGGGTGTGCCGTTCACGGTGAGCGGCACCGGCGCGCCGTTCGCCGGGCAGTACACGGCGACGGCCTGTCTGCACACCTTCGACGGCGAGCACGGCTTCTTGACCCGCCTGCGGGTCGGGGCGCTTCCCCCACCGGTCGTGCCGCCTCCGCCACCGTTGTGCGGGACGGGTGTCGCGGTGGGAATCGTGACGGACGTGCGCGAGCCGGGGCAGGGCCAGCGCGGTGCCGTGCGGCTGAAGCTGCCGTGGCTGTCGCAGGAGTACGTCACCGACTGGGTGCGCACGGTGCAGTGGGGCGGCGCGGGCGGCGGGGGCGTCGTCGCGCCGGAGACCGGGGACGAGGTGCTCGTCGGCTTCGAGCACGGCCGGCTGGACCGGCCGTACGTCCTGGGCGGGCTCTACAACGGGGTCGACGCCCCGACGGACCACGGGCTGCCCCTGGTCGACGCCGGTACGGGACGGCTGAACCGGCGGTCCGTCACCTCGCGGGCGGGCGACCGGCTGGAGCTGCTGAGCGCGGCCGAGGGCCCCCAGGGCGTGCGGCTGAGGTCCGGCGACGGGAAGCTGACCGCGCACCTCGACCGCAAGGAGACGGCGATCTCGCTGGAGGCGGGCGAGCTGCGCCTGCGGCTCGACGCGCGCTCGGGAACCGTCACCGTCGACGCGGGGGCCTCGGGCACGGTCGTCGTCAAGGCGGGCACGGTGCGGATCGAGGCGGAGGGGCCGGGCGACCTGACGCTCACGGGCAAGAGCGTGACCGTCGAGGGAACCACCCAGCTCACCCTCAAGGGCGGCACGACGCAGATCACCGGCACTCCCGTCGACATCAACTGAAGGCAGGTGAGCGCAATGGACCGCATCAAGGGTGACATCATCGGCACGGGCTGGGCCTTCCCCGGCGACCTCACCCCCTCCGGCGAGGTGGCGCTGGCCACCGGCGGCGACGACGTGGCACAGGCCATCGGCCTCGTGCTCGGCACCGCGCCGGGAGAACGGCCGATGCGGCCGGAGTTCGGCTGCGGCATCCACCGGCTGGTCTTCGACCCGCTGGACGCCGCGACGGTGGCCCGCGCCGATCTGGAGGTGCGCCGGGCCCTGGAGCGCTGGGAGCCGCGGATCGAGCTCGACGACCTGCTGTTCAGCACGGACTCCGCGGACGAGGGCGTGCTCTACGTCGATGTCCGCTACCGGCTGCGGAGCACCAACGAGCCGCGCAACCTCGTCTTCCCGTTCTACACGCTGCCCCGGGAGGGGTGACGGCCCGCATGCAGGAGGCTCGTATGCCGGAGCTCCCGGTCCCCGATCTCGACGACCTCCGCTTCCAGCCGATGGTGGACGCGGCCAAGCGCGCGCTGCCGTCCCGGTCGCCGTCCTGGACCGACCACAACGTCTCCGACCCCGGCGTCACGCTGCTGGAGGCGTGCGCCGGACGGGTGGACGCGCTGGTCTACCGCGCGAACAGGATGACGCCGCCCCAGCGGTCCCGGCTGCTGGCGCTGATGGGCATCACGCCGATGGCGGCGGTGCCGTGCCGGGTCGTCGTCCGCTTCGCCGGGTCGGGCGCCGGGCGGGACGTCCCCGCGGGGACCGGGCTGACCGTTCCCCGGGAGCGCCCGTTCGTGCTCCGTACGACGGCTCCGGTCCATGTGCCCGCGGTCGGCTCCGCGACGGTCGGGGCCGTCGAGTGCCCGGAGGCGGTCACCGAGGACCTCGGGACGTCCGACGGCACCCCGGGGCAGCGGTTCGCCCCCTCCCGCCGGCCCTGGAGCCCGGCCGCGCCCACGCCGGAACCAGTACCGTCACCGATCACCGAGGTGACGGTGGCAGGCCGCGTATGGCCGGCGGTCGAGTCCTTCGCCGGGGCCGACCGGCAGACGCTCTGCTACTGGTGGGACGACGCGGTGGGAGAGGTCGTGTTCGGCCCGCTCGTCCCCTTCGCCGACGGGGAACGACAGCTGGGGGCGGTCCCCGCTCCCGGGGCGCCCGTGCGCGTCACCTACGCGGCGTGCCGGGGCGCGCGGGAGGCCGTCTCCCCCGGTACGGAACTCGTCGGGGACACCCCGCCGGCCGTGGTCGAGGAGGTGGTCGCGCCCGGCCGGGACGCGGAGGACTGGCGGCAGGCGCTGGAGCGGGCGGCGCTCGGGCTGGCGCCGCCGCGTCGGGCCGTGACCGCCGCCGACCACGAACGCGTCCTCACCGGGCAGGCGTTCACCGTCGCCCGCGCCCTGGTGCTGGACAGCGTGCGGCCGGAGGACCCCCGGGTGCCGGACGGGCTGTGCCCGCCGGCGCGGCCGGAGGGCGTCACCGCGTGTGCCGTGGCCGTCGACGGTGCGGACGTCGCCGTGCACTACTTCGTGGACGCGGACGGGAAGGTGGCCCACCGGCAGGTGCTCCTGGACACGGGCCAGGAGATCCCCGGTGCGACGGAGGACGATCCGCCGGCGTTCGCGGCGAAGCGCCTCGACGCGGTGCTCGAGCTGGAGCAGGACGTCGCGAGGCTGTGGTTCTCCGGTGATCTGTGCGCATGGACCGGGGACGCCGGTACGACGAAGATCGCCGACGAGTTCCGGGGCCTGCCCGATCCGTTCCGTGCCGGTGTGGACGCCGTCGCGGCCCTCGCGCACAGCGACGGCGAAGACGAAGACGAAGGCGAAAGCGAAGGCCACCGCGACTACGAGGTGTTCTTCTTCCGCGACGACACCTTCTACCACCGGCGTTTCACCTACGAGAACGGCAGACTGCGCCCCTCGGGCGGGCGCGGGGTGCGGTCCCTGATCTCGGAGTCGTTCCCCCACCTGTCCCCGCACTGCGCACGGAAGCCCGACGCGGTGGTGACCGTGAACGGGGTCTTCTTCTTCGTCAAGGGCGCCCGGACGGAGTCCACGCTGTGGCTCCCCGAGGACGCGGCACTGCGCGTCCTGCTCGTCCCCCACCTTCCCGCCGACCCCGGAATCCCCCTGAGGGACGCCGACCTGGACGTGACCGACGCCATGCTCGCGGAGGTCGATGCTCTGCTGGAGGGCGCCCGCCTGCTCGGTGATCGCCTGCAGGTGGCCCGCCCCGGCTACCGGTCGTTCGCGGCGCACGCCCGGATCCGTTCCTGGGCCTACACCTCGCGGAGCGTCGAGGAGACGAAGGCGGCCGCCGGGCGTGCCTTGTACCGGTACTTCCACCCCACCTCCGGCGGCCCGTCCGGAAGCGGCTGGCCCTGGGGTCGCCGGGTCCACGCCAGTGACGTCCTCGCGGCCCTGGAGACGGTGCCGGAGGTCCGCGCGGTCCTCGACGCGTCGGTGGAGAGCGACCGGGGCGGACCGGTCGTCGAAGTGCCCGACAACGGGCTGGTGCTGCTGACCGACTGCGTGATCGACGTGACGGACTGAACCCCGGAAGGAGCCGGAACCGTGCCCGATGTCCCCCGGTCGATGTTGCCCGCCGTCTACGCCGGTGACCGCGTCGCCCACGCCTTCGCCGACGGCATCCGTGCCGCGCTCGCGCCGTCGGAGGACTGTCTGGACCGGCTCGCCGAGGTCCTCGACCCCTGGGCGGCTCCCGCCTCCTTCCTGGACTGGCTGGCGCACCTCACCGGGGCCCGCGTCGAACCCGACTGGACCGAGCTCCAGTGGCGGACCGCCGTCGCCCTCGCCCCCTGGCTGGCCGCGCACCGCGGCACCCGGCAGGCGCTGCTGCGCGAGGCCCGGGAGATCTACGGATGGGTCCTCGACGTCAAGGACCTCGGGGGCGTCTTCACGGGCGACCGGCGACCGCCGGCGGGCCGGATGCTGACCGTGACGCTCATCCTCGGCAGCGGGGAGGACCGTCTGACCGCGGAACGCCGGCTGACCCGGCTGGTGGTCGCCCACTGCCCCGCGCACCTGCCCTTCAAGACCGTGGTCACCGCGGACCACTGACCCGTTTCCCAGGGAGCCCTGAAGGATGACACCGTCACCCCCCGCCCACGACGGACGCGACCGCGCGCACATCGTCGCCGACGCGGTCCGCGCGGTGCGTGCCGCCTTGCCCGCGTGGACGGGGCGGAACCCCGCCGACCCGGGCCGGGCGCTGATCGAGTCGTGCGCCGACATGGCCGAGGCGCTGCGGGACCGGGTCAACCGCGCCCCCGACCGGCACCGGCTGGAGTTGCTGGGCCTGCTGGGGCCACGGCCCTACCCGGCGGCACCGGCCCGTACCGACGTGCTGTTCCAGCTCGCGGCGCCCGCGCCCGAACCCGTGCGTGTCCCCGTGGGGTTGGAGGTGTCCACCAGTCCCCCGGCCGGAGCGGGCGAGCCGGTGGTCTTCAGCACCGTGGCCGAGGCCGTCGTCAACCCGTGCGTCCTGGTCGCGGCGGGCCGGTTCGCACAGCGGGGCGCGGCGGGCGGTGCGGTGGAGGGAACCCTCGTGCCGTTCGCCGACGAGAGGGGGGACGGCCCGTTCGCGGGGCCGCCCTTCCACCTCAACCTCCCCTCCTACGAGGACGTTGCGCCGGGCGACGACCGGCCGCCGCCGGAACCCGCCGCATACGCGCTGGTCGTCCTGTCGGTGGCCGTGCCCGGCACCCGCGTCGCCCTCGACATCACGCCGGTCGGGGCCCCGGCCGACCTGGGGTCCTGGGAGGCGTGGCAGGGCACGCACTGGTCGGCCTGCCGGACCGTCACCCGGTCCGTCGGACCGGACGGCCGGGTACGGGTCACGCTCGACGTACCCGCCACGCACGCCCCCGCCCGGCTGCTCCTCGACCCTCCGGACGACGAGGGCGGCGCGCGGGCCCGGCAGCTGCGCGACGTCGGCCTCGTCCGGCTCGCACCGCCGGGGACGGGCATCCGGGCGCTCGCCCTGGATCCGGCCCTGTCGGTGACCGTGCCGGTGGTGCAGGCCCGGGTCGTGCTGGAGGAGGAGCTGGGCATCGCGACCGGCGCCCCCGGCGAACGGCTGTGCTTCGCCCACCCGCCCATGCTGCGCGCCACCGACACCCTCGCGGTCGAGGCCGTCGAAGAGGGACGGGCGCTCCGCTGGACGTACGTGCCCTCGCTCGCCGGATCGGGGCCCGGCGACCGGCACTTCACCCTGGACGCCCGCAGCGGGGAGGCCGTGTTCGCACCGGTCGCCGGCACCGGCCGGGGAGCCCTGCGGCACGGCGCGCCCCTGCCGGCGGGAGCCATGGTGCGTGTCCCGCGCTATCTGACCGGCGGCGGGGCCGGGGGCAACGTCCCCGCGCGTACGATCACCGTCCTGCGCACCCCGCTGCCGTACGTGTCCGCCGTCACCAACCCCGCGCCCGCCACCGGCGGCACCGACGCCGAGACGCCCGCCGAGTGCGCCGAGCGGCTGCCGCTGGGCTCCCCGTTCCCGGAACGGGCCGTCACTCCGCACGACTACGAGCAGCTGGCCCTCGCCGCCTCGGCCGGGATGGCCCGCATCCACCACGTGCGCACGGACGACGACGGGAGCCTGGATCCGGCGCGCAACTACGTCCTGGCCCGGCCGGCCGGCATCGAGCTCCGCTTCGTCCTCGACGCGGGGACGCCGTCCCTGCCCAGCGGCACCGAGATCACCACGCGGGACGACGGATTGGTGTTCACCACGCAGGACGAGGCCACGCGGGCCGCCACCCGGATCGCCGGCGTCGCCCCGCTGTTTCCGGATCCCCGCGTGACCGGGGCCCGTGACGCCCTGGCCGCCGGTGACTACTTGGCGAACGGGCCGGTCAAGGGTCCGTACCGCACCGGCGCCCAGGTCACCCTGGCGCTCGTCCACCTCCCCGCGGACACCGCGCTCGCTCACCTGACCCTCTGGGTGCGGCCGGACCGGGCGGTCGAGGCCGCGGACCGGATCGCGCTGTCGGCCTTCCTCCCGCGCAAGGGCGTCCCGTGGTGGGATCCCGACATCCCGGTGGCCTACGCCTGCGCGGCCCCCGCCCAGGTGACCGTCGGCGGCGCCTCCGCGCTCGCGCACCCCGTGCGACTGGGCGGCTCCCCTCGCTGGAGGCCCGCGATCGACCGGCCCGCCGCGCGCGTGGAGGATGCCGTGGCCCGCCACGGAGGGAACTACCCCACAGTGGACGGTGTCTGGCTCGCCCTCCAGATCCGCGACCCGAAGGCCACGGACTCCACCGCGTACACGATCGCCGTCGACGACGGCGCGACCGGCTCCGTAGCGGCCCTGCAGTACGTGACACGCTCCGACGCCTCGGCACGGACGGGCGAGAAGGAGCCGGGCCAGGTGATCGCCCTCATGACCCCGCAGCTGTGCGATCCGCTGCCCACGACGGTCTCGGTCGGCGGGGAGGACTGGTGCGTGCGGACCTCCTTCGAGGAGTCCGGAGAGACGGACAAACACGTGGTGCTGAACGCCGCCACCGGGCAGGTCCACTTCGGTCCGGAGGTTCCCGACGGCTCGGGGCGCAAGGTGCAGCACGGCAAGATCCCCGAGCGGAACTCTCCTGTGACCGTGGCCAGTTACCGTTGCACTGAGGGCAGCAAGGGCAACGGCGTTCCGGCGGACACGGCCTGGCGCCTCCCCCCGGGTGTCGCGTCGATCAGCAACACCGCGTCCGCCCAGGGCGCCGACGGCTTCACCGACACCAGCGGCGGCGCCTTCCAGGCCGGCGTACGGCTGAAGGTCGTCCCGTTCGTCACCGCCGACGAGCGCGGCTGGTTCCCCTTCCCGATGCTCACCCCCACCCAGGACGCGTGCGACACCGTTCAGCGCTCCTTGCGCGCGCTGCACCCGGCGGGCGTCCCGGTGTGGCTGGAGACACCGCGCTACGTGGGCATCCGCGGCGAGGCCCGCGTGGTGCCCGAGGACTACCTGACCGCGACGGAACGCGCCGCCCTGGCCATGGCGGCCGAACGCGCCCTGTACCGCTGGTTCAACCCCGTCGACGGCGGGCCCGACGGCAAGGGCTGGCCGCTGGGGCGACCGGTGTACACCGGCGAGGCGTACCGCGTCCTGGAACGCGTGCAGGGCATCGCCCGCGTCGACTCCGTGGTGCTGCACGGCTCCGACATGGACACGGGGGCGGCCGTCGGGACCGCACCGCGCATCGACTGCGACGACGAACAGACCGTGTACTCCATCGAGCACCGCGTCACCGTCGCCGAAACCCCCTGAGCAGAGAGGCAGTTGATGGACGGCCAAACCGGAGCCGACCGATGGCTCCTCGCACTCGACCGGGCGTCGGATCACGTGGTCATGGCGAAGCTCGGGCCGGACGGAACGCCGGGTACGCCGGCCCGGGTGCCCGTGGGCAAGGGCCCGTGTGCGGTCGCGCTCGGCCCGGACGGCGGCCGTGCCTACGTCGCCGGGTACGACGAGGGCACGCTCTCCGTCCTCGTCGTACCCGGCGGCTCCCCCACCACGGTGCGCCTGTCCGGTGCCCTGTGCGCGGTGGCCGCCGGGCTCGTCGCCGAGCAGGTCTGTGTGGCGTCCTGGACGGACGACGTGGTGCACGTCCTGGACGGCGACGGCAACGGCGGCCGCGCCGTACAGGTGGCCGGTGGCCCGTTCGCGCTGGCGGGCGCACCGGGGAGCCGGTGGGTGTGCGTCGCGCACGACAAGGACGAGGGGGCGGCGCGCCGACTGTACGTGGTCGACGTCGGCACTCCCGGTTCACCGACGGCCGCGCCCGTCGCCATGCCGGCGCCCGTCCGTGCGGTGGCCGTGTCCCCGGACGGGCGGTTCGGTTACGCGCTGTGCGAGGGGACCGGTGTCGTGGTGGTGGACCTTGCCCGTGCCACGGTGACGGCGTCCCGCCCCGTGGGACCGGGCCCCGCCACCGTCGTCGTCGGGCACGACCGCCTGTGGATCGCCGACCAGGAATCGGCCGAGCTGTGGGTGGCCACCCTCGACGCCGGCACCGGAGAGCCGGGAGCCTTCACCGCGCTCCCGGCCGCCCGGCGCCCCTCGGCGGTTCTCCTCTCCCCGGACGGCGCTGTGGCCCATGTCCTCAGCCGGACCACGGGCGTGCTCAGCGCGGTCTTCCCGGCCCTGCCCGCCGCCCGTACCGACGTCCCGGCCGGTGTCCTGCCCTCGGCCCTGGCCCGCGACCCCGAGGGGCGGTTCGTCCACGTCACCGACCAGGCGACCGGGAAGATCCGCACGCTCCGCGTGGGGCCGGCCGTCACGGGCCGGATCGACACCGGCGACGTCACCAAGCCGTTCGCCACAGGGGTGACACCCGATGGGCTGTGGGCCTGCACCACCGACACGTCCGGTCACCGCGTCGCCGTCGCCGATCTGAACGCGGGCACGCACCGGGGCACCATCGCCATCGCCCCGCCGTCCGGCACCACGGCGTGGGGCATCGCCATGGGCCCCACCTTCGCCTGCGTCACCAGCCCGGGTACCGATCAGCTCCTGACCCTGCGCCCGGCGGAGGGCCACGACTTCGGCGACACGTCCACGGTGACGGTGAAGCCCACGGCCCTGGCGCACGGCGCGCAGCCGCACGGAGTGGCCGTCAGCCCGGACGGCCGGTATGCCGTGACCGCCGACGCCGGTACGGGGACCGCGTCCCGGGTCGACCTGAGGGGCGGTACGTACACTCTCAGCGAGGATGTCGTGAAGTGCGAGATTCCCCTGGGCCTGGCGATCCGGAATGACACCCTCTACGTCGCGGACTACGTGAGCCAGCAGATGAACGTCCCCAAGGGCCAGATCAGCGTGCTCCGACGCACGGAATCAGGCTGGACGTTCGAGCGCGCCATCGAAAAGGACCAGGGGCACTTCACCGGACCGCACGAAATCGCGCTCTCCTCGGGGGGCGACCATCTGTACGTCACCAATTACGACAGCCGCGGCGACCGGCCCGTGAAGGTCTCCATCCTGCGGTGGAACGGCACTTCCTGGGAATTCCGGCAGGGCATCGAGCGGAGTGACCTGACCAATCCGCACGGGCTGGCACTGTCCGGTGAGGACTCGGACCGGAAGGCGCAGCTGTACGTATCCAGTGCGGCTACAGGCAAGGTCGCCCAGTTCACGGTCACGGACAACTCCGACGTGAAGTTCGATTGCTGGCTCACCATCGAACCGAGCACTGACCTGCCCGCTTCCCTCGCCCTGTCCCCGGACGGCACCTATCTGTACGCCACCCACAACGGACGAGGTCGTGTGTACGGAATCGCCGTCCCCCAGCCCTCCGACGCCGCCATGACCGCGGTGGGCGATCTGACGGTCGACGGTGTGCGCGGCGTCGCGTGCCGCGGGACCGACACCCTGTACGTGGTCACCGAGAAGAGCTCCGCCGCGGCCGGCCTGACCACCGTCACCCTCGACCACACCCGTCTCAGCGCGGCCTCCGTCTCCCAGCCCCAACCACTGACCGAATACCCCTGGACGATCGTGGCCGGCGACGACGACACGCTCTACATCGCGGACTACAGGCGGCAGGAGATCGCCGTGCGAGGCACCGGCGTCACACCCATCCCCCTCAAGTCGTCCGACGACTCCCGTCCCTGGGAGGTGGCCTGCACCCCGGACGGCGGCTACGCGTACGTCACCGACCGCTCGCTCAAGGCCCCTTCCGTGCACTGGGTCGACCTCGCCACCGCGCAGAGGTCGGCCACGCTGCCTGTCGGCGCGGACCCCGTGGGGGTGGCCTGCGCCCCGGACGGGCTGCGCGCGTACGTGGCCTGTGCCGGCGACCGGTCCGTATCCGTCCTTCGCCGGCACCCCGAACTGACCGCCGGCTCCACCACCACGGCCGACCCCGCCGTGCCCCTGTCCCTGGCGGTGCATCCCACGGCCCCGTACGCCTACCGCGTGCACCAGGACGCGCTGTGCCCTGTCAGGCTGGCCGGCACCGACGACGGACAGCGCCTTCGCCTCCAGGGAGGGCTGTGCGATGTCGCGATCCATCCGGGCGGCACCTTGGCCTACCTCCCCGGCGCCGGGGCTCAGGGCGAGCCCGTGCTCCACGTCGTGCGCCTGGAGAACCCCGCGACACCGGCCATAGGGCCCGCCGTTCCCCTGCCCGGTACGCAGCCGCCCACCGCCCTCGCCCTGCACCCGCACGGCACGCACGGCTACGTGACAGGCTCCCTGAACGGCACGGTCGCGCTCTGGGCTCTCACGCTCGCCACCCCCGACCGGCCCACGGTGGCCGACGCCTTCCCCCTGAGCCTCCCCTCCGTCCGGAGCATGGCCGTCGCTCCCGCCCACCTGTACGCGCTCACCGCCGAGGGCGCGGACGACGCGGCCCTGCACGTACTGGAACTGTCGGCCCTGCCGGACGCGCCGATCGAACGCCCGCGCGCCACGCTGTCGTTGCCCGGCCGTCCCCGGTCGATCCGCGTGCATCCGCTCGGCGGCCACGCCTACGTCAGCACCGACGACAAGGGCGTCCACCTCCTCGACCTCACCGACCCCGCCCGCCCGCAGCTCGTGGGAACGGTGTCCGCCGACGCCGGGGCCGCCGCCTTCCGGCCCGACGGGACGGGAGCGCTCCTCGCGCACAAGGACCGGATCCGTGGTCTCGGCCTGGGCGCCCCACAAGTACTCCCGGACGTCTGGAAGTTGCCCGGAACCACCGCTCCCCGGCGGCTGCTGGTCTCCGCCGACGGCGGGTCGGTCTACGTCACCGACGAGAACGGCGGCGACCTCCGCGTGCTCGACGCCGCGAGCGGCGCCGTACGGCACACCGTCCGCACGGGCACGGCGCTCGCGGGCCTGGCCCTGCGCCCCGGGACCGCGGGCCGGCGGCTGTACGTCGTGGACGAGGGCGCCCCGGGCCTCGTCACGGCCGACATGGCCGAGCTCGTTCCCGTCGGCACCGCGTTGGAGGCCGGCATCGACCTGCGGCAGGTTCACGTCGCGAAGGAGACGTCCTCGTGATCGACATCGTCGACAAGGCGCTGAAGAAGCGCGTCCAGCAGGACCTCGCGCCCATCGAATGCGCCATCGACTTCCGCCCGCCGTCCGGTGGCCAGGAGCCCGGCCGGACCGTGGGCACGGAGACCGTCGGCATCTACCTCCACGACGTCCGCGAGGATCTCGACCGCCGGCAGGCGGGACTCGTCCAGCGCTACGGCGTGCCGAACGGCTTCCCTCCCGGCAAGCCGGTCAAGACGGCCCACCACGACCCGCCCCGCTACGCCCGGCTGTCCTATCTGATCACGGCCTGGGCGCCGGATCCGATGGCGTCCCACCACCTGCTGGGCAAGCTGTTGACCGGACTGTCCACCGACCGTGAGTTCGAACTCGACCTGCCGGAGGAACTCGAGGACATGGGCCTGTGCGCGCTGCTCGAGGTCGGCCGGCCCCCGGTGCACGACCGGGCCCTGCAGGAGCTGTGGTCCGCCGTCGGCCACGCGCTCGTCCCCGCCCTCCACGTCAGCGTGACCATCCCCCTGCTGAACCTCATCGTCGAGGACTACCGGCAGTGGGTCACCGAGCCGCTCGCCCTGGAGGTGGAGCTGCCCCGCGCGGACCCGCCCCCGTGCTGGGAGAAGTGGCCGCCGCGACCGGACGGGGACGCGCCGTCGTGACCACGACCCCCATCCGGCCGCCCGCCCCCGCCGACGCCCTCCTCGCCCGGCTCGGCCTCCTCCGCCACCGGGTCCGGCGAGCGGTCGCCGCCCGCGCCGAGGACGATCCCCAGCCGCTGGACGACCCGTTCCGCGGCCTCTACGTCTCCGACGCGATGGCACCACACCTCCTGCGGACCGCCCCCGGGCCGCTGCCACCGGACGACGCCGAACGGCGAGCCGCCGAGGACCTGGACGCCGCCGAACAGGCGGCAGAACAAGCCGGAGGTGCCCTGCCCCTACGGGCCCTGGGCCTCTCCCCGCTGGAGACCGACCTCCTGCTGGTGGCCCTCGCCCCCGACCTCGACCCCGGCTACGAGCGCTGCTACGGCTACCTCAACGACGACGTGTCCCTGCGCCGGGCCACCGTCGGCCTCGCCCTGCACCTGTGCGGCCTGCACCCGGGCGAGCCACGCGGGCGCGCGGCCCTGGACCCGGCCGGGCCACTGCGCGCGGGCGGATTGCTGGAGGTCGAGGACCCCGACCGCCCCTACCTCACCCGCTCGCTGCGCGTCCCCGACCGTGTGACGGACCACCTCCTGGGCCTCGCCGGACCACCGCCCCCGCCCCCCGCTCCCGAGGACCCCACGCACCGGCTGGCACGCCGCGTCCGGCCGGCCGTCGGCTGGGACGACCTGGTCCTCCCCGACCGCCCCCACACCCTCCTGCACGACCTCGTCCGCCGGGTCCGGCACCGCGGACGCGTCCTCGGGGACTGGAGGATGCGCCCCGGAGGCGGGCGGGGCCGGGGCGTCAGCGCCCTGTTCAGCGGTCCCTCCGGCACGGGCAAGACGCTCGCCGCCGAGGTCGTCGCGGCCGACCTGGGGCTGGAGCTGCGCGTCGTCGACCTCTCCGCGGTCGTCGACAAGTACATCGGGGAGACCGAGAAGCACCTCGAACTCCTCTTCTCCGCGGCCGACCCCGCCCGCGTGGCGCTCCTCTTCGACGAGGCGGACGGCGTCTTCGGCAAGCGATCGCGGCCCGTGGACGCACACGACCGGTACGCCAACACCACGACCGCGTATCTGCTGCAGCGCCTGGAGTCCTTCGACGGGCTCACCGTCCTGACGACCAATGTGCACGACCACATCGACTCCGCGTTCCTGCGCCGGCTCGACCTCGTGGTGCCCTTCGGCCCGCCCGGTCCGGAGCAGCGCCGGGCACTGTGGGACCGCTGCCTCGGTCCCTTTCTGCCGCGCGCGCCGGAGCTCGACCTGGGGCTGCTGGCGGACGCGTTCGAGTTGCCCGGAGGTGCCATCCGCTGCTGCGCGCTGACCGCGGCCTACCGGGCGGCGGAGACGGGCCGTCCGGTGGGCACCGGCGATCTGCTGGATGCCGTGCGGGACGAGTACGTCAAGCTGGGGCGGTACTTCGACGGGTCGGTGCTCCCGGGCTGAGTCAGGCTCGGGATCCGGCCCGTGCGGGGCGGACGCGGGGGCAGGAAAGGGTGGCCCGGCCGGCGTATTCCTTCGACGGGTCGTTGGGCATCGCCGTGTTGGAGGGGTTCGACGCGGCGACCTTGGGCACGAGCACCAGGCCCAGTGGGCCGCCGTCGAGGGCGACTTCTGTGCCGCGCCGGGTGCGTGCGTGGCGTGACCGGTGGCGTGGCGAGAGGGTCAGCCGCACCTCGCCGATGCCCAGGACGGGGTAGGCGGGGGTGAAGTAGAAGACGTAGAACCTCAGTCGCTCGATGTCCTCGGGTACGCACGCGGTCATGCGCTCCACGGTGAATGCCGCCGAGCCGGGCAGGGGCGTCGGCACGGGGGTGAGCGTTCCTTGCAGGCCGGGTATCGGTGTGGTCGAGGTGATCTGCGGCAGGGGGGTGACGATGTCACCCGCGCGCAGCACGAGTCGCGGCATGTGGGCCCCTTGTGCCGGGGCGGTCCCGCCGGCCCCACGGGTGCGGGGCCGGCGGGTCGCCGTCAGCCGGTCCGGCCGGGCTGGCCGGCGATCTGGGTGATGGTGAAGTGCACGAACTCGGCGGGACGCACGGGCGCGACGCCGATGTCGCAGATGACCTTGCCTTCGTCCATGGTGTCCGACTTGTTGTTCGTGTCGTCGCAGATCACGTAGAACGCCTCGTCGGGCTTGCGGCCGACCAGGGCGCCCTGGCGCCACTGGTCGGTGAGGAACGACGTCACCGAGTGCCGCAACGTCGCCCGCAACCGCTCGTCGTTCGGCTCGAACACCGCCCACGTCGACGACTGACGGATCGAGTCCGAGAGGAACGACACCAGACGCCGGACGTTCAGGTACTTCCAGTCACGCGTCGTCGACCTCGTCCGGGCACCCCACACCAGCAGGCCCCGGTCGGGAAAGGCCCGCAGGCAGTTCACGCCCGCCGCGTTCAGCTCCCCGTGCTGGTCGTCGGTGAGGAGGGTGTCGAGCGTGAGGGCGCCGCGCAGGTTCTGGTTGGCGGGGGCCTTGAAGACGCCGCGTTCGGCGTCGGTACGGGCCCATACGCCGGCGATGTGGCCACAGGGTGGCACGGTGCGTTCTGTGGCGTTGACGCCCGGCACCGTGATCCACGGGTAGTAGAGGGTGGTGAAGGCGGCGTCGTCGGTGTCCGGGGAGGCGAGCTTCCCGGCGAACGTCTTGACGTCCCCGGCGTTCAGGTCCGGGGGCGGGTCGAGGATCGCCAGCCGGTTGCGCTGTGCGGTGCAGTGGCTCAGGACCTCGGCCATCCTGCTGATGCCCTGGTCCTGGTCGGGTGGGGGCGGTTCACCGGCACTGACGTCGGCGGTCATGTCCCAGAGGCTGGGCACGGCGACCATGGTGACCTCGGGGACGGTCTCCAGCCCGGCGAGACCTGTGCGGTCGTCGATGTTCCCCTTGAGGCCCGGGACATCCACGGCTTTGTCGGGGCTGGTGAAGCCCACCACGTAGCAGGTGCTCCCGCCGTTGGCGAAGAATCCGTAGACGGCCTCGGCCAGTGGGAAACACCTTTCCAGCGTCTGGACGGTGTCCGGGTCGTCCGTCCCGGCGAGCTCCTTGGCGATCTTCTCCATGCTGTAGCGCGCGGCGAACTCGCGCCAGCTTCCGATCTTCTGCGGGACCTTGCGCTCGGCATCGTCGAACGGCGCGGGCGTGGCGTTCGGGTCGTCCGCCGCGAAGAACTTCGTGTAGCCGAGGAACGCCGGGACGGAGGTGCTCGCCCCGGTGATGGTGCGCACTCCGCTGGGGAGTTCCTTGACGAAGACTCCCGGAGGGTTCGGATCGGGCATCTGCGCTCCTTGGGATGGGGACCGGCCGGCTACTCGACGGTGATGTCCTCGTAGGTGATGGTCACCTGTTCCGTGGCGGGCCCGGATTCCGAGGCGCCCAGCGACGGCCCCTCCCAGCGGGATGCCCAGGCGTTGCTGAGGTGGATGCGGCGGACGGTCTGCTTCTTGGCGTCCTTCAGGGCGATGGTGATGTTCTGCCGCGCGGAGTCGAGGTCGGCGTTGACGAGCGTCGCCTTGATCCAGTCGGTGAAGGCGGTGCTCTTGTCCATGCCCCGGGTGATGGTGATCTCGCCCGTCTTCCGGGCGCCGGGTTGCTTGCGGATCAGGAGTTCCCCGGTCGGGGACACCTGGCGGACCTCCACGACGTCCTGCTCCAGTTGGAGCCCCGAGACGCTCTGGACGGTCTCCACCTGGAACTTGCCGAGTTCGATGGCGAAGGTGCTGCTGCTGAAGCTGTCACCGGTCAACATGTGGGGTGCCTCCTGCGGCTCGTTCAGGTGCTCTGACCGGGCTGGCCGGCGATCTGGGTGATGGTGAAGTGCACGAACTCGGCGGGACGCACGGGCGCGACGCCGATGTCGCAGATGACCTTGCCTTCGTCCA